>CAZBOU010000004.1:0-137336 GCA_964493625.1 uncultured Caldisericota bacterium
ACGAAAAACTGGTTGTTTTCGTCCCTCCTGTGGTAGGCTGGGTAAGAGACGTGATCTGTCCATGGGCATTGTATGTTTGTGAAGTGGTTTGACCTAATGGATTTGTAATGCTGGTGGGCAAACAAGGATTGTCATTGTCTGTATACAAAAAAGACGTGGTTGCATCCACTTGATCGGTAACGGTTTCTTCTGTTTCTTCTAAGACTGAATCGATAGAAACAGGCATTGAATACGTAAAGGTTTTGGTATACTGTCCTGCTGCTCCAGCAGGGGGTGTAATTTGCGTGACATGTCCTACACTATCATATGAAATTGTTGTGATGTTGCCATAGGCGTCGATACTACTGGTTTGGAATCCTGTGGTGCCATTGTATCCCATTTCAATTTTCAGTGTATCGGTGCCATCAAACTGCTGAATCTTTTCAACTTGACCAGAGCTAGCACCAAAGTAGTATTCAATATCGATATCTTCGGCATCCGTCACTGTTGTTTTCTTGTCGTATGGTGAGGAGGCAGATGCATAGGCAAAGGTTGTTTGATTGCTGGCTGGATCTGTCCAGCTAGTGACTTTAAACGGAGAGCTTCCTTCATAGCCAATGGTGTAATCACTCCCCAAAAAATCTTCATGTCCGGTGAGTAAATTGTTTCCGTCGTAGCTAAACGAACAAGAGGGGGGCGCAAGCGGAGGATTCTGAATACTATCCTCTGGCTGCTGCAGTCCTATCAATTGATCACTTCCATTGTAGGAAAGTTCCCAGGTATTACTGAGAGGATCACTGATTTGATAGAGTTTTCCATTTCCATTGTACTCTAGCGTGATCGATCGATTCGAAAGCGAATCGGTCACAGCAGTAGGATTGCCATTTCCATCATGCGTTATACTAACGCTGTCAGGTGACGTTCCACAGGTTTCCCCGATACTGGTCAGTTTTCCATTGGGACCAAAGGTAAGTTTGGTATGCTGGAGCGATTGCAAGGTATAACTTCCATCCACTTCTTTGGTCATCTTTCCGGCAAACCCTTTGGGATTGGTATACGTTTGGCTTTGGGAATCATAGTCGAAAACATAGTGTGCTCCCGTAGGATCCATATATGTAATATCTCCTGTTTGACCATCTTCTTGCACGCAGGTATGCACATTGGTCATCCATCCTTTTCCTACTCCTACGTCAATTGATGCATTAAAAGAATTGTGGACAAGTTGCAAGCGTAATGGCAAACCTGAGGCAGTAGGTACAGACATTACATCGGCCGTCACCAAATGATTGCCTGTCTCTAGATTCACTACTAAATTGGTCCAGTTACTAGTCGCCATGGTTACTTTTTCATCGCCCCGATCAGGCATGCCAGCATCGCTGGAACCATTCATTAAAGTGCCCACATACAAAGGACGGGGAAAGAAGAAATGAAAGATGCGCTGCATGCTTTGGGTAACAATATTAGTTCCTAGGGGGGGGGGCTTGGATAGCGGCATAGGTTGACATGGGGACAGAAGCTGTTAACAACATAAAGGATACAACAACAGAGGTAACAATGCGAGTCAATCGCATATTTGATTTTTTAGGATCGTTCATCGGTAAAACTCCTTCTAGAGTAGATTCTTTTATTTTAAAAGAATAACGCTTCATTTTTTTGCTCCATTCATGGGCAAGACCCACAAATTATGATTTTTATTTACAGGATCGGGAAGCACTCGTACCCAACTTTTTCTTTATACCCTCAATATGTGGCTCCTTTCTTAACTTCCGAAGAAGTTTGTTTAGAAAAGCACAATTTTTTTCCAAGTAGGATACTATTATTTAAGTACTGTAAAAAAAGTTTGTCAAGATAATGAATAAAAAAATCTCCTATTTGCCATTGAAAGTGTCCAGAAAATAAAGTTGCAAACTATAAAACAAGTGACAAGTATTGTAGGAGACTGAGTTTATAAGTATGCGAATGAATTGATGTGAGTTTATGAAAAAATGAGAGTATTTGAACTTGGTCCTAGTTTCTTACAATGGAATACATCTCACGAAAGCTCTATAATTTGCCCTTGGGTGGCGATGCGGAAGTGATTGGTGAGTACTTGCTGATGGGCGTGGCTAGTTGAGTTTAAGCATGGATTGGTGTGGTTAAGGTGGATGAAGTGGAAATGCTGTTTTTTTTGAGTTGAGAGCGCTTCGAAACGTTTCATACTGTCGGCGATGAATGGATGGGGAATCATTTTGTGATTACGGTGCTTGCATTCGCTAGCATCATAAAAGGTACCATCTACAAATATCTCATCTGCTTGTTCCAGAAGAGAATGGATGGCAGGAAATTGGTCCCAACTATCGATGTCGGGGATGAACAGAAGTTTTTTGTGGAGTCCTGTAATCATAAAGCCAACTGTTTCGGTGTATTCATCTCGGTGGGGGACTACGATGGGTTGGATGGAAAGGTGGGAACTAAGCGGGTGGGGCGTATTGTGTTGCAATTGATTGATATGAATGTTGTCTTGGTCTAGCAGGGCTTTCCAGGGCAGATTGTTTTGCAGAAGGTGTGCCATTTTTGGCATGGCAAATACTTCTGTGTGACGTGAGTTGAGGATGGCTTTATCTAGGTGTAGTAGGCCTGCATAGTGCCCAACGTGTCCATGGGTGAGGAAAATGCCGCTTAAAGGAAGATTCGAGCCCAATGGAGAAGTGTTTTGGAGAGTATGCAACTGGGTTTTGAAATCAAAGGTAGCTTCGATCATCCAGCTCTTTTGTGCCGATGGGTCAACGATACCTAAACAAATGGGCATTTTGCCCAGAGATGGATCGTTCCATGATGGAGCGCAACAAGGTTGGTGGCAGCCACAGTGGGGCAAGCCACCATCTTGTGCTATACCAAGAACCATCACAAAGGGTGTTGTTCTTGGCGAGGTGCTATTCATTGTGTTTGTGTAGCTCTTTATCGAGTTGCTTTCCAGGTGCCTTGTATGGTGAAGGGGGCATCGGTTTTGAACTTTCCTTCGAGATGACGAATGTCGATGAGCTGTCCATGGGTTAAAAAGGGAATTTTTGTGGGTATGCCATAATCATTTACGGAAAGGGCATACAAAACAAGACGCTTTTTCTCCATGGTAAGAATCACTCCTGTAAAATCATTGTCAGCAGCGGAGATGAAGCCAGTGTTGGATCCTGTAAACTCAATGCTTCCTTCGTAGTAGATTTCGTCTTCTTTTGTTTTTTGAAGCTGAATACGGTATTCAATGGTAGAACCTACCAATGAAAACTCGTCTATGGCTGTTTCGTCAACTGTTTCTCCTGTGGATTCGAAAAGAGGTTTAAAGATACTGACGATTCCTTTTAGAATTGTTTGAATAAACTTGCGCAGGAATGCGCTTTCTCCTTCTACTGTAAGGACAATATTCCAAGGTCCCGAAAGATCAACGAATTCAGCCATGACATCCATATAATCTTCTGCTACGACGGCTTTTCTTTTTCTATCGTATAGTTTGACTGTAACGCGATGAATACCTTCTTTGTTGAATTGGTGTTCTAGGGTTGTATCGTAGGTATAAATAGGTTTGATGGGTTCCAAATCTTCTTTGTCTGTAGAAAGATTTTCAATATACCAATCCAACCGATATCGCTCGGGCGGATTTTCAATGGTGGTTTCAAGGGCAATGGTATCCCCAGGTAAGATGGTTTTGTTTTCTGTGTCTACTAGAATGGTAGGTTTTTCCAATTGGAAGATATAGGGGATGCTTTTTACTTGTTGAACGCCAGCGAGTACTTTTACATAAAGGGCATCTTCCATTTCTACTGTATAGTCAATTTTGGGCCCCGATAAAGAGGTGCGACCTGAAGAACCCCGGGGCAAAATGAGCTGTGGTATATCCTCTATGAGCTCTCCGGTTTCTGGATCTTGGCAAGCTACTACAGAGCCATTGATGAATTCTAAATCGGTGATTTTTCTATGACGAGATCCTCGAATCCTCCACAATTCTCCCGGACCTGAATACCGTATCTGAAGGCCGTATTCTGCCCACTGGGTATCTTGTTTATGGTGGTGCTGGAGTTGAATAGTGGCTTCGTATTGTTTTACTTCTAGGATGTCTTGATCTTCTGCTTTTTCAAGAATCTCTGGTGCCACTTCTACTTCGGTTACATTCTGTTGCAATTGCAAGGTTGGCCAAAATAATTCAATAACCCTTGCACATGTGGATGCAGCTAAGGGAAGAAGAATTTTTCCTTGCTCAACAGCAAATTCTGGGGTGATGATGTATCGGTAATTGATAAAGGTCCAATCTCGTTCTTTACGAAACATAGGAACTTCGAGCCCGTAATAATTCTTATACCAGGTTGGATATCCATCGAATTCTTTTTCATAGAAGTGGGAGAAAACGGGAGAATCATAGGGCTTTTGTTTGTTTTTTGGTTGGACTTCTGCCACGGGATCATACATGGTGTCTTCGGAATAGAAATTACGATTGGTCCAATAGGCTAGATTGCGCATGATATTGCCTGTGGTTTTTCCCAAAGCGGGGACATTTACACCATCTCTGCGAGGTTCATCGACAAGGGTTGTAGCAGCGGATTTGGTAACGGCACTTTCCGTAATTTCCCATTTGGGATGGGCATCGTTACGCACGTGGGCGGGTTGCGTCATATCGGCCACTAGGTGAAGCACTTCGCCCAAGCCTCGCAGGGCTTTTCCTGTATACATTTTGCGCATTTCTTCCAAGGTGGTTGGTTCTCCTGCAAAATCGCGAAAATTTTCTGTTGTTGCAATGGAAGATACATCTGCTTTATAGGGGATTTCCATGCTTTTTTTGTAGTTCTGTAGCGCACGTACAAGAGTGTAAGGATTCTCTGGTCGAGTTAATGCCCAATCGGTGGCGGGTAATGCTTCCCAGGCAATCCCATGGTATTCTGCCAGGTCGGTTAACTGATGAGGTCCATTGGTTGCAATGGGATTGTAAAAATGCTTCACAGATACATACAAGTGGGGTTCATCTGAAGAGTATCCACCATGGATAATGGGTTTATTGGCCCTGGAAAGATCCCAGCGTTGTTCATGGTAATATGATGTTTTACTGCTGGAAAAGACGTGGGGATATTTTATCCAGGTTTTTAGATCGACATGATTGTTAAAATATTTATCGGCATGCTTTTCGTAGGTTTCAAAATGTTCAATAGCTTTTTCGTTGATAATTTTGTGAGCATCTTGTTCCCATCCAAAAGCAACCGGAAAACAGCTGCCTGAGACGATGAAGAATACTACACTAAAACAGAGTAGGAAGCAGGGTAGAGAAGTTCTTTTTGTTTTTTTCATGAGTCAATCACCCACTTTTCTTCAAGTAATATACATGTTAACGTTGTGGAATAGGAGCTGGTATCGTCGGAAGGGGCATTTGCATTGTGGGGAATTTGCAGCTCCACTCTTGCCATGCGTTCAGTGTCATATGCACTTAATGGGGGACTAATAAAAACAACTTTGGCAGATCGCAAACCTTCAATAAAGGATGGAATTCGATCTGGATAGGTAGCAAAAGCCTGGGCGTAGTTCTCTTTTTGATCGGGGTGGACATATTGCAAAGCAGAGGTTGTATCGCCCGATGCAAGGAAAGTGCTCATGTCTTGCAACTGAGATTGGATTTGTTTTTCAATCTTGGAACGACCAAAGGATCGCTGCCAAGAGGTGGTGGCAATTTTGAGTGATATGTTTCTCCAGAGGCTTCCAACATGAGCCCCCTTCCAAAATCCAAATTCAGCTACACTCAGTACTACAATGATTAAACCAAATACAATCCATTTTTTGGCACGCCGCAAAGATGTTTTTTGTGTCTTTTTGTTTGTTTGAACAGGGCCTTTTTGGGTAGAAGGATTTTCTTGTTCCATACGCTACTCCTATGTAAACCTATGATAAAAACATTGTATATCCATACTATACCATGGCTGGCCTTGTAAAACAATATACTTTGATTAGTGCATTTGAAGTATCTATGATAGCAGTCTGTATAGGTAGGGGTTGGTCCGAAGTTCCTTTTCAAGAGTGGTTGTTTGGTTCTCCATGGAGGCTGCATGCCCTGGCACAATGTAGATGAGTTCTTCTATTCTACTTGCATAAGCAGTCTTGAATAGCTTCAAGGAAGTTTGCATTTGATCGCTTGAACCACCGGCTAGATCCGTCCGACCAATGGTACCCTCAAAAAGGAAATCGCCTGTCGCCAAATAAGTGATTTCTTTTCCTTCTACATTTGTAGTTGTGAATTCATACACCATGCTTCCCAGGGAATGGCCCGGCACGTGAAGGCATTGAAGGCGAAACACAAAGGAGGAATGGGGAGAAGGAATTTGTAGTTCTTTGTCGTTTGGCAAGGGCTTTACAGTGGTTTCAGAAGGAACCGAAAAGGGGCGTCCTAGTAGAGAACTTAAGTTTAGATCAGGCTGGAAAAGAGCTTCTTTTTCAAGAGGGTGGATATACACAGGGGTATGTGGGTATTCTTGCAACAAAGCTTCCAACCCTGCTATATGATCATAATGAGAGTGAGTGAGAAGCACTGCCAGGGGATTCCATTTTCTTTCCGATATCCTGTGAAGGCAGGCGTTCGAATCTGCTGGATCAATGATAATACAATCGTTTGCCTCAAACAGATAAAGAGTAGTGTTTAACATGGGAGGGCTAACTTCAATACTAGTTTTCATTTGTCCTTCCTTGTGTTGAAATATATAGTGACAGGTCCGTCTACGTGGGAGAAGACGTGCATATCCTCTCCGAATGCTCCCGTTTTGACTTGGCGGCCGTAGGTTGTTCGAAGAATGGTGCAGAGCTGATCAAAGAGTTCTTTGGCCAGGACTGGTGTTTCTGCTTCGAAGAAATCAGGACGAAAGCCTTTATGAATAGAGCCACATAACGTAAATTGGGAGATGAGCAAGAATTGATCGTTGTCACCTGCGCTGCACCTCATTTTTCCATCGGGTCCTTCAAATATTCGAAGACCGCTCAGTTTCTTTGCTCCTAGCGTAAGATCTTTTTCTCCATCCCCTTTCACAATGCCTACATACGCCAACAATCCTTTTTGGATGGATGCTATTTCTTTGTTTTCTACCTCAATGGAAGCTTTTTGGACGCGTTGGATAACAAAAATCATTTTCGTTGAACTCGCTTTACAATCGATAGTTTGCTAAGAGTATCGACGATATGGTATAGCTCAAAATTGTCTTTGATTTCCATGCGAAGAGTTATTTTTTCCAAATCTTTCCCCGTGATGCTGGCTTTCATTTCTAATACTCGAAAATGTTCCCGCGTGAGAAGTTCAGAAATTTTAGTCAAGGTTCCAGGAGTATCGTCTACCCATAAAACAAGAGATGTTTCAAAATAGGTGGGTTCTTCCCCTTCCCGATTCCACCTAGCAGGGATAATGCGTCCTTCTTCAGACAGAAGCGTGCGAAGATTGGGGCAGGTCTTTCGGTGAATGACAATGCCTCGTCCTCGGGATATGTATCCTACAATTTCGTCATAAGGAACTGGATTGCAGCATCTGGGAAACGTAACAAGTAGGTTTTTCTTGTCATCCACAATGACAGAATTGGTCGGTTTTTTGGATGATAGGGGAGAGTGGACGAGAGGAATTTCTGGAGTGTCTTCTGGAGGAGGAGAATCCTCTTCTTTTTTATCAGGTTTTTCTAGTTTTTCTTCTGGTTGGTGTTTGCGAAGCCAATTGCGAATTTTGGAACGTGTACTGGGGGATCGGGCAATGCTTAACCATTCTTTCCCCGGGCCTTTAGCGGATTTGGTGGTGAGAATTTTGACGATATCTCCTGTTTGTAGGCTATATGTTAAGGGTACGATGCGACCATTTACTTTTGCCCCAATACAATGGTTTCCTACATCGGTGTGTACGCGATAGGCAAAATCGATCGGGGTTGAACCTGCAGGAAGGTCAATGACTCTACCTTTGGGGGTAAAGACAAACACTTCTTCTTTGAACAAATCAAACTTGACGTTTTTGATAAATTCATCTGCATTCTTTGCTTCCTGCTGCATATCTAGAAGGCGTTTTAACCATTGGACTTTTTCGTCAAAATCACGTGTTTTTTTGGTGTCCCCTTCTTTGTAAGACCAGTGGTTTGCAATGCCAATTTCATTGAGAGAATGCATTTGAAAGGTCCGGATTTGGATTTCTAGTAATTGATCATCAAGACCAAATACTGTGGTATGGAGAGATTGATATCCGTTTGCTTTGGGATTGGCAATATAGTCTTTAAAACGTCCTGGAACAGGTCTCCATATACTATGTATTACGCCCAATGCTGCATAACAATCGGAAATGGTGGGCACTAGCACCCGGGTTGCAAAAAGGTCGTAGACCTCTGTGAGAGACTTTTGCTTGTCTTTCATTTTTTTAAAGGTGGAATACAGGTTTTTTGGTCTTCCTTCCATGGTATGATCTACTTGGTTTTTGGTGAGTTCTTGAGAAATCCTCTTCATTGTGGTTTCTACGTATTTTTCTCGTTCGGTTCTTTTGCGAGAAACCATTGCTTTTAACTTTGAGTACTCTTCTGGATACATGTATTTAAAGGAAAGGTCTTCTAGCTCCCACTTAAAAGCATACATTCCCAATCGATGAACCAAGGGAACATAGATGTCCATGGTTTCTTTGGCAATGCTTTCTTGGCGATGGGGCGCGAGATGACCCAGGGTGCGCATGTTGTGTAATCGATCTGCAATTTTCACCATCACAACGCGAGTATCTTGGGCCATTGCCAAAAGAAGTTTTCGTAAATTCTCTGATTGCCCTTCTTCTTTGGTTTTAAATTCAATATTTTGGAGCTTTGTTAGTTGGTCGACCAATCCAGCAATATCTTCGTTAAACAGCTCTTGAATAGTCTCTTTCTGGGCCTCGGTATCTTCAATAGAATCATGCAACAGTCCTGTAATGATCATACTAGCATCAACACTGTGTTCTGCTAAAATCATAGCTACTTTTAAAGGGTGGACGATGTAAGGTTCGCCTGATTTTCGTTTTTGACCTTCATGGAATCGTCTGGCAAAAAAATAGGCTTCTTCAATTCTGGCCAAATCTTTTTGATTCATGTATTTTTCAATGATGGGCCGTAATTCATTTTTGTAGATCAAATTGCCAGTATCTTGTTCCATATTTTTTACTTTCTGTGGAAAATTCATATCCTAGGTATAATGTTAATAAAAAGCATTAATGAACTATTATGATGAAAACAGAACAAATAGAAAGACCTGAAAATAGATTGATGCCAAAAAAAAGACGATTGTATCGAATACCTATTGCCGTGCTGGTTGGTTTGTTGTTTTTCTATGTTGTACCAATTGACATTGCTCAAGCGCCCCATCCTAAAAATCCGCAGTTGGTTGTCTTTCAAAAGTCTTTTTTGCAGTGGACTTCTCAAGAGATCACTCTTCAATATTCTGTAGATGGAACTAAAGAACGCTCTGTGGTGACAGCAATCCATGCTCCGTTTCAAATCAAGCATCTTGATTTTTCAACACAATTCCCGCCCTATATGGCGGGTATGATTCATGCATCTGTACAGCTAGTTGATCCTGCTAGAAACGAAATTGATTGCCATTTGTGGTTCCGCATTTTTCAGAATACAGACATCATGGTATTCATCGAATATACCAATACCATGGAGAGAAATTTCCCTTTGCATTATAGTGTTCGCTATATGGATGAAAACATCCATATGCTGGAAAAAGATACCAGTCCTGATGTACATGTGTTTCAGTATTCTCACGAATCCTACTGGGAAGAATCGACAGTTTTGTCCCTGCTACCATCAGAAGATGGCACTTCCATGGGGGAAGCGATGTTTGGTCAGTTTATGAACCATCACGAAGCCACCTCTTCTTTTTACACTGGTCGAGTGTTTCCGTATCAAACCCTTGATTACGGCATTTACCAGCATATTGATGATGTGGAAACCAGTACCTATTCAGAAGTGAACGAGCGGGGAGAATGTGTTCTTTCAACTCATACCACTTTAATGAAAGATTCTTCTTTTCGAGATTGGTTTGTTTTTTCTGCAGCACCTTTGTTGGATATAGAGTCTGCAATCACAAAGAAGGTGATGTTTATCACGGACTTCGGATTAAAAAAAGCGTACTTCCAAGATGGTTTTTATTATTCAACGTATTTGTCTGGGTATGAGAATGAATCTCCTCAAGGGTTCTATTGGGATTATTCGATGTACGCACCAAGGAGTATCTTGGAGTATTATTATGAGGAAGACCAACGATTTTTGTATACTATTTGTATGAATTCTTTTGTAGCATTGCATGAAAACCAGAACCGGGAGGGGTATTGGACAAACGGGACTGTCTCAAAATGGCTTCAAAAAGAATATGGGATTCTGGATCGCTATTTCGATACTCGATTCTGCACAGATGCAGCTTTGTTTATGCTTCGGCTCTACCAGAAGTTTGGGGTGGAGGAAGCCATCGAAGGAGCGAGTAAAATAGGGGATATATTGGTGGATGGTATCCGCAAAGGATTTTGCTATGAAACACCAAATTATGGATTTATGCTTCAAGACTATTTTGTGTATGACAATCCTGATCTCCGAGTACATGCTTCTCTCAATCATTTATTGAATGAATCTTCTTTTTTGATTCTTTTAGGAGTGGCTACCGGAGAAGAAACCTACACCAATGCTGCATGGAGGATTATCAATAGTATCCAGGCCACCAATGATCAATGGAAAAACGAAGAAACAGGCGATTTGCATTATGCTCGCTTGCCCTCGGGAGAATTTGGTTTGCTGGATTACCTTACCTTAACCTACCACGATTTCATTCGTTTTCGTTCCTATACATCGCAGCACCTCGAGGAAGAACCTCCCTTTGTTCAAAACTTAGGCAGCTGGAAAGAGGACTTTTTGGTACAGAAGAACATTGTTCATTCTCGTAGATTTTCGGGCTCTCCACCAGATTTATCACCTCTTTTAACCAAGGATGATAAACGATGAATCAAAAACAAAATACACTCAAAAGCGAAGATTATCTGCTGCGACCTTCTCTTTTAAAAGAGTATATTGGACAAACCGGTATTAAACAAAGCTTGAAAATTGCCATGCAAGCAGCACAAGACCGAAATGAGTGTTTGGAACACATTTTGTTAAACGGACCTCCTGGTTTGGGGAAAACTTCATTGGCCATGGTTTTGTCTAATGAAATGGAACGACGCTTGGTAAAAACAACAGCCACCTCCATTAAGCGGATTATTGATTTAATGTCTTTGGTCATGACCCTCAACCCGGGAGATATTTTATTCATTGATGAGATTCACCGATTGGACAAACGCATTGAAGAGTCTTTTTATAGCGTTATGGAAGATTTTGAGATTCAAATCGTGCGAGGCGGGGGACGAAACATCAAAGCTGCTTCTATTCCTTGCAATCCTTTTACACTAATAGGGGCAACTACTCGCGCTGGTCTTCTTTCGAAACCTCTTCGTGATCGGTTTGGATTGACCTATCATTTTCAATTCTATTCTATTGAAGAGCTTGTTGATGTGATTCAAAATGTAGCCCATCAGCTAAAAATTGATATTCCGCAGCAAGAGGCTACAGAAATAGCAAAACGTTCAAGGGGAACCCCTAGAATCGCTATTCATTTGGTAAAACGAGTGCGAGATGTAGCAACCGTAAAGTCTGAGAAGAACATTGACATGGCAATTCTTGACCAAGCTTTTTCCATTATGAGGCTGGATGAGCATGGTTTGTCCGATCAGGATCGAAAACTGCTTCTTTTATTGTACCAGAAACATGGAAGGCCCATGGGTCTCAATACCATATGTGCTATTTTAAGTGAAGATCGTATGACGTTAGAAGAGATTACAGAACCTTACCTTCTTCTTTTAAACTATATTGAGAAAACTCCACGAGGGAGGGTTTTAACAAAAACCGGGATTCAGTATCTTAGAAGAAATGGGTATGTGGCCACTTTCGACGTAGAGGAAGAGTTGTTTTCTTGAAGCCTTCTTTGCTACTACACATATGTTGTGCATCTTGTGCAGTTATTCCTCTGCAAGACTTACAGAAAGAGTTTTCTGTCGTTGGTTTTTTCTACAATCCCAATATTCATCCCCTGAAGGAATACTTGTTACGGAAAGAAGCAACATTCCACTTAATAGAGGACTTTCATATCCCTATAGTGTATGGGGAGTATCCGTACCGAGATTTTTTGCAGGAAACGTTGCCTGTCTCCTCTTCCAGCAAGCGGTGTTCTATATGCTACTCTATTCGCATGAAAGAAACGTATGAAAGGGTTTTGGAAGGACATTTTCAGTTCTGTAGTTCCACATTGTTTTTTAGTCCCTATCAAAATCACTATACAATACAAAAGCAAGCCGAGAGATTTTTCTCTCCCTCTCAGTTTGTTGTGCGTGATTGGAGCACGATGTATCGGAAAGGGATGCAAGAGGCAAGAGACCGAGGATACTATCAGCAATCGTATTGTGGGTGCATTTTTTCCAATGAAGATCGATATTCGAAATCCAACAAAAGATAAGCCTGTACCGCTCAAACATTGCAATGTAGAAACAATGTTTGAACGTACCTTTCAACCGGTGGAAGGGAAACAAATTGCTTTTTATGGGTTGTCTGATCAAAGTATTGTTCCCTCTTTGTTTGAGCGATGCAAAAGGCAATCGATTCGAGTGATGGTATTTACAACCAAAAAAACAATGGAAAAACACTGGAAGCAATACTTTGCCGATTTTGGGTTTTCTTCTGTTTTTCATGCGCGGTATCTACCATTTGAAGAATGGAAAAGGTTGAAACCAGAGCAGTTTTTTTCCTTTGATTGTTTTGATGTACAAGCTTTGATAGAATCCCCCATTACAACCTTATCGGCCATATTTCGTCTGCTATCTGAGCCAGGGATTTTTTCCTTGTACTACGAAGAATCGCACCAGTTTGATCAATTTGTATACCGTCTTTTGCACAAAGCTGAAATGGGGGAAGTCATTGGTTTGCTTGAAAAGGTAGGTTTTCAACCACCTTTTTTATTACAGAGAATGAAATTGCACCCCAAACTTTTTCTTCGGATTCGATCCAGAAAAAATCGAATCTTTACACCGTAAAAATGGTACAATAAATATCAATCTATACATTTCATCAAGGAGGCTTTTATGGATAAGACTGCTAAGAATTTAAAGGAAGCATTTGCTGGTGAGTCACAAGCAAATCGAAAATACCTAGCCTATGCAGACAAGGCTGATTTAGAGGGGTATTCTTTCGTAGCGAAACTTTTCCGTGCCACTGCAGAAGCAGAAACTTTGCATGCGATGAATCATTTCAAAAATATGTGTGGTGTTAAAAGCACGGAAGAAAATCTTCGCGATGCCATGGAAGGTGAAAACTTTGAACATCAATCCATGTATCCGCGCATGATCAAAGAAGCACAAGAGGAATCCCAAGAGACTGCAAAACGTGGGTTTACTTTAGCAATGGAAGCAGAGAAGGTTCATGAAGAAAGATATAAAGAGGCTTTGGGTACGCTATGCGATAACAAAGATCGAAATGTCTATTTATGCAATGTGTGTGGATATATTCATTTTGACGAAAAACCAGCAGTTTGTCCCATTTGTGGAGCAAAGGCCTTAGCTTTCAAAATGGTAGAATAACTCTTTACGGTTTTTTCTTTTCTCCACCGGAGGATTCTTCGTTTTTATTTTTTCGAGGAAACCTTCTTTTCCGCCAGGGTTTTGAAAATCCTGGCGGTTTGTTTTTGGGCGGTTTGTTTTGTGGTTTGTCCGTTGTTTTTTCAGGAGAAGGTTTGCTGGATTTTTTTGCAGGAGGTGGATTCTCTTTTGCGGGGGGTTCTACTGGTTTATCTTCGGTGCGATTGGACCGGCTTTTAAAGACTTTTTTTACACGGTCTTTTATGGTTCGAGGTTTGACGATATGGATTTTTGCCTCTTCTTTTGATTCCACATCTGTTAAGGGAGAGGGTTCTTTTCCTAGATATTCGTTCAATGTAATTTCTCTGGTGATTCCATCTTCAAAGCGAATTTTCATTTTTTGACTAATGTAATTAATGTTGTGGATGGTTCCTTTTTTGTCTCCCATAGTAACTGTGCTGTTGATCTCGGGGAATTCTTTACGCATTTGTTTGTACTGATCATGTTCGTAGGTTAGACAGCACATTAGCTTGCCACAAATGCCAGTAATTTTAATGGGATTAATTTCTAAACACTGTTCTTTAACGGTACGAATACCTACTGTATCTGGAATCTTACCAATGCAACGGCAGCAGACTTCTCGACCACAAACTCCAATGCCTCCAATAAGAATGGCCTTTTCTCGAGAACTAATCTGCCAAAGCTCCACTCTTGTTTTATGGTGCAGGAAGTTGTTTAAACCTTTCACCAATTCACGAAAATCAATTCGCTTTCCAGAGGTGAAATAGATAATAATTTTGGAACCGTCTAAAACATGTTCTGCCTTTACCAAGATCATGTTTAGTTTGAGTTCCTGCGATTTGTCTTGGCAGTAACGAAGAACTTCTTTGTCTTTTAAAATTAAATCGCTTTGGGATTGCGCTGAGATGTTGGTAGATGTTTCCAGGATGGCTCCATCCGTATGAATTTTTTCATGGAATGGGCATAAGTTAATGACTTCACCATAATCTATCTCTTTATCTGCAAATTGTACCTTTACTTTATCGCCTGATTTTATCTTGATATGTTCAGGGCATAAGAATCGGTACATTTTCACTTTGATTCTTGTTTTTGCTATATGTTGCATATACAACTCCTTCATTGTCTCTAACAAGTATATAACATGAATTGATTTGTACAAATTATCAAATTCGTTCCCATATTGAAACCGTTTCGAGAATTCGTACAATCATCTGTATGAAATATTTTTGGAGTCATGAACAAGAAGTTTTGCGCAATGCTGCCCGACGATTTGCAGAAGAAAGAATTAAACCCTTGCGAGCTGAATTGGATGAGAAAGATGAATGCCCTGTTGATTTGATTAAAGAAATGGGGCGATTGGATTTCATGCGCATCTTCATTCCGAAAGAATACGATGGTATGGAGATGGGCGTTACGGAGCTTTGCCTTGTCCAAGAAGAGTTTTCAAGAGTATGTGGCGGGGTTAGCTGTGCCTATTCCGTCAATGCCCTTGGTTCTTATCCTATTGTGAAGTGGGGTACTGAGGATCAAAAAAAGAAGTATTTGCCAAAAATAGCATCCGGTGAATACCTTGCTGCCTTTGCTCTTACCGAGGCAGAAGCAGGATCTGATGCCTCTGCCATCAAAACTACAGCAACTCCCTGCGAGGGAGGATACCGATTAAATGGAACAAAAATTTTTATCACCAATGGATCGATAGC
The DNA here is from genome assembly GCA_964493625.1 of uncultured Caldisericota bacterium. Taxonomy (GTDB): domain Bacteria; phylum Caldisericota; class Caldisericia; order UBA6126; family UBA6126; genus JAGLCW01. Next base: position 15,337 of record CAZBOU010000004.1, read on the forward strand.
AGATGTTTACGTGGTTTTAGCAACAATTAACCCAAAAAAAGGAATTCGAGGCATCACAGCTTTTATTGTTGAAAAAGGATGGAAAGGGTTTCATTTTGGTGACAAAGAAAAGAAAATGGGAATCCGTGCAACTCATACTTGTGACCTTTTGTTTGACGATGTTTTTATCCCCGAAGAAAACAGATTGGGAGCTCCTGGGCGTGGTTTTTTAATCGCCATGGATAACTTTGATCATTCCCGCACGGGTGTTGGTGCTCAAGCTTTGGGTATTGCACAGGGGGCCTTTGAAGAATCATTGCATTACGCAACAAAAAGAATACAATTTGGTCAACCGATTGTAGCACAACAAGCAGTCAAATTTATGCTAGCTGATATGGCAACCCAAATTGAAGCCGCTCGATCACTCGTGTATAACTCTGCAGCCACCGTTGATGCTGGCGAAAAGAAAATTGGCAAATGTTCTGCTATGGCGAAATATTTTGCTTCAGACGTTGCTGTAAAAGTTACCTTAGACGCTATACAAGTGATGGGTGGATATGGTTATATGAAAGATTATCCCGTTGAGAAAATGTGCCGAGATGCAAAAATTACTCAGATTTATGAAGGTACAAACCAAATCCAACGAATTGTAGTAGCCCAAGAATTGGTTCGAGAATTATCGAAATAAGGAGGAGTTATGCCCAAAGTTGTATTTAATGAAGATTTATGCAAAGGTTGTTCTTTGTGTGTCGAAGTTTGTCCGGTGAAGATTATTGCTTTGAAAAATGACATCAACCAATCTGGCTATCATCCTGCAGCTATCAAAGAAGAAGATATGAGCAAGTGCACGTCTTGCATGTCTTGTGCCCTTATTTGCCCCGATACCTGTATTGAAATTTGGAAGTAGAGGCTTGAAACTATCTGATGTCTAATACCACCAAAATCCTGATAGTAGATGATGAACCAGATATTCTTTCTTTGCTTACCTTGCATTTAAAAATGAAACACTACCAGGTGGAACAAACATCTAGCCCCACAAAAGTCTTAGAAATTGCCAATGCAACAAAGCCTGATTTAATATTGCTTGATGTTATGATGCCAGAAATGGATGGCTTTCAGGTGGCAGCAAAGTTAAAAGAAAACGAGGATACGAAAAACATCCCTATCATCTTTTTAACAGCTCGAACACAAACCGAAGACAAAATAAGAGGATTTCAAGTTGGAGCCGATGACTATCTGGTAAAACCATTTGATTTCGAAGAGCTTGAAATTCGTATTCATCGTTTGATTAAAAAAAAGGATGAAGTTCCACAAAGCACTCTTATTTTGCGATATCCCCGTAAAGCAGCGACTCTCAAATTGGCAGACTGGATTCAAAAAGAGATCGAATTTCATGTCTTGAAAATCCAAATCGCTAAAGATGATACTGTTAATTTACAGTCTGTACAAGAGGATTTTTTGTTAGCCATTACCTTGAGCCTTCGCGAAAGAGACAACGGTCACTTCATTTTCACTTCCGACAATGAAAATAGCGATCACTTTGTATTGTTTACAACCAATCCTGAGCTGGAGAAGTATTGTAAAAACCTCATACAGTTGTTCAAGCAAAACAATCGAGATAAGGCGGACTTGAAAATACTTGTGTATCCCAAGCAAAGTCGAAAGAATCTTTCAGCCGAAGCATTCATGAAGAAATTTTTAGACTAACTATTGGAGAATAAAGCTTGACGACGCAGTTTTCTTTTTTAAAGGAGTATTTACCTCTTGTTGTAAGTATCCTTTTCATGGTGTTTGCTATCATCCTTCAGCTGATATGGTTTCGAAAGCCCAGGCAAGAAAGTAGAATTGAGAACCAGTTCGTTTCTTATCTCCGCAATGGTACAATTCAAAAAGATTCTATTGTGTCTTCTCTTTTAGAAACCGATCCCACTTTCTTATTTCCACTCCTTACCAACAAACTTTCTACCATTCATCGGGATTCGGATACATTTCGTCGTTTTTCCGATATCGTTTTTGAGTCTTCCCTTTTTGACCATATCACGGACTTGTATCACCAAGATATTGTGCGTATTCCTTCTACTTCCCAAATGAAGTCGAATGCAAATCCATCAAAAGAGACACCAATTCCTTCCATGTTTCATTGTTTGATTCGAGAACTGCGAGATCCGAGATCTCTTTCTTTTTTGCAGTCAGAGCTGGATCAAAACGAGATCCCCAATGAGGAACGAATGGAATTAATACAATCTCTTTTTTCGGTGGATGTTGAAACCGCCTGGATGAATGCTTTTTCTGTTCCCTTTCAAGCACGGGAGTTTTCTTCTTTTGAAAACACATATGCTGCCTATTTGAAAGATTTTTTATCAGAAGTTCCTATCCCCCCGCTGGATATTCAAAAAATTCCCTCAGATCGATTCGATTATTTTAAAAAACTGCTCTTCTCCGAGAAAGACGAGTTTGTGGTTCTTGGCATTCAAGTTCTATCCAATTTACAAGTTCCTTCTGCCGAGGATACTGTTTGTCAAAGATTGATGCAAGAAAACAACACTACAATGATCCTCACCCATTGCATGGAAGGGCTTCGATTGTTTGGGAACGACAAAGCTGCAAAGATTCTCTTTGATTATTTGCAAAACCCTTCTGTCCATAATTCTTCTCAATTGCTTCAGAAAGTGTTTACTTGTTTGCAGGATATGAAAGAAGCAGGGCAACCCTATCTTGTACTTGCCGCTCATTCTACTATACCCATCGTGCGGGTGATGGCAGAGTCCTTTTTACACACTCCTTCTCGTTAATGGAACTTATACTTGCTTCCAATTCAGCTAGAAGAAAACAGATATTCCACCTCCTCTTTCCATCGCATTGCAGTGTAAAGCCAACTTGCAAAGAACTAGATGCAGCAGAGTACAATCCAGATGAGATTGATTTTTTTACACACCAAAATGCACAAATAAAGACCAATTGCGTCTTCCAAGGGCACCGGGGCGAAGATACTATCATCATCGCCTGTGATACTGCTATTGCCACTTCGAATAGTATTGTAGGCAAACCAACGGATGAAGCCTCTGCTTTTTCTATTTTATCAAGCCTATCGGGCACCTCACACATGGTAGTGAGTTCGGTGGTTATTCTTCGAGTTCTTTCCCATGTGGCTGTAAGACGAATCGGATTTTCAGAAAGAACCAAAGTGACGTTTTCGTTACTCCAGGAAGCAGAGATTCGATCGTATATTGCCACGAGTCAACCTTTGGATAAAGCTGGGGCGTATGGTATTCAAGAGGTCCCTTCTTCGTTTATTTCTTCGGTGGACGGTAGCATTTGGAATGTGATTGGATTTCCTGTCGAAACATTTTGCCGTGTTTTACTCTCTTTAGGAGTCGTCTGTAAGGAGCCATTATATGAGGACTATTTTATTAACGGAGGATAACGAAGATTTACTGGAGCTTATTCAGTTTCATTTAGAGAAAGAAGGGTATAATGTTTTGGTTGCAAAAACCGGCACGCAAGCTATACGTCTATTGAAAACACACCCTATTGATCTTGTGATTCTTGACCTGATGTTACCTGAAATTACTGGCATTGAAATACTGACCTTCATGAAAAAAGAACGTCAGTTTAAGCATATACCAGTTTTTATCGAATCGGCAAAAAGTGAAGACCTTGATATTGTAAAAGGCCTTGAATTAGGAGCAGAGGATTATATTACGAAACCTTTCAGTCCAAAAGTTCTGCTTGCCAGGGTCCAAAAAATCTTTTCTCGTTCGCAGAAAAAATCAGATTTTTATTGGTCCAACGAAGATTTGTATGTGAATATCGATCGAAGAGAAGCACTGCTACACAAAACTCGCCTTGATTTAACACAGCTGGAATTTGATATTCTAGTATTTTTAGCGAGTCATGCTGGAAATGTGTTATCCAGAGAACAAATCCTTGATGGTGTATGGAAAAACGAGGTGTATGTAATTCATCGCGTGATTGATGTGCACGTAACCTCTTTACGTAAAAAGCTACAATCTGCTTCTACGTTAGTCCAAACTGTTCGCGGTGTTGGTTACAAGATTGAACCACCCACTCATGAGACATAAATTACTGTTTACTACTTTTTTATCTTCTTTAGCCACCCTGGTGGCAGTTTCACTTTTGCTTCTCGCAAGTTATCCCGATGCATCCTTTAGCACTATTTTGTATTCGGTCTTCCTTCCGGGGTTTATCATCTCTCTTGTTGTTTCCATTCTGTTTGCTTTATCGTATTGGCAAAAAGTAGAACGGTTTTTTTCTCAACATGTGCACGAGATTGTTAATTTTAATGAGATTGATCTGCTTTCCAGTTGGCAAAAAATCATCGATTTTTACCAACAGAAGACCCATCAACTAGAGTCTACCAATCAGTTTACTTTATCTTTAATGAATCAGTTAACAGAAGGCGTCTTGATTTTTAACCAAGAGCGCACGATTCTGTTTACAAATGAGGCTATTGAAGAGATGTTAAACTATCCACTGCTAGTGGCAAAAAAACATACATGGGAGGTGCTTGCAAGCTATACTTTGCATGGTCAAATTGATCAAGTGATTGAGACAAAAATTTCCGTTGAAGGAGAATTTGTTTTAAACCAAGAAAGAAAGCGGTATTTGTATTATCGGATATTACCCTTGTCTACCTTTATTGTTCGTCAAGACAAAGAAGAATATCTCCTTATATTACAAGACTTAACACATTTGAGGAAACTAGAAAAGGTGCGAACTGAATTTGTGTCCAATGTTTCCCATGAGTTAAAGAGCCCACTTGCCGCTATTGTTGGTTTTGCCGAGACATTAATGTCGGAAACCCTCCCTTTAAAGAGACAACGGAAATACTTGCATATTATTGAGAAAAATGCTCAAAAAATGGCAACCATCATCCAAGATTTATTGATATTGTCTCGATTGGAAAATGCCAATCAAATGACGAAAACCATCTTTCCTTTGCACCGAGTATTGGAAGAGGCAAAGCATAGTTGTCAGAAAGAAGCACAACAAAAAGAGCAAAACGTCATGCTTTGTGTAGAACCTACTGCACTGGAAATAGAGGGAAACGAATCCCTGCTGTTACAAGTGTTTCGTAATTTACTTGAAAATGCCATTCGATATTCACCAAACAATACCACCATACATGTCAATGCTTATGAAGAAGACTATTTTGTATGCATTGTAGTGCAAGACCAAGGATATGGCATCCCCGAGCAAGAAAAAGAAAGGATATTTGAGCGATTTTATCGCGTGGATAAATCTCATTCTGGAGAATTTACAACTGGATCTGGCCTTGGGTTGTCCATTGTGAAACACATTATTCTTTTGCACCAGGGATCTATACAAGTTGAAAGCTCCGTGGGCAAGGGCTCAAAATTCATCCTGCAAGTGCCAATGGCGAATTTAACGAAGCCTTAATATGGTCTTTATGATTTCTTAATAAACTGTTTCTATACTACTAGTATTATACAACCATCTTGGAGCGTATCTATGAGAACGATGACAAAAGATCAATATCTGTTGAGTATTCAGGAAGATATTTCGAAAATGATTCATTTGTCCTTGGATCTTTTGAAAGAATCAGAAGATTACTTTATGAATTTTCATCCAGAAATAATGGAAAACATTCTGAGAGCTGATGCTACAATGAATGCTTATGAACTCAAGATTGAAAAAAAAGGGTTGGAGCTATTAGCTCTTCACGCACCGGAAGCAAATGATTTACGGAAAGTAATTGGAATCCTTCGGGCAGTAAATGATTTGGAGAGAATTGGTGATTTGTGCTGCAATATTGTTCGAACAACCTCAGGAATTGAACCTCATTGCTGCGATCTTTTTGGGATTGACACCCTATTCCAGCGCGTCAAAAACATGTTGTCTAGTGCAGCGGAGTCCTTTCTTCAAGGAAATATTGAACTAGCCTATTATGTGCTTCGCCAGGACCAAGTAGTAGATGATTTGAACGGCAAAGTTTTTCGCGATTCTGTAGAACAAATTACGAAAGAACCAGACAGAGCTTCAATATGTGTTCACTACTTATTGATTAGTCGATATCTGGAGAGAATTGGCGATCATGCTACCAATCTTTCTGAATCTGCTATTTTCATACACCAAGGAGCTGAAGTAAAGCACCAAAACCCCTAGCTTATCTACTATATTGACATCTGGGATCGCTCTTATACAATGGAATAAAAACGAGGTACTACTTTGGGCAAAAAAGTTTTTTCTACATCGCTTCTTTTGCTGTTGTTTTTTTCTGTTTGTATGGGATGCTCTTCTTCGTATCAAATACAAGGGTATGTGTATGAAAGCTATTCCGGAGAGCCCTTACCAAATATTCCTATTGTCTTCAATTCTTCTATCAAAGCTACCACCAATCAAGAAGGAGCTTATTCTGTGGATGGTATCAATACCAGTCCAGTTCATGTGGAAATTGATGGGGGAAAAAGATGGAATTTTTTCCAAGATGATGTTTTGCTAGACAAAGGAATGAATTATCGAGATTTTTTCCTTGAATCCTTGCATCCTTTGGGGTGTCTAGAAAGCGAGATCAACGAGCCTTATTCGCTGGTGTATCGGATTGATATTGGAAATTCAGAAGAAGAGATTTTACAGTCTGCTGTCGTGGAATCAATACCCATGGAATTGTCTGTACACATTGAAGGATACGAGATAGGCCTAGATCAAAAAAAGTATCCCATAGAAATTGTTCAAATTGGTATGACAGGATGGTCGTTAGATGCTTATGGCAACTGGAACGAAACCATTGAACCGGGGGATTCTTTGATACGGTTTGACCTAGTCTTTCAAGATGAAATGTCGATCATTGATACTTTTTATAAAGACTTGAGTATTGATTATACCGATCTAGAAGAAACAGTAGTAATAGACGATGTCAAAACTCGCGTGTTTGACATTGAATACAAAGAAGAAGAATCAGGTTTTACCAGGAATATGAAAGCCTATATTATCGAAGAGGGACCTTTTCGGGGGAACATAAAGAAGCTCATTTCCTACCATCCTCAAAAAAGCCAGTATCAATATGTTATCATTCACATTGAATCGTACAACGAAATTGAGTCCATTCTTCCACCCGTTATCACAAAATAACGGAAAAATTGGGTGGTCTTAGGATCGGACGATTTTGATCACTCTGTCTTCTGAGAACCACTGGACAGTTGCTCCAAGAGATTCAGAAATGAAACGCAGGGGTACAAATGTTCTGTTTTCTACAATGGTAGGTGGGGCTTCTAAGGAAAGACTTTTCCCATTCACTTTTGCCGTGTTGCTTCCAATTTGAAGCTCAATTTTGGTGCTATCGAGCTCAATAATCACCGTTTGGGTTTTACTATTCCATGCAACATTTGCACCAAACGATTCCGTTATGGCACGAATGGGCACGTATGTTCTTCCTGTGGAGCTATCAATAAAGGGAGCAAAATCTAAAACTTTGGGGATGGATCCGTAGTGAATAAGCAATCGGCTTCCTATCTGCAACTGAATGATATCCTTTTTGTCTTCTTGAAATGGATGACGAACGGTATATTGAATAGTACCTTTTTTGTCGATTCGACTAAACGATCCTGCAGTGTGGAGCAAGTAGATGTAGTTTAAGGATGGATCAATAGCGATACCGGCAGAACTGTCCGGAGGGTTTTTAACAGAAAAAGTTTGTTGATAAACGCCAGTGCGGTCAAAAATGTAAATGGTATTGTTGGTATTTAGTATATACATATAGCCAGCTCGGTCTGAACTTAAAGATACCATGTTGTGAAGGGGAAGAGAAGAAGTGGCAGAAGTTTCTTTAATAACATTGCCTTTTTCTCGAAGTAAATAGACCTTTTTCCCTACTTTATCTAGAACCCATAGATGATTCCAGTCGTCTAAAGAGATATCCGTTGCTTCCTTCCATCGGCCATCGCTTGGAATGGTTCGAATGAAATTTCCTTTTTCCGAGTAGAGCCAAATGGACTGATCTAATGCGTTGACAACCGCGGCATAGCGCGTCTTGTGCTTGGAAATAGTAATAGCTCCAATTTTGAATTGGACAGGAATAGTCCACTCAATAGCGCCTGTCTCGTCATCAATATGATATAGCTTTTGCTTCGCTTCATCCCAGGCAAGGATAAAGCCTCCACAAGGGCAAACTCCCATTTTGTTGACAGCAATGCCAGACGGAAGAGGGAAGTCTTGGAAGTAGTTGCCGCCACTTTCAAAGATTCGTATTTTTTTGCCAGAAGGATTTTTTAAATACACAAAGTTTCTTTCATTCGAACCTATTTGCTGGGATGCAAAAAGAGGTATGCACTGAAAGAGCAAGAAAAAGAAAACAAAGAAGATAAGTATTTTTTTCATGATTTATCTCCAAACTGGAATGAATTCTGGATGGAATCAAATATTTTTTTGTAGGATGTGTAGGATTCAACCGGACATTCCGTTGAAATAACGATTCCTATGGAAGGTTCAACGATAAAATACGTGAGCGTGACAAACAAAGTCTGTTTTTTGTTATCTGCCGTGACAGACGTTTGCAAGGATCTTTGGATGCCTTCCTTGTTGTCAACAACGATGTTTTCCACGCCCCCATCAATATAATCGGGGAGAAGTTCCACTTGGTTTTGCGATTCCACAGTGGAGATAAAATCCTCTAAAGCAAGAGTAACAGCGTCGTTGTAATCTACTTTTAGATTCACGAAATATCCCTGGACTTCAGGCCCAACAACGGTCAGGTTGGTGCCTTCTTTGTCTAGGATCCAGTCGGCGGGATACTGAAAGCTGAAATGAGGATGGGTGTAAGTTTTCCACGACGTTGTTTCTTTTTTGGTACACGAAGAAAAAGAAAACGAAAAAAGTAGAAAAGAGATAAGCAGAAGGCTAGTCTGTTTTTTCATACGGATCCTCCTGAATTTGTTTTAATAGCTGCTGATAGGCATCTTGGAGTGATATTGACATGACCCTAACATCACCAATGGTTGTCATAAAATTGGAATCCCCTTTCCACCGAGGGACTACATGGCGGTGCAGATGAGAATCGATTCCAGCGCCGGCAACGCGACACAGATTAACGCCCAAATTGTAACCTTGTGGGTGGAATGCTTTTTCCAGCCAGGTAATGATCTTCTGTTCTAACAAGCACATTTCTGTCAATTCATTTTCTACTAGGTCTCGATAGTCAGCTACATGTCGCAATGGTACAATAAGAACATGGCCAGATGTGTAGGGGTACAGATTCATTAAAACAAAGTTGTACATGCCTCTATAAAGAACCAAGTTCTCTACATCCTTGTTGGTCTCTTTGGCGATCGAACAAAACACGCATTCAGACTCAGGTATTGTTTTTTTCTGTATGTAGTTTTTTCGCCAAGTGGCCCAAATCATTTTCATAAATACCTCTTTTGTAGATTGAGAAAATCGTTACAATATTATACAAAAATATGCTTCGAGATGGAAAATTTATTCCATTTGATGTCATGTTTATATTGCAACCCGAAAGGTGTGACATGAAGAAAGATAACAAAAGTTTTACTCTTGTATGGGTAGTGCTATTAATTTTGATATTTGCCGTAGCAATATTCCTTATAGTGCAGTTTTCAAATCGTTCTGTTGCTACAATGCCTCCTACTTCGCCAGACACTACAGTTAACAGTCCCGGGGCTCAATCTACACAACCAGATGATTTTGTAGATTCCAGAGTTGCCGCTAATTTGCCTGATGAGTTTATCCCAAAGGAGAATCGACAAGAAGTCCCCGATTTTACTCTTCCAGATTTGGATCAAAACAGTGTTTCTCTGTCCGATTTTGCAGGAAAATTTGTGCTATTAGACTTTACCGCTACTTGGTGCAGGTGGTGTGAAACTCAGAAACCACAAATTTTAGAATTAATGGAACAAAATCAAACCGACTTCACGGTACTTGCCATTGATGTGCAAGAAACGGAACAGGAGGTCCGAGCCCATTACCCAAATGGCCCTGAGTATCCATTGGTATTGGATAAAGACGGGAGTGTTAATCAAATGTTTGGTGTGAGGGGTTTCCCCTTCTATCTTCTAGTATCCCCTACGGGGGAAGCTGTCTATTACCAAAGTGGGTATAAAGAAGACATGACACAGCGTGTAAATGCTGTCCTAGAGGAAGTCAGAAAGAACAGATAATGAACTGGGATATTCTTTCCCGACGGGCTAAGAGAGCCATATCCATTGCCAGACGAGAGGCAAGAAGCGCAAGCAATCGATTTTTGTATCCAGAACATTTGTGTGTTGGACTGATTCGATCGGATGAAAATATCTCGAATGAGTTCGTGGCATCTTCAGTAGAAATTGAGAAACTCATGGATATTTTGCTTCAAATGATTCAAGAAAAGGATCAACAAGAATCTGGTTCTTCCTCAACAAACAACGATTCTGAAATCGTTCTTTCTCCGGAAGTGAAAGAAATTTTGGAAAATGCAGCTCGCAAGAGTCAAGAAGAATTCCGAGGGCAAATTGATACCGAAGTGCTTCTTGAATGTTTGATGAAAGCGGACACTTCTGTACGTACTATTGTGCGAGAATGTGGTGTGCAACCGGACCAGCTTTTGCGAAACATACATTTTCGAAAAAGTTTGCCATCAACTCAGTCGTCATCCCAAGATCCAACCTTAGATTCCATTTTTTTATCTCTTCCGAATTCTCTCTCAGAGTCTTCAGAGGAAGGTTCCAGTCAATCTTCTTCACACGATTACTCACTAGTCGATATTACTAGGCAGGCCGAAAAAGGGGAATTGGAGATTGTGATAGGCCGAGAGAATGAGATCGATCGAATACTACAAATTCTCTCCCGCAAGAAAAAAAACAACCCCTTAATTATCGGTGACCCAGGTGTTGGTAAAACAGTTATTGTTGAGTCTTTGGCCCAACGAATCGTGCATCAAAAAGTACCTGGTGCTTTTCGGAACCAACGCATTGTGAAGCTTGATGTTTGTTCCTTTATGTCGGGTACAAAATACCGAGGTGATATGGAGCACAAGGTGCAAGCTCTTTTTACCTACTTGGAAAAACAGGGAAATGTGATTCTGTTCATTGATGAAATTCAGTTTTTAACACGTCACACTAAATCAGACCATGGAACTTCATTGATGGGCTATTTGCAGTCGCATTTTCAAAACCAGAGGATTCGGATTATTGGTACTTGTGATACACAGTCGTATCAGAAACGAATTGAATCCGAGTATTCTTTTTTGCGACGATTTCAACCAGTGTATATTGAAGAACCCTCTCCGGATGAAACATTCCGTATTTTACAGGGCGTTCGTCCTTCCTTTGAAAAGCATCATTTTGTTCACATTTCTGATGAAGCGATTCAATCTGCTGTTGCATTGTCTTCGAAATATATTTCGGGAAGATATCAACCAGACCAAGCGATCGATTTGTTAGACGAAGCTTGTGCTTATTATTGTTACATCCACCAGATTCCTCCCGATTCGTTGATGGAGGCTAAGAATCAGTGCATAAAAACACAGGCCGAAGCAAGGTCGATGAAGTCTGACAAAAAAGTAATTCCCAAAGAATTCCAAGAAAAGTATCTTGTGGCGCATGAAGCCTTTAACAAGGAAATGAAGGATTGGAAAAAGGATGCTCAAAAATATACTGTGTCTAAAGACGATGTAGCGCATGTTGTATCTCAGTGGACAGGAATACCACTGGGGCAGCTAGTAGAGTCTGAAAAAGAAAAACTCATCCATATTGAAGAAGATTTAGAGAAAAAGATTGTGGGTCAACAGTTGGCTGTTCGAACGTTAGCCAATGCCTTGCGTCGGTCGCGCATCGGCATCAAAGATTCTCATAAACCAATGGGTGTTTTCCTCTTTTTAGGTCCAACGGGTGTCGGGAAAACAGAAACTGCCAGAGTGTTGGCAGAATATCTGTTTGGATCACGCAAACATATGATCCGTTTTGATATGAGTGAATACATGGAGAAACATACGGTTTCTCGCTTAATTGGAGCCCCTCCTGGGTACATTGGATACGAAGAGGGGGGGCAGCTAACAGAAATGGTAAAAAAGAGGCCATACTCTATCCTATTGTTTGATGAAATAGAAAAAGCTCATCCTGATATTTTTAATATTTGGTTGCAACTGTTTGACGAGGGTAGACTCACCGATGCAAAAGGCACAACTGTCGATGCATCCAACTGCATTGTGGTGTTGACTTCCAATATTGTTCATCATTCTGCTGAAGGGATTCTTCAGCTTGGATTTATGGATGAAGACAAAACAAGCAATGAACATGCTATTTTTCTGGGAGAACAATTGTCCTCCTCTTTGTTTGAAAAGCTTAAGAATTATTTTCGACCTGAACTGCTCAATCGATTAGACGAAGTGATTGTTTTTAATACATTATCCCAAGATCAGCTACTGCCTATCGTTGACATCCTTCTTGATAGGATGCAAGAAGATTTGCAACAGATTCAAATCCAATTGGAACTGACGGAGGAAGCAAAAAAACATATTATTGAAGAAGGCTATAGCAAGGATTTTGGTGCGAGACCTTTGAAAAGAGTATTGCAAAAAAGAGTAGCGGATGTTGTATCCTTGTATTATGTCCAGAACCATTTGGGCAAAGGAAATACTCTTGTTGTCGATGTTGCCAACGAGGAGTACTCCTATACTGTCTTGAAGGATTCTAAATCTTCTTCATTGAATCCGAAATGATGTCCAATTTCGTGGTAGACTACTTCTGCAATAAGATCGCGTAAATTTTTCTGGTTCCAAGCAGCAATTTTCAAAATATTTTTGCGAAAGAGTGTTATTTTATCAGGAAGACAGAAATTGTAAAAAAATGCCTTTCCAGGGTTTGGTATTCCTTCATATAGGCCAAGAATCAGACCGTGCTTTGTATCGTGGTTTTTTTGCTGATACGTATCAGGTTCATCCTGAACCAGAATAGATACATTTACCATTTTTTCTCTCAGATCCTTGGGGAGTTTTTTTATTGCCAGTTGAGCATAGACAATAAACGGATCTTCGGTTTGGTTGTCTTCAAACGGTGCATCTTCGGGTTCAGGACGCTTTTCATTCATTTATTCTGAGTATTCTCCAGTTTCTAATAGTTTTTTTGTCATTTGAATCAGTTTTATGCGAATATCTGAGTTGGTAAGGTTATCAAGACCAAAGGGGATATAGATCGCCCGGTAGGTTCCATTGTCAAAGTAGCTTGAACAGAATTTCTGACTGGCATAGTGGAAAAGAGGTTTTGCATACGGACTCGTTGCTTCAAATTCAGGGAATGTAATATACAAACCATCTTGTTCTAGTGAGTTGTAAAGATCAAAATACATTGATTCAGTAACGGTGCTGGGGATACCAACGACAGTTTTTTCTCGAACGTTTACATGTTTTGTTTGAATGCCAAAGTATTCTGAGAACCATGTAGATTCATCAAGAACCGTATGGGCACTATTGGATAAAATGAGATAGTTTCCTTGTTTATCTAGGAACTCTCCGATGCTCTTTTGACGATCTTCTGTATACAGAGCGTACGGATTTCTTCCAGCAATGTGAATGACTATTTCATACGGGTACATGTCGTGGAAAGAAGGAAATCCTTTTTCTTCAACAGACCAATGTTGGAAAGAAATGCCAGAGGTTTCAATCCAACGAGTTGAATATTCGCCTATACGAAGGTAATGATCCAAAAGAGACCATCCTGTTGGGGAATCGTCAATCACCATAACGGGGATGGATAACTTTTGCATGTTCATTTCTGCTATTCTGGGTTCTTCTTGGGGTGCTTGTATAGAAATTTTGTAGTATTGATTTTTATATCCCTTAGCTGATATGCAGAAAAGATAATCACCTTGTGGTAGATATTCTGTAATTGTTTCGGAAGGATTGCACTCCGACGCATGTAGCAGAGTATCTTTGTAATACACCATAAAGTATGCTTCGGAAGCTGTACAATTTGCAGGTACAATATCGACTTGCTGTACAGTTGAGTCAGAAAAATAGGCATTGGCGATATAGGAGTTCCCTTTTGTGAAATCACATTCAAATCGAATCTTCTTTTTCCCATATCGCTCCAGTTCAAATACATAATTGTCTAAAAATAGATTTTGCAATGTGAGAGATGTTTCTTCTGTTATTTTTTCAAGGATCTCATGACCCCTTTTCATGGTTATATAGGTTTTACCAGGTGGGAGATTGATAGTAATCTCTCCTCCTTCATCTGTCCAATCAAGAAGGTGCTTGAGAAGTTCTTTTCTTGAAGACTCAATGCCAATTCCTTCCAACCCGAACCCTAAAAAAGCAAACTTGTATTCACTTGTGTTGCTCATGACAGCAGCATACTCTTTTTCTGAAGTTGAGGAATATCGAAGGAATGGAATGCTTCCAGCGTTTACATCCTTAATCAGCACATCACATATTTCTTGATTGTTGGCGCCACCTGGGCCTGACAAGGGAAACAGAACGTCTTCATAGGACGAATGAATGCCTTCTACAGAAGGGAAAGCAATCATTTTCTTAGAGTAAACTCCTGCATATTTGAGAAGGAAATTGGTTCGGTAAAATTGTTCAAGCAGCGTGATCATTCTACCAGAAATAATGAGGCTTCCTCCATTGTCTAAATACGTACTACAGGCTTGAATTTCATTGCTTTGCATGCCACCACTGGCGTAAAATAAAAGAACTTTGGAAAAGCCTTGTAAATCTTCAAAGGTGAAGGATTCTTCTGAGCAGCGAAGCAAGGCATACGATTGGTCCAAACTATGCAACGTGTTCTCATAGATAGGAAGAGCTTGTTGGGGAGGGTTTATGATTGTGCTATAGGGAGAATTCCCTTCTACAAGAAGAAGGGATGTTTTTTTCAAACGGACATTTAACCATGGATCGCTATGGGTAGCTTGCAAACGCTTTTCAATATAGCCACTTTTTCGAACAATGATGCTGTCTCCTTGGTGTAAAGAAACAGAAAAATGACCTTTTTGATCTGTGTACAATACGGAAGTTCCGTGGATAATTTTGGCCGAGGATATGGAGTTTCCATTGGGATCCAATACAACTCCTTCTAGAATCATTTCTGCTGGATTGGGCAGGGCAAAGGATTGAATTTCTTGTGGGCCAGTGACTGTAATAGTCTGACTTTGAACAATATCACGTCCACTGCGCAGTTGAAGTGTATACTGCCCTGGCAGGAGGTGGCAAGAAAAGGATCCTTCTTCATTAATGAAGATACCACTTTGCAATTCTTGAACCCAAAGGCTGTATTCATCGGAGTAATGTTTGATGGTACCATGAATAAAGTGAGATTGTTCTCCTGCCTGCAGAGATTTCTCTATATTCAAGACTCCCTTGCCGTATCGAGTGTCCCATCCTTCTTTTCCTAAATCATCTCCTCCCCACAAAAGGAAGTTTCGGAGATCCCATGCAGTAGCCTTTGGAAAAGCTTGTTTTAATATGGCTACAGCACCGGTAATGTGAGGGGCTGACATAGAAGTGCCACTATAGTATGCATACGAATTACCAGGCACGCTGGAGTATACCATGGAACCTGGTGCTGCAATATCTGGTTTAATGTAAGGATCGGTTGCAATGGACTTGCTGTTCCATTGGATGTTGCTATCTCCTGCAGAAAAAGATGAAGATTTTCGATGATACCCGTAGGAGCCAACTCCAACTACGTAAGGATGATTTCCAGGACTGTTTGTAATCCCGTTGCCTTCGTTTCCGGATGAACTAACGATTAAAATGTTACGATTTAATGCATTGATAAAAACAGGCGTCCAAAAATCAACAAATCCTGGCATTCCCAACGATAAATTGATGGCAATGGGAGCATCATCTGTTTCGGGGTCGCCATCTGGATCCATTGCCCACTCAATACCGCCAATAATCTGAGAAAAAGAACCACTTCCACCTGGAATAACAACTCCAATGGATAAATCGCTATCGGGAGCAATACCAAGGGGTGTGCTTTTGCTACCACCAGCAGCTATCCCAGCTACGTGAGTGCCATGAGAATCTGTATCGTAAGGGCTATTTGAAGGAGTGGCTACTCCATTGCGATCGACAAATGCAAAATCTTTGATTTTTCCCTTCAGTTTTGGGTGAGATCCATCGCAACCGGTATCTAAAACACAAATCTTAACACCTTTTCCGGTATAGCCTTGTTCCCAAATGGATTGAATATCCAAGTCTTCCAAATTCCAATTTTTAGGAGGAAGTGAATCGGATGTGTTGTGCTTGATGATTGGGTCGGATTGAATCGTAAAATTGGGAACAATTTGAGAAGGGATGGATTGGAATAAGTTCTTTATTTGTAACTCATCTCCTGTGACTTCTAAAATTGTATTCTTTGGAAACCATTTCCAATCCGATATCCATCCTTCTTTCATGGCAATTTTTATGGAAGGTTGGATCTGGTGAAAAGAGACTTGTGAGGTATGAATCAGAAACGATTCATTCTCAAATTGGTCTTGTGAAGATGATGGTCCAGAAAAAGAAAACAATACATTAAATACAAGAATAAAAGACAATAAAAATCGCAACGTTATTTTCATAAATGTTCCACCTCTGTCCGAAACCAAAGTCGTCGGAAATTCTACCTCTACTATATACCTTCTAACTGGAGAGAAGTTACAAATTGGGAGTGATTTTTGTTCCCGTTTTACCTTCTAGTGCTTTTTCAATGCATTCAGGGCTGGTAATAATTGTAGGCTTTTTTGTACATTCTGTAAACTGAAGACCCGCAATTATTTTTGGCTCCATGCTGCCTTTTCCAAAATGATTCTGAGAAAGGTATTCTTTCATCGCTTCAGCAGATACTTCCCGAAGTGGTTTTTCTTGAGGTGTACCAAAATCAAGAGATACATAGGGTACTCCTGTCGATATGACAAGGAGGTCAGCATTAATTTCTTGAGCCAAAAGGGATGTTGCATAATCTTTGTCAATGACGGCTTCTATCCCTTTATAGCCAGTGCCGTGTCGTATCACAGGGATACCTCCACCACCAGCTGCAATGACAATTGTGTTGTTTTGAAGCAACGTTTGTACAGTGTCCTTTTCAAGAATCAATGTTGGTTTTGGAGAAGCAACCACTCGTCGATACCCTCTTCCAGAATCTTCGACAAATTGCCATCCAAATTCTTTTGCTCGTTTTGTTATTTCTTCGAGAGAATAAAACGATCCGATGGGTTTGCTTGGATTGTCAAAGGCCGTATCGCCTTCTTCTACCTCGCACTGAGTGACAATAGAGACAACTTTTTTTGAAGAAGACCCTTCAATGAGTTGATTTTGTATGGCACATTGAATCTGATATCCGATACTACCTTGTGTATTCGCAACGCAGTAATCGATCGGCATAGTGGGAATATTGGCAGACATGTTTTCTTGCATCTGCAGCAAAAAACCTACTTGGGGTCCATTGCCATGCGTAATCACCACTTCATAATTCCCAAGCAATAGATCCTTTATGCTTTGAACGGTCTGTTTTACCTGTTGTTGTTGATCAAAAATACTATTCTCGTGTTTACTTCGAATAAGAGAATTACCACCAATAGCTATTACGATTCGCATACTACCTCCAATAATAATGTTATGGACGAAAGAAGGGGGGGTTGTTCTTTATGATCAGCATCCTTTGGTTTTGCTTTCACAAGGTTGCTTCTTTTTGAGTAGATTCATCATTATACTAAGATATATAGGAAGGAAAAGTAGTGAAGTGTTACTTTTTTTACTTCTTGTACGCTATTTTCCCCCTATTTCCAGTAAAGCCTGAAGATTGGTATCGTCAAACATCGGTATTCGGTCCATTGTAAACGGATGCGTAGAGTGGGTAACATAACACTTCGATTGATTGAACGTGAATGCTCCAATAAAACCGCATTCCTTTAGTCTTTTAATGGATTGAGAATTGTATTCCCCAAAGGGGTAGGCAAAAAATAAAATGGGTTGTTTGTATTTTTCATAGAGTTCATTACGAGATTGTTTTAGATCTTGTCGTACGCGATCTAGATACTCATCCCAAGTTTCTTCCCGCAGGTGATTGAGCTTGGGAATATAACCACCGTCGGGTAGCATTGTATAGTCAACCCATCCATGAAGATTGTACGAATGAGATCCCAATGTGAATAAACCGGATTTCATGATGGAATCTAACTCTTCCCATGTAAGGTATCCGGGCGTTCCGAGTAAGGAATTAACAACAAAGAGTGTGGCTTTAGCATTGTATTTTTGTAGGATGGGCAGTGCGTTTGTAAAAACTCCACTACAGCCGTCGTCAAATGTAATCAATACGGACTTTTCCGGCAAGGTAATTTTTTGTTTGTTAAAAAGCAATACTTCACTTGGAGTGCAAAAATAGTAATCATTGTCACGCAAGGTTTGAATGTGACGCTCGAACGTTTCTGGGAAAATCATCCATTCTTGGTCGTATGCCCCGATGTCATGATACCCCAACACAATAACTTGTCGAGCTGTTGTTGGCTTTCTGTATACAATATCAAGGGAGAGTTGATTGGCTACTAAGTGATGGTTTTTTCCATGTATGAAAAGGGTATTACGACCATTTTGTAAAGGTAAATCGCCCCGAAAAGTCCATTCTTGGGATGAATTGGGATGCAGAGGGTAACGCTTATTGTGAAGTGTGAAGTACGCTTCTTTGAGTGGTTGCGAACTGATACACGTAAAGACGCAAGTGGTTTCTTTGAGATACAAAGGCGCTGCAATGTCATCCGAAAGCCACAGGTGAGGGGCTTCAGAGGTTACTGAAAAGGGGACCCGATTTGAAATCACAGCTTTGTGATCACTGTATGTCATCAGCCGTACTCGGTAGTCCCCAACAGGAAATTTGGATATATCTGTAGTCACACTGGTATCATTGGCGAAATAGGAGATGGGTACAGGAGGGGTATACGAAGGGCTCTCAAAGATAAGCCATCCTTCTCCTTGTAAGGAATCTGAACACAAACATTGCAGGGAAAGGGACTCTTGAAACTCATTGTCGAAAGTGAAAAGGAACAGTCGATCGCAGGTAGATATGGATACTCCCTTGACCGAGAGTATGAAAAACAAGACCATGGTAAAAACAAAAACGATTCCCTGGAGAAGTCGTTTCATGAAACGAATAAAACTCCTGCATAGGAAACAACTGCATTCGTATCTCCGGTGACTTCGCCGGAATGCGTATGGTCTAGTAGTAGGCCTTTTTGCGCCCCTTTTTTAGCTGCATAAAAGCTAGCTGCTGAACCAGGCCCTACTCCGCAAACGGAGAGATTGTTGCGTTCAACGGTTTCAATTGCTTCTTTCCAGCGGAGAGAATGCCAATGGTCTAGAACTTTTTGATCGTCCGAAAACGCCTTTTCTTTGGATACGTAGTGAGACATATCGCAGGAGGCAATTACAAATAGGTGACGATTGGTTGGCAATGCAACCAAAATATTTCCTAGTTCTTCTGTGGTTTTTACATCCTGATACCCCATGGTGATAGGAAGCACTTTTATAGTAGTTGTAAAGGAAGCTAACAGGGATAAGATCACTTCAATAGAATGTTCTTCCGCATGTGCTTTGCAATCGGATTCAAAGTGAGGGTCTTGTTCGATCATTTCACTTGCTAATTCTTCATCGACGGGTATCCATCCAAAGGGAGTTTCCCATTTTCCTGTAGGCCATACAGACAAAGGCCTTCCGATACCAGTATGGTTGACGCCTACAATAACAACTGTGTCGGGAAAAGGGATCGAAGAAAGCGTTTTTAAAGCAACCGATCCAGAATACATGAATCCTGCATGGGGCACAATGGCAGAGTAAACAGATTGAAAAGAAGGGAGGGGTGGACTCCATTGGGAAAGGATTTTTTCTTTCCATTGGATGATTTCAATAGGATCGTTAGGATAAAACATGTGAGGTCCAGCAAATCTCATAGGTCGGTTCATTCTTCCTCCTTTACCACGCAGGATATTCGATGGTTATTCTTTGCAAATCACTATCCCATTGCAGTGTGCAACCAAGTTCTTCGGCCACAAAACGCAACGGTACCATGGTTCTTCCGTTGACGATAGATGGAGCTGCATCTAGTTCAACTTCTTGGCCATTTACAGTGGCTATTCTGTTTCCAATATACAAAACAATGAGAGTATTTTCTTTTTCATATTGTACTTCTGTAACTTTTTTTGTAACCGGGTCCTTTTTAAAATGAATGGTGGCTTGAAGAGATTCTCCAATATACCGAAATGGAATCATTGTGCGGCCATTTGTAATGAAAGGTGTTGTGTCAATAGGTACAGATGTGTCGTTAGAAAGAGTTTGCTGAGATCCGATGGTAAGTTGCAAGGTGATTCCTGCCCATATATCAATGGATCGTTCGGAGCGATTCCCACTTTTATCAATGGCTTCTACCTGTAGGGTGGATTTGCCAACAGAATCGACACGCATTGGATGGGCAAAGTTTCCTTCTCTGTCTACAAAAATGAGTTCGTTGTTTATGTACAGCTCCGTGAAAGGTTCTGTTTTTCCTAGCACTTCAAAACTTTTCTTGAAGGTTGGAGAATCTGCAGTAGGAAACGAAACAAGTATATCGGGAGCGATGGTATCCCGAATAATCTGGAATTCTTTTTCAGAAACATTTCCTGCTTCATCATATGCAGCCACCACAATATGGTTTTCTCCCTCATCCAAAGGAATAGAGAACGAGAAGTAATACTGCTTTGTTTCTTCATCTTGATGGAACTCAATTTTTTCCTTGTTAATTTCAAGGCTGTCTATATCCATATTATAGGGACTGCCCTGGGGCGTCTGAAGACCTTGTGTAAGAATTCTACCTTTCATTACAAATTGTGTTGAGGATGTATAGGTAATGGGTTGGATAGGTTGCGTGATGGTTAGCTCAGGTTGAATCGTATCAATTTTTATAAGCTCTTCTTGCAGAGGGCCTTTTTCATAGGAATTCTGAGCATAGTAGTACAAGATTGTGGTATATTGTCCAACCTCTAGGGTCATTGGCTTGTGATAGAGCTGTGTATCTGTCTCATCGTCGAACCAGAAATGGATCTCAAGGTCTTTTTGATTTGCCGTGAAGGATAGGAGTGGAGGGGATGTGTACCAATTCTTCTTTCCTTTAGTCCCTTCTAACAATTGCACCGAAGCGTAGGGAATGGGCGGGTATAGATACAGGGTTGGAGATTGTTTTGGCTCCTTTGTGTGAGGGGTTGACACATAGAGGTGGATCCATTGATCGCCTGCAGGAGGATTTTTTATCATTGCACTGCGATGAAAAACAACCGTAAACACTTCTTCTGGAACAATTTCCCGTGGTAGTGTAATCCCAATAGAGTCTTTGGTAGGAGACGTTTCCAGTACTTCGATTCCTCCTATTGTAATAGCCTCGGGATCTACATTGGAAGGAATTTGAAATCCTTCTGAGAACAAGAATTGAATGGATTCGTTTTTTTGTATAGCTTCTGTCCCATTTTGGATCGTGCAAGTATAAGTGGATATTTCATTTGCATTGTTTGGATTCATCTCTAGCTTGGTAAATTTCACAGTAGGATTGACTATTTCTATAGGTAGGGTTTCTTCCCACTGTTGCTGATCAAACCATTTAAACTCTAACACAAGCGGACCTGGTGAAGGTGGATTCTGGATGCCAGCACTTTCTTTCAAGAGAATATCTATCACGTTTCCAGCTACAATAGTCTGTTGAGAGCTGATCATTAACAGTGAATTTCTTACCGATACAGAAGAAGCTGAAGCGTGGTTTACAAGGGTATCGGAAGGGTCGATATACCGCGGAAGTTTAACACTAGCGGGGAATTGTACATATATTGGATAATCTGCAATAATATCTTGATCGGCTACAAAAGTAAAATGATAGGCAGCTTTTTTGTTGATGACAGCAGGAATGACTTCTAGGGTAGGTTTTTGCTTTATTATATCGTACTGTCCCGAGAGGACTTCGTCAATATCTTCTGAAGTACTAACCAGGACTTTGTAAGAGCCTGGTATCGATGGGTTTAGAAGGCCTGCCTCTTTGTCAAAATCAACCTTTACTGATTCACTATTTCCTATATACAGCGGCGAAAGGATGGTTACAGTTGTGTCCAGGATCATTGGCATTTGGCCCAAGGGTTTGCCATTGACGCGAATACTGGTTAGAGGTATTTCTTGATTTTTTTTCAGCAATGTTGTTTCGGGGGGGAATTGAACACGAATACGGCTACGATTCATGAATAACTCGCCCCCTCTACCTGTGGTAAAGGAGACTTGGTAAGAAGCCTGGTGGTTGATACCATTGGGTTCTACTTCAACAGTAGGTTTGCCTGTTGGGTCGCCAATTTTGCTGTCAACAATCTCGTAGCTGTGCGAATCAAAAGTACCACTTTCTGATTGCGTTTGAATCTTCAATTCATACATCCCGGGTGTAGCAGGGTTTATGATGCCTACTCTATCGGTAACATGTATATAGACGTATTCGTATCCAGGATTTTTGGGATCTAGCTCAAGGTGAATATTAAATCGAATCGAGTTTTCTCTATAATCAATAACGGGCAATCCTTGACATGCCGAACAAGGAGAGGTGCCAATATAGATGGATTCTACAATGCGGGTTAATTCAGCAGTTCTTTCGGATTTGTTTTCTGGCAGGGATGGCAGTGTAGTTCCTTTGGGCCAGATAATTTTAATCCAATCATGCACCTGCAAAGGTTTTTCCAGTTTCAAATTTAGTTTGTAACTAGCTCTGGTGGATATTCTCCGGGGCTGAACTTCCACAGAAATATCTTCAACCCCTTGCGCAGGAGTTTGAATAGACAAAAGCGATGTACAAATAAAAATAGCTACGATAAAAATCAGGATTTTTTTCATATTACTAGTATACCCCTATAGTAAATACGAAAGAGCAGGAGAATTGTTCACTTGTTTTAGGGGATATAATGAATTTGTCCTCTGTGAAGATGAACATGATAGATTAAACCAGCGCAAAGAATGTTTGTAAACAACGCACTTCCGCCATAACTAACAAAAGGCAATGGCAAACCAGTCACCGGTAACAAACCAATATTCATGCCAATATTGATGACAATTTGAACGAACCATAACCCCACCACACCTACTACTACGAATTTCTGGAACAAATCTTTTGTTTGAAAAGCAATAGACATAGAAGAGCCTAGTAGCAATCCAAAAAAACTGATGATAAAAAAGCAACCAAAAAAACCAAACTCCTCCCCAATGACAGCAAAAATGAAATCGGAATACTTCGTGTCTGGTAAGAAACCCATTTTTGATTGCGTTCCTTGCAAGTATCCCTTTCCTTTTATTCCACCAGAGCCAATGGCAATTAAAGCTTGTCGAACACTCCAGCTTTCTCCTGTGGGATCTTGATGCGGGTTTATAAAGGACAAAATGCGATTCCACTGATAGGTTTGAAATACTCGTTTTCGAAATATCCATAGTATTCCAAGAGAACCTATCACTAGCGAGATTAAATACAGGATATTAATGCGAGAAAAGAAAGTCATGATGATAAAAATGGTAAATAAAGAAATGGCCGTCCCCAGATCAGGTTGCAATGCAATAAGACCCACAGGAAGAAGTGTGACGAATAGACTTTGTAGAAACAATACAAAGGGATGGGAAGAGGATTCTGAGAACAATCGAGCAAGGACCAAAATGAGTCCCACTTTCATTAGTTCTGAGGGTTGTATTGACAAACGTCCGATAAACAACCATCGGAGTGGTACTTCCGAGGGGCGGATCTGGTTTTGAATGAACAACACTACGAGTAAAAGAAGACAGAATGCATAAAAAATCCATGCACTCACTTTTACTACATCACTGCTACCAGTGGATACAATGGCGAAGGCTAGTAATCCAACAAAAAGATACAGCAAGTGTTGTTGGAAGAAATTGGTATTTTGGTAAAGAGATTGTGTAGCACTAAAAATTGCTATTGAACCCCAAACAAGAAGCCCCAGTAAAGAAAAAAGATACAACCAATGAGGTTGTTTGAATAGGATACGTATATTCATGTTTTAAGTGTACAACAAAAATTGTATTCTAAAACTATTGATTTCACTGTTATACTGCTATCAAGACTATTTCGCTTTTGAGTGTGGTGAAAAATTCTCTGCAAAGGAGATGAGATGAACTTTTGGATATTTTTATTGTGGGCTTTGTTTGGTTTGCCAGGATTGTTTATTGGTATCGCTTTGTGGAAGCGCAATCCCGTTATTCTTGATGCACGCAAGTATCAAAGGTTGTATATTGTCATTGCTTGCATCGTGTTTCCTAGTAGTTTTCTTGCTGGATCCTCTCTTTTTTTTGAAGATAGTTTTCATTGGATTTGGTCTGTACTTATTTTTGTAGGGTTGGTGGCGTTCTTGCTATGGCATACGAATCAGAAGTTACGAGCGGTCTCGTTTTTTAATTTTGAAAAGGAAGAATTTATAGATGCTCTGGAAACTGCCCTGAAAAAAACTCGGGCAATCGTGACGGGGAAGCCAGAGGGTAGATTTGTCTTTTTTCGACAATACAGAACGGCCCATCAAAAGATATGTCTTCAGGTGGAATATAGTCGGTGGTTATCACGTTTTACCGTACGATTTTTCCGGCGACAACTTCCTACGCATTTTGACAACAAGTGGATTCAAAAAATGGCTAGTCTATCCATCAATCGTTCTTTTAATCGCGTTCCTTTCGCCTGTGTTTACTATCTATCTACAGGAGTTGGATGGATTGTTATCTTTGTGTGGTTAGCCATTGTTTCTGTTTAAAAAAGGGCGCATGGATTGTTTTTGAAGGATACCCGGCATTTATTTATGGTACACTTCTCCGGCTTGAATCTTGAAACCCCTAAAAATCTGTTCCAATAAAAGAATTCTGCATAACTGATGTGGAAATGTTAAAGAAGAAAAAGAAAGACATGAATACTTCTTTTTTATACAGGGACTTAAACCATAGGAGCTGCCAATAATAAATGCAATAGATTGACCTTGTACAAACAAGTGTTGATGTAGCAAGCGAGAGAATTCAATGGAATGCAAAGAAGACCCATTCATATCCAAGGCAAATCCGGCCGCCTCTTGGTTCTTTTTATCTTCGATCTCAAGACCCTCTTTGTGTAAAGCTTTTTCAACAATTTTTGGAGGGGGGCGCTCGGGTAAAAGAATTTCTTTCAATTCTACAATTTCTAATGAACAAAATCGAGAGATTCTTTTCGAATATTCATTCACTGCAGCCTCCCAAAGGGAGTTCTTTATCTTGCCTATACAGAGGATTTGTATTTTACTCATGAAAAGAAAAACAATGGACAGGGGCATTGCGAAGATAGCCGTTCATAAAGTCTTTTGCACTCATTGCCGACTTGCCTTCCATTTTTACTTGCAGCAACTGAATAAAACCATCTTGACTAGCTACATATACTTTTTTTTCATGTAGCACAATCTGACCAGGCTTGGTGTCGTTTATGAAGGGGATAGACCCTATTGTTGCCTGCAAAATCTTTACTCTTTTTTCTTTAAACCATGTATAGGCAGCAACATCAGGGGGGAATGCACGAATGAATGCGTCTACTTCTTTGACAGAAGAATCCCATTTGATTTGTTCATCAGTAGAGGTGCGTTTACGGGCGTAAAAGGAGCATTGAAGAGGTTGGTTGACAGGATGTAAAGGACGGTTGTTTTGAATGTCTTCTAGGAGTTGTTCAAGAAGTCTGATGCCACATCGAATTGCCTTTTTTTCCAGAGATTGGTAGGTGTCACTTTCTTCCAAAGGAAAAGACTCTTGTTTCAAAATAGGACCATTGTCCAGAGAAGGAAGCATTTGAAACAGAGTAACTCCGGTTTCTTGCACTCGGTGAGTAATTTGCCAAAACAATGGATCAGCCCCCCTATAATGAGGTAGAAGGGACGGATGAATATTGATAGAGAAGTAGGAAGGAATCGTAAGTACTTTAGCAGGAAGAATTTTTCCATATGAAGCGGTTATAAAAAGGGCAGCGTTGTAGTCTTGAAGACGAGCTATAAACGATGCATCTTGCAAATTGCTTGGTGTGATAACCGGCATTGAAAGAGATGAAGCAAATTTTTTCACAGGGCTGGGCAGTTTTTGTAAACCTCTTTTTTGGGTTGTATCGGGGAGGGTAACGACACCTTTCAGTTCGGTGTTGCGGTAAGTCCATTCCAAAAATGGTAGAGAAAAGGAACTCGAGCCAAAGAAAACCGTAGATATTGTCATTGGATTTGTTCTCTGTACTTCTGCAAAAGCTGCGTAGGAATTTTCTCTCCTTTGACAAATTCTAATGCATCCAGTGCTTCAATATAGTCTGTAAAAAAAACTCCATTTAAATGATCTATTTCGTGTTGGATCACCCGAGCAGTAAAATCTTTTGCTCGCATCATCTTTTTTTTCCCCGTCTTAAAATCTAGGACCGTGTATAGAATTTCTGTAGAACGTTCAACTGGACCATAGGTTCCAGGAACACTTAAACAACCTTCCGTATCAACACGGGACCCTTTTTTGGATACTATTTCCGGGTTGATCAGATAAAAAAGTTGATTTTCTACGGGCTCTATAACAGCGATACGTAAAGAAATGCCTACTTGAGGGGCTGCTAAACCACATCCTTTGATCCGGTTGTTTCTCATTGTGTAAGTCATATCTTCTACCATTTTCTGAATTTTCGCATCTATTTTTGTGATGGACTTCGCTTTTTTTCGTAACAATGGATGACCATAGGTAATAACTTGCAACATTCCACTACTCCAAATTTCTACTATAAATACGGACGCCACTTTCTTTGTTCAGGACATCCAATAACGGAGCAATCTTTTGGTGAAACTTTATAACATTTTCACTTCGGTATATAATGCTTGATTGAAAAATCCCGTGGGGACTTTTGCCCACTAATAATTTTTCACTTACTATAGTTATACCATCTATAGTACGAATTTGTTCCCGCAACTCCTGTGTTTTTTCGATCACGACCTCTTGGCTTTTATGATGTATTGAAATTTCCATCATATCCACAAAAGGCGGGTAGCCAAATTGGTTTCTTGTCTGCATCTCGGTTTCATAATATGGGTGGAGGGTTTTTTTGTGGACACACCGAAACAACTCACTTTTCGGTGCGAAAGTTGGGATCACAATTTGCTGCGAATGATCTTTACTGAAACCATGTTCATAGATGTGTGAGATGGACTGCAAAACTTTTTCTTGCGACGAAAAGGATGGTGTGTTCAGCAAAGAATCAATTTCTACAAATACAACCAAATGTACGGTTTTTAAATCCAGTTCTTGGAATACTTTTTGGGTTCCAATGTACAAGGTTGAGGAAGCAACATCTTCGGGTGAATGGGTAGGAAGAGAACG
Source organism: uncultured Caldisericota bacterium (assembly GCA_964493625.1). Classification (GTDB taxonomy): domain Bacteria; phylum Caldisericota; class Caldisericia; order UBA6126; family UBA6126; genus JAGLCW01. The sequence goes on from CAZBOU010000004.1 coordinate 42,656, forward strand.
ATCAATTCGAAGAATTTGCGCGGTGGGAAAGTGTGTTTTTGCGAACTCTTCTATTTTACTGGTTCCTGGACTTCGTAATGCAATGGTACTGTGGTGGCACTCTGGGCATGTATTTGTTCGGGCATTTGCTTGACCGCAGTATCGGCATGTCAGTTTGTTGGTTAGCGGCTGGTAGGACAATGGAACCCCGCATAACGAACACTTCATAACATACCCACAATGCGTACAAATTGATAGATTATAATAACCCTTTCGATGCATGTATAGGAGAACTTTTTCTCCGGATGCAAGGGTGGTTTGAATCATTTTTTGTATAGAAAATGGAAGTAGGGAGTATCCATGGTCCAAAATTTCCTTTTTCATATCCAGGAATTGAATGGTTGGTGCAATACGATTTTCAGAATCTTTTTGTCGGGGGAGAGAAAGATGTTGGAAACTGTGCCTTCGAAGTTCAGAATATGTGAAAACGGAAGGTAAGTAGCTGCCAAAAACAATCTGCTCTGATAGTTCTTGATGTCTCATTAAAGCAGTTTTTTCAATATGGATATAAAAGGGTACTTCCAAGTGATATTCTGGTGAAGTTGAGTCTTCGATAACAATGAGGGAATATCTTTGTTTTGGTTCAAAAATTCGATCTCGCGTTCCTATTTCAACATACGTCTCCTTTTTAAAGAACTTTGTATAGGCTTTCTTTGATGTTGCATTGGGGACGATAATGAGAACATCCTTTTCGTAAAAATGTTGCTGGATGTACTGTTTGTAAAAGTTCCTTCGGAGAAAAGGAGAAAGTCCGTTGAGTAGGTACACTGCGGGATTTGACTCGACTATATCTGTCGATGATGAATTGTCGGAAAGTGTGGTTTGGGGAGGTTGAAAAATTTTATCTACAATCCCTACCGTTTCCATTTTTTTTAGAACTGTGGAATTCTTTCGTATCTGCAGTGCTTTTTGAATTGCAGAAGGGGTGAACCCTTGCGGGTGCTTTTGGAGGAAACTCCGCAATGCTTTTTCTTGCTTGAAATACTGCAACTTGTCGAGTTGATCGAAATGAATCTGGTACAAGATTTGAGGATTCCACTGAGCAGCAAACAGGCCTGCTCGAAGAAAAAGAGAGTGGATTGGTATAAGGTTGTACATGGATACCAAATGGAAGAAAGAATCATGGTGATGTGTAATTTGAGATTCTTTTGTCAAAACGCAGTGAATATCTTTGGGTATGTCGGCTGAACTAGACAAAGAATCTTGTTCAGAAAAAGATGTTTCACCAAGTACAATACCTTGGCGTATCTGTTGGATAGAACCAAACGGAACCAGAACGCGAGATCCAAATGGTATCGTTTCATGGGATGTATATGTAAAGCATTGACCGGAGAATGAGGGGAAGTTTTTTACAATGACTTGGTAGTAGTGTTTTTTTGACATATAAGTCGATATGAAAAAAGCCCGGGGTTTGCCCCGGGCTTTTCATTTGTGTTACAGTATCTTTACATAATTTCAGGGTCTGGATATATTAATGTAATGGTTTGAGTAGTACCATCCCATCCAATTGCACACCCTAAATTTTCAGCTACAAAACGTAAAGGTAGAACTGTTCTCCCGTTCACTACCGTGGGGGAGAGATTGGGAGCATTTACATCAATGGGGGTAGGAACATCGTTTACTTCAGCAATGGGCTTGCCAATCCAAAGCTCGATAATGGTATCTCCTTGGATTAGAGTAATTTTTCTTTCTGTTCCTTCCCATCCAATTTCAGCTCCAACAGATTCTGCTACAATACGGATAGGCACTAATGTACGACCGGAGTTTTTGTCAACAAAAGGAGCTGCTTCAATTTCCACTGGCTTATCATTAACAATAACCGTTTTGTTTCCAATTTGAAGCTTTAAAACAACTCTTTCAATATAGGTAACCGTAAGTGTTTTTTTGGTTTCATTCCCGGCAAGGTCTTTGGCGATAACAACAAATTCATTTTCACCAACCTCAAGAGAAACTTCGTGGACGAAGGAACCATCTTCTTCAACAGTTACTTCTTCATCGTTAATAGTGACGGAAGCTTCTGGTTCTGTTTTGCCTTCGATATTTATGGTTTCGTCAGCAACAATACCAATTTCAGTCAATTCAAGAAAAGGAGGTTCTGTGTCTTCTTCGATTACTTCTACTTCTAGGGGGTGAATGTCTGTTTTAATATCAGCGCCGGCAGGATCTTTTACGTAGACGTTTTTGACATTGAACTTGTAAGTTCCCATTTCAAGCGCTTTGAAAACAAACTGAATAATGGTACCATCGCCATCGACTCCTTCAGAGTCTCCTGTACGAGTAATGCCAAAAATAATCACCCCTTCTTCTTTTCTGTCGTTGTAGACAGGAAGGGTTGTTGTCTTGTCTTGTTCTAAGAAATCGCCTTCTTTTACACTGACAAGCTCAAATTTGCCTTTTTCATACAAGGCATCAAATCCAATAGCCCATATATCATCAGCTTCTTCAATCGTATATTGAATAGTGAATTCTGTACCAATGTAGATATCTTCTGCATCTGTTGTAAGCCGAATAGACGTTTTGGATGCAGCAATGACATTAGAAAAAGATGACATAACTGAGAAGCACAAAAACAATACTAATGTAGCTGATACTATTTTTCTCATTAAATCCTCCAGAGGAATGGAGATGAGCGGATTCGAACCGCTGACCTCCTCGGTGCAAGCGAGGCGTTCTCCCAGCTGAACTACACCCCCATTATAAAAAAAGCAGTTATGGTGGGCCTCCCTGGATTCGAACCAGGGACCTCATCCTTATCAGGGATGCGCTCTAACCAACTGAGCTAGAGGCCCGAACAATTGCTCTTTTGAATATATGTAAAAAATTGTGAAATGCAAGCAAAAATTAATTTGAGCTTCTAATTGCAGAAAAAACATGTATAAATATGATGAAGTTAATTAATGCCGGGTTCTACATGCAAGAATTTTGGGTGGTATATATGAAAGCAAAAAAGTGGTTGTTTCTTCTATTAGTTGTTTTCGTTCTTGTTGCTATTGGATTTTATTGGTTTCATTCTCTTCAATATGCACAAAAAGCAGAAGGAAGTACTTTGTATCAAAACCCCATTTTGCGAATCCAATTTGAGTATCCCTCTGAATGGTCCGCACAACCTTCCGGGCACATTCAAGGCTACCCTACTCAATACAAAGGAAAAAGTGGTTTTTTTGTTATCAATGCATTGCCATTGAATGAAGATTTATCTGCCACTGTTGAGTGTGTCCTGTCTGATAACTGCTTGTTGTTTGGTGATCAACCAAAAAAAGAAAAATGTATTGTGCAATCCAGAATTGGTTATTATATTTACCCAGACGAATCGCTGGCCATTGGAGAAGACCACCCTGTTTGTTATGTGACGCAATTGTCCAATCCTGCCTATTATAACGGGCAGACCTGTTCTGTATTGGTTATCTTTTCTGATGAAGAACACGTGCATGAATTGGTTAATACCTTAGAGCCTTATTATCCTTACTAGTGTATGATGAACAACCCATCGTTTAGGACTGAACCATCGCACCGATACACTCCTGTTTTATTTGTTACTCTAGGTGTCATGATTCTTTATACGTTTCTTCTTCTTTTCATAGCACATACTATGTTTTTACCCAAAAGTACATCGTATAGTCTCGAACTGGCCCAGAATCGAATCCCCTTTTTAATCAAAGAGCAGGATCCTTTGCATGAAACTAGAAAAGTTCTTTCATTGGGTGTATGGGATCTGGATGGAAACAACCTCACTCGTGATAATTCTTCTATAGGGTATATTGAGGGAGACTGCATTGTACGTTGGCAGGGACACCGACGAATATTTGTTACCTCCAAAAACAAAGGTGGTAATTTGTATATTCAAACGACCAATCCCTTTTTTGAAATCATAGAATTTCAAGCCAATTTCCCTGATGAAGCAAAAATCCTTGATGATCCTTCGTCTGATTTGTATTATCTACTCGATCGATCGGATTTTTCTGATGAATATTTTATAGAGATGTGGATTCGTTATAAAAAAACGTCAGTTGTTCCTATTTCTTTTGAGGAAAAAAATTCTTCTATCTCTCATTTTATTCCCTTGTCATTGACGTGGAAAGAGCAAGCACCATATCTTATTGGAGAAGGAGTTGTTGAGGGAGTACGCATCCTTTTTACTGGAGGCTTACAAAACAATCGGTTTCTTATGAAAAAACAAGCAGAAAGCATTTTGGACTGGAGTCTTGAAGAAAGAGATTCTTCTAGACAATTGTATTACGACAACAATTTGTTTTTAACCCAAAAACACCCCGTTGGTGTTCAATCGTATAGTATTGATTCGCACAAACGAAACAATTTTGAAACAGTGAATAACTATATAGACATGTTTTACAACTATTTGTTTGGAACTGCGGAACGTGAAAGCTCTTTAATTAGAAGAGGGATCCATCTTCAAAAGCCTCAATCTGTATATCCTCTTTTAGGGTACTATGAAAATACAATGATTACAACATGGAATCCTTCTGTGCAACGTAGGATTGAAGAACAAATTGAGCCGTTTTCTGTAATACAAATGCAAGCACTTCGAGGCAATCGCCTTGTTAGCCGTATTGATCAGGTTGGATCAAACATTAATGTGTACTCAGCCTTTTCCACCAATGAATTTATTTCTGAGAAATCCAATATAAATTTGGAGCAGTGGCTTTTACCAAATCAGCAAGGAGGTTTTTGATAACCTTACAAGAAGCCACGATATTTCGATGTGTTTTTTTTAAAAATCATACTATATTCTTTGTTGGATTTTTGAATCCGTATTGTATGAAAAATTAGTTATGACCGGAGGTTTTCATGAAAAGAATTCTTGTTACTGGTGCTTTAGGACAAATCGGAACTGAACTTTCTTTGGAATTACGAAATGTGTATGGAACAGATTCCGTTGTAGTATCGTATATTCGCGAAAGAGCGAATGAGATACTTGAAGAAGGTCCCCATGAAATCATTGATACAACAGATGTAAACAGGCTTAGAGAAGTAGTGAAGAAATACGATATCAATCAAATCTATCATATGGCTTCCATTCTTTCTGCAAAAGGGGAAAGCAATCCCCAGTTAGCATGGGATGTAAACATGAATGGTTTGTATCAGATTCTAGAGACTGCAAGAGACTTCAATTGTTCTGTTTTTGTACCTAGTTCTATTGCTGCATTTGGACCTAGTTCTCCAAAAGACAATACACCGCAAGATACGATCCAAAGACCTACCTCAATGTATGGTGTTACAAAGGTAGCTGGAGAAATTCTTTGTGATTATTATTATCTTAAGTATGGTCTTGATACAAGAGGGTTGCGTTATCCCGGCATCATTTCTTGGAAAACCCTTCCTGGGGGCGGAACTACTGATTATGCTGTAGATATCTACTATCAAGCGATTCTAAAAAAAGAATACACTTGTTTTTTAAAGGAAGATACTTCTTTGGATATGATGTATATGCCAGATGCTGTTAGTGCATCCATCAAATTAATGGAAGCAGATCCTTCACGACTGATTCACAGAAATGCTTTTAATGTGACAGCTATGTCAATGACTCCCGCAAAATTAGCAGACAATATTAAAAAGCATGTACCCGAATTTGTTATGAACTATGAAATTGATCCTGTCCGTCAGAGCATTGCTGATTCATGGCCCAATAGTCTAGACGACAGCGCTGCTCAAAAAGAATGGGACTGGAAGCCAGAATTTACAATGGACATGATGACACAAGACATGTTAGATAATCTTCGTAAAAAACTTGCTTAGGAGGAACATATGTCTATCAAAAGGTTAAATCAAACACTCGGAAATGAGATTGAAGAACTGAAAAAAATGGGGACAGCCAAAAAACCAGAAATGGTCATTTATGATGTCATTAAAGCTACCGGAGATCGTGGTCCCAGATTTAAAGTGAAGGGGTATGATCAAGAGTTTATTAAAATGAACTCCAATTCTTATTTGGGCTTATCCCAAAGAGACGACTTAAAAAAGGTAGAAGAAGAAGCTACTGCAAAATATGGACTTGGACCTGGGGCTGTTAGATTTATCTCTGGATCCTATGACATTCATTTAGAACTCGAAAAAGGTTTAGCTGGATTTCATGGAATGGAAGCAGGAATGCTTTTTAGTTCTGCCTATATGACCACATTGGGTGTTATGGCTTCGATCATTTCTTCAGATACCATTGTGGTTAGTGATGAGCTAAACCATAACTGTATCATTAATGCGATGCGAATGGCAAGACCAAAGGGAAAACATATCTATAAGCACTTGGATATGGAGGATTTAAAAAATTGCCTTGAAAAATCAAAAGGTCAATGCGATCGAGTTGTTGTAGTTACAGATGGTATTTTTTCTATGCGCGGCGACCATGCTCCCTTGGATGAAATCTCTACCATTTGCGAACAATATGATTCTCACTTTAAAGACGGAGTTGTTCTTGTAGTGGATGATTCTCATGGAGTAGGTGCGTTTGGTCAAAACGGAAAAGGAACCATTGAATACACAAACGCCACGGGTGTTGATGTTTTAATTGGAACTCTTGGAAAAGCATTTGGTGTGAATGGTGGGTATACTGTTACCTCCAGTACGATTGTTGAGTATCTTCACCAAAAAGCCCCCACTTATATTTATTCCAACCCCATCTCCCCTGGAGAAGCTGCAGCTGCTCTTAAAGCCTTAGAGATTTTAAAGAGTGAAGAAGGCAAGGGCATATTGGCTCATCTTCGCAATATGACTAAAAAGTTTAAACAAGGGATTGTCGATATTGGATACGAAACTCTTCCAGGAGAACACCCAGTAGTACCTTTAATGGTGAGAGACACGAAAAAAACTTCTGAAATCGTCGCCTTTTTAGAGAAAAATGGTATTTTGGCTACCGGACTAAACTATCCTGTAGTACCCAAGGGAGATGAAGAGATTCGTTTCCAAATATCGGGTGAACATACTGCATCGGATATTGATACCGTTTTGTCAGTGTTAAAAGAATATCGAAAGCAGAATGGATAATTGGAAACAGTTCTCCATTGTTGTTTTTATGTGCGTTTTGTTGGCCGGATTCTCAGGTTGCCGTACAAATCAGCTTGTTGAAGTGCCAGATCTTCGCGGCATTGAACTTCATCAAGCGGAAGAGATCCTTGAAGAGTTGGGCCTGGTTTTACAAGTGAAAGACTCTATCTACTCCTCGTCGGTACCACAAGATACTATTCTGACACAGGTTCCCTTTCCTTCTACTGAAGTGAAATACGGACGATCTGTTTCTGTAAAAATTAGCAAAGGCAGCCCTGTCATTCTTTGTCCTGATTTTGTTGGTAAATCCTATGGAGAAGCCATGGAAATAGTTCAGAATGCAAACCTGTTTGTTCGTGAAATTCAAGAAGTAGAATCTTTCCATCCTTCCGACCAAGGTGATGAACAAAATGAACAAAATGAAGAACCCGAGAGTGCAGAGGATGCGCAAAGAGTATCTGAGCTTCTCAGCAATTTGGCCCCAACTGTATCGTTGGGGCACATTTTGTCACAGACCCCATCGCCCGGAACTAAAATGAAGCCTGGACAAGGAATAACTCTTACGGTCTATCTTCCTTCTTTACCTCGTGTTCCAAATCTACTAGACTCCTATCTAGAGGATGCGAAGTATATTATTACTCACAGCGGGTACACCATTGGTACTATTACATTTAAACCCAACACTGCATTTTCGCGAGGAGTTGTGTATATTCAAGAACCAATACCTGGCTCGCCTGCAGAAAAAAATTCTTCCATCAATATTGTGGTCAATGAAGAATTAATTCGGAAATCAGTAGGATCGGACTAAGCACCATGTTGATAGGAGCATCCCTTCTGTCGATGCCTTTGTTTGGGGCAAGCAAAGTACTACAATCTCTTTACATGGCAGGTATTGATTACTGGCACATTGATGTGATGGATGGAAATTTTGTTCCCAATCTTGCACTCAATGCAAACTGGGTCCAATCCATCAAAGAAGAATATCCCTCTGTTCCCATGGATATTCATTTTATGACAACTGAAAAAGCTCTACAAAATGTAGCGAACTCATTTGTAGCCACTTCTCCCTTGTGGATCTCGTTTCACAATGAGTCTATCTCGATGGTTGATTCTTGGATACAGTCTTGTAAAAAAAACGGTATTCAGCCAGGATTGGCAATTTCTCCTGAAACTAGCATTGATACGCTCCAGCCTTTTCTTTCATCTTTGTCATTTGTTTTATTGATGAGTGTTGAGCCTGGTTTTGGAGGCCAACATTTCCGGAAAGAAACCTATTCCAAGATTGAGGCATTACAAGATATAAGGACTCGCGAGGGTTGTTCATTTCGAATCCAAGTGGATGGGGGGATCCAGCTCGAAGAAGCAAAACAGCTACAAAAATTGAATGTAGATATGATTGTAATTGGCAGCTATTTGGTGCATCATCCAAATCCTTCTGAGGTTTTGCAAAGTTTGTCTGAACTTTCATGAATCCTCAAAAGATAGTTTGCATTGGTGCCGGTCCACAGACCTATCTCTTATCCAAGCTCCAACTGGATCTTGAAAAGGATTTTGTGATTGCTTTGGATGGAGGCTTGAACTGGGCAATCCCCAATCGCATTTTCCCTACCATTTTTTTGGGGGATTGTGATTCTCTTTCTTCTATCCATCGGCGATGGTTAGAAACATCCAAAATCCCAAAGCTGATTTATCCACCAGAAAAAGATGAGTCTGATTTTGAACTCGGTTCTCGGTATATTGTTTCTCATTTTTCTTCGAGTATCCCAGTTGTCTTAGTGAACATGATAGGTGGAAGAACCGATCATTTTTTAACCAACCTGTCTATCGCTAAGCAGTTGTCTATTCAAGGGTTTTATGTCGAATTTGTGGGGGATACAGAAACAATTGTCGTGTCCAATGGTTCTCGACCCATTGAAATTCAGAATCAATCGTACACGAGCGTTACTCTTTATCCGTTGACAGAAAGTGTGGAAGGGGTCACAACAGAGCAGTTGCAATACCCTCTCAGAGGGGAATCATTGTATCAGAATACAAGCCGCGGACTAAGCAATATTCCAATCGGGAAAAAATTTACTATAATACATATGCAAGGAATTTTAGCAATTATATTGGTTAATGGAGGAATGAATGAAAATATTTGTCGACACTGCCAACATTGACGATATCCGAAAAGCCTATGAATTGGGTATTGTGGATGGAGTTACAACGAATCCCACCTTGATGAGTAAAGAGATGGGTAAGTCTTCGCAAGAGATTGTTATGTCTATTGTTGATCTTGTTCAAGGTCCGGTCAGTGTTGAAGTGGTTGGAAAAACAGCAGAAGAGATGACTAAAGAAGCTCGAAAATGGTTTGCCATGAACCCAGACTATATCGTCATCAAGATTCCTATGTGCCCAGAAGGCCTTAAATCTATGAGAATTTTGTCTGAAGAAGGCATTCCCTGTAATTGCACCCTCATTTTTTCTGTGAACCAGGGTCTTTTAGCAGCAAAAGTTGGAGCACAGTATGTCTCTCCCTTTATTGGACGTATTGATGATACGGGTCATGATGGCATGCAACTTGTAGAAGATCTAGTTGATTGCCTTGACTATTATGAATACGATACCGAAGTTATTGCTGCTAGTATTCGACATCCTCTTCACGTCACGCAAGCTGCTCAAGCAGGAGCCCATATTGCAACCATACCTTTATCCGTGATTGAAAAAATGATACATCATCCTTTGACAGAAAAAGGAATTCAAAGATTCGATCAGGATTGGGAAAAATTCACCAAAACAAGCAAATAAAGCTTCCAATAGGGAATATTTATACTAGTTACAACATTCTTTTCACTTGATAGCATAGAAAAGAATGATGAAGGAGGAACGTATAAATGTTTTCTATGGATGATTTCACAATAAAACTTCAGCAAGCCATTGTGGCTGCACAAAATAAAGCTGTTACCCATACAAATCAGCAAATTGAGCCGGAACATCTTTTACTTGCTTTGATACAACAAAGCGATTCACTGGTTCCTGCTATTCTATCCAAACTTGGATTGTCCTTGGCTTCCTTATCGGAGACTTTGGAAAAAACGATTCAGTCCTTTCCAACTGTTTCTAGTACCACCCAAGTCTATATATCGGATACTACGAAACACGTTTTAGAACAAGCTCAAACAGAGGCCCGATCTTTACATGATGAATATGTTTCAACAGAACATGTTCTTCTGTCCTTGTTATCTTTACCCACTCTTCCCATTGCAGAATATTTCCGCTCTCAAGGGATCGATAAATCACAGGTTTTATCTATTGTAAAAGAATTAAGAGGCTCTCATAGAGTGACAAATCAATCTCCCGAGAATCAGTATCAATCTCTTCAGAGATATGGGAAAGATCTAACAGAGTTAGCCCGTACTGGAAAACTAGATCCTGTTATAGGAAGAGATGAGGAAATCCGACGTACGATTCAAGTTCTTTCCAGAAGAACAAAAAACAATCCTGTTTTGATTGGTGAGCCTGGCGTCGGCAAAACAGCTATAGTAGAGGGCTTGGCCAGTAGAATATCCGATGGCGATGTTCCCGAAGGATTAAAGAACAAAAAAGTTGTTTCTTTGGACTTAGGTTTATTGGTAGCTGGAGCGAAATATAGAGGAGAATTTGAAGAACGATTGAAAGCCGTTTTGAAAGAGGTTGTTTCTTCGCAGGGACAAGTTATCTTGTTTATTGATGAACTGCATACTCTTGTGGGTGCCGGCAATGCCGAGGGATCCATGGACGCTGCCAATCTGTTGAAACCTTCTCTGGCAAGAGGAGAACTCCGTGCTATCGGAGCTACCACCTTAAATGAATATCGGAAGAAGATTGAAAAAGATGCTGCTCTTGAAAGACGATTTCAACCTGTTTATGTTGGTGAGCCAAGTGTCAAAGATACTATTGCCATTTTACGAGGACTGAAGGAACGATATGAAGTCCATCATGGAGTGAAAATTCGAGACTCTGCCATTATTGCTGCAGCAGAATTATCAGATCGATATATTACCGATCGATTTTTGCCCGACAAGGCAATTGATTTAATTGATGAGGCTGCATCAAGGCTTCGCATGGAAATTGATAGCTCTCCTATTGAATTGGATGAAATTGAACGAAAAATTCGACAATGTGAAATTGAGAAAAAGGCTTTGGCAAAAGACAAAGACAGAGAATCAAAAAAGCGAATCGCAGTCATTGAAGAACATTATCAAGAATTAAAACAGAAAGCGGATGCATTACGCGTACGCTGGGAATCAGAAAAAGAAATTCTGAACCATATACGAGAATGCAAGGGCGACATTGATCGAATGAAAAATGAAGAAAAACAAGCCGAAATGAAGGGAGATTGGGATCGCGCAGCGGAGCTTAAATATGGCAAGATATTGCAAAAAGAAGAAGAACTGAAAAAGTACAGCGACAAATTGGAACAGATACCAGATAACCAAAGAATGGTAGTAGAGCAAGTCAATGACAATGACATTGCAGGGGTGGTGTCTCATTGGACCGGCATTCCTGTTTCCAAGCTGGTGGAAACCGAAACAGAAAAACTAGTAAAAATGGAATCAAGATTGCATGAGCGAGTTATCGGGCAAGATCAAGCAATTCATGCAGTAGCCAATGCAGTTCGAAGATCTCGAAGTGGCTTGTCCGATCCAAACAAGCCCATTGGTTCTTTTCTATTCCTTGGTCCTACGGGTGTAGGAAAAACAGAGCTAGCAAAATCGTTGGCACTGTTTTTGTTTGATGATGATCAGGCTATGATACGGATCGATATGAGTGAGTACATGGAGAAATATTCCGTCTCTCGGTTAATTGGAGCACCTCCTGGATATGTTGGATACGATGAAGGAGGTCAACTCACCGAAACAGTTCGTAGGCGTCCCTATAGCGTCATTCTTCTTGATGAAATTGAAAAAGCACATTCCGATGTCTTCAACACACTTTTGCAAATACTGGATGATGGAAGGCTCACCGACGGGCAAGGACGTACTGTCGATTTTAAAAGCACTGTCATTATAATGACTTCGAATGTAGGGAGTCAATTCTTACAAAATGTGGCATTGTCTCATGAAAAAATGAAATCGAATACAATGAAATTGTTGCGCGAGACATTTCGACCTGAGTTTCTTAACCGTATTGATGAAATTATTCTTTTCCACCGACTTGAAAAAGAGCAGATCCATGACATTGTGAAAATCCAACTTCGTATTATCCAAAAAAGAATTGCACGCCAGAACATTGACCTACACTTTAGCGAAGAAGCTATTCAGAAAATTGCCGACAAAGGGTACGACCCAGCGTTTGGGGCGAGACCTTTAAAAAGAGTGATTCAAAATGACATAGCCAATCCTCTTTCTCTACAAATTTTAACTCGTGAAATTGTACCATTTGATACAGTTCTTGTTGATTATGAGAAAAATATGTTTACCTTTTCCAAAACAACCAAAAATGATTCAAAGGAGTCAAATGATGAAAAAGAAACTATATCGATGTAGAGATAGTGCAGTTTTTGGTGGTGTGGTTGCCGGTATTGCTGAGTATTTTCAATGGACCCTAGATGTATCGTTGCTACGGGTTTTATTGGTTATCTTGGCTCTCTTTACAAACGGGATACTCATTGTTGCTTATCTTGTTGCATGGGTTATCATTCCAAAAAAACCTTTGGGTTTCGAAGATGAACATGATCCATTTTTCCAGTAAGCTCTCATGAAAACATTGTATCGGTCTCGAAATGATCGAATTGTAGCAGGGATTATTGGGGGGTTTGCTGAGTATTTGCATATCCCGTCTTTTCTTCTTCGTGTTGTTTTTGTGTTAATCATTATTGCATCAGGATTTTTCTTGCGATTTTCCGGGTTTTTTCTCCTTTCCTTTTTTTATCTGATGGGAATCATTTCTATACCGATATCAACTATCATCGATCCACCAATGGAAAAAAAACAAACAGGATCGAAGAGTGCAGAAAATGAAATTCAGGGAAAAGCTCGTGAAATTTCTACAGAAGAACCAGATCATTCATAGGGAGTGAACATGTCGATACTAGGTGTGTCAATATGGATATGGATTTTTGTTTTATGGATTGTAACCTTTTTCATAACAGAATGCATTCGGTTTTTTACCGATACGTTCCCAGAAGGTATTTTTTGGGGCGTTTTTTTAATCTTTTGCGGAGTCATGCTCTTAATCCATTATCTATGGCCTTATGAGCTATACGTGGGAAATACACTAGGGCAGATAAAAATATTCATTTTCATTGCAATCATTCTTATTCTTTATGGGGTAAGAACACTTTTAAAGGGCCGTATAGGTGCTATTGTGAATATTGTGATTATTGGCATTTTTGCTTTCTGGGTATATAGTTTAGTGCCTTAAAATGCTAGCTTTTTCAGTTTTCTGAAGCGTTTCAACAGGTACACATTTGATTTTAGTTCCTCTACAAAGCCCTGATAAAACATTTTTGGGGCCAATTTCAAATGCCTCTGTGACCCCTCTTGCTATCATTTCGTCTAGGGAATTTTTCCAAAGAACTGGATGAGACAGTTGTTGAATCAGGTTGTATTTCAGTGATTTTGCGCATTGATGGGGTTGAGCATCAACATTTTGAAGGATAGGAATGGTTGCATCTTTGAAACCATAGTTTTGAAGAAATTCAGAAAATTTTCTCTCGATGGGCTTCATTAACGAGGAGTGAAAAGGTGCCGATACTTTCAAAGGAATACACATCCTAGCACCCATTTCTTTTGCAAGTGTGGGCGCTTTTTCCATGGCTAGGCTCGAACCAGAAATCACAATCTGCTTTTCTGCATTGATATTTACAGCTTCCGCTACACCAAATGATTGTAACTTCTCACACAATGCCTTCACTTCGTGGATGGGTAGTCCAATAATGGCACACATTCCTCCGGGGGTATCTTGTGTCACTTCTTCCATGAGTTTCCCTCGGTATTTTGTAAGGGCGAGTCCTTCTTCAAAGGACAGTACATCCGATGCAAACAAAGCAGAGATTTCTCCTAAACTATGCCCAGCCAAAAAGGAAGGTGGATCTTCTATTTCTTGTATCCACCGAAGATAACATGCGCTAATGGTGTATAGAATAGGTTGAGTGAATTGCGTAAGATTGATTTCTTCTGCCGTAAACGATTCAATGGATTTTCCAAATTCCTTGGTAAAAACTTGCAGATAGGACTGTGCAATGGAGGATTTGGGTACTTTCTCCATCATTCCAATATATTGAGAACCTTGACCAGGAAATAAGTAACCGATATGTTTCATAAAAATCTCCTTATGCAAGAATACTACTGTTGATTTTAAGATGAAAATTGTATCCTAGTTTTGCAGCTGCTCTTTTTGAAAGGAGCATGCGACTTAGAAAGATTTCAAAGTAGTCCATCATTGGGGAAAGAGAAGTGTCAATTTCAAGATTCAACCAGATTTCTTTGTTTCCACTAATGACAATTAGGGAGGAGTTCTGGACAGCATAGTTTACCCGATCGTGAATGTCAAATTTGGTTCGATTCTTTTCTCTTACTCGGCTTTGACGGACATCCGATTTATCTGCAATAATCAGTACCGCAGAAATGTTGTCAGTAATTTCGCTATTGCTTTCGTCATGATTCGCAATTGCTGTCATTATTTTACTAATATGCGCAATGTCCATGTTTAATTCTCGTAACAATTGAAATGCCATAATAGACCCAGCCATAGAATGGTTGTGTCTTCCTGTAACATTCCCGATATCATGCATATAAGCTGAAATGCCAACCAGTTCTTTTTCATCATCGGTAAACGATAACTTGTCAGCTATCATGAGGGCTCTTCTTGTAACCATTTCAATATGATTGATTCCATGGTCCGTAAAACCCAATGCTCCTAGGTATTCATCTGCTTTTTGTATTAATTCCTGGATATCTTTTACAGCTTGTACATCTCGTAATGTAACCATTGGTTATGTGCCCTCTCTTTTTCGGAGTCTTTCTCCTTCTTCATATTGCGCTAGGAAATCATTCATGAAAGAGGTATAGGAGTTTTTTCGAATGGCTTCCTTGGCTTCTTGGATTAAATGATGTAAAAAATGCAAATTATGGATACTCCCGAGCGTGGATGCAAGGATTTCATCTGCTTTATACAAGTGACGGAGGTACGCTTTGGTGTAATTTCTACATGTATAGCATTGACATGTTTCTTCCACTGGATGAAAATCTCTTTCAAATCGTTTGTTGGTTAAAGTAATTCTTCCATTGCGTGTAAACAATGTGCGGTTTCGTGCAATTCTTGTGGGTAAAACACAATCAAACATATCAACTCCCATACCTATGGCCTTTAGGATACGATATGGGTCTCCAATACCCATTAAATAGACTGGACCATCTTGCAATTGAGGAGCAATATGATTCGTAATTTCTTCAAACACTTCTCTTGGTTCTCCTACGCTTAGGGATCCTATTGAATACCCAGGAAAACCAATGTCTCGCAACTGTTCCATGCATTCTTGCCGGCCTTCTGTTGTAAATCCACCTTGCACGATTCCAAAAAGAATTTGGTTTGTATCCTTTTCAGTGGCTTTTTTTGCCATTTTTGCCCAACGAACAGTATACTCTGTGGATTTTTGGGTATCCTTTGGGGACGTTCCGAATTGTGTACAGATATCCAATGGCATAATGATATCAGAGCCTAAATTTTGTTGAATAGAGATTGTTTTTTCTGGCGTAAAGAAATGTTTCGATCCATCTCTAAAAGATCTGAATTCAACCCCATGGGGTTGAATTTTGCTCATGTGGGAGAGCGAAAAAATTTGAAATCCCCCCGAATCGGTAAGAATGATACGGTCCCAATTCATGAAAGAGTGAAGACCTCCTGCCTCTTTGATAACATCATCTCCTGGTTGTAAGTACAAGTGATAGGTGTTGGATAGCAGAATGGGGATATCAATTGCAAGCAACTGATCAACCGTACAAGCCTTTACGGTGGCACAGGTTCCTACGGGCATAAAAACAGGAGTTTCCAAAATGCCATGATGCGTTTCAAACTGCGTTATTCTTGCATGAGATGAGGTGTCGTTTGATAAGATGGAGAATTGAATCTGATCTTTCATCGAAATCTATAGAAGCGATGGGAGAAGGTTGTTTGATACATATGCAAAACCCTTTTCCCAAAACGACTCTGAATCAAGCTGAATACCAAGTGGCGCAAGGAGGATCTCGGGAGAATGCTTGCCCCCATTGCTTAACAGGTCTTTGTAAAGAGGAATAAAGATAGAACCCTCCTCTTTGTATTTCTGGTAAAGAGCAATAACTAATAGATTGGCAAAGTTGTAGGCATATACATAAAATGGCACATTGAAAATATGAGGAATTGATGCCCATTCATAGTGGTATTCCTGGGGTATGTCAACGGTGGTACCAAAAACCTTTAGGAGCTCTTGATGATATAGCTCTGATAGCTCATCCCAATTGGCACTTCCATTTTCTTGTATCATTTTGTGAGAAGCAATTTCAAATCGGCAAAACATGTTTTGCCGGAACATGGTTGCAAACATATCTTCCATTTTGGAAGCGATAAATGCGTTCTTTTCTACTGGATCAAGACTGGGGAGAAGAGAGTCCATCACAATCATTTCACCAAAAACAGATGCAATTTCAGCCATCGTAAGGGGGGTGTGATAATTCCACAAGTTCTGCTCGGAAGATAAGGTACCATGTATTCCGTGTCCAACTTCATGAGCAAGGGTCATGACGTCTCGCATTGTACCCGTATAATTAAGGAGTACAAAAGGTTTTTTATTGGGGATTACATAGGAGCAAAAAGCTCCGCCCCTCTTGCCTTTGCGAATATCGGAGTCGATGCGCTCTTCTTCAAAGAATGTTTTGGCGATAGATCCTATCTCTGGATCAAATTTTGTGTAAGCATCTAAAACAATACTCTTGGCTTCTTCAAATGAAAATGTTTTTCTACCCTGACCAATGGGAGCATACAGATCTGCTAGACTAAGGTCAAAGCCAAGTTTTGTCTTTTTCCAGTTGTAGTACTCCTGGACAATGGACGTATGACTAGATGTTGTTTCGATAAGAGTGTCCACAATTGCATGATCCACTTCATTGGCGTGATTTCTCATATGGATGGGTTCTGAAAAATGTCGCACGGCTGCTTCTGTGTTGTAATGTTTTGCAATTGCATTGTAGGATTTTTCAAGAACGAGTTTGTCTTCCTCATACCGATGGAAGAAACTGTTCATAGATTCAGCTCGAACGACGGGATCGGGATGCAATCGTAAAGAACGAACTTGCGAACCAGTAAGAGTTTGCTGCTTGTTGTCGACAGTCAGGTGAAACTCATATCCATTCGTTACCGCATCGTATAAATTTGCAAATGCACCGCGAGAAGAATTTGAAAAGGTCGATAGCAAACGCTCTTCGCTTTCACTTAATATGTGTTCTTTCGATTCGATCAAACGAGATAAAATATGCTCGTAATCATGTAGCAAATCACTTTTTAGAAGCGTTATTAATGAATCGGTAGGAAGCTTGGACAAAAGAGGTTCCCAAAAAGACAAGGTAGACTCAATTTCAGTCATTGTATCCATGGCTTTGGAGAATAGTTTTTGAGCTTTTTGATCAGCTGTGCAGGAAGCATAGGAAAGATTGGCAAATTGAAATGCAAGATATCCCTGGCGTAAAACGGTTTCGGTTTCTGTAAAAAACTCTTGCAGTGTGGAGGCTTGAAGATTTGTGTTGCCTAGAAGGGGTTGATACTTTTCATGGATTTCTTTTGCTTTTTGTATAGATTCTTGAAAATCGTTAGTTATCGCGGGGTCCTCTAGGGATGTATAACGAGTGTTTAAATTCCATTGTGGCATAAATAGCACTTCCTATGGTTTGGGTTTGTCAACATTATACCAAGATTGGAGGAGAGTGTGAAAAAAAAACCCATTGGAGGTTTTTTCCAATGGGTTTTTTATCGTTGAAAAAAAGAACTAAGGCATAAATGGGAAAAAGAGTGGAATGAGAACCACAAGCAGTATGACAACAATAAGCTGCAGTGCCCATCCAGATTTTACATAATCCATAAAAGTGTATCGACCGGGACCTAATACAAGAGTATTGGGAGGAGTTGCAACGGGAGTTAAGAAACAGGCAGAAGTAGCAAGTCCTACACCCATTAATAAAGGTGCTGGACTGCATCCAAGTAGGACTCCAACCTCTAAAGCAATGGGGGCAAAAAGAGCGGCGGTAGCAGTATTGGACATAAAATTTGTCACAATTACGCTGACAATAATAAGAGAGACCAGAACGGCATAGTTAGGATTGATCCCAATGCCACTAGTACCCTGAATGATTCCCTTTCCAATAAATTCTGCTGCGCCGGAATTGATCAAGGCAGGTTTCATCGAAAGCATACCAGCAAACAAGAAAATGGTGGTCCAATCTACGGCTTTGAATGCTTGTTTCACGGTGACTACTTTGGCTGCTAAAATAACAACTGCTCCTAAAACGGCATATGAAACCAATGGGATGCTTTTGAAAAAGGGAGCCAAAGACGGGGCAAAATTTTTCCACAATGGTGACATGACCATGAACAGGATCACAAGCACAAACGTTGCAATAGCAATAGGGGCTTTTTTCCGATCGTAGGTGATTTCTGGTTTCACCTGATTGATATCAGCAAGCTCCTTTTTTTCTTTTGCTGAAGATTGTTGATCAATCTTGGCTAAAATTTTTCTACCAATGGTCACCATGAAGATGATACCGATGATGAAGATGAAAATAGAAACTTTGCCAAAGTCAAAGAAAGTGAAAGCACCCCCAGCACCGGTGTATGCTGACTGAACAATGCCGTTTGGAGGGGTTCCAATTAAGGTCATGGCTCCTCCAAGGGAAGTTGCAAAGGCCATAGGGATGAGGAGTTTTTTAATAGAAATTCCACTGCTTTTGGAAATTGCCATCATGATAGGAAGAAGACATGCTGCTGTACCCGTGTTGCTTAAAAAGGCAGACATGATTCCACTAACAATCATGACATAGACAATCAAGCGCGTCTCGTTGTTTTTTGCAACCCGAATGATGGAATGACCAATTTTGTCAGCAACCCCCACTTGAAATAAAGAATCTCCAATAATGAACATGAATAGGAAGAGGAGAACCCATTGGTCCGAAAAACCCGAGAATGCTTCCCCAAATGTAGCGATTTGGAAAATCACGAGCAAAAAAGGAACGAGCATGGCTGTGGCAACCAGCGGAATTGCTTCAGTTAAGAAGAGAATGGCAGCAACAATGAGTATTCCAATTGCAATCCAAATTTGAGTAGTATTCGGTGAAGAGCTGACTGATTCTGCAGCGTGAGCAATAGAAGGAATTAAAACTAAAAACAGCGAACTCAGCATGAGTCGAAACAAACGTAACTTTTTCATATTCTTACACTACCTCTTTTGCTTAGAATAAAACTTATTAAAATGAAATCATCCCTTTTTGTCAATTTTTTGATTAAATTTGACAAAAAAAGAAAAAAGAATAAATTTGTATTCGCCATGAAATCATTTCATTGGAGGTTTAGTCGGGCCCTTAGCTCAGTTGGTTAGAGCAGCTGGCTCATAACCAGCGGGTCGGAGGTTCGAGTCCTTCAGGGCCCAAATCCATAATATCGATGAATATGCTACTAAATTTATACCACTTACAATCGAAATATGATCGCTTGAATGAGTTAAAGCGAGAAGATCGAAAGATCAAACTGAGTTTTTCGGCTATGGAATCAAGCGCAAAACTAAAATTTTCACAATGGAAGAAAATGCAAACATCTGTTCATGATTCCCAGCTGGCATTGAAACAAAAAGAAGCGTTTCTAAAAGATTTGGAATACCAAGCCCAAGAGTATACAAAAACTTTGTATGGCAACAAAGCTCCTAAAAATCCAAAAGAACTTTCAGATTTACAAAGAAAGGTACAGCTTTTGAAAGAAAGAATTGCACTGAACGAATCGGATGTTTTAGAATGCATGAATCAAATCGAGAAGGAAGAAAAGAGTTTTCAAGAACTAGATACAGAGTTTAGTAGAGTAAAAGATGAGTTTCAAAAAGAAAAAGCATATATGAAAGCCAGAACACAAGAGATTGCAAAAGAAATTAGCAAGGTTGAATACGAAATCGAACAATCCAGAGAGAAACTGGATCAAGAGCTTCTTGAAAAATTTGATGAGGCGTTCTCTAGAGGACAACAAAGTGCCGTAGTGCACATTGAAAACGGTGCATGTTCGGGTTGTGGCTCCATTCAATCTCAGCGGTCGATTGATTCTATTTACCGCAAACCCGATCAGATTCATTATTGTGAGAACTGCAACCGAATCATTGTGAAAAAGAATGATTAAGGTCTATACAGATGGAGCCAGTAGAAGCAATCCTGGCTTAGCAAGTTGTGCCTATGTCATACAAAATGATGACAATGTTGTTTGTGAGTACGCTAAATTTCTTGGCATTCAAACGAACAATTATGCAGAATATACCGCAGTTTTGCTAGCACTTGAAAAATGCAAAAAAGATCATTACAAAGATGTCTTCATCTTTAGTGACAGCCTTTTGGTGGTGAATCAGTGTAAGCACCAATGGAAAGTAAAGAGCCCCGATTTGTTTCCGCTCTATCAAAGAATCATGGAACTAGTCGGTTGTTTTCAGTCGGTCACATTTACACATATTCCCCGCAAAGAGAATCATGTTGCTGATCGTCTGTGTAATGAAATCATCGATAAAGTGTCAGCCGATATCAAATAGATAGCCCTTGGAGGTAGTTTATGTTTAACTTAGATTCACTAACCCGAGAATATTTAGAATCACTACGAGCCAGAGAATTGTATCAAATTGCTCGTGAAATTAAGGTTATCCGCTATACCCGTTTCAAAAAACAAGAACTGATTGATGCCATTCTGGAGTTAAAAGATGGAGATACCTCTTTACAAGAGCCGGAAAAAAAGAAAGAAAAACCAGCCAAAGAATCGTCCCCAAAAACCACTTCAAAAAGCACCCCAAAAAAGGGTACGCCAAAAAAGGTAAAAGAAGAAAGCAAAGAGATCAGATCTCCTAAAGAGGATCAAAAGAAAACAGAGATATCTGATGCGCAAATAGACGAAGTGCTATTTCCACAAGAAGATATCTCACCTGGTAAAACTAGAAAACAAGAAGAGCCAAAAGAAGTTTATCAAAAAGCTCCTCAAACGCAGGATAGAGAAGCAAAACAAGGTCGATATCAACAAGAGCACCCTTCTCATATGAAACATGATCATGGGCCTTCTAAACCCACTGCAAAGGGAGTTTTAGATGTACATATAGATGGGTATGGTTTTTTACGATCTCCGAAGTATATTCCAGATACATCTGACATATATGTTCATCCATCTCTTATAAAAAAACTGGGGCTCCGCCCAGGGGATTATGTTGAAGGACGGATGAGAAATCCTCGCAACGAAAAGGAAAAATACAGCGCTTTAACAACAGTAGATTCTATCAACAAAGCCCATCCAACCTCCATTATTAATAGGCAGCGTTTTGAAGATCTTACCCCTATCTTCCCATTGGAACGTTTTCGACTTTCAGCTTCCGTGGAAACTGCGAATATAACCAATAGGCTGATTGAATTGATATCCCCCCTGGGAAAAGGGCAACGAGGATTGATTGTATCCCCCCCCAAGGCAGGAAAAACAACTGTAATCAAAAGAATTGCCCAAGGTATTGCAAAGAATAATCCTGAAGCCTATCTAATGATTTTGCTGATTGACGAACGTCCCGAAGAAGTGACAGATATGAAACGCTCCGTAAAAGCGGACATCATTTCTTCTACCTTTGATCAATTGCCTGAAAACCATATTCGAGTTGTTGAATTGGCATTAAACAGGGCAAAACGTCTTGTAGAAATGAAAAAAGACGTTGTTATTCTATTGGACGGAATTACTCGGTTAACACGCGCCTACAACCTTTCCTGTACACCATCAGGAAGAACTCTTACCGGGGGATTAGACACAGCAGCCATTCACGGTCCAAAAAAATTCTTAGGTGCTGCGAGAAACATTGATGGCGGTGGTAGTTTAACAATATTGGCAACAGCTCTCATTGAAACCGGTTCCAAAATGGATGAAATCATTTACGAAGAATTTAAGGGAACTGGCAACATGGAACTTGTCCTTGAAAGGAAACTGTCTGAAAAGAGAGTGTTCCCAGCCCTGGATATTTCAAGGTCTTCTACGCGAAGGGAAGAGCTTTTGTATGAAGGGGATGAACTGCGACGAATATGGATGGTTCGAAAGTTCTTATCCAATCTTGATAATTCTGAAGCTTTAGAAAGATTGATTAAATGGATGAAAGAAAGCCCTTCAAACGAGAAGTTTTTGGAGAGTATTTCGCTCCAACAACCAAAAACCAATAAAGTATGATCGAGAAGTTAAAACAATACGAAAACGAATATCAAGAAGTACTGACTTCTTTGTCAGACCCGACTGTGCTAGCTGATCAAAAAAAAGTGGCTGCTCTGGGGAAACGAGAACGGTCTTTAAAGCCTTATTCTCAGGCATATCATGAGTATTATTCCTTGATGCAAGATATCGAGGAATTTACTACTCTCAAGAAAGAAGAGACCAATGCTACAGATAAAAAAGAGCTGGAGCTAGAACTGGATCAGTTGCTTGAGAAAAAAGAGCAACTGATTGCTCACATTAAAGACCTTCTTGTCCCACAAGATCCAGAGGATCAAAGAGATGTTATCGTCGAGATCCGTGCAGCTGCTGGCGGCGATGAAGCCGCTTTGTTTGCAGCAGACTTATACCGAATGTATTTCAACTATGCAATTTCCAAACAACTGACTGTAGATACCATGTCTTCTCATGAAATTGGTATCGGGGGGTTTAAAGAAATCATTTTTGAAATCTCTGGATCCTATGCAAGGAAGTTTTTTAAATTTGAATCTGGTGTTCATCGAGTACAACGGGTCCCCTCCACAGAATCAGGGGGTCGAATCCACACCTCCACGGTGACGGTAGCTGTTATGACAGAAGCAGAAGAAGCAGAGATTGATATTGATCCTGCCGATTTGCGCATTGATGTTTTTAACGCTTCTGGCCACGGGGGTCAAAATGTACAAAAAAACGAAACTGCTATTCGTGTCACACACCTTCCAACAAATACAGTTGTTGTATGCCAGGACGAACGATCAAAACTACAAAATAAGCTACGCGCTATCAAAATTCTTCATGCTCGTTTATTGGATGTTGAAAAGCAAAGGATACAGGATGAAGAGTCGCAAAGTCGAAAATCCCAAGTTGGCTGGGGAGACCGAAGCGAAAAAATACGAACGTACAATTACCCCCAAAACCGAGTAACGGATCACCGTATAGGCTATAGTTCTCACAATTTACCTCAAATCATGAATGGTGATTTGGATGAATTTGTGGAAGCTTTACAGCTTGCTTGGAACCAAGAGCAGATTTCTGAAACGTAGCATATGAATACGATGAGCATTGCGGATGCCCTTCAATTTGGGTCACAAAAGCTCCCTCCAGATCACGCCAAAGTAGAAGTGGAGATTCTTTTGATGCAGTCACTACAGATGAATCGAACCTATTTGTATGCTCATCTTCAGGACTCCCTTAGCGAAAAGGAATTTTCAAAGTATCAAGCATTGTTAGAGCAACGAATTCAAGGTTGTCCTGTTGCGTATATTACAGGAGAAAAACCATTCTTTACTCTTTCTCTTGAGGTTAACGAAAATGTGTTAATTCCAAGACCAGAAACAGAGCTTTTGGTCGACCTTTCGGTGGCCTTTCTACAACAACAACCTTCCGCCCATATTCTTGACGTAGGAACCGGTTCAGGTGCTATTGCCATTGCCATTGGAATGCTATTTCCTAGCGCCAATATTGATGCTTCCGATATTTCTCTCCAAGCTCTTCAAGTTGCTACAAGAAATTGTGAAAAATATCAACTCCAAAACCGGCTTCGACTTATTCACAGCGATATGTTTGCCAATATAACGGGCACATACAACCTGATTGTATCAAACCCTCCATATATACCAACTTCGTGGCTTGATTCACTTCCTAGTGATGTGAAAAAGGAACCACGACTTGCTCTGGATGGCGGGAGTGACGGCTTGCAAGTAATAGAGAACCTTATCCGAGAATCTCGTAACCATCTTGCTAAAAATGGACTGCTTTTGTTTGAAGTTTGTGATGGATTGTCTGAAAAATGTAACCAAAAAATGGAAAACTATGGTTTTCATCATTGCTTTATTGAAGATGATTTAGCTGGTATCCATCGAATCTGTGGAGGATATTATGATTGAAACAATGCATATTGTTATTCTTGCAATTGGATCGTACCTATACGGCAGTATTCCTTTTGGATACATTATTGCCTTTTTATTGCATAAAATTGATATCCGTCAGGAAGGCTCAGGCAATATTGGAGCTACAAATATTGCACGAGTTCTAGGGTTGAAATGGGGACTTCTTTCCTTTCTTTTGGATGCATCAAAAGCAATTGTACCTTTTTTTGTTGCTTCTTGGTTGTTCCCTGGTATGGCTCAGCTGTACCGAGATGTTCTTTTGTTTGTTGTTTCTCTGAGTATTATTGGGCATGATTATTCTTGCTTTCTAGGTTTTACCGGTGGAAAAGGAATGTCTACTTTGTTAGGTTTGCTCATTGTATATGATTTCAATATAGCCCTATTGCTGGTGGTAGTATGGGTGGTTGTTCTTTTTATTTGGGGTTACGTTTCATTGGCTTCGATTGTATCTGTTGTTTCCATGATTCTATGGTTTATTCTTTTACAGCCTAGTATCTGGACGTTACTATTCGCTGTCTTTTTCACCGTATTGACCATTTGGCAACATAGAGAGAACATTCACCGTTTACTTACAGGAACTGAAAAGGTCATGTTTAAAAAGAACCTTGTTGGGAATTCGTAAAAAATGATTCTTCGTGTTGACCATCCTTTATATCTTTCAGACTTTGAAAAAGAATTTTGTAAAGAATGGCTTCTTCAAGACAAGCCCATTGTTTTTCCTACCGATACGGTGATGGGAATAGGAGTCCATGGAGAATCGTATCAAGCTGTTTGCAACCTTTTTTCTTTGAAAAGGAGAGACGAAAACAAACCCCTGATTCTCTTTCTTGAAGATCCAAAAAAAGCCCATCAATACGTATCAAACCCTCTGTTACTTCAGCATCCATTGCTGAAAAAAAACTGGCCAGGGACTGTAACGGGTGTTTTCCCAATGAAACAATGTGCCCTCTATACAACTCCCCAAAAAACCTATAATACGATTGGGATACGAATACCTTCAGATCCATATCTGCTAGATTTTCTTAGCGACCTTGGCTTTCCATTTCTTACAACGAGTGCAAATATGCGGAATGAACAACCGTTTGCAAACCCTTTAGAAGCACAGCAAAAGATGGGAGAAAAAGCTCTGATACTTGATCTTCCGAGAGAACAAGTAGAAGCCAGTCAGCCTTCTGCAGTCATTTCATTTACAGAGCCGGATCAATACAAAATCTTACGAGAAGGTTTCATACGCTAAGGCTAGTCTGAAGATTGGATATGGGAGTATTCCCATTTCCGAAGATTGGTGTACATCCAAGGATAATACAAACCAAGTGTTAGGATGGTAAGAACAATCCCCTTGAACCATACAGGGTATAATGCCTGCCAAGTACCATGGAAAGACAATCGTTTTCCATCAATTACCAGACAGCTAATATACCACGAAAGAAAAAAACAACGTGCATAGGGATAGGCAAGACCAAGCGTAAGGACACACATTAACACAGAGGGCATGAAAACGCCCATCCAGCCAACTACATCTCCGTCATAATAATGAGGACCCGAAGAACCACTTAAGTTAACATATGGCATTATACGCTACTCTGCAGATTCATTTTGGATATTGAAAACTTTCATAACAACCTCTCTTATAATCTGATCCTTGAAGGCTTTTCGGAACAGATCGTTTTTCATTGGTAGTGAAAACCATTTTTGTAGCAAACTTTTTGCAGTAGGTTTGTACTTGGTTTGAATTTGTTCAATCATTTCTGGTAAGGTGTATATTTTGTATCGATCCAAAGGAATTTTTTTGGCAGCTTCTTCACACACATACTCCAGAATTTCTTCGTACGTAGCTTTTTTTGGGGCATCCACAAGGTCTGCCAGAACTGGTATAATGCCTTCTAATATCTTTCTAGCATGAGAATAGTCTTTGTTAATACCTATTTTCATTGCAATTTCATTAACAACTGATTCGGGCATCTCTAGCAGCTTTTTAATGATATAGGATTCGTTGTTTAATGGTTGAAAGTAATAGTCTTTACCATGCAAAGGTCGGATTGCTTTTAAGGCATCAAAATATCCCAATTGAAGGTTTTTTTTGCAGTTTTCTTTTGAAAAATCTAGCACATTTCCCAGATCCCTGTTTGAATCAATCTCTGTTGTTCGCACGTTTTGCATGTCAACAGATCGATTGATTCCAAAGCCGTGCGTTCGAACGATAATAATATGATCGAACCCTTTGTTTTTTAATAAATCCACGGGTGTATTGTCGTAAACTCCTCCATCGATGAATTTCTTTCCATCAATGACTTGCCTTTTAAAAATGGGAAAATTGGAACTAGCCATTAGATAATCAATCAATTCTCCTTTGGGGATATCATCTTTGAACATTTCGTATGGCTTGAGTTCTGATATGGAAACAGTGACAAGGCCAAAATCGATGGAACTCTTTCGGAGCTTTTCTTCATCTATGATGGATTCTAATAGTTGACGGATTTTTGATGTATCAAGGCCTTCTTCTTCAAAAGAGCGATGGAGATATTTGGCAAAATATTGAAATCCTTCCATGCTGAAATGGTGCTTTTTTAAATCTTGAATATGTTTTTGGTCAATGTCTAAAATAGTAGAAATTGACATATTGGACCAAAGTTCTTCCATGACTTCCCAATCACCTTGGGCAATTAAGGCGCCATTCAATGCACCAATGGAAGTCCCTACCACAGCATCAGGGATTAGATCATTTTCAACCAAAGCTTTGTATGCGCCAGCATGATAGGAACCTTTTGCACCTCCACCCTCCAATACAAGGCCTAGCATTATCGTTTGCCTTTTCGTTTCTTTTTGTTAGATTTTTTGAAGTTTTTATACAGTTTTTTTGGTTGCTGTTTGCTATCTAGAGTTTTCTTGTTGGCGACAGATTTTTGGTGATTTTTCATTCCTTTTACAATAAATAGAAATGCAGCCAAAAGAGCTGTAATACCAATCCACCAAAGTGCATACGATTGCAAACGATCGGAATCTGTTTGAATGCTATCCATGCTACACTCATAGGTGTAAGGAAATTGTGTAATTTTTTGCATATCCGACAACGAAAATGCATTTTCCAATGCTGAATTCAAGGTAAACAAGTGAATCGATTCCCAGGATGCATCTGGTTTTGCGGATTTGTTTCGAGAAACTTGGGATATGTCTCCTATTTCCTGTGTTTCTACAGACCAGTATCGGATAGGTTCCTCACAAGAAAAGGAAATGTCTTCCAAAGAAAGCACCTTGATGCGGTCATGAGAAAAGGTTCGAAAGTATATGCTTTTTTCATTCAGATGAAACAAAACATTCCACTTGGTATCACCAGAAGCAGCATTTAATAGCATATCGAACACCCGAAGGTACAATGAGTTTTGTGAGTCAGTGTCCCATTCTGCAACCTGCAGAGCCATTTTTACAAAACGATCCATGGGCGTTTTCGAATCCTTGGAGATAGAGGGGGGGTTTTTCATCGTTTCAACCCCTTCTAGATAGGGTACCTCGGTTAGGATGGGCCAGGGAAGAGTATTGTTTATCGATGAGTGAATGATAGTATCGTCGGACGTAAATTCCACCACAATAACGTTGTTGGATGGATCTGAAATAAGATAGTGCATCGAACCAAAATGAGAAAAAGAAGGCCTAATGAATGGTTTCTCAAGAATTCTATCCACCGAATCGAATACGTCAAGATGATATTGAATCCACTGCAAAGAAGTAATGGGAGAGGTGGGAATAGAAGACGATGTAGAAGTCTGAGGAATTCGAACAATGCAAAGTCCTTTTTCGTTCATGCCGGCATACGGTAAATCTTGTCCCCATTGGTTGAATGTAATGCTACCATATCGAGAAACCCACTCCATGGTGGGCATGGCTTCGAACACTACAGATTGTTTTTTTAATCCTTTTGGATTGCAATAAATCAACCCTTTTTCCACGGTAGAATCAAGAGTAAATGCAGTGACCATGTCTGTCTGATTATACAAATGAAGAGCCGTATCTGCGTATGCAGTAGATGAGGCCAATAGTGATATACAGATAAGCACAAACCAAAATTTGGTAATGATTTTCATCATACTCCACTCCTTTTTCATACTAAATGTTTCTTTGAATTACGGTAAAAATTTGATAAATATTTCTCTTAAAGAGGGATTGTCCCAGGCAACAATCCCAAAAAAGATCGTTAGGACAACACTAATAATTGCCAATGGCACAGATAGATTGTTAATGGAGCGAATACGCTCCAAATCGTCATAACGGACTTTAATAGTTCCCTGAAGCTCAAGAATTTTACGTTTGACGGAATCAAAATCCTTTTTTTCTAAAAATATTGCAATGTCATTAAATATTGTTCTTTCTTCAAGCGGTAAATCTGTATAGGGGGCAAGGTTGTCATTTAAACGTATAAATTCAGTCAGCTTTGTTGCAATGTCTATGTTGCATTTTTCTTCTGAACGCTTGGCGTTTTTACACTTTGTAAGAACTTCTACTAAGTATTGCCGCATGAGGGTGCTTAGATTATTCCGATAATCCTCTTCTTCATTTACAATAGAGATCCCTTTGTAGATATCGACAATATTGTCAAGATTTTGAACCAATCCTTTTTCAAATCCTAAGGTAAGTGCCGAAAAAAAACGCGCTCTAATATTGGCTTTTGAAGGCTTGTTTTTCAGTACAAACAGAAAATGAAACAAATACACCAAGCCTAGAAACAAAAACAATATAATGAGTACTAAAAATGCTGTATACATAAAGCTCCTTTTGAGTACTTTCTAGTAATTATAAAGGATTGTGTAGTGGTTTCTAGGGGAGATGCTTTTTTCTCTTCCTATCCAAGCTTTTTTCTTTTTTCAAGTAGATCTTTTAGAAGCGGGAGCATTTTTTTGATATCTCCCACCAGAGAAAGGTGAGAATGTTTAAAAATCGGTGCATTTTCATCTTTGTTGACGGCAATAATGTATTCACTTGATTGCATTCCAACAAGGTGTTGTACGGAACCAGAAATACCCAGAGCAATGTATACTTTGGGGGCAATTGCTTTTCCTGACATACCAACTTGTACTTCATGCGGTAGCCACCCATTGTCAACAAGAGGTCTGGAACAACCAATACCCGCATGAATACTTTGGGCAAAATCCCAAACTAAGTCTACATTTTCTTTGGATCCAATTCCTCTACCAACACCTACAACAATGGTTTGTTTTTCCAAGTCTGGAAATGTGCTTTCAATGATGGACCGGTTGGTAACTTTTTCAACAGGAGAGATGGGGTTTGTATATTTTTCGATACGACTGGTACACGGTCGATTAAAATGGGAACTCATCGGAAAAACATGGGGGCGGACAGTGGCCATTTGGGGTCTTCGATTGGGACATATGATGCTTGCCATTAAATTTCCATCCCAAGCTGGCCTAGTTTGAATAAG
Organism: uncultured Caldisericota bacterium; assembly: GCA_964493625.1. Classification (GTDB taxonomy): domain Bacteria; phylum Caldisericota; class Caldisericia; order UBA6126; family UBA6126; genus JAGLCW01. The sequence continues at coordinate 72,446 of CAZBOU010000004.1, forward strand.
AAGCCCATTGTCTGAATCGATAGAAAGGTCGGTACAATCGGCGGTTAAACCTGTGTGGAGTTCGGTCGCTATGCGAGGAGCTAAATCCCTACCCATTTCAGTAGCTGGAAACAAAAAAACGGAAGGTTCTTCTTGTTTGCAATACGGTACAATTGCCTTTGTAAAGAGGACTGCATTGTATTCTTCAAAAGCAGGATTCTGTATCACAAAGAGTTCATCTCCCCCGGCAGAACCTACGAGATGACTATCTACCGAGGGGTTTTTTGAACATAGAAGCAGCGCCGTAATATGGGCCAATGGATTTAACTCACGGAGCTTTGATATCATTTCGTAGCTTGTGGAGTCTATTTCTCCGTTGTACTTTGTTTCCATCATGACCCAATACTTGTTTGTAACGGGTGCAATTGTTTCATCTTCTATGGATTTCACAATGGCTTTTTGAGGGCAGATCGAAATGCAAATTCCACAGAAATTGCAGGTATCCAAGAGTACTGCTTTTTTGTCTTCAAGCTGAATTGCTTGAATGGGGCATTTCTTTATACAAAGTGTACAACCGTTACATTGGGATGATATGACTTTTATTTTCATTATTGATTTACCTCATGGATAGTTTTCATGATGTGATTTACCGGGATGGATCCATCGTCAAAATGAACTGTTTCCGTTGTTTTGGTGAGTACCGGCTGAAACGTCTTTACAACTCTTGTTGGAGAGCCTTCTATTCCTAAGTGCTGGATCGAAATCTGAAGATCTGTATTTTGCAACATAGTGGGAGTCCAATTTTCTTTTGCATACAATCCTCTTAATGATGGAAGACGAGGTGTGTTGCAATGTGCCTTGAAAGCGATTAATGCTGGCATAGGAGACACAATGGTTTCCATATGATTTCGAAACTCACGCTTCACAATACAAGTAGTATTGTCTATTGTTACCCCAGTAGCCGCCATTATTTGTGGAATTGAAAGCCGAGAAGCAATACCAGGACCAACTTGTCCTGTGTCTCCATCTAGGGCTTGTTTCCCGCAAAAAATGAGAGTGTATTCTCCGATACTCTGAATAGCTTTTGTGAGAATCAAAGAGGTTGCCAATGTGTCAGAGCCTGCATATAGAGGATCTGATAAAAGGGTACCTGTGTCAGATCCCATGGAATAGGCCTCTTTAAGCACCTCGGTAGCTTGTTTTGGCCCCATGCTTATCACATGTACAGTCGTGGATGGATGGGCATCTTTGATTTTCAATGCAGCTTCCAGGGCATTTTTATCAGCTGGATTCATGATGGAGGGGATGCCTCCGCGTTTCATACTAAAATTCTTCTGGTCAATAGAAACCTTAACTTTGTTCTCTAGATCCGGTATCTGTTTCACTAAAACAAGTATCTTCATGTTTTGTTACTCCTTATAATGTTTCAAATCTATTATAATGAAAGAACAATTTGTCTAAAGGAGTAAATGTTGATAGTAATTCCATACCAAACAAAGATATTTACGGAACCATTCCCATTGGAGCTACTTCTTCACGATGTTGTAGGAAATGATCTGGAAGAAGGAGATATTATTGTAATCGCGTCAAAAGTGGTTTCTATTTCGGAAGGTCGGGTTATTTTTCTACAAGACGTAGCTGTAACAGAAGAAGCGTGGGCCTTGGCAACAGAGTTTCGGATGAACCCATTTTTCTGCCAAGCTATACTTCAAGAAGCAGATGAGATACTAGGAGGCGTTCCTGGTGTTATTACAACCATGAAAAATGGTATTGTTACACCATTTGCCGGAGTAGATCAATCCAATGTACCCAAAAACCATGCAGTGCTTTGGCCTAAAAATCCTTCTTCTACAGCCCAAAAGTTACATGATTACATAAAGAAAACAGTTGGTGTATCGGTTGGAATCATTATTTCTGACTCCCAAATTGCTCCTCTGCGCGTAGGAACGTATGGTGTTGCCATCGCAGTGGCTGGCTTTGATGGAATTATTGACAGAAGAGGAGACAAGGACTTGTTTGGCAAAACCATGCATGTTACGCGGCTTAACCTTGCCGACAACCTAGCTTCTGCAGCCAATTTAGTAATGGGAGAAACCATTGAACGACGGCCCTTTGTTCTGATCAAGGGAGTTTCTATTCAATTTTCAGACACTCCTGCTTTTGAATTAACCAGGAAACTTCTTATGGATCCCGACGAATGTTTAATTTTTGGTTCGTTATCAAGCTGGGGCCCAGAAAACGACAATTCGAATTTACCTCATTTTTTATCATTATGACGCGACGCTTTTATATCCGAACAATACCAGCAGAGTCTTCCTCTGTGAAGCTAGTAGGGGAAGAATTTCATCACCTAGTACATGTTGTCCGATTTTCTGTAGGAGATACAATTCAGCTAATTTCTTCTATTGGAATGGCACAGGGTTGTATTCAGAAAATTTCGCATGATTCTGCATTGATTTCCATTCAAAAAAGAATGACTAGGTATCAGCCTGCCTACTGTATCCACCTTTTACAAGGCCTTCCAAAGATAAAAAAAATGGACGATATTGTTGAAAAAGGAACTGAAGTTGGCATTCATTTTTTTCATCCCCTGCTTATGAAAAGGTCGTACTCCTCTCTTTCAAGGGAGCAACTAAAAGAAAAAACACAGCGATGGAATCGACTTGCTTGTGCAGCAACCAAACAATGTGGTGCTGCTAGAGTACCTCATGTATACGATGTAGAACCTTTTCACCAGTACATACAAACTATTAACGTCCTTGCAGGAGATATCGTGGCAGTTGCTTATGAAGCTGAAAAAGAAACTAGTTTGTTTCACATTCTTCCTACGAAGCTTCAAAAAGATGCAAATCCCGCAAACATATGGTTATGTGTTGGCCCCGAAGGAGGCATCACAGAAGAAGAAATCCTGGCTCTGTCTGCGAAAGGCTTCCAACAGGTTACTTTGGGTGATACTATTTTGCGAACTGAAACAGCCGGCTTCTTTATGGCAGGATTGGTTCGATATATTTTGGAGTTTCGAAGTTGAAAAATGTATTTGTGAAAACCTATGGATGCAAAGTGAATCAATACAATTCACAGATGATTTTGCAATCTTTGCACAATGTGTATGGTATTGCATCTTCTATCGACGAAGCGGACATTGTTATTCTCAATGGTTGCGTTGTTACAGAAAAAGCCGAAAGAGAGTGCATATCCTTTTTACATAAAGTGCAGAAGAGTCTCCGCATGAAACTGTATATAACTGGTTGCGTGGGACCTTCTATTAAAAAATATGCAGCAAAGAATGAAATTTTTTACGGTCCTTTCGAGGATGTCATAGCCGATTTGCAAACTTCTATTCGTGGATATTCTTCCGATGCTCATCAATCCATTCGCCAACTACAAGATTTCGGAGAAAGAACCAGAGCGTTTGTAAAAATTCAGTCTGGTTGCAATCAATTCTGTTCTTATTGTATTGTCCCCTACGTAAGAGGACCCGTGGTTTCCAGAACCAAAAAAGATATTTTTATGGAGATCGCATCTCTCCTTTCATCAGGATACAAGGAACTAGTATTAACTGGAACTCAAGTTGGTTTGTACCAGGACCCGAGTGATGAGTCGATACAATTGTATGAATTGCTAGAAGATATATGCAAGACATTTTCCAACGATTTATACAGAATTCGTATTTCTTCTATAGGAATGCGATTTGTTACACATAGATTCTGGAAATTGGTAGAGAGATATCCTGTTTTGTGCAATCATATGCATATTTCCCTTCAATCCGGTAGCAACTCTGTGTTGAAAAGGATGAACCGTCCCTATACCATCGAGGAATTTCAGCAAACGATCAATATGCTCCGAACCCATATACCAGATTTTCAAGTTTCTACCGATATTATTGTGGGGTATCCAGGAGAAACGGAAGAGGAATTCGCCGATACTCTTCTTTGGGTGCAAAAGATCCAGTTTTCAAAAGTACATGTATTCCCTTATTCTGTTCGATCGGGGACTTCTGCTGAAAACGATCCACATCAAGTTCCGTATGCAATCAAAAAAGAGAGAAGAGATCGTTTGCTTGCAATTGAAAATGCGATCCGGTATAATATGCACGAACACTATATAGGAGCTTCTGTAAGAATACTCTTAGAGAGCAACAATACAGGGCTCACACGCAATTACATTCGGGTTCGATTGCAGGATCTCGACTGTACAGCTATAGTAGGGCATTTATACGATGTAAATGTATCCAAAGTTGACGTAAGTTGTTTGTATGCAAAGTTGAAAGGGTGATGATTTAATAGATGGCTCAAGCACAGAGAAGAGACAATGAAAGTTTCGATTCTTTACTGAACCGTTTTAAGCAAGATTGTGCTAGACAGGGTATTATATCTGATATTAAGAAACATCAGTATTTTTATCCACCTAGCGTCATGCGCCGTAAACAAATTGCTTCTGCCAAGAAGCGCCGTCGCAAGGTCAAGTAATTAGTTAAGCCGTGAACAGTATATTGGGCTCTGGTGACAGAGCCCTTCCCAATTTCCTTAAGTTGTTTAATGCGTTTAGGATTGGTATTGTCCTTTTATCTTTCCTATGTATTGCAACTCTCATTTTTTCCTATGATTATCAAAATCGTTCCACCTTTTCTATTGGAGACGTAGCCCCTAGGGATTTGCATGCAAATAGATCTGTGATGCCTTATTACAATAGGGTTAAAACAGAGCAATTACGAAATGAAGCCGCTTCTGATGTGGAAATCCGCTTAACACAGAATCATACGATTGCAGAAGAAACCAACGATCATATTCATTATATTTATCGTCAAATCCTTGACGAACGGAACAATCGCTTAAAAAAAGATTCCGAGAAAATTGAAGAGATTGCTTCATTGTTGGGACTTTCACAGGAAAACATAACAATAGCCACATATCTTCTTACAACAGAAAGCAGTACTCTCAAATACATTTTTGATGCTGCTGCAGAAATTGATCTAGAACTGCTTGAGGCAGGTGTAAGAAAAGAGAACATTGCAAAAAAGTATGAAACGATTGAGCTTATTGCACTATCGTACAACAAAGATGGACGAGAAGAAACTATTGAGGCAATAACCTATATTTCCCAAAAGGAGCTTCGGCCAAATTTAACCGTTGACGAAGAAACAACAAACTTAGAAAGAGAAAAAGCAAAAGCACGTATTGCACCGGTTCAAGAAAATATACGAATCAATGAGCTGCTGGTAGAAAAAGGAGAAGTTCTTACCCAAGAAGATATTGAACGGCTCAAAGCTGCTGGATATTTTGATTCCACTACGCAGTGGATGATATGGGTTCATGCGCTGGTATATCCTTTTATTCTCTTCCTTTTCTTGTTTTTGTATCTGTTTTTATCCAATAAACAACAATGGATTGTTCACCTTAAGAAGTTTAATCTTCTATTCGCTTCCCTCATTTTTGTAGTTTCTATTTCACGGTTCTTTATCCCACTTAGCCTAAGCCTTGTTCCTTTGTTTATGTTTTCTATCATTATGACTGTTTTCTTTAACAAACCCTTTGGCTACTTTATTACAACAGTGCTTACGATCTTGTTCTTCCCATTTTTTGGGATGGACATTGTATACACTTCAGCCTATCTTTTGTCCGCTTTGTTTACAATCCAGTTATTTTCTGTGTTTAGAACCTATGCTGACTACATCTTGAAGTGTTTTTTTGCAGGGTTTTTGTTTACTGTCTTGGGATTTGTGATTTTTTCCATTTTTCCAGGATATTCTCTTCAATACAGCCTGTACCACCCGATCTTTCTTATGTTTATCAATGGATTTGTTTCGGGTCTCCTTACATTGGGAATCATTCTTGCATTGGAGCGATTGTTTGCCTTTATCACTCCTTTGAGGCTTATTGAATTGGGCGATTCCAATTCACCTCTTCTGCGATACTTGTTTGAAGTCGCGCCCGGTAGCTATCAGCATTCTATCATGGTGGCTAATATTGCATCTCATGCAGCCAAAAAAATCGGAGCTGATGATATGCTTGTAAGAGTTGGGGCTTATTATCATGATATTGGAAAGACTGTTTTTCCTTTTTATTTCACTGAAAATAGTAGTGGAAAAAACATTTTGGATGATTTGGATCCACGCGAATCTGTTGATATTATTAAAGGCCATATTCTCAATGGCAAACAGCTAGCAGAGAAAAATAGAATTCCTCCCGGGATACGAAGGTTTATTCTTACACATCATGGAACCACTCGCATTAGCTTTTTGTTTCAAGCAGCACAGGCTTTAGATCCTACCTTACAGGATGATAAGGAATTTCGCTATCCTGGACCAAAGCCCGTATCGAAAGAAGAAACAATTCTTATGTTTGCCGATTCTGTCGAAGCCGCTGTGCGATCTATGTCTGATAAGGATACGGAGAAAATACAGAGTGTTGTTGACGATATTGTTAATATGAAAATCCAAGATGGTCAATTGGACGAGTCTCAATTGACTTTTGCAGACCTTCGTGAAGCAAAAGAATCGTTTGTTTTTACCCTGGATTCGTTGTATCATTCACGTATTACATATCCTGTAGCGAAGATTGAAGACAAGAAAATTTTTAGGAAAAATCTATACAACAAGAGAGGTTCTCTATGACAAGTATTGAATACAGTGTTGATGATGCTGTACCGGACTTGCCTCTAGAAATCATTACGACCAAAGTAGATATTTTATTATCTCATCCCATTTTTTCACAGTTTCCAAAGGAGTCTGTTGTTAGTGTGGCTTTTGTACATGATGCCACTATGACAGAGCTAAACAGCTCCTATAGAGGCAAAAATCAACCCACCGATATTCTTACGTTTGTGTACAATGAACTTATTGAACACGGCATACTTCTCGGTGAAATCATTATTTGTACAGACCAAGCAAAAAGAGATGCTCACGAGATCGGCATTTCCTTAGAACAAGAATACATGTGGCTATTTTCCCATGGATTCTTGCATTTGTTAGGATATGACCACGCATCAGACAAGGAATTACTACACATGAGGAAACTGGAATCAGAATTGATGAAACATGCTGATGTTGACAGTTTTGAGAGAGGAGATTACTAGATGGTGTCTAGCGACATTGCCTATATAGGCTCTATTATCGTTTTAATTTTTATTTCTGCTTTGTTTTCAGGCTCAGAAATTGCTCTTTTAACGGTTAATAGAGTCAAATTAAACAATTTGATTGAAGAAGGATCTGATCAAGCAAAAAAAATTGCACGCCTGATTGATAAACCAAACCGCTTAATTACAGGCATTTTGATTGGGAACAATATTGTTAATATTTTAGCAGCCTCTTTGGCAACTAGTTATGCTACCAAGTTACTACCCAACAATATTGCTGTAGTTGTTAGTACATTGGTTTTGACGCTTGTTATTGTGACATTTGCAGAAATGTTTCCCAAAACAGTTAGCAATGCTAATTCTTTAAAAGTTAGTTTTCTAGTATATGTCCCTATTCGGATTTCTTTGTTTCTGTTTGCTCCTTTGATTTGGTTGTTCGAGAATATCAATACTTTGCTGTTAAAACTGTTCCGTGTTGGAGATTCAGAGAATTTTTCTTTGGCGATGAACCACAAAGAACTTGAAACCGTTATTAATTTGTCCAAAAAAGAAGGCTTGATTCATCAAAATGAACAAGAGATGCTAAAGAGTGTGTTTGAGTTTAGTGACACACATGTTAGCGAAATTATGGTTCCCAGAGTGGATATGGTTTGCCTTGACGTAGAAGACGGAATAGAAGAGTTCTTACGGTTGGTTAAAGAAACAGGTATTTCCCGTATCCCTGTTTACGAAGAAAAACCCGATAATATTATTGGCGTGTTGTTTGTAAAAGATGTTGTCCGATGGATTGCCAATCACAAAACAATTCATGATGTTAATATTAAAAGCAATCTTCGACCCGTCGATTTTGTACCAGAATCAAAATTAATTGATCAATTGTTTAACGAAATGCGAGCAAAAAAATCTCATATTGTGATGATTGTAGATGAATATGGTGGTATTTCAGGATTGGCCACTCTGGAAGATATTTTGGAAGAAATCGTAGGAGAAATTCAAGATGAATTTGACTCCGAAGAAGAGCTTAGCAAGCAGCTAAAAGATGGTACATATGAGATTTTAGGGGACTATCCCATTGACGATTTTAATGAAAATTTCCATACATGTATACACGAAGAAGATATTGACACAATTTCTGGGTTTATGCTCTCCCAATTGGGACACATTCCTTCCATCGGTGAAAAGGTTGTCCAAGACCATTTGGAACTAGTTGTTAGAGCTATGGAAGATCGAAGAATTGTAAAGGTGAGTGTAAAGATCACAAAACCAGAAGAATTTGAAAATATGGGAACTGAAAAGGATGCTAAGAATGAATAAGTATTGTATAGGAAACTGGAAGCAGAATATTGGTCCTGGGGAAACGATAGAGTATTGCAATACAATGAAGCAAGTGCTCCACAAAGAACCCTTACTTGGAAGTGTTCAGTGTATTATTGCAAGCTCTTTTGTTTCACTACCCTATACGGGAGAACTGCCGCAGAACATTGAAAGAGCTGCTCAAAACTGTTCTTCTTTTTCCAAGGGTTCCTATACCGGAGAGATTAGTGCCTCGTGGCTTCCAGAAGTAGGGTGTAAGTACTGCATTGTTGGACATTCTGAACGAAGACAACACATGAAAGAGACGTCTGAAGAAATAGTTGCTAAATTTACCCAACTTCGTCAAAACAATATCCATCCAATTGTTTGCGTTGGAGAACATGACATGTCTATCAGTGACGAAGAGAGATTGTCGATCATCACGACACAGCTGTCATTGTTTCCTACAAACGAATCCTTTCTGATTGCATACGAACCCGTATGGGCAATCGGAACCGGAGTCATTCCTTCTCTGGAGTGGATTCAAACAGTGTCTAAAACCATTTCTTCACACTTTCCTGTATGTACCGTTTTGTACGGTGGTAGTGTGAATAAAACCAATGCAGCTTCTATTTTTTCTATTCCTACCATTCAAGGATTTCTTGTTGGGGGTGCTTCCTTGGATGTCAATGAATTTCTAGCCATTGCTCGAACGATGGAAGCATCAATGAATGAAGGCTAATTCCCCAGACAAAGGTGTTTTGTATATTGTACCAACGCCCATCGGGAACTTGAAAGACATCACATTGCGAAGTTTAGAAGTTCTTCAATCTGTGGATTGGATTGCTTGTGAGGATACAAGAAGAACGCTTAAAATAGCAAATACCTTCCACATTCAAAGTCATTTTATTTCCTATCACGAGCACACGCTGTACAAGAACAAAGAAATTATTGAAAAGCTGAACAATGGCGACTCTGTTGCCTTGGTATCTGATGCTGGGATGCCTTTGGTTGCAGATTCTGGACTGGAACTTATGCAGGACTGTCGAAAGGAAGATATTTTTGTGATTGTTCTTCCTGGCGCTAGTGCTGTGATTACAGCTTTGGTATATTCCGGGTTTTCGATTCAAAATTTTCTATATGTAAACTTTCTTCCCAGAAAAAAAAGCAAATTTCTGCAATTGTTAGAAAAAGTAAAAGAGACGGGCTACACTGTTTGTGCTTTTGAATCTCCACATAGAATGGTAAAATCGTTAACGTGGATGAATGAGTTTGATCCTTCGTTGCAAGTTTGTATTTGTAGAGAAATGACCAAAAAAAATGAAGAAATTGTTCGGGGATCTCCTTCTTATCTTTTAACCTTATGGCAAGATCGAGAAGTACGAGGAGAGATTTCCCTTGTATTTCGATTCGAGTAGGAGTTTTTTATGAGCCAAAAAAAGTATTTTGTAACCACTCCCATTTATTATATTAGTGGAGACCCTCATATAGGGCACTTGTACACCACTACAGCAGCGGATATTATGGCAAGGTATCACAAATTGAGAGGATGCGAGATCCTGTTTACAACCGGCAGTGATGAAAATTCACAAAAAGTAGTACTAGCTGCTGAAAAACAAGGAATTTCTGTCCGTGAATATGTAGATAAAGAAGCGGATAAATGGAAACAATATTTTTCGCAATTTCACATCGAGTATACTCGATTCATTCGCACGACTGATCAAGATCATCTTGATGTAGTCCAACAATATCTTGGTCAACTCAAAGAAAAAGGGTGGATATATAAGGGGAACTACGAAGGGTGGTATTGTGTAGACTGTGAGTCTTTTTGGACTGACAAAGAGGTGGAGGAAGGGCACTGCCCAGATTGCCATCGTCCCATAAAAAAAGTATCCGAAGAAAACTATTTTTTTAAACTAAGTTCTTTTCAAGACCAATTGCTTGATTTTTACCGAAACCATCCCAACGCAATTGAACCAGCCTCTCGGTACAATGAAGTGGTTAGCATGATAAAGGGGGGGCTTCGAGATATTTCTGTCTCCAGACATTCTCAACAATGGGGCATCCGATTCCCATTTGATAAAGAGCATGTATTGTGGGTTTGGTTTGATGCCTTGCTGAACTATATAACTGTATGTGGATACAACAAGAATCCAGAGCAGTTTGCTTCGTGGTGGCCAGCGGATTGTCACCTTATGAGCAAAGATATTATTCGGTTTCATTGTGTTATCTGGCCAGCCATGCTAATGGCGTTGGGTTTGCCCCCAGCAAAAAAAGTTTTTGTACACGGCTGGTGGCTAACCGATGGCGAAAAAATGTCAAAATCCAAAGGAAACATTGTAGATCCAACCATGGTCGTAGATGCTTTGTCATCTCGAACAGGAATATCAAAAACATTATCAGCGGATGTTCTCCGATGGTTTATGTTTCGAGAAACTACTTTTGGCGATGATTCAGTTTTTTCAATGGAACGTCTTTTGGATCGCTATAATTATGACCTGGCCAATGACCTAGGGAATCTAATTCACCGCGTTTCTGCCATGACAAAACAGTATTTTCAAGGCAAAGTACCCAATGGTAAAGTAATTTCCAGCGAAGAGGCTTTTTTTGCAGATCAAGTTTTTCATTATTTGCGGTGCATGGATGAAAATCGTTTTAAAGAAGCAATTGAGGCAGTTTGGAATATGTTGCGAAGAGGCAATAAAATGATTGAAGAATACAAGCCATGGGAACTGTTCAAAAAAGAAGAGAACCAGCCTTTGTCAGATTTGCTTTATTCTTTGTTGGAAGGAATCCGATTGGTAGGGGTTATGCTTACGCCTTTCATGCCTGTATTTTCCAAGCAGGTCGCCGAGAGCTTTGAAAATCAAAAGGATCAAAGCATTGGAGTTGGAGTTCTACAATCGGAGCAGACGGTTGCGTTTCCTTCTGTATTGTTTCCGCGCGTTCAAAAACAAAAGAAAGAAGAAAAGAAAAAAAGCGAAACACCCGACAAAAAAGAAACCAACTGTTCAATTGATGATTTTGTAAAATTTGACTTTCGAGTAGGTCAGATTGTTGAAGCCGGGAAGCACCCTGATGCAGACAAATTACTTGTATTAAAAGTACAAATCGGAGATACTCAAAAACAAATTGTAGCTGGTATAGCAAAGTATTATGAACCCGATAAACTCATTGGGAAAAAAGTAGTGGTTGTAAACAATTTACAGCCTGTTACTTTGCGAGGTCAAAAATCTGAAGGGATGATTCTGTGTGCTTCGCATAAAGATCAACTGTCCATTGTGACACCTGAGGATGGAGAAATGTATGTTGGAGCGCGCGTGAAGTGATTCAATACGTCGATTCTCACGCCCATATCCCAATATGCAAAGAACCTCTTGATGACATCATTAAAGAATGCATGGAGAACCATTTTGATCACATTATGAACGTGGGCTACAATCCAGAATCTTCAAGAGCTTCCCTAGAATTAGCTAGACAATATGATTGGATTGACGCTTCATTTGGTATTCATCCTCATTATCTGGACTCTTATCAGGGGGAAATACCCACTTTTTTACAACATCAGATTGTGAATACAGACTATCGAGCTGTGGGCGAGATTGGCATGGACAAAGTGAAAAGTCGGACTGACCTTACATTGCAAAAAACATGCTTCCTTCAGCAAGTTGAATTTGCGTGTCAACACCATTATCCTGTTATTGTTCATAACCGAGAAGCCGACCTTGAAGTATATGAGGTATTGAAACAGTTTCCAGGAATTGAAGGAGTGATGCATTGTTATTCATCCGATAGAAAAATGGCAGAGAAATTTTTAAATCTTGGACTGTATCTTTCATTTTCTGGCAATATTACGTATAAAAGAAGTATCGAATTACGTGAGGTAGTAAAAATTGTTCCCAAGGATAAGCTACTTTTAGAAACGGATTGCCCTTATTTGACTCCCGTCCCATACAGAGGGAAAGTACTTAATAGACCACTTTTTGTTAAAGAGGTCTATGCAGAGGCTGCTACCCTGCGAAATGTTTCTCTAGAAACACTACAAAAAGAAATGATGCAAAACTATCGAAACCTTTTTCATGGAGGGTAATATTTTATGTCTGTTGAATTAGGGGTGATTAATTCCTATCTCTCTTCAGTATTACAGGATTGTCCAGAAGATAAATCCTGGAATGGTATGCAGGTAACAGGGAAATCTCCAATTCAACACGTCTACGGGGCTGTGGATGCTAGCGACAAAATGTTTCAAGAAGCCCATCTTTCTGTACCATCCCTTTTTATTGTTCATCATGGACTGTTTTGGAAAGGGATGGATCCCTCTCTGCGAGGAGTTCAATTTCAGAAGATTCAGAATTTGATTCAATCGAAAAGCTCACTTTATGCTTCTCACTTACCCTTGGATATTCACCCTGAGATTGGAAACAACATAGCACTTCTCCGTTTCTTGTGTCCTGTAGAAGAAACGGTGCATTCTCTTTGCACATATGCTGGCTACGAGTTGGGTATGGTTGCGTCTCTTTGCAATAGCGTTTCCATCGATACTCTGCAGAAAACATATGAAAATCTACTCAATGAACCGACTACTCTATTGCCTTTTGGAGCCAAAAATGTTCGCAAAGTAGCAATATGTTCGGGAGATGGAGCTTCTTTTATTGCGGATGCATATCGGGAAAAAGTAGATGTTTTTATCACGGGAGAGTTTTCTCACACAATGTATATTTTTGCACAAGATCATCATATGAACGTCTTGTGCCTTACTCACTATGCCTCCGAAAAAGGAGGAGTACTAAACGTGTGTAAAAAATTACAGGAAGTGTTCTCTTTACCTTTTACCTTCATTGATTTTTCACCGCTTTTTGAAAACACCATCAGGGAGGATAGTTATGCTACGTAAATTGTATCTTGGGTTGATTTCCATTCTTCTTATCGTAGCTTTTGGAGCATCTCTTCAATCGCAATGCTTTGCCGATATTCATCAATATCGATCTGATTTAACATTTTCAGGTCAATCTTCAGAAACACTCAAACCACCCCTGCGAACTGCATGGGTTGAACTAGTGGGAGCTTCCAATTCGAGCCCTATTGTTGTGGAAGACAAGTTGTATATTGCAACTACATGGGGATTAGTGTGTTACAATGCAAAATGGGGTACCATTATTTGGCAATATTGTACGAAAGATTTCCATAACTCCAGTCCTTTTTACCACAATGGTATTGTTTATGCAGGATATACCAATGCAATGTATGCAGTGGATGCAAAAACGGGGTATCAACTATGGAAATATGATACAGAAGAAGGAGTAACGAATTCTTCTCCCATTGTGTATGAAAATCATGTATATTTTGGATCGGGCAAACAGCTTATTTGCCTGAAAGCGGATACGGGAGAAAAAGTATGGGATATTCTTTTCGGTCAACAAATACGTCTCCCGGTTGCTTTTGATAACGAAAGATTTTATGTTGTCGCAGAAGACCGGATCTATGCTTTTGCCATCCAAAACCACAAAAAATTATGGGAATATGAATTGATCAACAATGTTCTACACGGTATCTGCATCAATGAAAAACGGTTGATATGTCCCGTTGATGATACTCTTTATTGTCTGGACACAAAAACTGGAAAACAAGTATGGAAGAAGTTTTATCCCAATTATAACAGTATGAATCCTCCTTCGTACTACGAAGATAATATCTATGTAGCATTTGATCAGTTCTTGTTTTGTGTAGATATCAAAACAGGCAACCTGAATTGGCAATTTGAAGCTGGGTTTTTCATCGAATCAGCCCCCATCATTACAGAAGATTATATTTGGATTGGGGCGGATGATTTTCTGATGTACTGCCTAGATAGAAAAACGGGAAATCGGTTGTATTTTTCTTCTGTAGGAACCACCTCTAAGTATCTGATTCTAGCAAATCAACGTATTTTTTCCGTATCTTCTTATGGGGAATTGTTTTCTTTTGTCCATGATTCAACGGAAAGAAGAAATTATGTTGTGTTTGAAATGTGGATTGGAAAAAAATATGTTCGAGATAACCAAATCACCTACTCTATTGATGCTCCACCCTTTGTAGAAGAAGGCAGAACAATGGTCCCGATTCGACCCATAGGGGATGCTCTGGGTGCAGAAATTACATGGTTTCCTGACGACAAAAGAATTTCATACAGTCTTAAAACCCAATATATCCAAATGAAAGTAGGGGACACTAGGGCATATGTGAATGGTAAAGTTGTCACCATGGATGTACCCCCCGTCATTCGAGACAGCAGAACATTTGTCCCCCTACGTTTTGTAGGTGAAAAATTAGGCGCTAAGGTAGAATGGGAACCTACAGAAAAGAAAATTACTCTGCGGTATCCATAAAGAAAAGCAAATCAAAAACTAGTTTACTCGTGAAAACAAGATTCGAAGATGCTTATTTCATCTTGCATGTGAAGCCTTCGAATAATATCACTGATTTTTCCAGAAGAGCTTTTTAACCCTCCCAAAATAGAAATTGGCGTTTGGATGATTTGCTGTGCGATTTTTAATACTTCTTCATGAAGTATTTCGGAAGGAAAGATATTGTTGACGAAACCACTCTCTTTTCCTTCTTTTGCGGCAACAATACGACCGGTATAAAGAAGCTCTCGAGTGTAGCGAATGCCTGTCATGTGTAACAATTGAGCAAGTCCACCAAAGGCTGGTACAACGGCATTTTTGATGCCGGGGAACCCAAATTGTGCTGTGTTTGATGCAAATAGTAAATCAGCCATTAAGGAAAGCTCAAAACCAGCATCAAATGCATTTCCCTGAACCTCAGCGATGACAGGCTTTTTGATTTCGGAAAACTTGTTAAAAACCTTCCAACCAAATTCACAAAAATCGGTTACAGTTTCGTGACTTGAGGATAATTCCTCTTTGCGAATGCCTGTAGAGAAAGTTTCACTTTCTCCCTTAACAATAATAACTTTGACATCTTTACTATGATGAAACACTTTGAGTCCGTTTTTCAGTTCCCGCAAAAACTTCGTTGATATAGCATTGCTATCTGCTCTGTTGTTTAAATTGATGATACCAACGTTGTTTTCGATAGAGAACGATAGATTGTACCATTCTTCTCTCACATTGTCCCCCTTGAAAATGCTTTAAGCAGGCTTGTAATTGTTATGTTATATGATAACATTTTTTTTTAGCTTGTAATAGAATTTTATTGAAATCACAGTATTTGTAAAACAGGATTTTTATCTTGCTTGATATATACTTTAGAGAGGTATCAATATGCAGTTGTTAAATGATTTAACCAAAGAATACTTAAAAACAGATGTTGTCCCCTTTTCAGTTGGCGACACCATTAAGGTTTACCAGCGAATTGTGGAAGGATCCAAAGAACGACTCCAAGTGTTTCAAGGAGTTGTTATAGGTAAAAAGGGAGGAGGTATCGGAGAAAGTTTTACTGTTCGAAAGATTTCATATGGAGAAGGAGTTGAAAAAGTTTTTCCTTTCCATTCTCCTTCCATCGCAAAGGTTGAAGTTGTAACATATGGAAAAGTTCGAAGAGCAAAACTCTACTATCTCAGAGAATCAAATAGTCGCATGAACAAAATTAAACGTAAAAACATGACAAAGAAAAACAAAGGACCCGTAAAAGAAGCAGCATAATGAGACTTTCCTTGTCTGCCAAAAAAGAAATTATTGAGTGGATTTGGACGATTGCTCTTGCCTTGCTAATTGCTTTTCTTGTACGGCAGTTCCTTTTTCAACCCTATAAGGTTGAAATGGGATCTATGATTCCCACCCTTCATGAGGGCAACTATGTGATTGTGAATAAACTGTACTCCAACCCCGACAAACTTAGACGAGGTGATATTGTTGTATTTCATCCACCAAGCAACCAAGACGTCTCCTATATTAAGCGGATTATTGGATTGCCTGGTGAATCGGTTGAAGTACGCAACGGAATTGTACGAATTAACGGAGAAGAGTTAGACGAAGTATATGTTTCTACCGCAACCCCTAGTTTGTACGGACCTGCTGTTTTGCAAGAGGATGAGTTTTTTGTCATGGGAGATCATCGAAACAATAGCTTAGACAGTCGAGATTTTGGTCCCATAAAACATGAAGCAATCGAGGGAAGGGCTGTTTTGATACTGTGGCCTCCCAAAGATTTTATTGCCTTTGCTCATGTTGAATACTGATTCAACAGACTCAGACTTATGGCACAATGAATACCTTCTTTCTCGTCCATATGAGAATTTCGCAATTATAGGAATTGATGAAGTAGGTAGAGGATCATTGGCAGGGCCGGTAACAGCTTCTGCTGTATGCTACTATAAGTGCCGGACCAAACCTTTGGTAAAGGACTCCAAGAAGCTTTCTCCCCAAAAAAGAGAATTGGCCTATACAAGCATTCAAGAGTCTGGTGCCTACATCTCCACTAGCTTCGTTTCCGCTCACATGATCGACAAAATGAATATACTAAATGCAACAAAATGGGCAATGAAAAAGTGTATTGATCAGATTTTACTCAATCAAGCATTGCGCAATTGTTCTTTGTTGTTTTTAATTGATGGAAATCAGCAAATTGCAGACGAAAACCGAGGAATTCAAATCTCTTGTGTGAAAGGAGATTCCCTTTACTCCTCTATTGCTTCTGCATCTATTGTTGCCAAAGTAGAAAGAGATCGGTATATGGTTAAAATGGATACAATTTTTCCTTTTTATGGGTTTTCCACTCACAAAGGATACGGAACAAAGAGTCATTTTCAGGCTCTTCATGATCGCGGAATGTCGTCATTTCACAGACGAACATTTTTAAAGGGTATACAATGAAGGTTATCGAAAAACACAATTTTGTAAAAACAATGCTTTCCTCTCTTACTATCCAGATGGCTTTTTTAATTTTTTGTTTCTTTTTTAGTTTTTGTATGGTTGCTTTGGGTTTGTTGCCTGCAAATCCCAATGTCTACCTCATCGTTGCCGGATGCCTTTTAATGCTCATTACAGGCTATTGGATTGATCAAAAAAATACAGAAATTAATATATGGAGAGCAGGGCTGACAGGTCAAGAAAATGTTGAAAATGTTCTTCATTTGCTCTCTGATGAATGGAATATGGTGAACAATTACACCATACCCCACAAAAACTGTGACATTGATCATCTGTTAATTGGACCAAAAGGAATTTTTGTGATCGAAACGAAGAATTATAACGGGAAAGTTGAGTGTGTGGGAGATTCATGGACCTATATAAAAACAGGGAAAAATGGCGGTGTGTATCGTGGCCATATCAACAATCCTAGCCGGCAATTGAAACGAAATGTGTGGGAACTTCGAAAGTATCTTGAAAAAAAATTGGGCGGCAAGGATAAGTTTCCTTATTGGATTCAAGGGATTCTTGTGTTTACAAATATTCATGCAGAGCTGGAAATGAAAGATGAAACCGTAGTTGTGTTAAAAACAAAACAACTTATCCCCTATTTGCAGAAGTATCAAAATGAACCTCTTGAAGACTCAAAGATTCGATCGATTTTAAAAATACTGAGTCGGTAGTGTATCCAATTTGCCACTCTCAAAACGTGCCATTGGTTCTTATGGAGAAGCTTTAGCAAAGAAGTGGTTGCTCCAAAAAGGCTTCGAAATCGTGGAGCAAAACTACCATGGACCTTATGGGGAAATTGATATTGTTGCACGAAAAGAGGGGGTCCTACATTTTGTCGAAGTGAAGATGAGACTCTCTTCCACATTTGGTTCCCCAATTGAATCCATTACAAAGAAAAAGCTTGCTCGCCTTCAAAAAACTGTGTATCAGTATCTTAGTGATAGAAATCCAACCATCTCAAGTTTTCAAATTGATTGTATCGGAATCCGGAGAGATTCTAACAAAAAGCTCTTTTTATCGTATTATTCTTCCATTGCATGATCCAACGATTCTTTTGCATGGTATGAACTTCGAACCAATGGACCTGATTCTATATGCTTAAAACCGATTTGTAAAGCCATATTTTTATAGTTTTCAAACTGCACGGGTGATACATAGTCTTGTACAGGATAATGGGCAAGAGAAGGCTGTAAATATTGTCCAATTGTCAGTATATCGCAACCTGTCGATACCAACTCTTCCATCAAATGTTGGACGTCTTCCTGTGTTTCTCCCAAACCTACCATAAAACCAGACTTAGTATAGGCACAGCCATTCTTTTTAGCGTAGGATAAAACCTGCAAAGAACGATTATAATCTGCCCCGGGCCGTACTTTCGGATACAAGTCCTGAATGGTTTCAATGTTATGATTAATGACGGCAGGTTTCGATTGAATGACCACATCAAGCGGATCATGATGACCTTCAAAATCAGGAATCAAAACTTCTACAGTGGTAGCAGGAGAAAGCGTACGGATTTGTTGGATAGTTTCTGCAAAATGATGTGCACCACCATCTTCAAGGTCGTCACGGGTAACAGATGTGATAACAGCATGTCTTAATCCCAACATACACACTGCCTTTGCAACGTTTTCAGGCTCATTCGGGTCCAGGGGTAAAGGTTTTTTTTCCTTTTCTACAGCACAAAATGTACAATTCCGCGTGCAATATTTTCCACAAATCATAAAAGTGGCAGTACTGTGACTAAAACACTCGTTTTGATTAGGACAATGGGCTTCTTGACACACAGTATGAAGTTGAAGGGAGGACAGATAGTTTTCGGTTGCAGAAAACTGCTGCTCTCTTTGCTTCATTTTTAACCATGATGGTTTCCGTTTGATCATGTTCATTCCTTTTCTGCAGGGATTTGAAATGTGCGTAAAACGTCATCTAGCTTCTTCCAAACAATTTTTTTTGTGAACACATGTCCCAATTCATCCCCTATTTGTTTGACACAAGTTTCCATCGACACTTTTTCCCCCGTTTCGATGGATAGATTTGTAACTCCTTTGTCGGTAATACCGCAGGGCGTGATAAGAGAAAAATAGTTCAAATCTGTGGATACATTAAAGGCAAAGCCATGCATTGTGATATATTTATGAACAGAAAGCCCCATGGCAGTTATTTTGTTATTATGAATCCAAACACCTGTATATCCAGGTATTCTTGATGCGGGTAAACGATAGTTTTTTGCCAGAAACGAGATAAAAACTTCTTCTAGATTTGTGACAAAGGATCGAATACTTTTGTCAAAATTCTCTAAATTTACCAACGGGTATCCCACAATTTGTCCTGGGCCATGGAATGTAACATCGCCACCCCGACCAATCGGGAACACAGAGATACCTTTTTCTCGACACTGCTGAGCTCCAATCAAAACATGGGAAGGATCTCCATTTTTTCCAATGGTAATAACAGGGGGGTGTTCAAGAAACAATACAACATCGGGCTCATCTGTATGAATTTTCCGATCTACAATTGTTTTTTGCCATTCCAGGGCTTTTTCATAGGGCACTAGACCACAAGACGTTAACCATAATTCTTTCTTCATGCTACAAGAATATCAAATCTCGACTTTTTTTAAAGAAGAGGATTGACAAAAACAGAACTCGACGTAAAATTGCTTTTAGAATTTTTAGAAAGGCGGTAGTTTAATGAACACAATAACGATTCACTTGGTAGCAACTGCAATCATTTCCATGAACCGAAATGTTGTTTGCTTTCACCAACAACCCTTCTACCGCAAAATTTCTTTATGATCTAATTGAACAAGACATAATTACAAGAAGCCGCGGTAGACCACCGCGGCTTTTTTTTATGCTCTTGTGAAAGGAGGGTTGCCGAATGAAACAGTGTCGGATGCCCATTATGTAATCTCGTTGTTATTTCTTCAAGAGAATTGCTCAGAAAGGAGGATCAAAGATGTTTAAAATGAGACGACAAAACGTTGTTAACTGGAAAAACTGGATGCTGTATCATGTAGACTTCAGTTTCATTTACCCCATCTATATGTAACCGTTATGAATATAGGAGAAAACACAATGACTTACGCATTAGAAGCAAATTTGATCTGTAAAAACTTTCTGCGCAAGAATAAAAAGCCTGTACAGGCTTTGCAAGATGTTAATTTACGTATCCCCCAAAATACTGTGTATGGTTTGCTAGGTCCGAATGGTTCCGGAAAGTCAACTTTTATCAGAATTGCCTCCACTTTACTGATACCGGATTCTGGCCAACTTAGCATTTTGGGTCATGATGTGAAAACTCAATCGAATGATGTTAAATGGTTGATCAATCGAGTGTCGGTCGAAGCCAGTTTTTTTAGAAATCTTTCGGCGTTTGAAAATCTGTTGTTCTCAGCAGGACTTTACGGTGTATCCCGAAAGAGTGCGATTCAACGAATTTTTGATATTACAGATCGAATTGGTTTGGATCGTAAAAGACTGAATGAGCGCATTCGAGATTATTCCAGAGGTATGCAGCAAAAAGTTGCCATTGCAAGAGCTTTGATTACACAACCTCCTGTGCTTCTATTGGACGAGCCCACTACAGGTCTTGATCCAAGGGCAAAGCTGGAAGTGCAAGAATTAATCCGTGTTATGAGAGAAAAACTTGACGTTACCATTGTGTTGACAACCCACGACATGACAGAAGCTGAAAAGATGTGTGACAAAGTGGCCATCATTCACAACGGAAAAGTTGTTGTGGATGGCGATCCAGACTACTTGATGGAACAATTGCCCAAAACGCAGCAAAAACCCACATTTGAAGAAGTTTTTCTTCACTTTACAGGAGTGGATTTTACAGAAGCAGAAAAGGAGGTTTCTGCATGAGAGAGAGATTTATTCATGAACTACGAGCAGGAATCTCCTTTGTAAATCGTAATTTTAACCTTACGAAGCGATACTGGAAATGGGAAGTAGTCTTCCTCATATGGACGATTGCAAACGCAGTTAGTATCGGGTTCATTGGGAAATGGACTGGAAGTTTCTCCAGTGCTGAGATAAGCACTGATTACATTACGATGTACATGCTTTTGGGATCCATACTATGGGGGTATTTATCTGTTGTATTTGAGGTTGTTTCAGAAACAGTTTCGTGGGAGCGATGGGAAGATACGATTGAGTATACTTTTATGGCTCCCGTGAAACGGGTCACTCACTTGCTAAGTGTTTGTGGATATGCAGCTTTGTATGCATTGTTACGAACGGTGTTCATTTTATTAGTACTTACACTGTTCTTTGATATTCAGTTAACCGGTGCTAACTACAGCGCTGCATTCCTAATGCTTGTTATTGCTAGCTTTTCGTTTATGGGATTGGGTATTTGTGCTGCAGTATTGCCCCTTATATCACCAGAAAAAGGAGCCCAGATGGTAGGAATTTTTAGTTCTATCTTGCTGATGTTTTCTGGCGTGTATTATGATATTGGGATATTGCCTGCATGGATGCAGTTTATAGCCAAAGGTTCCCCTGCTACATATGCATTGCGAGGAATTCGAAACACAATCCTTGAGGGTTCTGCTTTTTGGTCCCAGATGGAAAATATTTGGCCTTTAGTGTTGATGAGTTTCATCTTTATTCCTATTGGGATTGGCTTGTTTTCTAGGGCCGAAGCATGGGCCAAAAAGAATGGCAAATTGAAAAGAAGCGGATAAGTATACCAACAGAATTTCTCTCTATCACATACACTGCTTTGTTGTGTGTGGTAGAGAGGGATTCTATTCTAGACGAAGATGAAATGAGACCGAAGAAACGTCGTAGGTTAAAGCAGATCCCATCGAGATAAAATCTGGTTTAAGTTTTGCATACGATTCAATATTGTCTTCTTGAATGTTCCCAGAAATTTCTATTTGGGCTTTGCCTCGCAAGAAGAATAGTGCTTCTTTTGCTTCCTCCACAGAATAATTGTCAAGCATGATAATGTCAGGATTGTACGGAAGAGAAGCAAGGGCTTCCCTGAGACAACTTGTTTCGACTTCTATTTTTAACATGGGGTGGGTGTTGGTTTCTCGAACGTGTTGGAGGGCTTTATCGATGCCTCCGAATGCTTGTATATGGTTATTCTTTATCATGATAAGGTCGGACAAGCTATTTCGATGATTGTAGCCTCCACCACATTGAACAGCATATTTGACAAAAGATCGATATCCGGGGAGTACTTTTCGTGTATCCAACAAAGATACACCATACGCATTTGTTATAGTCGAAACCTGTTTTGTTTTCGTAGTGATGCCTGATAGATATGCAAGCAAATTCAGAACAATTCTTTCCATTTGAAGAATGGATTGTGTCCTTCCTTCTATATTAGCAACAATGTCCCCGGGATGTAGAGCATCCCCATCTTTACTATGACTTTGAATGGAAATCGTGGGGTCTAGGAAGTGGAAAAATGGTTCTAGTAGAAACTCTCCACATAAGAACCCTTCCTGTTGTACTCGAATGAATCCTTTGGAGAGATGATCCTGGGGGATGAATAAAGAAGCAGGGTCGCCATAAGGTTGGTCTTCTTGTAAATAGGAAGAAATGGCTGATGTAAATCGTGTTGGTTTCATTACTTCTCCTCTTTATAATTAATTTTTCGAACTATGGGATCGCAGGAGTCCGAGGCTTTTTGTAACAAAAAGGAATGAGAGTATTGCGGGTTTTCTTCTGGAAAATCTGTTCGGTAATGAGCGCCTCTTGATTCTTGCCGGAGCAAAGCACTTTGCGCAATCAAATAGGATAGCTGACAAGCGTCAATGGTAGTTTTCTCCGAAGAAGTTTGCCAATAAGGATCCTGCATAAAAGGGCGCAAAAGAGACATGACTTTTTCAAGTTGTTCTTTATTTCTCATAATACCTAAGCAATCCCAGTTCAATTGTTGGATTTGTTGGATGGTGAATGGTGATTCAATGCTTGAATAAAAGGAGGGTGGCGGTTGTTTTTTCGGGGTATGATCTAGAGAAGGCTGATCATTGATGACGTCGGCAGTTCGCTTTCCAAATACCAATGAGTCGATCAATGAATTGGATGCAAGACGATTTGCTCCGTGAGTTCCATTGCAACTACATTCGCCAATAGCATAAATGCCATGTATGTTGGTTCGTCCAAAAAGGTCCACATAGATTCCTCCCATGGAGTAATGTGCTCCGGGAAAGACAGGAACGAGTTCTTTTGTGATATCGATGTGTCGAAGCAAACAATTTTCATAGACTTCAGGGAACAATCGAAGAATTTTATCCTTTCCAATAGGCTGCAGATCTAAATAAAAGTCTTGTGACTTGCACTGCAGGGACTCCTTCCACATTGATTGGCTGACAATATCTCTAGATGCTAGTTCTGCGTCTGGGTGATAGCGATCCATGAATCGTTTCCGTTGAGGATTTAAAAGAACCGCTCCTTCTCCTCTGATTGCCTCTGACATTAAAAGGGTTTCAAAGCCTTCTTTTACGAAAACAGTGGGATGAAATTGAACAAATTCAAGATCGGTAAGACCAATGCCGCATTTATAGGCAATTGTGAGAACGTTGCCAAAAAAACTCTTGTCGCTTGTATTGCGTTTGTAGATGCCGGAGTATCCCCCAGAGGCAATGGCTAAAGAGTGACAATACAAGGTTGTTTCTCCCAAGGAAGAAGAATGAACTTTGACTCCCTGTAGGGTGTTGTCTTCAACAATGATATCCAGTAGCTCAGTATGCTCTAAAAAAGTAGTGTTTGGAAGGGATTTAACTTGCTCATACAAAAAATTGAAAATGGCAACCCCCATCCTGTCTCCTTGAGAATGAAGCACTCTTCTGTGACTGTGGCAACCTTCCAGTCCCATATTGTATTCTCCGGAAGAAGGATTCTTGTCAAACACAAAACCATTGTCTGCCAATTCATAGATGCGATCAATCACTTCTTTGGTTAGGACATCCACTGCTTTTTTGCTATTTAAATACCCCCCTGCTTTCAGGGTATCTTCTAAATGAGAGGTGGGATCGTCGGGTTCGTAAAGAGCCGCAGCCATACCGCCTTTGGCTTTTCTTGTATTGCAGTTCACTACGCTGTCTTTTGCAATTAGGAGTACACTCTTGGAAGGGTCAATATGAAACGCGGTATATAGTCCTGAAATACCTGTACCAATAATGATTACATCGAAATGATTGGTGAGCGGTTCTTTCATTTTTGTTGTATGTCCATCATGTTTTGAATTGCTTTCTTTGCTGCACCCGCCACTTGAGGATCAACCTCGACTTGAAATTGTTTGTGGAGTAAAGAGTGATGTACTTTGGGAAGAGTAATTGTTTTCATATCCTTGCATTCAATTTTTGCAGCAGCAAGAATAAACTTCTTGGCTGGGTATTCTTTTGATAACCGATGAATCATACCCACATCAGTTGCTACTAAAAATGTGTCATATGGGGCTTGACCAGCAAATTGAATCATGCCTCCAGTGCCTCCCACATACGTGCTCATATCACGCACTGCCTTATTGGCTTCGGGGTGAGTCATTAAAGCAGCTTCGGGATGCTGTTTCCAGGTATGTAAGATTTCGTCTGGATCCAGTAGGAAATGGATGGGGCAGCTTCCTGGGAAAAGAATGATTTCTTTTTGAGTTTTTTCCTGTATCCATGAACCTAAGCCTTGATCAGGGACGAAAATGATGGTTTCTTGAGGAAGGGAATCAACGATTGATAATGCATTGGAAGATGTACAGCAATAATCGCTCAAAGCTTTTGTCTCAACAGATGAATTTACATAACAGACAACAGCTGCAGAAGGATGTTTTTCTTTCAGTGATACCAGGTCTTCTGGCCGTATGGATTCTGCTAAGTCGCACAATGCAGTAGGCTCTGGCAATAGAATTGTTTTTTCAGGAGACAAGAGTTTTGCTGTTTCAGCCATAAAGGAAACGCCGCAAAAAACGATGATGGGGTTTTGCAAACGCGTTACTATTTTGCTTAACTCCAATGAATCACCAACAAAGTCGGCAATATCTTGGATCATGCCAGGTTGATAATTATGGGCTAAAATACAAGCATTTTGTTCCTTTTTGAGGGCTTGAATTTCTTGTACAAGTTTTTCCAAAAGAACTCCTTTGCGAATTTTATGTCAAATGTAGTATTTATCATTCAAATGTCAAAAAATGTTTCCCTCCAGGGAGTGAAATTGAAATCTTATTGTCTTTTTGTTGGAAAGCAACTTCTTCTTCATCAAGAAATGCTTTTTGAATTGCAGTGCCTGGGGGAACATAGAAATGGACAACGCATGGTTCCTCCTGACTACTTATTTCAAAATTCCATTGTTTCTTGTTTGTAGGAGAAACTGATATGGAGTGGAAAATTTGTTCCACCCGTGACGGCGAATAAAACAATGCCTGTTGATTGCAATTTAGATAACTTGCATGAGTTACAAAATAGGACGACGGAAAAGAGACATTCTCTTCCTGTCGCGAAAAACAGAAAGACCCATTTGTAGAAATAACAGCCCCTCTGGCCATGCTTTTATTGGAATTCATCATGAAAACATCTTGAAATGAAGATGAATCGGTCTGGGAGGACGGCGAAATGGAGTATTCAATTCCATTTTTAGAAGGGTTCCGTTGCAAGGAAAAAGGAGAATCTTCTGAGTTTGATACCGAAAGCAAGGATTCGATAACAGTGGAAGTTGCTCTTTTTGACAATAGAAAATACGGTTTTTCTATCTCATTGTCCCAGTAGCTAGAATACCAACCAGTTTTCTGCTGAATGTTTGTAGAAAAGGAGGTGTCAATGTGGAGATATTGAAGCTCTTCTGAAGGCAATTTGAGATGGATTCCTGATGCATTGAGGTTTTGAATTGTACCATTGGGATGAAAAACCGAACTATAGACATGTGGAAATTCTGATTGGAATAGATCAATAACAAATGTATAGGAGGGGATTTTTTGCACCGATTTGTTTTGAATTGGCAAAGAGGTCGGTATGTGAAATAGAGTTCTTGTACAAGCGACATCGGGGTGGTGAATCTGCATTTGAATATCCATGCTTGCAAACGACAGGGTGTCACCGAAGTAATGGTTTTGGATAGACGATTTGTCTATTGGACCAACACCTCCATTGTACCAAGACTCAGAGCCACTACCATCAACAATAGGTACATTGTGGGCTTCATGAGAAACATAGTATTGGCGGTTTTTGGATGTCCATCCGCTTGGCCCATATCCACTCTCAAGTAAGAGTGGAAGATGCCCTTTATACAAGAGAATTTGGCCAGTATCGTTCTGTTCATGTAGAGAGGGATTTTGCTTCCCAAGAAACAACAAATAGGTTTCTTCATCGTTGTCCATGGACCGAAATAGTACATCCGAATCGCGGGGGAACATCCTACTCTTCCGAGAAGGTTTAACGGATGCTACTTTATCACTTTCCAGTGCTGATAACAGCGAGAAAGGAATGTACAAACTTTTGACAATATTCCAAGGTTCCTTTTCAAAGGGATATTGATTTTTGTAACAAGTAGATGCCCAAAGAAAATGATCAGCTTCCGAAGGGAAAAATGGAAGAAGGAAACGAAATGGGAAAACAACACGTGTTTGCCAGGAGTCATCGATGGAAGGAAGATATCCATCTGGTTTTTGAATAGAAAATGCCCATTCAACCATGGAATTGAGACGATCTGAAAAAGGAAAATCTTGGAAGAGATTCAATCCAAGGGCATTTTTGATACCATAGGAAAAATAAGTAAATATCTCCAACAAATAGGTGTAGTAATGTGTGCCTTCGTTCAAAACTCCATCTTCTGAAATTTGAAAATGAAAGTAGTAATGAAGCACTTGGAGAGAATACTGTAAAAACTGATTTTGTTTTTGTGGATGTGTCAGGTATAACGAACATAAACCAAGAAGACTAGCTGCTCTTGTTACATGATTGTTGCCTTTTCCATAGGGATAATGGCGTATCCACCTTTGACAAGTTTGGTATTGAATTTCACATATTCTTTCCATATTTTTGTGCCAACTATCCTGCAGCAGATCGGGAAGATTGGTTGTGTTTTGAAGGAGTTCAAAGGAAACAATATAGTGAATGGCGTGTTCTTGCACAAGGATATCGTTTTGAAACTGAGCTTGATCCCAATAATCAGGTTGTATTTCAAGAAAATACTGAACGAGGTTATCAAGCGTTCCTTGATCCAAAAAAACATACTGGAATACTAGATTTCGTAAATGTTCGGTAGAAACTGGATGGGAGTTTTTTGGCTCTGTAAAAGTCAATATCTTTTGTAGTCTATCGTCGGTGTGTATTTTCTTTAGAAGCAGGGGAAAGCTTTTTTTAGGGAATAAAATTCCTTCCTCTGCATGAATTGGTTCTGCTAGGTGGAAGAGAAATGGATCCTCTGATGGAGGGGAAGAATCTGTATGAAGAGATAGCTGGTGCCACTGGATTTCAAGAGTTTCTATCTTCTGGTCAGCAGAGGGGTGAGAACAAATGGCTAGAGATTCAATCTGATTCCAATAAAATATCGGGTCTCCACCAAACGCAGAAAAAAGATCATGAAGTGAGAATGTTACCGTGTTTTTATGGAGAGAGTCGATGGTAAAATAAGTGAATTGCATATGATGGGATTGATCTCTTATTAACAACGTCATCCAATTGCCCGTTTGCTGGTTTGAGGAAAATTCAATGGCCAGTGTTTGAAATTGAGACCAATCTTTTGGTATGGATCTGGTTACGATAGAAGCATTTTTCTGACCAGGTTTCCAAAAAAGCCCATCTTGTTTCCAAACCAGAGTACTATTTTCTCCATATCGTTTCCAAGCATGTGGTGCAAGCGGTATGGAGAAATGACCATGTTGTGCAATGGATTTCTGAGTGTTTTGAAACAAGGAGGCAAGCAGACTAACCAAGAGGATACAAAGTAGAACTTTTCTCTTCATGAAGGTTTCCGTAATTTTGCTCCACAGGAGTGAATTTCGTGCACGATTGTCTGGTGTAAGATTGGATTTGAGCATACTACCGAAGAGGCACAAAAAGGAAGGTCACAATTGTAAAGATCCGTGATTCTTCCCCCTGCTTCTTGAAGTATAATTCGAGCTGCTGCAAAATCCCACAATTGAAGCATTTGCTCCCAATATCCTTGCAAAAAACCACATCCGACAAAGCATATATCCAGAGATGCTGAACCAAAACGACGTACAGCTTGAGCTTGTTTGCAGAAATGTTCATACAGGTCCAAATTGGTGTAGGTTGTTGTGCGAATGTCGTAGGGAAAACCTGTCGCTAAAAGGGATCTTGAAAGGTCTTCTGTGGTACTTACATGAATAGGACTATAGTTCAGCCATGCACCACAAGAGGTGAGACCAAAAAACAATTGGTCCATTTCAGGGGCATATACCCACCCTGCTACTGGTTTTTGATGTTCGTAAAAGGCAATGGATACAGACCATAAGGGTAGCTGATGAGCAAAATTTGTGGTTCCATCAATGGGATCAATAATCCAACAATAGGGGCTGTTTGATTCAATATCTTTGCTTTCTTCAGAAATGATCGAATGGTGGGGAAATCTTTGCAAAATTTCTTGTTTTAGAAATGTTTCTGTTTCCAAATCAATATTTGTTACTAAATCGATTTCACCTTTAAATTCAACTGCAATATCTTTGTGTTTTTGTTGGGCATTTTTCCCAGCTGCATACAGCATATGAAAACCAGTTTCGATAGCAGAGAAATGGGGATGATTGGAGACATTTGATAGCATTTTTCGAGCATTCTCAGGAAGAGACAACATATTATCGAGACACCGATAAGGATTCTGCAATGGCATCCCACTGCACTGTAAATGAGAAGACGTTCGGCAAAGCGCCACCAGGAAAGAATGGTTCGTTTCGCTGGATTTCGATAGGCTGAGGCAAAGTGTGTTTGGTTCCATTTTTTATGTATGTGGCAGAGCCCGTATAAAAGATATAGTAGTTTGCATTGTAGGTAACCTGAAGAATACCCCGGGTTAGATTTGGATAGTATTGCATTCCATAGTACTTTGTAATGATAGATAACGGAATCATGATCCTGTTGTTTTTGATATAGGGACTGGAGAAAACCGATACAGGTTTTTCGTTGACCATGATGACAGATCGGTTCTTTTCGAAGATAGAAACAACCCTTCTAGGTGATGATGTGTTGTGTAGTAGATCCAGTCGCACAAATGTATGTGAGGAAACGGTATAAAAAATGGTAGACCCCGTAAATGTCGTGTGTGAAACAGGTGGAAAGGATGCATTGTCCAAAGAATGATATATATAGTCTCTTATAGGTTCTCCTGTGACGGTTTTGTCAAGAACAAAATATTTTTCGGAAGTAGGAAGTGAAATGTAGACCAACGAATCTTTGTTTGCTTCGTCAATAAAGAAAACTTTAGTACCGTCTCCGCTAACACAAAATGGACTCTCTTGCTGCAAAGGGATAATGTGGGTTAAACCGGTTCCGTTGGATGCGATAGAAGACAGCATAGATACTCCATTGACAAGCATCTTAAAAAAGATTTTTGTTCCATACATGTTTAAAACAAAGGGTCCACATTCTTCTGGTTTAGGATCAAATCTTCTAGAAGAGGTTAACTGGTTTAAAAAGCCAGTGGATAAATCCAGCGAAAAAAGTTCTCCTTTTAAGTCATAAGGAGATGAATTCTCAAAAAGTTGTGCATAGAATACGATTGTATTGTTTGAAGAAAATCTTGGTAGATGAGCGCTATGTATAGTTGAATCATAGATAAATGACTGGCGAGTTCGGGAGAACTCTTTTGGTCCAACAAGAACTCTTTGGTTGGAGCCATTTCTATTCATTAAAAGAATGGCCGTTTGTTTATGAAAGGAGGTGTCGGTCAAATATCCAATTTCAACTTGGGCTACAATATACTCTCCCGAAGAGTCTATGTCTATATTGGGTACCTGGTGAAGTGGAGGGGCAAAAATGACTTGATTGGTTCCAGGGATTAAGATACGCAATGGAAAAAAATCCTGTTTTTTGGTAAGAGTATCAAAAACAAGGATATAGTCTGTTTTCTTTGCAGCCGTATTGTCGTTGGATTGAACTCCCATACACACAAAACGGCCATCTCCCGAAATGGAGGGATATTGATCTGCTGCTGTAAAAAGGATATTCTTTTTCCCAACCGTATAAATACCCGGTGAAAAGACTTCCTCTAAATTTATTCCTCCAGCTTCCACAACGTGAATAAAAGTATGCCCACTTTTTTTCCCCGTGCTACGAATGACTATTTTTTTCCCATTTTTGGATGCCTCAAAATAGGTTATTTTGTTTGTAAATGAATACAAGGGACTCAATTGGGACTCGATTTTCATTTCTGCCCATGTGGAGGATTCCTCGATTGCCAATGCTGCAAATGGACTGCAGGCGAGAAATGTGAGGAGTACAACAACAATGATCGTTTTCACAGAAGAGGTAAAATACAATCTCTTTTTTCTCACAATTCCTCCTTTACAGTCAATGTTGTTTCTCCTATTTGAAGAACATCATTGCTTTGCAACTTCATTCGTTGAATCTTTTTTCCATTTACACTTGTACCATTGCAACTTTGGAGATCCACAACAAAAAAACCATTTTTAGTTTTTTGAACGTAGCAATGTTCTTGAGAAACAGAAATGTCTTGAAGAGACAGTTGACAATCTTTGCTAGAACCAATCCATGAAGAGGTATGTATAGAGACATGCCGAGGTTTTTTGCCAGGTTCTTGGACCACGAAGGTTATAGACCGATTTAGATACTTCTGGGCAGCCTCTTTCTCTCGTTTGTTCCGCTTGGTTTTTCGACGATGAACAATGGATCGTATACATCTCAATACCAACCATGCAAACAAAAGAACAAAGAGGAATGCTATAAAAAGAAGAGCCCAGTCAATAAGATTGTGTAACGAAACAACCGGTTGCACTTCTATTGATACTGGATTGGACGGGTAGTTAATGGTGACTTGGGCAGGAAAAAGCATTTTTGGCAAAGGAATGGTAATCACAAAGGAATGGAGTGGCTGTTTTCTAGAGCGAATTCTGGTTTCAATCTGAGACACCGGGTATGTGGAGGAGGAATTTGCATAGAACCCTCCAGTGGATTCAATGATAAACTCTTGAGAAGCATCTTGTTCCGAGTCGTTGGTTTGGAAATAGAATAACGGAGCAAAAGCAGTCTTAAAAGTGGGAAGTTCTGTGCCGTCCCCAATAATGATAATGGCAACATCTTGGGATGTATTCATTTCTTTGGAATGAAGAACTTCCAACAAGGATTCTAGTTGACCCTTTTCAGATGAGGGATCTACGGGGTACCTACTCAGCTTATCGGTTGGAAAAGGGATTTCCTGAATATTGGATCCAAATGTAAATACTACAATATTGTTAAAAAATGATTGTTTTTTTTGTTCTTTTTCAATTTCCATTAGAAGAACTTCTCTATGAGCTCTTTCCCGGATATTTGTATAAGAGGGGCTATTTTGAATTAAAAGATAAATCTTTGGTTGTGAATGAAAGGGAAAGCGAATGACTCGTTCCTTTGTTTGAATTGTTGTATTGTCTATTTGTACGGAATGGGATTCCATGGAAGGAGCATAATAATACCCATGGATTGTTGGGTATAAGCCACGGTCAATATGAATATCCAGCTCTTTCCCATGGGAGGAAAAAGGATACGTTAATACACATAGTAAAAAAACCATTCCGATCACAATTTTTTTCTTCATTGATAATGATTCTATGATCTAAGCTCATCAGGTCAATATATTCACAAATATATCACAAATGATATAATGAGTGGAAAAGTTTATCGATATGGTGAGGGTATCATATGCGTATTAAAGAACATCCGATCATAGAGTGGAAAGAGAAGAAGAAAGTATCCTTTTTTTTGGATGGAAAACCTGTCCAAGGATATGAAGGAGAACCCATTGCTGTTGCATTGTTTGAACAGGGCTTCAAAAGCATTAGCGAAAGTCTTGTTTACCATAGACCAAGAGGACTCTTTTGTTGTATTGGAAATTGCTCTTCTTGTTTGATGAAAGTGGATGGTATCCCCAATGTGAGAACTTGTACGAAGCAAGTTAAAGAGGGAATGCAAGTGGAAACGCAAAAGAGGGAATCATGAAACAGTACTGCGATGTATTAATCATTGGGGCAGGTCCTGCTGGACTTTGTGCAGCAAGTGTATTCGTGAATACCAACGTTCAAGTTATTGTACTTGAAAGGGATCCATTTCTAGGTGGTCAGCTATTGAAACAAACCCATATGTTTTTTGGGTCCAAAGAGCAATACGCTGGAACACGTGGCTTTGAAATTAGCAACATTCTACAAGAATCTGTTCTTCAAGCTAACAATATTCATTTTTTTAAAGATACCGTAGCAGCGGGGTATTATCCGGAAGATGGCTTTATGCTTGCTTTGGAACAAGACCAAAAGCTACACCATATTTATTTTAAAAAAGTCATTGTAGCCACGGGGGCTTCAGAGAAAGCATTGATTTTTGAGAACAATGATATGCCGGGAATATTTGGAGCTGGCGCCGTGCAAACGCTTATGAACATGTATGGTGTGGCACCAGGCAAAGAAGTTATTATGGTAGGATCGGGAAATATTGGACTCATTGTTTCGTATCAGCTATTGCAGGCCGGTGTACCGGTCAAGTGCATTATTGAAGCAGCCCCTGTTGTAGGTGGATACTTTGTCCATGCCGCCAAAATTCGAAGAATGCAAGTTCCTATATTGCTCCAAACAACAGTCCGAAAAGCTTTTGGAAAACAATCTTTAGAAGGTATTGAAATGGTTTCTCTGGATGAGAATTGGCAAGAAATACCAGGTACTGAACGAATAGAAAGCTGCGATACACTATGTTTAGCGGTAGGACTTTCCCCTTTATCGGAATTGTTGTCTCATATGCAATGCGAGACAAAATATGTTCCTGCATTAGGGGGGTCTGTAGCTTTACGAAACCAAAGGATGCAATGCACCAACAAAGACGTCTATATAGCTGGAGATGTTGCTGGTATTGAAGAAGCAAGTTCTGCAATGTTGGAAGGATATATTGCCGGAGTGTCGATTGCAGAAGACCTTCAAATTGCTACACCAGAGCATATGACATTGCTACAGAAATCTTCTCAATTTCTGCAATCTATGCGATCGGGCCCAATGGGAGAAAAAATATGTAGCGGTTTGCAGAAAGTTGAGGAATCCAATGTATAAAAATACGGGGTACTTATCCCCTCAAGAATACTCTTCTCTTATGCCAGAGGAGGAAAGATTTAACAAAGGTCCCGTAGCGATTATTGAATGTCCAGAATGTATTCCTTGTAATCCATGTCAGCAGGCCTGTGCAAGAGGAGCTATCCAACGCTTCCAAAACATTACCGATCTTCCCGTTATCAACTTTGATCTTTGCAACGGTTGTGGTAACTGTATTGCTGTTTGTCCTGGATTGGCTATTTATGTTATTGAGAAGAACTATTCCCCCACCACATCTTTGATCAAAATTCCTTACGAAATGCTTCCGATTCCTACCAAAAATGATCCCTGCGATATTCTATCAAGAGATGGGTCTGTCATTGGAAAAGGAACGGTTGTTAAGGTGCAAAAATATTCCTTTAATCCAAAAGCAAGAGTTTTATGGATAGAGATTCCTAAAGAGCTTTTCAAAGAAGCAAGAAATGTTCGGATGGTGAAAGAATGAATTTGAAAGATGATAATACAATTGTTTGCCGATGTGCAGACGTAACTCTTGGCGAGATAAAAAACGTTATTCGAAAAGGGTATACAACGCTCGATGAGATAAAGCGACTTACGCGTGCTGGTATGGGTCAATGTCAGGGAAAAACATGTAGAAATCTGCTGATGCAAATCATTGCCCATGAGCTCAAAATCTCCCAAACCGATATAGAGCTTTCTCGATTGCGTCCTCCGTCTGTAACCATTCCACTTGAGTTACTGGTCAAGGGGGATACAAATGAAGACTAAAGCTTCCGTCGTTGTTATTGGAGGGGGTGTCATTGGGGCAGCAACTGCCTACGAACTTGCTCTCCGAGGGTGGAAAGATATTGTATTGGTGGAAAAAAATACCCTATTCTCTGGTGCTACCGCCAGGTGTGGAGCTGGCGTTCGACAACAATGGGGCACAGAGATGAATCTGCGTCTTTCTATTGGATCTGTCAAGCGATACGAAACCCTTGCTGAAGAATTGGACTATTCTCATGGCATTGAGTTTTCTCAAACGGGATATTTTATGCCGGTATATTCTGAAAGACAAATGCAACAATTTGAAAAAAACGTGAGTTTGCAAAGGAAATTTGGACTTGATGTTCAGTTCTTACCACCAGAGGAATGCAGAAATATTGTCCCTATCATCTCCTTGGAAGGGTTGTTAGGAGCAACCTATTATGAAAAAGATGGTTATTTGAGCCCCTTTCATACTACTGCAGCATATGCGGAGGCTGCAATGAGAAAAGGGGTTTGCATCGAAAAAAATACAGAAGTTCTTGGCTTTACCATGGAAAAGAATACCATACGATCGGTTGCAACCAACCGAGGAGAAATATCTTGTGATTATGTGGTTAATGCTGCGGGTGGTTGGTCTCAAGAAATTGCTAAAATGGTGAATGTAGCACTCCCTTTGTATTCCGAACGTCACCAAATTCTTGTTACGGAACCCATTGAACCATTGTTTCGCCCTATGGTAATGAGCTTTACCCATGGCTTTTATACGCAGCAAGAGCCCAATGGAGCCATTTTGATGGGCGTAGGCGACCCGAATGAACCCAAAGGTTACAATATGGATCATTCTTATCATTTTCTACAGACTGTTGCTGCTCTTGTTACTTCTGTGCTCCCTGCCGTTGGAAAAGCCAGAGTAGTCCGCCAGTGGTCTGGTTTGTACAATATATCTCCCGACAAGGCCCCTATATTAGGTCTTCCAAAGGAAGTAACGAATATGTATTTAGCTGTTGGCTTTTCAGGCCATGGTTTTATGGTTGCCCCTATGGTTTCGGAAATGATCGCCCAAATGATGACCAATGAAAAATTGTCTATTCCTGAAGCTAAGACTCAATTAGACATAGGTCGATATGACCGTGGAGAACTCATTGTGGAACCAAGTGTAGTGTAGTCAAGAATGATTGGAATATTTGATTCAGGCGTTGGTGGTTTGGTCATCTATGAAAGGATTAAACAGTATCTGCCCGAGGTTCCTTTTCTGTATTACTCCGACCATCTTCATTTCCCGTATGGGGAAAAAACTGATGAACAAGTAATCGAGTATTCAACCAAAATCTCTTCTTTTCTCTTACAGCAAGGATGCAAACTAGTTGTTATCGCATGCAATACGGCAACAGTAACTGCAATACATCGGTTGCGAAAGCAATTTGCGATTCCTTTTGTGGGAATTGTTCCTGCTGTAAAACCTGCCTCCTCCAATGGGAAGAACAGAAAGATTGCAGTTCTTGTAACGCCTTTGTCTGCAAAAAGCGAACAATATGGTATTCTTCTGAAAGAATGGAAACATGGGAACACGATGGATACGTTTGAGATGCCAAATTTGGCAAGTATTGTGGAATACAATAGATTTCACGAAGCTTCTACAAAACAGTATTTAGACACCTTTTTTAAACAATTGAAACGCAGTGGTTATTCTGTTGTTGTTCTTGGTTGTACCCATTTTTTGTATCTGAAATCGTATCTAGAAACCCACTTTCCAGGCATATTTGAGATTGTAGATCCAATGGAGGGGGTAGCTAGGCAAGCAAAAAAGGTCTATATGTCACTGTGTTTAAGTACGTATGACAAAAAGGCTATCGTGGATCAATATTATACCAGTCAAGATCAAGCTATTCTTAAGCACTATCTAGAGACCTATTTTCATATCCCCAACCCTATTGTGAAGGAAATTTCTCTTGAAGAGCCAACGTAGTTTTGCCTTATGGAAAAGAGTACATGTAGCTCTACAAAAAGAAATGGATACACATTTTTCCAATACATCTATCCAAAAAGGGTTTTCTCATTTTCTACGGAATATTGAAGCTCAACAATGGTTTGTACAGGAATATCCGAATTCTCTGCGCGATCAGTTTCATCAGTGTATTCATGCATATGAGAAAGATCCTAAGGAAGAAACGTTTGCATCTCTTGTTTCTTCCATTGGTGCTCTGTATGATTATTGGGATAATTTGATTCCGACAGAAGTTATGCAGGATATTTTGCTAAAACCTTTGCAGTATTGTAAAGGGTTTGGTCCAAAAAGAGCACAAGTATTGTCGCGATTAGGAATTCATAAGATTCATGATTTTCTGTATACATTTCCCAAGTCGTGGAACGATCGCCGGAAAACGATTGCGATCCAAGACGCCTACATGTTGCAGGGAGAAACCGTTCAAATCACTGCCTATATAGACAACGTGACGGAGCAAAAAAAAGGATCTTATTTGATAACAAATGTAGTCGTAAAGGACAAAACAGGTTTTTTGTTGATTTCTTTCATCAATCAAAAATATATAAAGAAACTGTTTCAAGATCATCGGGGACACCGTCTTTTTTTGTCTGGAAAACTCCAATACCAATATGGAAAAATACAAATGAACACCCCTGAATTCGAAATACAACAGGACACCAAATCGTCCCGAGCATTTCATGATATAGTTCCCATTTATAAATTAACAGAAGGAATTTCACAGAAGGTCTACAGGCAGTTGATTCGGCATACAGTGGAAGATCATATTGTGCATGTGCATGAGTTTCTTCCCTCTGTCATTCGCAAAGAGGAACATATTATGCATCGAGCAGAAGCCTTGTGCCATATGCATTTTCCTATGTCTTTGCAGATCGCCGAAGAAGCAAGGAGAAGATTGGTCTTAGATGAATTTTTAATGAACCAATATGTAGCTTTAGAGCACAAAATGCTACACCAAAAAAAAGAAGGGATACGGTTTTCAATTACGGATTCCCTTTTGTCTTCTTTTCAGTCGTTACTACCGTTCTCTTTAACGCAAGATCAACAAAAAACAATGCTGGAGTTTCAACAAGACTTGGAATCAGGCTATCCAATGCATCGACTTTTGCATGGAGATGTCGGATCTGGCAAGACTTTAGTAGCTGCAGCTTTGCTTTATTTTACAATAAAAAACCAGTATCAAGCAGTATTTATGGCGCCAACAGAGATCCTTGCGAGACAAGTTTACCACGTTCTTACCTCTCTTTTTTCACCCGATAAAAATATCCAGGGAGTATTGCTCATTGGGGATATGAGAAAGAACGACAGAGAAAAAGCTCGGGAGTCGATCCAAACAGGTACCGCCCATTTTGTGGTGGGAACACATGCTTTGTTTGAGGATGCTATTTTGTTTCATCGTCCTGCTACTTTTGTTATTGATGAACAACATCGATTTGGCGTTGAGCAACGAAATCGTCTTTTCGGAAAAGCATTGCATCCACATATTCTTGTGATGAGCGCAACACCGATTCCTAGAACCATGGCACTTACGCAATTTGGAGATTTAGATATATCAGTAATTAAAGAGCTACCCAAGGGTAAAAAAAACATCCAAACTACTATTGTTTCGTCGTCTGAACGAGAAAAAATGAACCAGATTTTACGGTCGGTTCTTGAAAGAAATGAGAAAATATATTTTGTTTGTCCCCTTATTGAGGAATCTGATTCGTTGGATGTAGCCAATTCGGTTCACAAAACAGAGGAAGTACGATCCACATTTCCAGGGATTGATGTATTTCTCCTTCATGGAAAAATGAAAATGGAAGAAAAAAATCATATCATGAGCGAGTTTAGAAAAACTCAACGTTCCATTCTTGTTTCCACCACGGTAATTGAAGTTGGTGTTGATGTAGCAGAAGCTACAGCTATGGTGATCGAAAATGCGGAACGATTTGGCTTAGCTCAGCTTCATCAGTTACGTGGTAGAGTGGGACGTAAGTCGCAAAAATCGTATTGTTTCCTTGTAACGGATGCCACCTCATCTTCAAGGATGACTATATTAGAAACATCCAACAATGGGTTTGCCATTGCAGAAAAAGATTTGGAGTTACGGGGTCCGGGAGAACTATTTGGAACCTTGCAAAGTGGTCATATATTCTCTCAGTTGGTGCGATTGGAAGAAGACTATCCTCTTCTAGAGAAAGCAAAAAAAATTGCGACTACTCTTATCAAAGACCCTAATTTGGGACAAGAACTGGCAAAAGCAGTTCAATTTCGCAACAAAAAATTAGTGCTGTAAAATTCTTACTTTTTAAGAATTACCGTCTTTGTTTCAGGAATCCATTCTACTTCGAATTTTAAATGGGTTGCAATAAAGGCCAAAGGTACAAAGGAGTATTCTTGGTGAATAAGAGGGGGAGTGGATAAAGAATAAGGAGTTCCATTTACATACGCAGTTGAACTGTTAATCTGCAGTTGGATTTCTCCTTCTCTCTGCAGAACCGAAATTTCCTTTGTATTGGGATACCACTCTACTTTTGCCCCTAAAACATCGGAGATAAATTTAAGAGGAATCATTGTTATCTCGGTGTCCGTTATGAAGGCAGGAGGGGTATCAAGAGATGTTTTTTCACCATTTATAAACACATGCGGAGATTGTATGGGAATTTCTAGAACGGTAGAAAAAGATTTGTTCAAAAGGGGATCTTTTGACGTTGTGGAGTTGTCCTGCAATGTGGAAGAATCGTTGGAAAATCGGGAACGAACATCC
This sequence comes from uncultured Caldisericota bacterium, assembly GCA_964493625.1. Taxonomy (GTDB): domain Bacteria; phylum Caldisericota; class Caldisericia; order UBA6126; family UBA6126; genus JAGLCW01. Next base: position 111,363 of record CAZBOU010000004.1, read on the forward strand.
TCAACAGAGCTGTCAAAATTACAGCTATATAGAGGCGTAGCAAAAAAAATCAGCACTAACAAAATCCATATCGTTCTTTTCATAATGCCCTCACTAAATCATTTTCCTTAATTGTAACTTCTTTTAATGACTTTTCAAATTGGCTTTACTTGACGTATGTTTGTGGTACAATAAACACTGGAATTTTGTTGTTTATGAGGTGTTATAATGATGTCAGATGATTTTAAAAACGTTGATCAAACTGAAGAAAGAGATCTTGATGAATTTGAAAATGCGATTTTATCAAATACAGATCGCCTAGTCCAAAGTTACAAACGAGGAGATATTGTCGATGTTCGAATTGTGAAGGTTGACAAAGACTGCCTTTTGGTAGACATTGGAAGAAAAAGTGAAGTATTTGTACCAATCGAAGAAATTGTTCATGATCCTAATGCAGAACTTGGTACTCAATTCAAAGTCGATGATTTGATACCGGTTAAAGTTGTGCGAGACGAGTATTCCAAAGGTGGAATTTTCTTATCCCACAAAAAAGCTCTTTATCAATTAAACATTGATAATATTGAGACAGCCTATCGAGAAAAAGAAAAAGTAAAAGCCATTGTTCATGAAAAAGTGAAAGGTGGTTTGGTTGTCGATATTGATGGAGTTCAAGCTTTTCTCCCAGGATCTTTGGTTTCTGTGAAAAGGCAAAATGACCTTTCGAAATATATTGGACAAACACTTGAGGTTCAAGTTATTGAGTTCGAAAAAGATCGAAGAAAAGTAGTTGTATCTCATAAGATTATTGAGCAAGAGCATAACAAGGCTTCTCGCAACGAGTTTGTTGGCGGTCTTGAAGTGAATACTATTCTTGATGGTATTGTTACCAATATTGTCGAGTATGGTGTGTTTGTTGATATTGGATTCAACGTCGAAGGACTCGTTCACATTTCTGAGCTTGCTTGGGGTGCAACGAAAAAACCATCTGATGTTGTCAAAAAGAATGATAAAATCAAAGTGCGAGTCATCGGTATTTCCGATGATCGCAATCGCATATCTCTCAGCTTAAAACGAACACTTCCAGATCCTTGGGAAATCTCTGGTGGCAATTACCATATGGGACAAGTTGTCGAAGGAAGGGTTGTAAAAGATCTTAATTTCGGTGCCTTGATTGAAATAGAGGAAGGAATTAACTCCTTCATGCATATCTCCCAAATGAGCCATCGAAGAATTAACTCTATCGAAGAAATTTTCCAAGTTGGCGATACTGTTCGTGGAGAGATTGTGGAGCTCGATGTCTCTCAAAAGAAAATGAAGTTAAGCCGAAAAAATATCATACCACCTGAAGATGAAATATCTGACGAAGAACAGGCTTCCACGTCAGATAATCATCATGATCAATCAAAATCAGATGATTTTAGTAGCTACGTGGATGTATTTGTCCCAAAAGGCTCAAACTAATATTCATATGATCTATAAAAGGAGTCCCCTGGGGCTCCTTTTTCTTTTTCTTTGCCTTTACGAAAGAGAGCTTTTATGTCAAAAAATGTAAAAAAGACTTTAAAAGATTCTTTAAATCTCCAACAATATGAAGCTGTCACCACTATTGACGGGCCTGTTGCTGTTTTTGCAGGAGCTGGTTCTGGCAAAACAAGAGTCATTACCTATCGCATTGTAAACTTGTTGGATGAAGGAATTCCTATTACTAATATTTTGGCAGTTACCTTTACAAACAAGGCTGCTAATGAAATGAAAGAACGCATACAAAGCGTGGTAAAAATTGACCATAAAAAGCTTTGGATAGGGACATTTCATTCTATTTGTCTTAGGATTTTACGACAATCTGGTACAGCCATTTCTCTTCGACCCGACTTCACCGTTTTTGATGAGGAAGATTCCTTAGCTCTTATTAAAGACTGTATGAAAGAAAGCAATATTGATATAAAAAGAGTGAATCCTCGTACAGTATCTAAGACAATATCCGATTCGAAAGTTGCATTGGTGAGTGCCGAGGATTATCCCAACGTAGCTGGCACAGGCTATTTTGTGGATATTGTATCCAACGTCTATGCCTTGTATGAGAAGCGATTACGAGAAAACAATGCCCTTGACTTTGATGATCTCATTTACGAAACAGTGATGCTATTTCAGAAGGTACCTTCTGTACTGGATCAATACCAAGAGATTTTTAAGCATATTCTTGTAGATGAATACCAAGATGTAAATGCCGTACAATATGAACTTTTGCGGTTGCTCGCGAACAAGCATCGAAATATTTTTGTAGTGGGAGATGACGATCAGTCTATCTACGCATTCCGCGGTGCCGATCCAACTTATATGTTGCGATTCAGGCAAGAATACCCCGATGCAAAAGTCATTAAACTCGAGGAAAACTATCGTTGTTCCCAAATGATTTTAAATGCCGCCCACTGTGTTGTTCAAAACAACGAGAAGCGGGAAGAAAAAAAACTTTGGACCAGTAACGACAAAGGAACCCCCGTAAAACTAGTAGTCTGTTCTAATGAAAAGGACGAAGCCCAAAAGACCGTGCAGTTAATTCAAGAGCGAATCAAAACACAAAAAAGATCCTTCGATGATTTTGTTGTTCTATACCGCATTAATGCTGCTAGTAGAAATTTTGAAGAAGCATTAATGGCCGATGATATTCCCTATCAACTAGTGGGGGGATATAGGTTTTATCAGAGAAAAGAAGTCAAAGATTTCATTGCCTATTTACGAATTATTAACAACCCCGATGATAGGGTAAGCATTAATCGCGTCATTAACTATCCAAAGCGAAATATTGGAGCAGTGTTTATTCGGAAAATCGAAAAGATGGCTCACGAAGATCAGTGCTCCTTTTATATTGCGTGTCACCATCTTTTAAAGAAAAAGGAAGCCGTAGCTCGTGGCCGAAAGGGACTTCAAGAGTTTATTGATGTTGTTGAAGCCGGCAGAAAGCTCTTACAAAAAGGAACTCTTCTTGATGTAGCCAAGCTGGTTTACGAGAAAACAAATATTCCAAATATGATAGAAACAGAGTATGCAGAAGATATTGCCAAGGATAAAGTAGCGAATCTACGAGAATTGTTATCTGCTATCCATGATTTTGAAGAACAATATGATGGGAATGAGCCTGTTCTACAAGCTTTTTTAGCCCAAGTATCTTTATTCACTGACTTAGATCATATGGATCAAAACCAAGCCAGAGTGACTCTTATGACAATTCATTCTGTGAAAGGTTTAGAATTCCCCATTGTTTTTATGGCAGGAATGGAAGAAGGGTTGTTTCCACATTATCTATCGAACTGCAAACAAAACGCCCTAGAGGAAGAACGACGACTATGTTATGTAGGCTTTACCAGAGCTAAAACAGAGCTTTATTTGTCCTACGCTATGAATCGAGAATTGTATGGAAAAACGACCAAAACTACTCCTTCCCGCTTCTTAGAAGAGATTTCTGAAGATCTTATTGAGCGCTTAAAAATATCTTCTTCTCGAGATGGAGAATCAGGATTAAAGAGAAAAGTTTCTTCCGTTAATAGAAGCAAAAAAGACTACAGCAAGGGCAACCCAGTATGCCTCGAGGATTTAACTGCTGGTAAGATTGTTTGCCATAAAGTATGGGGACACGGAACTGTCCTTAGCTTGAAAGAGATTGATAACGAGCACATCATTCATATTGATTTTGATACCGTTGGAGAGAGAATGCTGAATTTTAAATATGCTCCCTTACGTATTGTTGAAGAGCTCAAAAAGTCATCTGCTATAAAGGCGAAAACCTAAGAAACGTTCACGATTTTCTTTCCCTTTTTGCGGGTGTAAAACCGAACCAAAAGAAAAAGCCGGTAGGCCTTAGGCCTACCGGCTTTTTCTATAGTGTAAGGATGAGAATATGCTATCTTCGTCGTTTATTCTTATTCTTTGACTTTGAAGGTTTTTTGGGGGCGGAAGAAGATGGATCACTGTGTTGTTTTTGAGAAACCTTAGCACTTGTTTGTGTGTTTTTTCGGGTTTTAATCATATCGTAAGAATCTGACTGCAATGCTTCTAGATAGATAGGTCGCAGTTCTTTGTCATCGTCACCTTTTTGCCATCCAACAAGGAGGGGTACTACGATATACAGCGAGGAATATGTTCCGGCGAGTAGTCCAACAAGCAAAATGCTAGAAAAATCACGAAGAGCACTGCCCATGAAAACAGCTAGAACAAGAACGCCAATAAGGGTGGTAACAGAGGTATTAAAGGAGCGAATCCAGGTAGTTGTAATAGACATATTGGCAATCTCGGCAAAAGTCATTTTGTCTCGATAGTATTTTAAATTTTCCCGGACTCTGTCCAAGATGACAATACTATCTTGTAGGGAATAGGCAGTAATAGAGAGAAGAGCTGCGATGGAGGCGGTGTTAAATTGGATCCAAAGCAAAGACATAACGCCCAAGGCGATAGCGATATCATGTGTCAATGCAATAATTGCTGCTACACCATCTTTGAACCGAAAACGGATAGCTACATATAACAAAATGAGCAAAAGGGTCAAACCAATTGTAAGAAAGGCATTTCTACGAAGCTCGCTTCCTATGGTTGGTCCAATAAAATCAATCTGTTTTGTATCGTCGTTAATCTGTCCAATACTTTCTTCTAATTGATCGATGATTACATCTTGTTCTTCATTTGTGATTTCTTTCATACGGATCATGAAGTGTTGGGGGTTTAACTTATCTTGTTGAATGATCGCTCTTTCTTGGTTATGCGTTGCCAATACATCGCGAATCATTCCAACAGTGGGGGCTTCATCGGCAATGAAGTCAACATTAATGACAACGCCACCGGTAAAGTCTACACCTAGATTAAAAGGAGAGCCTTTTGTCATTGTACGAATGCTCATAATACTTACACTAACAAGGAATAGAACTAGAGCAATTAAAAGAGTTGTTCTTCGTTGTCCGATAATATTCCATTTTTTTATTGGGGTCATTCTCTCTCCTCCTTTCTAATTATCTTTCTCTGGGGATTGTAAACCAAATAGTTTGGCATTTACTTTTGGATTGGTTACGGCTATAAGGCTTAAAATAAACTGTGTAAAGAAGTACGATGTGATAAGTGCTGCTAGGATACCTGCTACAAGTGTTATGGCAAATCCTCTGATTTGGGTTGTACCAAAGGAGTAGAGGATAAACATCGCAATCAACATGGAAAAATTGGAATCAAAGATAGCCGTCCAGCCATGGGCATATCCCGCTCCAATAGCAGAAAGAAATGTTCTGCCTTTGGCAAACTCTTCTTTGATACGCTCAAAGACAATAACATTCGAGTCTACAGCCATACCTACCGATAGTACCATAGCACCGATAGCGGGGAGAGAAAGTGTAGCACGAATACCCAAAAGGAAGCCCAGGTAAATAATGCTATACATTAGCAATGCTAAAGCTCCAATGCCTCCAAGCAATTTATACATAAGGAGCAAGAAAAGAATGATTCCTAGAATAGCAATAATAGCTCCCGTTTCGGAGCTTTTAATGGTGTCTTGTCCTAACGATGGACCGACAACTCGTTCTTCTAAGAATGTCATTTTTACCGGTAGAGAACCACCCTGTAAAAGAATGGCAACTTCTTGTGCTTCTTTAATACTTTCTTCGCTTTTGTCTCCGAAAGTAATAACAGCATCTCCTGATGTAATTTCTTCGTTCACTTTTGGCGCGATAAGAAGAGATTCATCTAGATAAATAGAAATTGTTTTTTCAACGTTTTCTCGCGTTGCTTTGGCAAACAATTCCCGTCCTACTTCATCCCATTCCAATTGAACAACAGGTTCTCTTGGGCCCATCTGCTCCATTTGCTGGTAAGCAAATGTGGCGTTCTTTAAATTCTTCCCTGTTACTAGTACATTCCCATCTTCATCTTTGAAGGTAAGAACAGCTACGCGGCCAATGATATCTTTCGCCTGGTCGACGTCAGAATAGCCTGGGATATCGACAACGATCCTGTTCTTTCCTTGGATAGAGACCGTGGCTTCGGATACACCTAGAAAATTAATACGCTTTTCAATAACTTTTTTTGCTTGCTTCAATTCCTCGGCTGTAATCTTGTCAGATTCTTTCTCGGATTGTAGCATTTCGTTGGTAATCACAAGATCTTCATCAAGTGATTCTTCGTTAACCTGGTCAGATTCACTTTCAACGGCTTCTTCGGAAGCATCAACGTTTACGTTTTCTGTTACTTCTTCTGGCTCTGACTCAATAAGCTCTTCTTGGGGAATTTCTCCCGTATCCTTAATAGGCTGTGCCTCCATTACAAGGTGGACACCGCCCTGCAAGTCAAGTCCAAACTTAATGAGATTTTTAGTATAGTTAAAACCAATACTCCAAATTGAGAGTCCAAGCACAAGTATAATTACTATGAGTTGTCCCCATCTAATTCTCTTCATAGGATCACCCTTTCTCGTGAGATTCAAACAAATAACTATTATATTTTAATCCAGTGAATCGTCAATAAGCCAATATTTATATGGTATAATACAAAATTGGTGAATCAATGATAGAAGAAACATTAGTACCATTTTTACTGACGAATAAGTGGATTCTTTCTGAAGAACAAAAGGAAAAACTTACAAAATTTCTTTCCCTAGTTCAAAAAGTGAATCCTCATATGAATCTTGTTTCCAACGAGAGTGATGAAGAACTTGTTTACTCTCATTTGCAAGATTCTATGCAGCTCATGAACTGTTCTTGGATTCCAACAACCCATCAAAAATGGATTGATGTCGGATCTGGTGGAGGATTTCCAGGGATCGTGGCAGCCATACTTTTTCCTCAGTTTACATTTTTCTTAGTGGAATCAATTCGAAAAAAATACAGTTTCTTATTGTATGCCTCCATTGAGGCTACATTAAACAATGTCCACATCATACATGATCGCGCAGAGAATGTCGTTACTACCCAGGCTATCATGCACGACTGTGCAATCTTTTCTGCTAGAGGGGTTGGTTCGGTTGCATATCTGAATCCTTTTTTTGATCAATCTTTATCGGTGGAAGGTAAAGCTATTTTCTGGAAAGATCCCAAAGAAGTTTCTTCTTTTTTGCATCCACATTCTACATGGGAAATGATGGAACAAAAGGCGTATCAGTCTCGTACAACAGAGAAACATATCGTAGTTTTACAAAGGAAAATAAAAACAAAACAGGGGAGTGGGAATGCTCGTAAAAATAAAAAGCTTCGCATTGCAGGGCCTTGATCCGGTTCCAATTGACGTAGAAGTAGACATTACACAGCGCGGTTTACCATCCTTTTCCATTGTAGGACTTCCCGATGTGGCGGTTCAAGAGTCACGAGAGCGGGTTCGATCGGCCTTAAAGAACAATGGGTATCAATTCCCTACCCACCGCATCACCGTGAATTTAGCACCAGCGGATATCAAAAAGTAAGGTGCTTGTTTTGATCTTCCTATTGCTATCGGTATTTTGGTTGCTTCTGGGCAAATACCAACGTTGGATTCGGATTCCTATTACTTCGTCGGAGAATTGTCATTGGATGGATCTTTACGTGAAGTGAATGGGATCCTATCCATGAATTGTTATTTACACGATCTTGACCAAGAGCTCTGTGGGAAAACTTCACCCGTATTCTGTTTTCCAGATGAAAATATCCAAGAAATTGTGTATTCTTCCCTTTCATTGGTTCCTGCTTCTTCCCTGCAAAATGCTATTGAATCTATACGTTCAAAGACTTTTTTGTGGCAACTTCCTCAGGTTCAATTTGCTCCGGACAATCAAAGTAACGATGATATGAGAGATACCATCGGACAGGAGTTTGCTAAAAGGGCTATTGAAGTAGCCGCAAGCGGAATGCATAATTTGTTATTTGTAGGCCCTCCCGGTACCGGAAAAACAATGCTTGCAAGAAGAATTCCAACCATATTGCCCTCTCTTCATTTTGATGAATCTGTGGAAGTATCCAGAATTTATAGCTCTGCAGGATTGCTTGCGAAAAAAGGCGGTTTGATTCAGAATCGTCCATTCCGCACCCCTCACCATTCTGCTTCTCTTTCTTCTCTTATGGGCGGGGGGACAAAGCCAAAACCAGGCGAAATATCCTATGCACACCGCGGAGTATTATTTTTGGACGAATTTCCAGAGTTTCAACGGCATGTGATTCACGCCCTTAGACAACCATTAGAAGATGGCTTTATAACAATAACAAGAGTTCACAGCAGTGTTCAGTGGCCTTCACGATTTATGCTTGTTGCGGCTATGAATCCCTGTCCTTGCGGTTACTATGGAGATACACAAAAAAACTGTACATGCACTCCCTCGCAGATACAAAAATACCAAGCGAAAATTCAAGGACCTATTCTAGATCGTATCGATATTGTAAGCGAAGTATTGCGTGTCGACCCGAAAAAACTTCTTCAGATGAAATCCTCGGAATCTTCTTCTGACATACAAAGTAGAGTTCAACAATGTCATGAGATTCAGAAGAAACGTTACCAAAATGATTCTTTTCATACCAATTCTGAAATGGATTCCAATGCTTTGCGGAGAGTATGTAAGCTGGATTCGGAAACAGAAGTGTTTTTTACCGAAGTGAGTAGAAAGCTTTCTTTGTCGGGGAGAGGTCATATGAAGGTATTGAAGGTAGCTCGTACAATTGCAGATATGCGTTCATCCAATACCATTCAAATGGACGATATTTGTGAAGCTTTGCAATACAGAATGCGAACAGTGGAATAAAAAAACCCAGATTGCAGTGTTGCAATCTGGGTTGTATACCAAAGGGCAAACGAACAAAAGCGATCTATTTAAAGAAATCGTGTATAACAGAAGCTACTTCAACTCCAACTCGCGTTTGTCCTTCTTTGGTTTGTGCACCTATGTGGGGCGTAAGAATAACATTGTCCATTGCAAATAATGGATTCTCCTTAGCAGGCTCTTTTTCATACACATCAATTCCTGCGAAAGAGATTTTTCCGGACCGAAGTGCATCAACAAGGTCTTGTTCAACCACGATGCCTCCCCGCGAACAATTAATAATGGCAGCACCATCTTTCATTTTCGACAGAAAAGCAGAATCTATTAAATGGCTTGTGCAATCTGTTTTTGGACAATTCACAGAGATAATGTCAGCATCTGTGTTTACTTTGTCTAATGTTGTTAAAACAACACCTTCAATGGCACACATGGTGACAACTGGATCATAGGCAATAACTTTCATGCCCAAGGCAACAGCTCTTTTTGCAGTTTCTTTGCCAATATTCCCCAGACCAATAATTCCTAGTGTTTTGCCATAGAGTTCAAGACCTTTGAATTTCTTTTTCTCCCAAAGGCCTTTTTTGGTAGAAACAGTTGCATCTACCAAACCTCTCATGCCTGCTAGTGCCATACCAATAACCAATTCGGCTACGGATATAGAGGAGGCTAAGGGAGTGTTTTTCACAACAATGTTCTTTTCTTTGGCTGTACATTTGTCAATATTGTCGGTTCCAACTCCACCCCGAACAATCAATTCTAGATTGCCAGGATTTTCTAATGTTTCTTTATAAATCTTGGTTCTTGATCGAACTACAACTGCATTGTACTGACCGATTTCTTGGCAGAGATCTTCTTGACTAATGTCTGTTTTTTCAACGACTTCAAAGATTCCAAACGACTTTAGTTCTTCAACGCCTTCTTTGGCAAGAGGGTCGGCAATGAGAATTCGTTTCATTGAGTATCTCCTTTACTTGGATAGAGAACACATAGCAGCAGCAACTCCTTTGCCTTTTTCAAAGGAATAACCAAGCTCTGCTAAGACTCTTTCAATGGTTGCAAGACCTAAAATAACATCGTTAGGACCTACATTCCCCATGGCAGAAATACGGAAAATTTTTCCTTTCAAGCTTCCCTGGCCACCGGCAAAGGTAACTTGATATTTGTCACGAGCAAGTTTGACGAACTTACCACCATCGACTCCCTCGGGGATATTGACAGCAATACAGCAATCGCCTGTATCTTCATTATAAAGAGTTAATCCCAGAGCTTTTACACCTTCTCTAATTGCTTCTGATAGTTTGTGGTGACGAGCATATACGTTTTCGATACCTTCTTCTTTCATCATCTGTAGTGCCATATTAAGCTGCACAATAATGCTGATAGCAGGAGTCCAGGGAGTGGTATTTTTCTCGGCAGTTTTGAAGGCTTTTTTCAAATCAAAATAATACTTCGGTAATGTTGATGTTTCCATTGCTTTTCGAGCTTTTTCATTCATAGTAATGAAAGCCAGTCCGGGTGGTAACATAAATCCTTTTTGAGAACCCGACACTACAACATCAATGCCCCATTTGTCGGTATACAAAGGGGTAACTCCCAAGCCAGAAACAGCATCTACAACGAGGATAACAGAGGAAGATCGAGTAAGTTTTGCGATACCCTCAATATCTGTAACGCCACCACTGGATGTTTCAGAAAGTGTTGTAAAAACGGCTTTGGCATCGGGGTTGTCTTGCAATGCTTTTTCAATTTCTTCTGGCTTTACTGTTCGATGCCATGGGATTTTAATTTCAACTAAATCAAGGTTGTACGCTTGGCATAGCTCAATCCAACGTTCACCAAATTTACCACCATTGACGGCAATGACTTTGTCCCCGGGCGAACAAAGATTGATCACAGAAGATTCAAGGGCTCCCGTACCTGAAGATGTCAACATTATCACGGGGTTTTCTGTCTGAAAAATGTATTTTAAATTTTCAGCGGCTTCCCCAAAGATGGCTTCAAATTGCGGGGTGCGATGATGCATGATCGGTAAAGAAGCAGATGCTAAAACTTCTTCCGGAACCTGAGTGGGTCCTGGAGTTAAAAGAACTGGTTTACGCATTTCAATCCTCCTGACATTTTTAACTAGATCATACTGAAAAAAACGAAAAAAAAAAGCTGCTCACGGGAGCAGCTTTTTTTAATATCTAGGGGTGCAGGCTGGAAATCTTAAATGATTCCCTGCGCAAGCATTGTATCGGCAACTTTGATAAAGCCAGCAATATTGGAAGCTTTCAAGTAGTTATTCCCTAAATTAAAATCTTCCGCGGTATCAGCGGTGGTATGGTAGATATTTTCCATAATGCGTTTTAATTTCTGATCTACTTCTTCAAAAGGCCAGGAGTACCGAAGGCTATTTTGAGACATTTCTAAAGCAGAAGTAGCTACGCCTCCAGCATTGGCTGCTTTGGCAGGTCCAAACAAAACTTGGTTTTGTAAGAAAATATCAATTGCTTCTGGGCTTGAAGGCATATTCGCCCCTTCACCAACGGCAATGACGCCATTGTTAACCAAGGTTTGTGCAGCTTTGGCATCAATTTCGTTCTGCGTTGCACACGGGAGAGCAATGTCGCATTTGACAGACCAGACGTCTTCCCAACCATCATGGTACTCGGCCTTTGGATGGTGGTCAACGTATTCTTTAATACGTCCTCTCTCCACTTCTTTAATTTGTTTGACGGTTTCTAATTTTATTCCATCGGGGTCAAAAATGTAACCATTTGAATCGCTTAAAGTAACTACTTTGCCACCCAATTCTTGTGCTTTTTCTGTGGCATATATGGCTACATTGCCAGATCCTGAGACGGAGATAATCTTGTCTTTCATAGGAATGCTCTTGTCTCGGAGCATTTCGTTCATGTAGTACAGAAGACCATATCCTGTAGCTTGTTTTCGAACCAAGCTACCACCGTATTGCAATCCTTTGCCGGTTAGAACGCCTGCTTGGAAAGAATTGGTAACTTTTTTGTAGGTTCCATACAGGTATCCAATTTCTCTTCCGCCTACACCAATATCTCCAGCGGGAGTATCGACAAACTGACCAATATGTCTAGATAACTCAAGCATAAAATTCTGGCAGAAACGACGAACTTCATGATCTGATTTTCCTTTTGGATCAAAATCAGAACCGCCCTTACCTCCACCAATTGGGAGTCCTGTTAAAGAATTCTTGAAGATTTGTTCAAAACCTAAAAACTTAATAATCCCTAAATTGACAGAGGGGTGAAACCGCAAACCTCCTTTGTAGGGACCGATAGCACTGTTGAACTGTACCCGAAAGCCGCGATTTACATGTACTTCTCCAGCATCGTCTACCCAAGTAACTCGAAACTGAATGATTCGTTCCGGTTCAACAATTCTCTGTAAAATTCCAGCTTCTATATATTCGGGGTGTTTTTCAACGACTGGTACAAGCGAGTCCAAAACTTCAACGGCAGCTTGGAGAAATTCTGGTTCATTGGAACTTTTGCGAATCAGTTTTTCTTTAACTTGTTCAACGACATCTTTAGCGTGTAACATAAGATCCTCCATACAAATAAAATGATTAAAAAAATCTCACACCAAAACAGCTCCGTATATATCCCTTAAGAAAAACACATAAAGAGCTATTTTTCAGTGTAAATAGGGCTTGCTAAAATGTCAATGAAATTAGAAAAAATGGCACTATTTTTTTCAAACTTGATTTACGGTTGGAAGAACCCAATAGCTCTAGCCTCTTCTTCGTCCATCAAAACAGTAAGTGTTTGATTAGGTGTTTGTTGGGAAGTTTGTATAACGCGAACAACAGAATCAAATTTGCCAGCATCGGGTAATAGTTTTTTCAACATATTCGTTTGTTGGAAGAATTCTTCATGAAAAACTGTTTGTTCTTGCCCGATATATATTGGCAAGTACTGAATTTGAGCTTCTACTAAATCTTGGAAAAAGTGCGTTCCAAAAGAGAGTTCGGGAACATAATTTTGTTGAATTTTGGCAACCTCTACCAACAAGGCAGTGTTGTTGATATCACTATACCCAATAGAAACGCCTAATTTTATATCCCCTCTACTGCCCCATCTACCAGGACCTATAAGGATAAATTTCCGTCTGGGCAATACTTGGTTAAGTTTACCAACAATTTTACCAATTTCTAGCAAATCTTCATAAGTAGAGAGCTTACCATACTCAACGGGGTCAACATATACAATATACTCTATCCCGAATATTTCCCCAGAAGATATGGTCTGATGATTGGAAAACAGAATTTTATCATCAGGAATATTTCTTGGGATTTGAATTTCCTTGGAGAACTTGATGTAGCTTTGGGGTCTGCATTGGAGCAGGTATAATTTATGAATATCCCCATCACAGGCAAACTCAATATCCACTGGGATCTCTAGTTTTTCTTGAAGAATGGATAAAATATCCCGGATTTGATGGATAAATGGACCATCTTTTAACAATCGATCAAAAGTTACCACTGGAGTGTCCTCGTGAATATTGAACATGTTTCCTGTTGGAGTGAACAAATTGCCATCTCGATACAACGATATGATTTGATTGATGGAGGGGTAGTTGTATCCTACCTCCCGAATTAATTTTTCAAACGAGAGTGTTTCGAATTGTTTGCTAAGAAGGTTGATTACATCAATGTTTCTCTGAGAGTACCGTAGTTTATCTTGTGCATCTACATTGACCCGTAAGTTTGGCTGCCCCGGACTGATAAGTGCAGGGTAATCATTGTCTACACGGTCTACGGCGCGCGTTCCTAGACCAGCCACAATGCGAGCAATCCCATCTTCTCTCTTGATTCGAGGAGACCAACGAAACTCATTTTGGCTAAAGGCAACTCCCGCAAAAGCAGGGAAGAAATACTTTCCTATTTTTCGTCCTACCACTTCTTGTATCAAAACAGCCATTTCTTCATTGAAATCCAGCAGTCCTTTTTCTCTTCTATACTCAATAGGATCGGGTCCAAAAACACTGGCATATACTTCTAGAATTGCATCAATAAGAGACTCCAGACGCTCTTTTTTGGTGCCCTGATTGGCTACAAAAAGACTTTTATATTTTCCCGCAAACGAAGCGTTGGAGCTGTCTTCTAAAAGACTGGAAGAGCGCACAATTAGAGGATTGTCACCAAAGTCATCCAAGGCATAATTTAGACTTGCCACAATTTCCGGAGGAATAGTGGAGTTCTTGAAGATTTGTTCCAAATACGGGTATTCTTGTTTAATTTCAATGGGTTTGCGATATTTTATATTAGGAGCTTCTTCCAATGCATTGAAGTGTAAAAAATCGATGATTCCATCGGATGTCAAATACCATGTTTTCGGGATGGCTAAGTTCCGAATGGAAACATAGTCTTTCTTTGCTTCTCGCAAAATGTTTCTTGCTCGTAAAAAGCCAGCTGCTTTCCCGCCTAGTTTTCCATTTCCTCTTCTTGGGCCGATTGTGTGAGATAGAATGTCAATAAAGTCAGGCACCACAAAATAGTCTTTTGACGTATTAATAAAATGAAGATCGTCGCTGAGAAAACGACGAATGAATGCAACCCGAATCCCAATGTTTTCTTCTTTGGACAAATACGAAACAGAATCCTTTACGCTAGCAAATTTAAAAACAGCATTGGTTATATCCGCTAGGGGGACATCTCTTTTTTCAGCAGTCATGGTTAAAAACCTTGCCTTTTCGTGTTTTAACCACAGTTTGATCATCTGGGTGATTCGTTCCGAGGATAGTTCTTCTTCAGCAATTTGAAAAACACGTTCAATCATTTGCTGAAGAAAGTCGGCTTCAACTCTGGGAATGGGTACATTGTCATTTTTTACTTTGTTTTCTGCATATGAATTTGAGTTTGCCTCTATCTCTTTCATTAATTCTTCAATTCTTTTAATATGACACTTGTACAGGTAGTGCATCATTTTTCTACCCAAACGGTTTATGAGGATTGGATCTGTATATTTCAACAATTCAATAATAATCTTCCATTCTTGTTTTTCACTCATCCGAAGCTCCTTTTTCAGTTGGTTTTGTGATAATGCCTATACTCTTTTTTCCATCTACCTTAATGTCAAATTGCAGAGGAAGTCGATAAACAGATAGATACTTTTTTGTTAGAGTTGCCTTTTGTTGTTGAATCCAGTTCCAATCAATAAAGTGATTTGATTTATTCTGGTTTACGGTAAAGTATCCTATGTGCAATGAGGTAATATTCTGGAAAAAGTGAGATCCTTGAGATGGGTCAATATGCATAGTAGGCAAATCATATTCTACAAATGTTTTGATGTTCGAAATATGGTGCCATTGTACGGGAATCCCTAGCCATGGGTCTGAAGATCCCCACCGACCAGGCCCCATCAGAACATATTGTTCTTGTAAATCAGAGAAATATTTATTGATTTCATCAATCTCTTGCACAATGGTTCTTGTTTTGGAGAGATCAAACGTTGAGGGATTGACGACTACGAGATTGGCTAGCGATCCTATAAGCCCATTTCCCAGTGCATTATCGGTATAACAAATGGTTGTCGAAGGGTTCATTTCTTCCACTTCTATGTTGCAAGAGTTTTCATATTTCATCATTGGACGAACTTGCAGAAAACCCAGATTTATGCGATCCCAACTTGAAGGTATTTCCAAAGCACATTCGATTTCCACTGGAGTAGCCATAGCCTCTTCGCATATTTTCAACAATCTTTGTATACAAGATCCAAACGAATTCTGAGACGATTTTAATAGCCGATGGAATGTAATAATTCTAGGTCCTGCTCGATGAACACTATCATATAGTCGATCTTCTTCTGCCAAATAGGTGGATGCAATCCCCTCAAGAGACCCATGTTTCAAACCAACATGGATGGGTTGTAGGTTCATAAACTCGTCTTCATCGATGGTAAAAGAGCGAGTGTAAGGTTTTAAATTGATGGACCAAAACTTTTTTTGCGTCGTTTGTAAGGCAGTTTCAGTATTTGATAATTGGTGTACTTTGTCTGTGTACGCAGGAGAAAACTGTAAAGAAGTTTCTCCATCAACAATGGCTTTTCCCAAACCCATTGCTAGATGCATAATTCCATCTTCAGGTTTGGCTGGTTCATATGGATAATAATTGTAGGAACGGATTACACCGGATGCTTCAGGGTAGAAGCTATACTGCTTTCGAGATCCGACAACTTTTTGAATAATGACTGCCATTTTTTCATCTTCTGCGATATGATTGGTGGATTCCATATAAGTACGGGCTTGTTTTGAGAAAACAGATGCATACACAAGTTTAATTGCATTGCACAATTGGCTGAATCGTAAATCAAAAGAAGGTTCGTTATTGGGAATCATTTTGGTCGCATAGATCCCTGCAAATGGATGGTATAGGGCGTCTTCGAGAAGGCTTGAGGAACGAACCACCAAAGGATCTGTGAATTGTTGAGCAATGGAACGAAGGTCTCCAATAATCGTCGGAGGAATGTCGGATTGAAGGAATATCCGCGCTACTTGCCGGTCGGGTAAATTTGAATTGTACATGTTTTCAAGGTGATTTAAACGAATGAAATCATCAAAAACACTGGTTCCAACAATGACAGATTGCGGGATGAATATATGAATATCATGAAGATCGCAAAAGGGGTTTTCTTCTGTAAGAAGTCGATTAAAAAAAGACAAACCTCGGGCTTTTCCTCCTATAGAACCTCCTCCAATTTTACCAATGGTCCATTCTTCCAGGGGAAATCTTCGAGAATACGTGACAATGGAGCCCTTTGTTTCTCTGTAAAGCTCTGTTTTTAATGCTTTTTTGAGTGTCTGAATTTTGTGTTCAAAAGTGGAGGGTTCTTTTTCGATCTTTTTGGCAATTTCTGCCAATGCGAATTCGCTATGTACAAGAAACCATTTAGAAAGTCTTCTTTTTTGGATTAAAAGCATAAATGTATCTTTATTCAGAGAATCAATAATCTCTAAAAATGTTTGCGTGGTAGGTATCTTTGTTTGAACTTTTCCCTCCTGATTGAAAAAATGTAAGTCTCCAAAACCAAAATAGGCAGTGAGTGTATTTTTGATGTCCGAGAGAAGTGTTTTAGAAGTTTTTTGAATACAGACAACGGGATGTTCCTGAATGCAAGGGGCAAAGCAAGTTGTGCTGGATTGCAAGACGATTGGAAGCACAGGATCGTACTCCCAGACTTTTTTGGCAAGGTACAATCCACTTGTATCACAGCTTCCTTTTTCCATAGGGTATTGCATATCGGTTATTACGCCAATGATTTGTTGGTGGTATTGATCGAGCATCTGAACAGCTTCTTCATATGTCTTAGCATGAAGAACTTTGGTACGAGTTTTTTGCTGAAAGATTTTTTTTTGCAATGATGTGTGGTCTTGATAAAGCTTTTTGGTCTCATGCCATAAGGTTTTGTAAAGAATATTCAGATAGGATGAATAATACTGCATGTTGTCTTCTACAAAAAGAATAATCGGGATAGGCAAAAGTGTCGAATCATGGAAAACATTTTTTTTGTCTTCAATAAGCTCCAAAATACTTGCAATGATACGGCTTTCACCATTCCATAGAAAAAGATCAACAGAAATATCTCTGCATTTTTCTTCCGCTTCTTCTTGGCTGATTTCATTGTATAGAAGTAGAACAATAGGAATAGATGGATACTTATTTTGTAGGGTTTGTATGAACAAATGGTTTTCTGAAGTTATTTTCCGGATACACACGATCAAAATATCAGGTATGGATTCCTGCAAGATTTGAAGAGTGGTTTTTTCATCGTATGCTTTAACAAATTGAGGCGTGTAGCCCAATTCTCTTTCTTTGTACAAGTTTGCAATATAATCTTCCATCGAACCATCTTCTTCTAAAAGATAGGCATCATATCTACTCGCTAGAAGTAGAACTCGGCGTATTTGATAAGGATTCAATTCTTCAATGTGCTTGGTCATTTTCTTTTAGACTCATTGTAGCAGGGATAGATTTTAATCATTGACAGTTCCTTTATTTAAAAAGATGATCTCATAAGCGAGAGTACTGCCATTGTATAGAAAATAGAAGAAGATGAAAAGAAGTTTTGAAAATCGCAATCAAGGAAAAAAATTTGTAACCATTTTGTCATAAAAAAAAGGGGGGAAAGAATCCCCCCTTTTTTTAAATGGACAGGAAAGATTGGGTTACACCCAACCTCGAATCTTGCATGCATCAGCAACATGTTGAATGGCTATCATGTAGGCAGCATCTCTCATATATTCGTTGCGAGAGCGTGCCATGGCAGATACTTTCAAATAAGCATCCGTCATTTTTGCATCCAACTTTGAAAGCGTTTCTTCTTTCGACCAGAAGTAGTTCATATTGCATTGTACTTGTTCAAAATAACTACAAGTAACGCCACCAGCATTTGCTAGGAAATCAGGAATCATAAAGATGCCTTTTTCTTGAATAATGGCATCTGCCTCTGGAGTTGTAGGGCCATTGGCACCTTCTGCAATAACTTTTACGCGAGCGGAAATCTTATTGACCGTTTCTTTGGTGATTTGGTTTTCCAAAGCTGCAGGGACAAGAATATCAACATCTTGTTCAATCCAAGCATTCCCATCCAGAACTTCGTATCCAAGTTGTTCTGCCTTCTCTTTGTCAATACCACCAAAACGATCCGTAATCGATAGCAATTCATCACAATTGATACCAGATTTGCGAACAAAGGTGTAGGATTTTTGATCATTTTGATCCCAGCACGAGACGCAAATTGCCTTACCACCGTATTCTTGGTACAATTTAACGGCATATTGTGCTACATTGCCATATCCTTGAAAGGCTGCTGTGGTTTTTTGAATGTCAATTCCCAGTTCTCTAAGGGCCTCACGGACGGTATAAATGACACCATATCCTGTAGCTTCTGTTCGGCCTAAAGAACCTCCCATACCAACTGGTTTACCGGTAATCATTCCTGGGAATTTTCCATGATGGATTGTTTCATATTCATCCATCATCCATAACATATGTTGTGCGGATGTCATGACATCCGGTGCGGGTACATCTTGAACAGGACCAATATTGTAAGCAAGCTGTCGAATCCAACCACGACAAATACCTTCTTGTTCGCGCTCTGTTAGCTGGTGAGGATCACAAATGACTCCTCCCTTGCCACCACCTAGTGGAATATCTACTACAGCACATTTCCAGGTCATCCAAGTGGCCAAAGCTCTGACAGTGTCGATGGTTTCTTGTGGGTGAAAACGAATGCCACCTTTAGCAGGGCCTCTAGCATCATTGTGTTGAACACGAAAACCTTGAAAAACTTTAAATGAACCATCATCCATTCGCACAGGAATTGAGAAATGGTACTCGCGGAGAGGGTTACGGAGCAAGGCTCTTGTACCTTGGTCCAAATCCAATTTTTCTGCGACTGCATCAAACTGTTCCTGAGCCATCTTAAAAGCGTTAAATGATTTGTTGGACATTTTAAATGTATCCTCCTCAAAGTGTAATAGTAAACCGAAATCACGATCATTCTATTGAAATAAGCTATCTTGTCAAAAAGAAAAAAAGAATGAACTATGGTATTCCTATTTTTTAACCCAAAAAAACCCCTTGTTTTGTTTACACAAATACTCATTCATTTATACTTTCTACATAGAGTTGTTCTCTTATTTGCAGGAGGAAAGTGATGAATTTATTTTTGATGTGCAACAAATGGCGTCAATGTTTCTTTTGAAATACTTTTCTATTGAAACCATGTAGTCCTCTTTTTTTAAACCAACCAATAAAGGAATCAACATGAGTCAATGGAATGAGTCGACAAGAACGTGTACAAAAAACAATGATGAATTAACCCATGATACTTCTCAACTTGACAATGTATTGAGTCAATACAAAAACAAACCGGGAAGTATGATCACAATTTTACAGAAAGCGCAGTCTATTTACGGATATCTTCCTAGAGATATCATTCGATACATCTCGAAAGTAACCTCTATTAAAACCCCCATCATATATGGTGTAGCAACATTTTATACCCAATTCCGATTGCAACCGGTTGGAGAGTATTTGATACTTCTTTGCAAAGGTACTGCTTGTCATGTAAACGGTGCTGATGAAATAGAACAGACTATATGTGACGAGCTTTCTATTCAAAACGGACAAACCACCAAAGATGGATTGTTTACTCTTAATAATGTAGCTTGTTTGGGTTGTTGCAGTCTATCCCCTGTCATGATGATTAATGGGGAAACGTATGCAAAAGTGACTCCGAAAAAAGTACGAACTATTTTACGAGATTTGCGAAAGAAAAGTAGTCATTCCGAGACAAAGGAGGATCATGCATGAAAATTATCATTGGACAGGGAAGTTGCGGGATTGCTGCTGGATCTGACAAAGTAAAAAACGCGATCCAAAACGAAATAGATGCAAGAGAACTCACGATGAGTTTGGAACTGGCAGGATGTTGTGGAACTTGTTATCTAGAGCCTATTGTTGATGTTGTTTCTGACAATGGACAGAAAACTACATTTGTGTCGGTGAAGGCTGAACAAGCTTCGGAGATACTAGATTTTGCATTGCACCACAAAGAGCCAAACAGTGCTGTTATGATGGAGCCTATAGACAAGTCGGCCATGGAAAAACAAAAACGAATTGCTCTTCAAAATGCCGGGGTTATCAATCCTGAAAAAATTGAAGATTACATTGCCAACGAAGGCTATAAAGCAATACAGGATTGTCTTCAAAATAAAACCCCCATGGATGTAATCGAGGAGATAAAGATATCTGGCTTGCGAGGAAGAGGTGGCGCTGGCTTCCCCACGTGGTTTAAATGGCGAGCTGCTTACCAACAAAAAGAGACCCCCAAATACATTGTTTGCAACGGCGATGAAGGTGACCCAGGAGCTTTTATGGATCGAAGTATTCTAGAAGGGGATCCCCATAGTGTTATTGAAGGAATGATGATTGGTGGATATGCAATTGGCGCAAACGAAGGAATTATTTATGTTCGTGCTGAGTATCCATTGGCCATTAAACGATTGGAGATTGCCTTGGAACAAGCAAGAGCCAAAGGGTTCCTGGGAAAAAATATCTTTGGAACGGGCTTTGACTTCGATATTTGGATCAAAGCTGGGGCTGGTGCTTTTGTTTGCGGTGAAGAAACTGCCTTGATTGCGTCGCTGGAAGGACTTCGTGGAATGCCGCGATTAAAACCACCATTTCCAGCACAAAAAGGCTATTGGGGAAAACCTACGAACATTAACAATGTAGAAACCTTTGCCAATGTTCCCTGGATTATGCGACTTGGGGGAGCTGCCTTTGCCGCTCTAGGGACAGAAAAAAGCAAAGGAACAAAAGTGTTTGCACTTGCCGGCAAAATCAAGCGTGGAGGCCTTATAGAGATTCCCATGGGAGTGACACTCCGTGAAGTTATCTTTGACATAGGCGGAGGAATCCAGGATGACAAGGAATTTAAAGCTGTTCAAATGGGAGGCCCTTCTGGCGGCTGTATTCCTGCGTCCCTACTGGATACTCCTATTGACTATGAATCTATTACTGCCACAGGTGCCATTATGGGTTCCGGAGGGATGGTTGTGATGGATGAAACTACCTGTATGGTAGATATGGCAAGATTCTTTTTAGACTTTACTTGCAAAGAATCGTGCGGAAAATGTGTGCAGTGCCGTGTAGGAACGAAACGAATGTTAGAAATCCTAGAACGAATCACAGATGGAAAAGGCAAAGATGGCGATATCGAATTGCTGGAAGATTTGTGTCAAAAAGTGAAAGATGGTTCTCTTTGTGCTTTAGGTGGAACTGCTCCTAATCCTGTTCTGACTACATTGCAATACTTTCGAGATGAATATGAAGCACATATTTATGAACATCGCTGCCCAGCACATAGTTGTAAGAAATTGTTAACCTATACAATAAAAGAAGAACAATGTGTTGGATGTGGTGCTTGTGCAAAAAAATGCCCAACAGATGCCATAAGCGGCGAACCAAAGAAAGTACACTCTATTGATCAAGAACTCTGCATTCAATGTGGTACATGTAAAACAGTGTGTACATTCAATGCTATTGAAGCTTTATAAATAGAAAGGTGAGAACATGTCAAAAATCAAACTTAATATCGACGGGTTAGAAGTTGTAGGACAAAAAGGGCAGACAATACTTGATGTCGCAAAACAAAACGATATTGATATCCCAACTCTTTGTTATGACAAAAGAATCCAGCCGTATGGAGGATGTGGTCTCTGCGTTGTAGAAATAGAAGGGAGCCCTAAGTTATTCCGAGCCTGTGCTACCGAAATATCTGATAACATGGTCATTTATACCAAGACCGAGAAGATTGAATCTTCTCGAAAAACTACATTGGAGCTATTGCTAACCGATCATACGGGCGATTGTCGACCCCCTTGCGTACTGGCATGCCCAGGCCAAACAGATTGCCAGGGATATGTTGGATTGATAGCAAATGGGGAGTTTAAAGAAGCTTTAAAGCTGATCAAAGAACAACTACCCCTTCCTGCTTCCATCGGTAGAGTCTGTCCTCATCCCTGCGAAGAAGAATGTCGTCGTGAATTGAAAGACGAGCCTATTTCAATAGCATGGTTAAAGCGTTTTGTGGCTGACATTGATCTTGACGATCCCTATATTCCACCTATACAACCTAAAACAGGAAAAAAAGTTGCCATAGTTGGAGGAGGACCCGGTGGTTTATCAGCAGCCTATTATTTGTTGCTCAAAGGCCATGAGGTTACCATTTTCGACATGATGCCCGAAATGGGGGGGATGTTACGATATGGCATTCCAGAGTATCGTCTACCCAAAACGATTGTTGATAAAGAAGTTGCCATTATTCAAAAAATGGGTGCTTGCTTAAAAAACAATAGAAAGCTTGGGAAAGACATCACCCTACAAGCCTTGCAAAAAGAGTATGATGCTGTGTACCTATCCATTGGCTGCTGGAACAGTATCGATTTGGGCATTCCCGGAGAGGACTTAGGACGAGTTTATGGCGGTATTCATTTTCTAGCGAATGTCATTCAAAACAAGCCAGTCCCTATTGGAAAAAGAGTAGCTGTTGTAGGCGGAGGCAATACCGCAATGGATGCTTGCCGAACAGCAAAACGATTGGGAGCCGAAGAAGTCTATGTTCTGTATCGAAGAACTCGAGATGAAATGCCTGCAGAAGAAATTGAAATTGTGGAATGTGAAGAAGAAGGCATTCACTTCCATTTCCTAGTCAGTCCACTGGAAGTACAAGGAAAGAATGGCAATGTTGATTCCATTCGACTCCAAAAAATGGAACTAGGAAAACCAGATAGTAGTGGTAGAAGAAGACCTGTCCCGTTGGAAGGACAAGAAGACACTCTTTCCATTGATTCCCTTGTTGTAGCCATCGGGCAGTACGTGAATGTAGAAGGCTTAGACGGCATAGAGTTAACAAAAAGAAGCACCATTGCTTCCGATAAAAAGACATTTTCTACCAGCGTTCAAGGAGTTTTTGCCGGAGGCGATGCCATCAATGACAACCAGAAAATTGCTATTCAGGCAATCGGAGACGGCAAGATTGCTGCAGATGTTATCCATACCTATCTGTATGGACTAGAAACTCCCTATACGAAACCATATCTTGTAACCCGAGACGATGTTTCTGAAGATGAATTCTCTCATCGACCAACAGAACCTCGACCCCCAATGGAACTTTTAGAACCTGATCTGCGGAGCGATAACTTTTTAGAAATTGTAAAAGGCTATTCAGCGCAGGCTGCAATACAGGATGCAAAAAGGTGTCTAGAATGTGGTTGTCCCGACTATTTTGAATGCAAACTTATTCAATATTCTACGGATTATAGAGTTCAACCCGAAGCACTATTTGGCGATAAACACCATAGGGACATACAGGATTCTCACCCTTTCATATCCAGAAATCCCGACAAATGTATACTTTGCAGTCTCTGTGTAAGAATCTGCAATGAGGTTATGGGAGTAACTGCTTTGGGACTAGTAGATAGAGGATTTGATACCATTGTTCATCCCGACATGAGCTTGCCACTAGAAGATACCGATTGTATTTCGTGCGGTCAATGTATTTCAGTATGTCCTACAGGAGCCCTGCAAGAAAAATTGCAAATCACCAAACCTTGTCCGATGGAAACGAACCAGAGCAAACAAATTTGCTCGCATTGCAGTATAGGTTGCAATATCCTTATGGAAACGCGAGGCAATATGGCTGTTCGTGCTTTGCCAGATCCAGAAAGCAAAGTAGACCAGGGTCTTTTATGTGTTAAAGGACGATTTGGATACAACATCCTACGAGACGACAAACGATTAAAAAACCCTCTCATACGACTTCATAAAGAGTTAAAAGAAGCTAGCTGGGAGGAAGCTTTTTTCTATACTGCAAAAAAATTAGAAAGCGTTCGTTTTCGATATGGTTCGGATAGCACTGCAGTTTCTGTATCCGACCAATGGACATTGGAAGACATGTATCTAGCAAAACAGTGGAGCAAGTCTGTCTTACAAACTCCAATGGTGACGAACTTTGATTCGCATATTGGTGGATTGCAGGATGTGTTTGGATACGATGCTTCCCCGAATACTTTGGATGAAATCGCACAAACAAATTGTATTCTTTTGATTGGTTCGAATACCTTCCGAGATCATACGATAGCAGCCATTAAAATGAAACAAGCCGTTGAGAATGGTGCTACATTGATTACGGTTAACCCTTGTCAATCAAAAATGGACGAATGGGCTTCCAAAAAAGTGAATCCAAACAATTCCATCCAGTTTTTGAAAGAAATCGCTTCTGCATTAGTCTCTATGGGATTTGAGCCAAAAAATGTACACGGCTGGGATGTTCTCCAACAAGATTTGCAATCTATTCAGCCTAGTAAAGAAGCTGTAGAAATTGCTGAAGTCTATGGGAAGTCCAAAAAAGCTATGATTGTTTTTGATCAAAACCAAGTAAGCAAAGAGGGCATAAAGCTTATTTCCTATCTATCGTTGATATCGGGACATATAGGCAATCCCAGAGATGGTATTGTCCAGCTGAAGCCACAAAACAACAGCCAATCTCTCCCAGTAGTTGGAATTAATATCGATTACAAGAGAGTTTTACAGGGAATTCAAGACGATCATATACACGCTCTAGTTGTACTTGGAGAAAATCCTATGAAATCTATTGTTATGACCAAACCTTCCTTTTTAGTCGTCATGGATACCCACCTTACAGAAACTGCGGCTTTGGCAGATGTTGTATTCCCCTCCTCTTTGGCAATTGAAACGGGCGGCACTTTTATTAGTACAGATCGTCGTATACAAACTTTTTCTCCAGGGTTACCCGCTGCCATTCCGTATGCAAATTGGGAGACACTTCAGCATCTTGCAAACATATTGAAGGGTTCTTTCCACTACCCATCTTCTTGTTCTATTTTACAGACAATCCAAGAACAAGTAGCAGGATTCCAAGAAGGATTGCCCAGCTCTACCGAGGGCTATCGGTGGTCACCACAGAGTACCTCTATTCTGTACACTAGCCAATATGGATTTGACGATGGGCATGCCAAAATGGAAGTTATCCCGGACGGACTCCTATTTATCCAGACGGATTCTTCTGTGTATGCGACTCAAAAAATGACAGAAACATTGATTGAGAATGGTCTTATCCGGAATTAATGTAGGACTATACACATGAGTTTACCAGACATATTTTTTGTCATCGTTCTTGTTCTTATTCAGTTCTTCTTGATTGGATATTTCCTTTTTCCTATCCTCTCTACATGGAAGGTGAAGGGTTCTTCCATTCGTGATCATGTACTAGATGCAAGAAGCTACATAGTTTCACTATGTAGCTTCTTGTGCATTCTTTTCTTTGTTACAGCCTTTATTTTGATGTTTGTCGCCGCGTATATCCAAAATCCAGTAAGTAAAAACTTCATAACCGTTATCTCATTGATCCTTTTTGGATTATTTTTTTCTTGTCTAGAGGGACTTGTTTTTTATGCAGGATTTTCTTGTGCTCACAGAAGATTGAAAAATGACATCGCTTTGAGTTCCGATAAACCATTGCTACCAAGCATTTTTATGTTGTTTTTTATTGGGAGCACAACATTGCTTTCTTATCCTTTGGTAATGATAGCTCAATGGATTAGCTTGTTAATTTGACCGAAGAATAAAAACAACGCACAGAAATTCACTTCTCCCCCTTTTTTTTACCCCTTCCAAACCCACATCACAAAAGCAATTCCAA
>CAZBOU010000005.1:0-15766 GCA_964493625.1 uncultured Caldisericota bacterium
TACAATACATCTTCATCGAAATACAAAGTAAGGGATATGTCTTTTTCTAAATTAGGTTGGCAATTGTATCCAAGTTCTTGAAGAAAACGAACTTCAACATACATGCGGTCATTGTGAATGATAGGAGGCATATACAGTGGGAAATACTTTTTTTGTGCCACATCCAGGTCTTTCGTATAAAAGTATATTTCATCTTTCCATAGTGTGATGCTCCTATAATCAGTTTGAAACCAGTAATTGAAACGAAATTCCCTCTTCGTTTCCAGATAGCGAATTTGTAATGAATCTCCATAACCGTTGCTTTCTTCCTTGTATTCTGGCTCTACTGTTAACGTACAGAAGAAAGTCTCTTTTGATTTCAAAACAAAAGAAGAAGGATGAATCGTGGTTTCCTTTGAGGTAGTAGAGAGGTTAATGGGGATGTCTTTTGAAGTTTGATTTAGAAAGGTCAGTACTTTCTGCTTTTTTTGTCCTTTTGTAAAAAGTCCAAAATCCCACTTAGAGGATTCCATTGTTTCTTCTATAGGTTCCCCCTCAAAGAGGATGATGATCCCATCCGTACCAGTGTTTAAATGATGTTTTACTCCGTATGAAGGAGAAGTAAAGAAAATACTAGCTACGACAACCAATACAATGAACAAGCTACTATTTTTTGTCATTATTATGTCCCTTTCAAGATTAACACTGCGTCACGGTCTGATACAAACATCAGTACCACCCCTACTAGCAATGCAAAAATCTCCTACTACATTAAAATTTTTCTTAATTTGAGAATACTCGCGGAATATACAAAGTCAAGAAAAATAGAAATAATGTTTGATTTATTTTTGTGACCCATTATTCGATTGAAAAAAACAGTAAACAAATCAAAAAACATTCACAATTGGGTTATGGATAACTTAATCACACTTTTCATTGACAACCACAAAGGAAAGAGAACTTTCACTCTATAAGCTGAAAGTCCGTGCCATCGGTATGAACTCGAAATACTTTATTTGCCCTTGAATGGCAATATACCCAGTCTCCGACAATGCTAATGCGTGCAATATCAAAAGGTTGATCATCCATCAGTTTTGTTCTCTCGGTGCCATCTATTCGAATTTTGTATAACTTTTGATGATCCAATCCACTTCGATAGTAAACCCATGAACCAGAAACATTAAAGATTCTAGCAATGTCTTCTGTTATTTTCATCTTATTGGTTCCATCGGTTCGCATTTTATAAAGCCTGCCAGCATCTTCTAAGTGGGAATAATAAATCCAGTCCCCTGCTACATTAATAAAGCCGATGTGATCGTCAGATAATTGTATTCGTTCGGTTCCATCAATGCGTACTTTATAGAGTTTTTGTTTATCTTTATTATGGTAATTGTCGATGTAGTACACCCAATCGTTTGTAACATTCATACAATACCCAGTATCTTCGGTAAGTTTCGTTCTCTGGGTACCATCTGTTCGTATTTTAAAGATGCCAAATTCGGGTTGAAAAGTATTGAAATAGATCCAATCCTCTACGATGTTCATCTCTGCCATTGAATCTCCAAAAACAACAGTAGCTTGATCCTCTCCAAATGCAAGCTTGAGAATACTAGAATCATATCCGCCTGTATAATAAATCCCGTCTTCTCCCACATTGATATTATTAGCATGCCTATGGATTACAATTTTACCTTCCGTGTCATCTGTTCGTATTTTGTAAATACCAGGGTTGGTGGAATTGTCAAGGTAGTAATAAATCCAATCTCCTCGTTGACAAACCATTCCACCATTAGCAGCATTTCCCACTGTATTACCCCGAGATATTTCTGGTAGTGTAGCACTTTCAGGACGTTTTGAACAAGAAGAAGTAAAGAATAGAAGAATACATAGAAGTAAAAGCCCATTATTTCTTATTCTCATTGGATTCCTCCCAATGCCAGGAAGGGTGGACCTGAACCTTTGTATTCCCAGTAGTCTCCCATGATGAAACAATCTTCAAAAGATTCATAATATTCGAGTAACATGGGTAGTTTTCCAAGAATTTCACCCGATTGAGCATCGATAACCAGCCAAAACCTTTCATCCCACGGAGTAGTCATCCACATATCACTTGCCATTGGCGACACTGAAACAATAACCTGCGAAGTATCCACATGTTGAATATTGCAATTTACATTGTAACGATGGGCAATATCCTCACAAATTTCACCATATTGTTCCCACTGGTTCATTTTCTGTGAGAATGCTAACAATTCTTCTTTATTAGCGAAGTAAGAGTACAAAGTTTCCTGCAATCGTTTCATTGTAGTAAAAATAGTAAATCCAAAAGTAGTAGGAATGTTTTCGGTCCACACGATAGTTTTTGATTCGGGGTCGAAAGCGTGAATACTTATATGTGGTTGATCGGTATTTATCGTCTCGCTAACAATACAAACCAAAGAACCAACCTGAATCATATTCCAATAGAAACGATCTTCGGAAGAAGCTGTAAAATGAAATACCGGTTCCACCACACCAGTAATAATATCGAATTCGTGGATGATAGTTTGAGATTCACTAGTTGTCATTGAAGAAAAACATAGAGTTGTTTCTTGAACTGGGATCAATGAAGACCAGTTGGTATAAAGATCAAAATGTATCGAAAGGGGAAGCTTATTTACTATCTCTCCAGTATCAAGTTGTAATACGAACAAAAAACTATCTAGGTCTTTTATTCCAAAACAAAGGGATTGATCCGAATTTAAGATAACAAAGTTTGTCTGCACTGGTCCTGGAATTCTTTGCTTCCACAATTCTTTCCCTGTGGTTAAATCTAAGCAGATAACACGGTGAAATGTTCGAAGTTCATTAACACCCATTTTAGTCCCAAAATAGATTTTGCCTTGATGTTCCAAAATGGAAGTTGCACTTGCTTCTTCTAGTCGATACTGCCATAGAATATCACCAGTGCTCATTTCGATCGCTAGGATATCTTCGTAATAATAATCAGGAGCTTCAATTTCATTTCGCCTAAAAGTTTCGCGGTCAAAAAAGACATAGCTGTTAGCTATTAAAATAGTTCGATTGGATACACCCTGTACAATTTTCATGGGTCGAATTCTCTGGTAATTATCTGCTTGGAGAATCCATTGCGTTTCCAAGGATACTTCTGGTAGATTCAAAAAATAGTCTGGGAAGCTTGAAAGATTCGTTCTATACGAAGTAAAATTGAATTCATCTGGATCCATTTTTTCAGGCAACGTATTATTCAACAAAGCTGTCTCATTCGTGCTTTGTCTTCGATTCTTCATATTCATGCAATCAACCAGACTTGACAACAAACACATGCAAACGAAGAATATCGTTAATCGTTTCAATATCTCTTTCATCATGATTGGTGTAAGTCTTTATTGGGTGTAATCACCCACTTCCTTCCGGTTGTATTGCCATGGGTTTCTGTGGGATTGTCATGAAGTGTGTCATCCTCTGCAAACGTCATTGCTGACAGGAAAACACTACCCAAAATTCCTTCACCCCACGGGCAAGGTGGATTATCCGATTGAAAAGCATGTTTCAATGGAAATGTATTGTTGTCGGTATACCCGGATACAAGGAATGTAGTGGAGTCAGCTCGAATAAACAAGCCTTGAGTCATAGGTTTATCTTCTTTTAATCGGTAGTATTCTTTCTCGGGATCTTCTTCGGGTATAGCATATTCCTTCCCTCCCCAATACGTAGAAAATAGAAACTTCAGAGAGGGAGAGAGAACAGCAATAAAAGCAGTTTCTTCTTCAAAAACTTGATCTTGCATCGGATTCACCACAGGAAAATCTGTAGAAGAAGTACTTCCTGTAACAAAAAGAAGACCATCATCATTCAGTGCCATATCATACACAGCTTCATCCCCATTTCCACCAAAGGCTCTGCTTTGAAGAATAATTCCCTGATGCGATAACTGAACAACAAACCCTTGTGTGTTGAGATCCTCTTCTATCCCCGATTTCCAATAGGGTTTTTTTGCCTTGGGTAAGACTCCATCATTCCTAGTTACACCTCCCACAAAAATGCCTTGTTCACCCACTGCCATAGCATAAATAGCAGTCCAGGCTGTAAGACTACTGTCTTCTTCGTCAACCGATGGGTTTGGCTTTCTTGCTGCTTCAATGGATTGGGACCAAAGAAGTGTACCCTCCTGGGTATAGCAATGTACATGTCCATAGGGAACATTGTCTTGATATGACCGGCTTGAGAAAGCAGTATAGATATGATCCTGGTCACAGTGGAGTAATAGGCTATCAATTTCTCCATATTTCCCTTGGGAGGATCCGGGAGTGGAGATGATCTGTTTCCAATTGACCGTAACACGGTTTTCTTCTCCAACATGCAGAGAGGCAATACAGTAGTGCCATTTACCCCTGGATTTCAGATCCCCGTTTTCAGGCCATACACGTTGCAGTCCTCCAAAAAGAAGAGTATCATCCGCCACCCATTCAAAATCATGCAAAACCAAATATCCATTGTCCTCAATGTAGGGCATTTCAAGAATGCGAACAAAGTCTCCATCACGTGTAAATTCTGCAATAAAACTATTCAAAAACCAATAATCATGAGGGGAGGAATACTGAAATTCAGGAACGCTTTCTGCATTGGAATAACCTCCTGCATAGACGGCTTTATCTGTAATTTTTATACAGTTGATACCTTCTGAAAAAAGTCCCTCTGCGCCGTTTCCATACATCTTGTTCATTTCATGAGAATGCCAAAATTCATGATTTCCACCCATATAAGTAGACCATAATAGCTGACCATCAGGGGAGAGTTTTGCTAAAAAAGCATCCATGCCATGTTCATTTATGGTATCTTGATAGGCATGTTTCATGGGAAAATTACGAGAATTTGTTTCTCCACCGATGTATATATTCCCCTCACTATCCCGCTCCATGGCATGCACCAAATCACTATAATCTCCCCCTAAGTAGGTGGAAAAATCGAGAGAAGGAGACAAGGGATCAGCATGTTCCATATTCCAAAACGAACAACTTGCTACTGTGAACAGTAAAACCAAGGACAACAAAGCACACAACAATCGATTGAGTTCAATCTTCCACTGCATCTTTTCATCTCCAACATTTCTACAGTTTCCTGCAAAAAGTATATGCTTATGGATCATTTACCATTCCCATTTTTCCAACTCTTTGCATGCTGGGATTTATCGGGTGTTGATCCATTAGTCCGATTGATATTCATTCTAGATCCCACCTGGTCAAAAAGAATATTCCTTTTCTGAATAAAGCCATAGTAGCTGTATTCAGTGCAACCCAATAGGATGAACCCTACCATTTCATGATCTTTCTCATACATTCTGTACCATTTTTGACCCATATCGCAGATGCATTCTGTGATCGATCATTCCTCACCTTCTAGTTTGTCCCACAGCAAAGTCACCTTTTCTTCATCTGGATCCCACATGACTTCATAGCCTGCATAATCAGCAAGGAAACGAACAGGTAAAAACATTCTCATATCCCATATTAACAGAGAAGTATTGTCCATTAACACAGGTTGACTATTGATGATGACTCTATTTTTCGAAGGTTCGAAGTACAATACATCTTCATCGAAATACAAAGTAAGGGATATGTCTTTTTCTAAATTAGGTTGGCAATTGTATCCAAGTTCTTGAAGAAAACGAACTTCAACATACATGCGGTCATTGTGAATGATAGGAGGCATATACAGTGGGAAATACTTTTTTTGTGCCACATCCAGGTCTTTCGTATAAAAGTATATTTCATCTTTCCATAGTGTGATGCTCCTATAATCAGTTTGAAACCAGTAATTGAAACGAAATTCCCTCTTCGTTTCCAGATAGCGAATTTGTAATGAATCTCCATAACCGTTGCTTTCTTCCTTGTATTCTGGCTCTACTGTTAACGTACAGAAGAAAGTCTCTTTTGATTTCAAAACAAAAGAAGAAGGATGAATCGTGGTTTCCTTTGAGGTAGTAGAGAGGTTAATGGGGATGTCTTTTGAAGTTTGATTTAGAAAGGTCAGTACTTTCTGCTTTTTTTGTCCTTTTGTAAAAAGTCCAAAATCCCACTTAGAGGATTCCATTGTTTCTTCTATAGGTTCCCCCTCAAAGAGGATG
Source organism: uncultured Caldisericota bacterium (assembly GCA_964493625.1). GTDB lineage: Bacteria > Caldisericota > Caldisericia > UBA6126 > UBA6126 > JAGLCW01. The sequence goes on from CAZBOU010000005.1 coordinate 6,107, forward strand.
ATGATCCCATCCGTACCAGTGTTTAAATGATGTTTTACTCCGTATGAAGGAGAAGTAAAGAAAATACTAGCTACGACAACCAATACAATGAACAAGCTACTATTTTTTGTCATTATTATGTCCCTTTCAAGATTAACACTGCGTCACGGTCTGATACAAACATCAGTACCACCCCTACTAGCAATGCAAAAATCTCCTACTACATTAAAATTTTTCTTAATTTGAGAATACTCGCGGAATATACAAAGTCAAGAAAAATAGAAATAATGTTTGATTTATTTTTGTGACCCATTATTCGATTGAAAAAAACAGTAAACAAATCAAAAAACATTCACAATTGGGTTATGGATAACTTAATCACACTATTCATTGACAACTCCAAAACTAAAAGCATTTTCATTCGACAAGCTGAAAGTCCGTGCCATCGGTTCTCATTTTGTAAAGCGTATCTCTTCCCATTTGGTACATTTCATCTCCAAATACCTTTTTGGTGCAATAAATACACTTGATCTTTCTTCTGCAAATCACATTGTTTCTTCATCGAAGCTCCTCTTGAAGTTGTGTGGTGATAACGGGGTGAAAATCCAAAAATGCACCATCGTATCCACGTGTAATCAGATAATCTTTGTATTTGTCTTCAATGCTTGCAATTCCACTGTAATTTATCGGAGGACTCTTTCCACACAATAATCCTGTCTCCCGATCCAAAAGAAGAGCTTGGTGATCATAGGATATTCCCCATCTCCCCATTATCTCTTCTTTGATAAGAATTACATAGATGTTCTCCTCGCATGGAAATACTTGCCCAATCTTCTGATTTTTAAATGATGTTCTCCAACATTCTACTTTGTTGAATGGATCATAAGCAAGACAAACGCTAGTATATGTATTAGAAATATATAGATACTTGCCGTCATATAGAATTTCATCTGCACTTTTATGAAAATCATCCAATTCAATTGACCATACCAATCGACGATTCTTTGGATGAAATGCTAGCAAGTATGTTCGGTAGGGGGACTGGAACGAATCACGCATCGAATACGTAAAACATAGCCATTCATCCACAACAACAGGAGTAGTGTGATGAAAAAGATATTCATCCGTAGAAAAAGAGTCATTTTTCCAGACTACCGTATTGGTTTTTGTCTTTAATGAATACTGGCTTATAGACAAGCAACCTGTTTGAAAGAACAATTTGTACAGACAATCTTCAATTTGAATCCCCGAAACGCATTCATCAAACTCGTCCACAATATCCCCTGTATCCATATTGAATGCATAATGGCAACACAGAAGACAATCTTGATAGATCAGCATTTTTGTAGAGACAGGACTTGGCATAGTTTGCTTCCAGATTTGTTTCCCTGATTCTTTATCAAAACAAAAAATGTTGTACTCATCTTTGTAAGTATAGCATTCAGGTCCTTCTGTTGTAGAGATAAAGACATGGTCTTCATCGAAACAAATAGAAAAAACATTTACCCCTGGAATTGTATAGGACCACTGTTCTTGGCAAGCTGTACCCCAACTAAAACCAAATCTTGGGTCATCGTTGACTCGAATGGCGATGACTTCACTGTGGTAGCCTTTACTGGATGTGACATTGTCTTCCTTCTCATAAAGAGTTTGCCTTGGAGAACTTTGAATATAGATCTGACTATATTCACTTTTCGTAGTAGTTTGTCCCAAATAGGATATTCGTCTTCCATACAAACTCCGACTGCTTCCAAATCCAGATCCATGAAAATCAAATATCTCTTGTTCTGAATAGATGTGTTGATAAGGCTTATCTTGTTTAGAAAAGGCATCAATGATGTCTGATACAGAGAAAGTGTTTTCTTCCAATAAACCATCACATTCTTCTTGTGAAAGTTCTGTTTCTATATCATTTGATGCAACATCGTCATCCGTGCTACTAAAAATGTTCACCGGATCTTTTAAGGTTTTTTGTCCACAGCTTATACAAAGTGTGAACATGCATATAATGAGCCCCATAACAATAGCTTTATTTTTTCTTGGATGTAAATTCATGATTCCTTTTTTTAACAATTAAAATTCTCCTTACAGATACATATTTTCTCAATTTGAGAATACTCGCGGAATATATAAAGTCAAGGAAAACAGGAATTTGGTTTCATCTTTGTTCATTGTATGTGTTCAGCTAAATCTATAGCTGCTAAGTAGGTTTCTTGGTTATGCTGGATTTCAAGTAGCAGAATATTTTCGTGAAGTTCAACAATCTGGGCTCGAACAACCGAGAAAGGAAATGAATAGGATTGCAGAATTGTTCCTGTTTCAACGTCTATGAAGTGAAATTGATCCAGTTCATCAATTACCAAGATAGTTCTTTCGGAAATGGGAACCACATTCACAAATGTTTTTAAACCATTAGGAAGATTGCATTGCCACTGTAGTTCTAGAGTTTCTGTATCAATAGCGTTTAAAGGACCATTTCCTCGAATAAACACCGAATCGTTTGCATATTCTAAGATCTGCCAATCAGGTCTTTCTGATTCTTCCCCTTCTTGATTGCCTTCATATATTTTTTCTAGTTTCATAGTTTCCTGATGCAAACGATACGCATCCCCATTTCTATAGCTTGAATAGAAATATGGTTCTACATCAAACCACAACTGGTTCATCATGTACCTATCATACGATCCTGCATAGAAGGTACTTGTATCAATAAACGAAGATTTTTGCGTGGGTAAATCGATTTGAAAGATTCTTCCTCCCAATTGACCTGCACCTCTGAAATCATCACTATATTCAGCGGTAAGTTTTTTAAAATTAGAGAAATACAGTTTGTGTCCATGGACGTAAAGCATGGAATCAATAAACCAATCATCTACATGAAATCGCCATGCTTCCTTACCTGTTGCAGTGTCTAATGCAACAACATATGCCTCAGGTCGAAGAGATTTTTGAAAGGAAATCTCAGATTTAGATATATCCCAGGCACTTCGAATATTTAATAGAAGCCATTTTCCATACAAAGCATTGCTATCCCAGATTTTTACGCATTGCTCTGATTCTGCCAAAGGGTGTTTCCATGTTATCTGCCTCGTTTGTAAATCAAGCGAACATACATTTTTGTCAGCATCAATATAATACAATGATTTTCCATCCACTTGAGGCTTTGTTTTAATCAAAGCGTCGGAATTATACTCCCAAAGAATATCTCCAGATTTGACATTCACAGCTTGGATCGTTGCATTTTGTACAACATAGGCAATCAAACCAAATTGCGTATAGCAAGGCTTCTTAGATTTTTCAGGCTGTAAAGGTATTTTCCAAGAAGTCGACAAACTAGGGTATGGTGGTTTAATGTCTGGGCCAGGGGCGTAATCACGCTTATCTTGTTCAAAGGGTACTTGAACAAATTCAGGAAAATCTTTTACACCTTTGGGACAAAGGTCTTTTAATATTGAACTGAAGAGCTTACTATTCGTGACATATGGAAACACATCTACTTCCCGTACTTCCTTGCATTTCTTTGTCATTGCATTGAAAATAAACAACCGTTTTTCTGAAGCGATCGCAATTTCGTTCTTGTTTATGGGCACTGCTCTAGATTTCTCAAGCCTTTCTTCCTTGTTTTCAGCTTGATATGGGTTTTCAAACGTCCAAAGCTGGTTCATTCGAAAAAACCATGGGCCAGTAGTATGCCCAGTTAGAACAGTATTGCCATTTCCATATATTAGCATATCCTTGTCAGCATATTTGATTTCGTTAATGTAGGAGGGATAACTGATGAAATGACAATTTTTCTGCTCCTTGGGAATTATTTTTTGAATCCCTTGAAAATACCAAGTACTAACATAAAAGTAATCTCCAACTACTTTTTCTATGTTCCAATACAAAGCTGATGTTTTAAAGGAGTTAGTAACCTGTTGCGTATGTAAGTCCAATTCGTAGATGATACTGTATTTGGGTGACTTTATTAAGGCATCCTTTGTATACCAAAAGTATAAGTAATCGCCAATGATTACAAGTGGAGAATTAATAGAGCATTTGGATTGATAGCGCCAAGCTGTTTTTCCTGTTTTTTTGTCTAGGGCTACAATACATGCAAAAGTCGATTTTGGAAATCCAATTCTAGTTGTAAACAGTACCCAATCTTTGTACAAAATAGGTGGAAATATGGAGGGACTATCGAGTTGATCATCAACATCTGAATAATCATGCTTCCATGAAATATCTCCTGTGTTTACACTCACTGCAACAATATCTGAATAGTCACTCTTGAAATAAACATTGGCGGCATCCATTACCAATGTTGAATCTATAGCAGGGAACTTTGAATCTGTGATAGAGTATTCCCCAGTAGCCCAATCTACAAATACCAGTTTTGATTCATTGTTTTTTAAACACGTCTTGGTACCATAGGTTGGACATCCAAACAGATGTTCCAAAATAGAAGCAGCGTATTCGCTTGACCATTCTTGATACGAGTACGGTTTCGTACCATCAAACATACGACCGACATTGCATCCCGTAAAGAGACATGTAGTGAAAGCAAACAATAGAAAAAGAGCCAACAATCTTTTCATTTACCCCCCCTTTTCCCATTCTTTGCATGCAGGGATTGATCGGATGTTGATTCATTATTCTGATTGATATTCATTCTAGATCCCACCTGGTCAAAAAGAATATTCCTTTGGCTTCCGGAGGCATCTCTTCGTATTCTTTGAAGTATTGGTAGTAATCAGGAACGTAATCATAAAGCTTTAGCACGCCGATGGTATATAGTTTATTGTGAAAGAAACGAATATCATAGGTTTGATTGGACATATAAAAATGCTTATTGGAGTCTTCCTCAGTAGCAATTTCAGGTGAAGTGAGTAAAGCATCAGGGTCTTTCAAAAATGTTTCATTTTGAACTTCATAAAGCTGTACATTGCAATCTAAAGAGTTTGGTATAACGGATGCAACATACATAGCAAAATAGTATTCATCAGGAACTTCATTAGCAGAAGATTTTTCAGGTTCACTTCGAAAGCAGATTGATCCCGTTGTTCCTGAGAAATAGATTGTATCGTTTTCAATGGTAAGAGCATCTATAGAATCCCAGTTGTCTCCACCAAAATACGTAGACCATAGTAATTTTCCATTCGAATCAATTTGTGCCAATATTCCATCTGCTTCTTTGTGATACCCATCAAAGATCATTTCTGAAGAAACCATAGGAAGAACTGGTTCTTGAATGATACCAGATAGATATACTTGACCATTTTTCATACAAGCATCGGTTAACTCCAGTGGTGGACCCCCAAAATAGGTAGACCACAGCATCTCTCCTGAAAAAGAAAAACAGGTAATGACGGGACAACCGGGTGGCCTTCCTGTATGAAGCCATACCTCCGACAATGGTTTTTCTCCTGAATATACCCTATCTTGCAATGGATTCTTCAGGGGATAATCAAGTGAAGTGGTTTCTCCAACAATGCAAAAAGCAGTTTCACCGATAATGATTTTGGGCGTATTGTGTTTGGGAGACTCTGTTCCAGTTCCAGTGTATTCGTCAGAAGATCCACCCAAGTAGGTTGACCAAGAGACAGTACCCTCTAGATCAATGTACAAAATGTAATAGTCGTCTGTTGGTCTACAATGAGGACCTTTATAGTTTTCTTCTTGAAAATTTTGTTGAAACGTATTTTTATTCATTCTCACCAAAGGCAATGTTGCATTGTTCGCACAACAGAGAACAACAAATCCAGCATCAGTGTGCTGGATCTCTTGTATATAGATATGACCTTCTTCATCGCTATAAGGAGGTAAATATGTTTTTGCCCACAGCATTTCTCCAGAAAATGAGAATTTCATCAGCAATAACTTTTTTGAACGATCAATGTCAGAGTTTAATCTGTCAAATAAATCGGGTGAATCACTCCATCCAAAAAGATAAATTCCGTCATTTAGAACGCTAAGGGAGTGTATTCCTTCATAATTACTTCCACCAATGTATGTTGACCAGAGTCGTTCTCCTTGGGGAGAATAGCAGGCTAGAAAACCATCAAAAGAGACATACTTCCCCCTGCCTGATGTTGATAGAACTTCAGGTTGCCAGGAGGTTGGAGAGGATAGTTCATTGGAGTTTGCAACTCCTGCTAATACTACATTTCCTTCTGGAGTAAATTGAAGATGCTCAAAACGAATACCATCTAAGAAACCGTCTCTAAGAACTTCATGGTCTCTCCAATACCCTACACTCCAGTCCTTGTCTCCTAGTTCGTTGGTTTTTAATAGGGCACTATTAGTAAGTGCGTACAGAGAAGATTGGTTAGGGGTATACAAAGTAGCATTTTCCGGTTGTGCTCGTACATACATGTCTAGATCTGGACTAATAGAACGTATCCATTGAAAAGAAGTATGTGAAGTAACAATATGTAAAGGCTCAGAAGGAACAACAATCGGAGGTGTGTAGGTTGGAATATTGGAAAGATAACTGATCTCTTCATTACTTTCTGACGGTTTCTCTAAGGAAGTCTCCGATGCCTGATTACAGCTCAAAAAAGTACAACTAAAAAAAAGCAGACCACAACAAAATGCTATCAAAGTCCTTCCTTGTTTCATATTACATCCTCCATTTTTGATCCATATCGCGAATGATGCATTCCATGGTTAATCACTTTCCGTCTTCCAGTTTGTCCCACAGCAAGGTTACCTTTTCTTCAGCAGGATCCCACATGACTTCATAGCCTGCATATTCAGCAAGGAAACGAATGGGTAAAAACATTCTCATATCATGGATAATATCAAGCTTGTTGTCGATAGGAACAGGTTCTCCATTAATGACAACAGTATCCTTTCCTGACTCAAAATACAGTGTATTTTCATCAATGCGTAAAGTTGCTGCAATGTTTTTTTGAATATGGAGCTGAAAGATATATCCAAGTAGTGGAAAAAACTTAGCTTCTAGATACATTCTTCCGTTAATAATCTTGGGTATTTGGATATCGTTAATTTGTAAATTGTTTGCATCAATGGACTCGTAACTCGTCTTGTCTTTCCAAACTACTATTTTTCTGTAATCGCTTTGATACCAATAATTAACATCCAATTTTAAATGAATCACTGATGACTCTATGTCAATATATTCACTATAATGATCGCTACTATTTTTTTCTTGTGGTTGCAAGATCACATTGCAAAAAGTTGTGTCGTTCGCTTTTAGGACAAATTGTGCGGGTTCTACAATGACTTCATCTGTTGATTCTGGCAGACAAGTAAAGGATATATCTTCATTTGTTTGATTGATAAAGGTTAATGTCCTTAGCTTCTTTTCACCCTTCGTTATCCACCCAAAGCTGTTGTCCCACCACTCTCTTTCACGAGGTGTTTTTATAGGTTCCCCCTCAAAGAGGATGATTATTTTTTCCTGTGACGATTGCAACACACTATCGTTTCCATAAGTTGAGATCAGTAAGAAAAAAATGACAAGTAAAAAACACATCCATTTTCTGATTGGAAAACGAACGCCCCTATCTCTTTGCAAATCAAAATAACCCATACAACCTTCTCACTCACCAGTTCCATTGTGTCAAGTTGGTGACCCTGTAAAAAAAACATCCTATTCCAATTCTTTTGTACTACCGAAATTATACGATTCAAATTGGGATTTCAACTATCAAAGCCCAAAAACTTGTTCGCAGAAAATACCTTATTTGCTTCTTTACAATTCGACTTGCATCGCTGGGAAAAATATAGATAGTAGAATCCAAATTTGGATGATAAAAAGTTTTTTGACTGTTATCAGATAGGATAAAAGAATGAGAATTGTATACAAACCAAAAGGACGAGCATTGGAATATTCTCCCCTAGCCTGCAACCACTATATTGGGTGCGAACATGGGTGTAAATATTGTTATGCTCCTGGTTGCATGAGAACTACTAAAGAAAAATGGTACTCACAAACATACGTTCGCAAAAATGCTCTTGAAAGCTTTGAGAAAGATGCAAAAGGTCTTCGGGGATCATCAAAACGAATTCTGTTTAGCTTCTTAAGCGATCCGTATCAACCCATTGAAAAAAAAGAGCATATTACTCACCAATGTTTAGAGATTGTAGCAAAATACAATCTTCAAAGCTCCATATTAACCAAAGGAGATAGCGAACTTATTGAAGCAGACTTTGAGTTGTACCACAAAGCTCATACGCAGCTTGGAATCACCATATGCTTTGCCAATGATGATGCAAGAAAAGCATGGGAACCAAATGCATCGTCGATCCAAGATCGTTTCAACACCATCAAAAAAGCCTACAAACAGGGGATCTATACCTGGGTTAGCCTAGAACCTGTGATAGATCCAAATGAAGCCTTAATCGTCATGAAAGAACTACATCCATATGTCCGTTTCTGGAAAATTGGGAAACTGAATCACCATAAAGAAATCGAAAAGGAAGTTAATTGGAAAAAATTTCTGTTTGATACAAAAACATTCTTACATTCAGTCGGAGCAAAGTATTATATAAAAAAGGATTTGGCAAAGTACGCGATCCCAGAGAATCCAATTGCATAGAAACTTTTCATTCTTCTAACCCCCAGAATCTTTAGATTTTATCTGAAGGGTTTTTATTGAAACTGATTTCTATTGGGTTGCCATTGTAATCACCAATGATCAATGTTTTGTAATTCTGCTTTGCGTCATCGTACACTTCTTATACTGCTGATCTCAAACACGCAAGGGTTTCCCTTTCAAATTCCGTTAATGCGTTTTTCAAAACATATCTCCTTAACATGATCTTGCAGTCCTCTATGCCAATCCTCAATGCAAGTTTTCAGTTTGGTCTGAAATAACCAGTCAGTGTCTTTTAGTTCTATTTTTGGGAGTAGGGGAGAAAGATCCTTCATTTTCGCTCAAAACACAATCTTCTATGAATACTAAAAGATTGTCAGAATCCTTCATAAGGTAACTACATCTTTCAGACGAAGAGTGTAATAATTGTCGTTGGGAAAAGGAGTGTGTCAGAATCCTTCATAAGGTAACTACATCTTTCAGACATTTCCAGAGGAGTGTAAAAAAGGTATTCCTTCGTCGTCAGAATCCTTCATAAGGTAACTACATCTTTCAGACACAAAATGAGTATCGGCGATATTCTTCCGATTGAAAAGTCAGAATCCTTCATAAGGTAACTACATCTTTCAGACAGCAAAACTTTTCTCACTGGACGATAGTATACTCCCTTTTTTTGGAAAATCAAAAAATAGTAAAAAAGAACGAAAAAACACCCTATATTTGACGAGTCAATTTTTACCATTCTTGTAAAGACCCATTAAATGGCATGTCGCTCGAAGAGCAAAAAATAGTATGTAAAGCTGGAAACCTTCATTAATCGTTAAGGCCTTTCTGTATGATGCTCTACTCACATTTTTGAAAAAAAACCTCATGGTGCTGAAAAAAACTATGTAAGTAATAATATAAAAGTAAAAAAAAACCTCATAGGGAAGCTACAAACTATGATTGTTCACAATGGACTGAATATCCTGTTCATGTTTCAATCCCTCATAGGGAAGCTACAAACATGCATTGATGATACATTTCAAGTGGATGTGGACGCGTTTCAATCCCTCATAGGGAAGCTACAAACATTGGGTCGGAGGTTTCAAAGATAACTTCGGATCCTGTTTCAATCCCTCATAGGGAAGCTACAAAC
>CAZBOU010000005.1:15866-104940 GCA_964493625.1 uncultured Caldisericota bacterium
TGTTTCAATCCCTCATAGGGAAGCTACAAACGAACGGATACCCAGACGAAACAATCCTCAAAAAGATGTTTCAATCCCTCATAGGGAAGCTACAAACTATCACCGTCTCCACCACCTTCATAGCGGAACATCATGTTTCAATCCCTCATAGGGAAGCTACAAACTAAACTTTTCATTCTCAATATCGGCAGCGCTAGTGTGTTTCAATCCCTCATAGGGAAGCTACAAACAAGGGACAGCCATGTAAGTATCATCAAATGAAGTTGTTTCAATCCCTCATAGGGAAGCTACAAACAACCATCCTAGTTCTTTGAAGAATCCCAGCACCTTGGTTTCAATCCCTCATAGGGAAGCTACAAACACAGCAAGGTGTTAATTCTCACCACAAACATGGATGAGTTTCAATCCCTCATAGGGAAGCTACAAACTTTGCTGCTGCTCCTCCTTCTCCGTAGCCTTGTATTGTTTCAATCCCTCATAGGGAAGCTACAAACTTGTCACCCTCAACATAATGGTTACTCATTGCCCAGTTTCAATCCCTCATAGGGAAGCTACAAACCGAAAAAATGCTGGAAGTGGTTCAAAGGAAAAATCTGTTTCAATCCCTCATAGGGAAGCTACAAACAAATTGCCACCAAGTTGCAAGAAAACACAAAAGAGGGTTTCAATCCCTCATAGGGAAGCTACAAACCGACGCAAGAAGAGTGGAAAAAGCGTAACGAGACATGTTTCAATCCCTCATAGGGAAGCTACAAACCTCACGGCATATCTGAGAGCATCCATGGCGTGATCATGTTTCAATCCCTCATAGGGAAGCTACAAACTCTGTTATCGAAGTCCAAACTTCCGTAATTTTTGCGCGTTTCAATCCCTCATAGGGAAGCTACAAACCAACCTGACTCTAGTATCGATCTGTTTGTTACGAAATCAAGACTCAACAAAAAAAGTTACTAACTTATACTGTAAATGACAGAGAATAGACCGGGAGAGAAAAGAGTTGTTAGATCACCTTCTGTCGAAGTCCCTGGAATATTACGCTATTCAACGTCGACGGAACAATATTTAATTTTCAAGGTGCTCAGGGCATTAACCTATTCTGTATTGTACCCCATCAATTGGGAAAAAGGAATACTTCTACATTGGTTCGTAGGGACTCCACATTCCAAAACCCATAGAATTCTTGGAACCAAGCCCAGATGAGTATCCTATCTCCACTAAAAGGGGAGAACCTTGGATTTTATAAATACCTGTCCAAGCCTCAATAGGATTGTTTTTGTAGACAACGACAGAAAAATTTCTTTCTTTGCCAACTTTAAAGGGTTCTATGTGAAAGGGTAAGTCGTCAATTGATGGAATATCACATTGATGAATCACAGCATATTTTCGAAGAAGATTCTTGTGCAGAAAATGCGAAAAGTCTTTAGACCAAGGATGATAATAATGCGTTCGTTTTTCTTTGTCCTCTGTATGGAATGTGGAATATGTAGTCATAGGGCTTTCCATTTTTATCAATAACGGAGAGGAAAATGTTGGATCTTTGATAACTGTTAATTCTTTTAGTGTTATTGACTGATTATTCAGAAGAAGAGTCGTGTTGCTTAGTGAGCTTGAAAGAACATCTTTCAGTAGATTATCCATGGCCGAAGAAAGGTAAAAAGAAAAAGAGGAAGTAAAAAGAAGAAACCTTTTATTCTTTATGGAGACCGGGATTCCCTGTTCTAAAATGCGAGAGAAAGTAAACAACTTGAATTTCCGATCCGCAAGCGGATAGCCTGTATCGTGAAGGGTGCTTGCTAGCTTACTTGTCAAGAATTTGTATATCATCCACTGAATGGAAACGTTATAGTGAATGGGAAGAATAATTTTCTGACCTTTTTCTTCTGTAAATGATAATCTAATGCGCATTTAAACCACAATCAGACATGTAAATCTTGTAGTTACATACAACTCCATCATTGGGAGGTTGGTTCTTTTATGTATTCCAGGATTCCTGGGTAATCTTCCATAAAGGATAACTCTACATCATCGTTAATGGTTGCCTCAGGTGAAAAACAAACAATGGGCTTGCTAAGGGTTCTACCATATTTCATGCTGCTTTCAGTTCTTCTTGAAACATAGGGCTGAATGTTACCAATAACGGGAAAAGGGTTTTTTTGATCGTCCTCAAAGTATTTTACGGGCGCAATCTTGATTGTCTTGGAAGATTGTAAAAGAGTGGGGTTGGTTGCAAAGATTAATCTTGAATCATTATCTACAGAAGAAGATTTTTTCGGTACTGATCTCTCGTACACACAGAAAGTATCAAAAACCACTTCAACAGATTTTTTTTCTTTCAACGTTAATTGACCAAAACCGTACTTCCTGTCTGCACCAACTTGTATTGATGTAATAAAAGTTTCTAAAGGAATGTTCAATGTTTTATCAATGTGTTGTAGCCAATTGGATTTCACAACAATGTATCCTACAAAAACAACGTTTTTAAGGTTGTCATCTTTAAGCGTGGACTCATAGGGAGAAATGAATTCTGATTCATGTAACGATTCATCAATGGCAGATTTTGTACTGTTATCTATAGCAGTACTTACATATGAATCGGTGAAAATAGCATCTTCATTGATTGGATAAAAAGAAGTAGGGAAGATAGTTTTGTAGAGAACCTTATTTTTGACATCCTCGTATAGTTTGTCGATTTCACTATCACAATCGATGTTGAAAGAGAGTCTCTTTGTAATGCTTTCAACCAATGCTCCCCATATCGTATAGGAGGGAATGAATGGTAAGGTAGTTAGTGTAAAACCCCGCTGGTATGCCCCTATACGAAGTTTACTTGTCAACATGTAATGAAGCTCAAAAACTGTAAAGCTCTCAGGAAGCATTTTTAACTACCGAGGATCTTGCATAGATCAGTATTCTTTTCAAAACGTCTTCACTGAAAATAAGGGCTGATAAGCTTTGATTGATCGTTACTAACCATGAATATTTATTCTCTGATTCCTTAGGGTGGTTGCCCTGATTTGGTTCTTGATCGTTGTGATTGTTTCTAAAATCCAAATTGAAACGCGATTCACAATAACCCATGAGAAGCGATGTAAATTTTCTTTCTTGATTCGTATTTTTCTTTGTATCAATTTTATTAAATATAAGAAAAAATGAATAAATACCCTGCTCTAACAAAGTATAAAGACACTTGTTGATATCTGCACTATCAAAAGATTGAGCGAGTAAGTAACCATATTCAAAGCACTTGTTTTCAAGGTCCCTCGTTTGATCTTGTTTGTCGAGTGAAGAACTCATTCTAAACTCCTTCTGGGGATGGGGTGTCTTGTTTGGTTGTATCATCCATTGATTCATCGTAGTTTGAAGATACAGTGTTCTCCTCATATTGTTTTAAACGCCCCATTCCTCGGGTAGTCATTCCACCCAAACCGATACCTTCAATAAGTTGGAAACTATCTTTTACAAGTTTTTGAATATCTACTTTCGCCTTATTAGGCTCATTCGTTTCTGGTTTGGGTAGTTCTTTTTCAAACCAAATACTATGATGGAAAATTGTGAATCTAGGAATGGATTCATACGTATACAATCCTCCACTAATGGCACTACCCGTCATAGGATCGATGGAGACCGAAGTGCGAACTTCCATATTGTCATTTACCAGAATGGAAAACATTCTGTCAGAAACCATATACACTGTAAAAGGATCCAGGTAATCCCTTATTTGAGATGGTAGTTGTGTGAATAGTTTATCTTTATTAAAAGTTTTTGTGTGGGTTAAATCGATGTTACTATTCTTCTTCTCCAAGTTAAACTTACCAATGTCAGAAGTAGTGATAGACACACCTTTAGTTTGTAAAACTACATATTCATTATCCTTGATATGCTGTATATCATCCCTAAATTCGGGGTTTGGTTTATCCAAAAAGAATGATCGAATTACATTGGGAGATGTAATATATCCTCGTTCGTTATCAATCCTGATGGGGAACAGAAGAATATTCAAATCATAAAAAATGACTTTGCTCTTTCTGCTATCGTTACCGTTTGTAAAGCCATAGGTAAAACAGATTGGACAATCATCTTTCCCACACATTTTTTGTTGATGGGCACAATCTAGTTTCTGTTTGATCAAAGCACTGTATGCCCTGCTAGCACCCGCAATCGTAGTTGCAGGAATGTATGGGATCCGAGAGGATGGCTCTCGCACGACAATATTGTCAACTTCTCCAATGCGATATCCGCCAATACCAACATGAATGGGGTCTAAACTTAAATAATAGTAGGGAACAAAATTGTAAAATGTCGAAATACTTTCGTTTTTTCCATTAGTAGACACTGGTTTTACTCTCCTTCATCTCTTCATCATAGATATGTAAATGCTGATATAGAAAATCAACCAACATTCCTTGATTTGTGAACTGATTGATAGAATTTACTGTTAAGTCTTGAAGCAATGTTGATTCGGGGGAACCAAAAATTGAATAGAACATGACCTGTACATATAAGTTGAAATTTGTTGGTAGGCTTTTCGTGGAAGCCTGCAAAGAAATATTCCAATCTTTAAGTCCCTGCAGATACAAATTCTCAAAATGATGCAACTTTGTACTCTCCGCTTTATAATGTGAGAATAATGCAGAAAAATCTTGAAACAACTGAAAGAAAACATTCAAGTTATGAGGTCTCCCAATGATACTATTCCCCAATGTGTTATGTAGCAATCTCTTATGATTGAAGTAGCGGATTTGTTTTCGTTGCGAGATAGATGTTAGATGCTCAAAATCGTAATACGCTGGATAGATATACACGCTATCATCGGGTTGTAATTCAGATTGATTGATAGTATCCCCGGTTAATGTTGGGAAAAAGGTTTTCCGGAGTTTTGGGCTATTCTTTATCCAGTGAATATTTGTGTAAAAATCTTGAATGATCGGGTTTTCCCCTATGTTCCATTTTGCACCATTTGTGAAGTGAACAGAAAATTTATTGATGCTTTTTACGATTTGCTTGTGATCATCTTGACGTGGGTTCTCCCAATCACTTCTATGGTTCTCTTGAAAATTCCGTAGCATAGAAAACCCAGATTCTATAGATGCGAACAATGGATCTTTTGATTTGAAGAAAATTTGGCCCATAGAAAGGGGGAGTCTGTCTTGAACATATTGAAACTGCTTTTGGTATTGCTGAAATAGTATTTGGGAAAGCTTCTTTGCAGCCATTGCTGGAAGCAAAATCATGAAGGCATTGCTGGTACAAAGAATTGTACGTATGGGTTTGCGTTCGGTTGTTTTTAGTCCCTTGAATGAAAGTTTTACCTCTTTGCTGTAATTCTTACAATCATCGCTGCGAATATCTGTCAGGGTGTATTCACCAAAGTCAATTGTGTTCATCATGTTTTCGTGAACAAATACATGAAACTTGTACTCAATAGAGTTCTGGCTTTCTTCTTTAATGATGTAGAAATCAACAAAAGAAGGTTGATTGTTATGGTCTTTTTGGTTTTTGTTAGGGGTTTCTTTGGTGGAGCCTGACTGAGATGAAGGTAGCCTTTTTAAAACACCGCTACAAATTTTAATACTACCATTTTGACTAAGGGGTAGTTCCAGTGGAGATAAAGTATCGGCAGTATAAGTAAAAATAGCTTCTTTTGTACACGAAAGGGAATTCATAAACCTTTTTTCCATATCCTGGAAAAATGCGCCTATAGTATACCAGCAATTCGAGATTCTGCCTGGACTGGGCTTTTTGGACGTTATCCAATCTAGGATTTCAACATCCTTTCCAAAACGTTCCTTGTATGTCTTCCCTGCTAAAACGAGTTTGTCAAGATATTCTTTTTTTAGATTATCATGGCCCCTGGTTAATGATTGAAAATTACCACTATAACGAGTCGATAGTAGTCGGGCGAAAGGATCTCTTGTTTTTTCGTTTGTAAAGGCTTCGTTAATGCTTTCATAGGAGAAAGAGTGACTGGAAAAGAAAGATTGTAAGTCGTTCTTAATGAGTATTTCATTTCGTTTTTCAGAAGCTGTTTCAATACTTCCTAGGTCTAGATAACTTTGTTCAATAGCGGAAATAGTTTTTAATTTAGAAGACCAAAAAGCATCTCCAGAGATCCATGGAAGCAAATTCATAGTAGCTACCAATAAGCAAACATTACGATTGTTGTCTCCAATCTCTTCCATATATACAGTTTGCACTGGATTTTGTTTGGAGTCTTTACCGTTTGAAGATTTCAGTCTAGCTAGTTTTCTTCTTTCCTTACATGTTTCACAAATTCTTTCAGTGGTCCAAACAGTTTTGTCAGACTCTTTTACTGCTGGTCTTAGTCCACACACAGAGCATATTTCTTGTTTCTTGGCTGTAGTATTCTCTTGAACATCTCCGTTGCCAATGTTATTCCAATCTTCTATCCATTGAGGTTTCCATTGGCCTTCGAATTGAGTTTTGTCTTTTATCCGTAATTCTTCCAGTGTATTCACAATCTCAACATAATTACTTACTACTTTCTTTGTGGCATTAGGTGTGTTTTTATCTTTGTTGACATACGTGTTGAATACAGGGAATACTTCTCCTTGGAAGTGTTTATTGAATAATGTAGCTATGCTGCTTTTTACAGTTTTCTCTATGTAGTTTTCTACACTTTCTTCTTCTTTATTGCCAGGGAGCAGTGGTGGTATGACAAAAACCATACGAGACTCATCTTTGTATACCAAAGAACCCAACATAGTTTCTACTTCCATATAATTCCTGACTTGTTGATACAACTGGTCCAGAATATATTTTCTTGCAATGACATCTTTGATTGCTGAACTTTGGGTTAAAAATTTCTCACTATCCCAGCTGATACCAAAGAAAGTAAATTTTGGAAAGTGTCGATCTAATAACGGGTCTTTTAGATCTAGTTTTTGATCGTCCGAAGCTCTTTTTTGTAGGACATAGGAAAGATACAATATCTTTGCAAAGATGGATACTGAGTAGCTATGTTGCCACAGCGAGATATCGTTGCATGGGCGTGTTGAATCCGAGATAGTTTGTTTGAAGTGTTTTTCTAGGTAGTCTAATAGATTTTGCCTTGAGTTGCAGAAGGCATTTAGAGCATCTGAAAAAGAAGCATTTGAGTGTGGACGCATACTATCAATAAGGCAGTCCAATGTCGAAAAATAGGAATCTAAAGTTTCATTCGGATCAAACTTTGAACTTATTCTTACAGGTGTTTCGTGTCCAAACGGTGTTGATAAATAAGTTTTACCTTCAGTTTGTTCTCCTCTAAACAACGGGTTGTCTCTATCATAAGCAGCATCAAAAGCATCAGCAATATGCAGAAAAGGGCATCTATTATTTAGGTCTATTTCTTTCCCTGATCTTTTGTGATTAAAGTTTATGTCATCGGCAATTCTGTAATTGTATGGTTTTTCAGATGGGAAAAAACGAAAAGGCTGAAATTCTTTTTTGCTCAAAGTAGTAGCTAAGTGAAAAAAAGGATCCTTTTTTACTGAATCACTCCATCCATCAATTTCGTTTTCTAGAAATCTTTCATGAGGGTCTTTCTTGTACCCTTCCTTTTGAGTCATCCAATTCTGCCTATAATCAACGAAATCTTCGGTATATTTGCCGATGTCGTGAAACAATCCTTCAATTTCCATATAGAAATATGACTTCAGAAAATCTAAATATTCTTCAGATCCGTAATCAGAGTTTTTGAGAAAGATGGATGCAATGGGAGCATAATGTTTAGTAGACATTTTCTACTTCTCTCCGATTTGTAAAATCAATGGATTCTAATTTTGTCAGTAAATCTTGCAAAGTATCCAGCGAAAATTTTGTAATAGCTTTTTGAACGATACCATCACAGGGTTTTATAGCAAAAAAACCTCCATTACATAAATCTCTTTGCTTGGATTTATTGGGACCAAATCCTTTATCCTGGAAAACAAGGATAATGCTATTGTAGAGGTGAATAAGGTCCTTTTTGCATTCGATGCCTTCAATACCTAGTGGCGCAATGTAAAGGAATTGAAAGATCATCTTACTCTGATTACCCTTATCGTATACCGGCTCAAAAAAACGGACGCATCCTTTTAGCTTTATCTTTTCATCTCGATTTGGTTTAACATTGGGTAAATAACTACGAACCTGTTCGGTGAAATCGCCGAACAACCTTTCAATTTGGTTAAACATTTTTTGTTGGTTACTCTTTTTATCACAATTGTTCATGGTCACTAAGTCGACTTGAAGCGGGCTTTTAATTTGACCTTTTACAGATGAACCCCAAAAATCAAGCTCTTGACTGGTTTTCTGTTCACCATTCCATGTGAATTGTAAGAAGGCAGAATAGGTTGGGAGAAGTTGTAAAAGAGTATCAACCTTATCATAAGAGAATACAAGTATATCAGGATCATTCTTTTCCCATCGAAAGGGGGTGCGTTTTATATGAAATTTTGTATTTGGATAGTGGTCTTTGATATCTTTTGAAAAATCATGCATGTTTATAAAAACTCCTTAAGAAATTTTCTACTAGAGACATTTCACCTTTATTTAGTGGGTCAGTTCTAACATTGTAATTATTAGGATTGGTTTCACGGATGAATTCGCCTTTTTGGCGGCACAAATATGCATTCTTGATAGTGAATCCTTTAATCTCAGGGAAACTCGACCTAGATCTCTTGTCAACTTCATTGTATTTTTTTATCGCATTCGGAATTGTAAACCGCAGTATCAGGATTTCAGCAGGATCAATAGGCTGGAAGGCAAGAAATAGTAGTGAGTAATTTGGATCATTCGAATTGGATGATACTGCAAATAAGTTCTGTGAAGCAATATAGATTCTTCGAGCAAAGAAGATACCCTTTTGTCGATCGTTTGGTTTTTTACCAAATAAATATATCTCTGGTGTGGTACATGCTCTTATGTGAGAAAAAATTGATTTGTTGGCTGGTAAGCCGGGAATTTTTTTAGGAAACGAACAAGGACTATAACAATGCGCAAAATCTGGGAAAAAGCTCTTGATGAGCCCTGTGTACTCTCGTCTCAATATTCCTTGAAAAAGTATCTGATTGGTACCCCTGTAATTACCCATGAATTAACTGTAAGTTGACAACATAAATATGTCAAGATAATGAGTTCTTTTTTTGAAAAGAATATGTAAAAATTATTTTGAGTTGTCTCGTCAGAATCCTTCATAAGGTAACTACATCTTTCAGACCTAAACAAGAAGGTGCATCAATTTCTATTCTTTTCTGTCAGAATCCTTCATAAGGTAACTACATCTTTCAGACATTTCAAAAAATTTTGTTAAACAAGACGGAAAATTGTCAGAATCCTTCATAAGGTAACTACATCTTTCAGACCCCAGATGATTTTATGATTGAGTTTGATTCAATCAGGTCAGAATCCTTCATAAGGTAACTACATCTTTCAGACCTTATTACAAACAGCGGCTCATATCTCTGAAGGTTAGTCAGAATCCTTCATAAGGTAACTACATCTTTCAGACAGCAAAACTTTTCTCTCTGGAAGATAGTATACTCCCTTTTTTTGGAAAATCAAAAAATAGTAAAAAAGTACGAAAAAACACCTTATATTTGACTGATCAATTTTTATCATTCTTGTAAAGTCCCATTAAATGACCTGTCGCTCGAAGAGCAAAAAATAGTATGTAAAGCTGGAAA
Source organism: uncultured Caldisericota bacterium (assembly GCA_964493625.1). GTDB lineage: Bacteria > Caldisericota > Caldisericia > UBA6126 > UBA6126 > JAGLCW01. The sequence goes on from CAZBOU010000005.1 coordinate 25,532, forward strand.
CCCTCATTAATCGTTAAGACCTTTCTTTATAATGCTCTACCGGCATTTTGAGAAAAACACCTCATGGTGCTGAAAAAAACTATGTAAGTAATAATATAAAAGTAAAAAGGTAAGTTACAAATGGTGCAATTCTCTGAAATCTACACAAAATTCACTATCAAGAGTTCAATTATGAACATGATGATGTTACTGCTAAATAAAGTAGGAATTAATTAAAGCATTGAGTTGATCTGCGATGATTTGAAATGATTGGTTCAAATCCAGCGTTTTAACGCTGATTTTGCTCCCACTTACTACAAATTCACAATCTGGGGTAATGTCTTCTTCTGTTTTTGCATACAACAGCATCCCTGCAACATTTCCAGTGTTGTTTGAATCCTGATTCTTTACGTATGTGAAGATTTGGTATAGGTTGTTAGAGTGGATCTTATGGCTATCAAATTGATGATACACCTGCATGGTTTTGCTGTAATACTTTGTGTCAATGCACAAATTCAAGAAAATGTTCTTGATAGTTAAAAGAACTTAATGGTTCATCACAACGGATTCTGTTTTGCGATCCTTATCAAACCTTAAATAAAGAATATATTACTCTAAGGGGTTTAGAAATCTAGCAAGATACAATCTTCAAAGCTCCATTTTAACGAAATGATATAGAGAACTCATTGGAGCATAAAAAGAAGTTATAGAGGCTTAGTTTACTCATGACAAATGAAACTATAAAAAAATGGCAATTTGCAAAATTTTTGTTGAAAAGTATCATTGTATTGTGATTTTCAAAACATGATGTAAACAAACTGTAGGAAGCTTTCGACAGTTTCAATGCTAAAGAAAGGTGGAACAGTCTCGTGTGGTGTACTAATTGTAAGAGAGAGACAAATGAGGAAATCTGTGAAATATGTGGCTGTTTAACTGAACGAGATGTTCCTCTAGAGATTTATTGGTGCAAAAAGTGTCAAATTCCTATAATTAAACTTGTTAACGCGATTGATCGTGAAATATGTCCCTTATGTGGGGGTGAGTTAAGCTACTGTTTCACAGATATTCGCCCTGTTTTTCCAGAAGAACGCTTGCTTATTGAAATTATATTAGGGAAACCCCTTGCCTTTTTAGAAGATTCTGTCTGGGCTTCAAAAAACCGTTATTATGTTGACGGTAAATCAATATTAATCTCTACTAAACAATTCTCTCAACTACCTCTAGCCCAAATACGTGACTGTCTCCATCGCTATAAAGACCAGAACAATTATACTTTTTTTGATATGACTATTAAAAAGTTTGTTCAGGCTAACAGTGAAAGACTCAACACCATTATTAATGAAGCACATACCTTTGTGAAGAATACTGCAGCCAGCTACCCGCGTGAAAACATTGTAGTTTCGTTTTCAGGAGGCAAAGATTCCACTGTTACTGCTGACCTTGCCATGAAAGCGCTTTCGGATCCATCCTTGGTGCACATTTTTGGTGATACAACACTTGAATTCCCATCAACCTTAAGTTATGTCGAGAGATATAGAACAGAAAACTGCAAAGCTATATTAAAAACAGCTAAAAATACGGAAATGGATTTTCTTAAAGTTTGTGAAGATATAGGACCACCAGCAAGATTGTTACGATGGTGTTGTTCAATGTTTAAAACCGGACCCATAACTCGTGTACTGAATAGCATGTATAATGAATCATCCATACTCACATTTTATGGTATTAGAAAATGTGAATCTGTTAGTCGCAGTAAATATAATCGTATAGAAGATAGTGCTGATGCAGTAAAAATACAAAAGCAAAAAGTTGCATCACCCATATTTCTGTGGAAAGATATTGATGTGTGGTTGTATATACTCGGACAGAAGATTGATTTTAACGAAGCTTACAAATTAGGCTATGATAGGGTAGGTTGCTGGTGTTGTCCGAACAATAGTGAAAGAGCTCAGTTCCTTACGCAGATATATATGCCAAAACTCTATGCTCAATGGCATGACTTCCTTGTGAGTTTTGCAAAAAAAATTGGTAAACCAGATCCTGAAGAGTACATTAATACAGGTAAATGGAAAGCCCGACAAGGTGGTAATGGGTTAGAGTCAGCGCATGATGTTAAATTACATTTTGTTGGTTGCACAACTGAGGATAATGCAAAAGTGTACCGCCTTAACAAACCAATTTCTGAGAATTTTATTGAGCTATTTATCCCATTTGGCCGAATTGCCCCTGAACTAGGAAGAAAAATGATTAGCGAAACGATCATAGTGGACTCAAAAACCAATACTCCTATAATTTCCATTCAACCTTTTGAACAGGAGAGATACGATTATTCCGTTAAGGTTAAGACTATGAATGTTCTTAAGCACAATGATTTACATCGAATGATTGGATATCAAATTCGAAAATATAATGCCTGCCGATGTTGCTTGAAGTGTGAATCACTATGTAAATATGGAGCAATTAGTATATCCAATGGTACTTACCACATAGATGCCTCTAAATGTACACGTTGTAAAAAATGCGTAACTGCTAAATATCTTAGAGAAGGTTGTCTCATGGGTAAGTATCTTAGGACGAAGGAGTAATGAAATGAAGTTTCGCTCTCATGATACTTTTTTTATTCGAAAAGGTTGGCTTAGCAAAGGCATGCGTAATGTTTTCGTTGATTCAGAAGTTTTTATTAGTCACAAAAATAACCCAATGGATGTTTTAGGCATAGGAGCTAATATGGTTAAGGCCTTACGCTATTGGCTCGTAGCATTGAATTTAACATTTGAACCGTCAAGCGGTAAGCGGGAGCAGAAACCAACCTCCTTTGGTCGATTGATTTATCATCATGATCCATACTTTGAAGAACTAGGAACTCTATGGTTGTTACATTATCAGCTTGTAAAATCTAAAGAAAGCCAGGATACAGACGCAACTGCTTGGTGGTATTTTTTTAATGAGTTTCATTGGAGCCAATTTAGCAAAGATGATTTCGTAACACAAATTAACAAATTTCTTCGGAATAGTGATGAAGGAGAAAAGCCAATCCGTACGCTAGAAGATGACTATACCTGTATAATCAATACTTATATCCCAAGAATAAAAATTTATCCCAAGAAGGCTAAGCCCGAGAATAATATAGACTGTCCTTTCGGGGAGTTAGGTTTACTTGATATCGCTAACAAAAAAGCAAGAATTTTCAAAAAAAGTATCCCCAAAAAGGACTCCTTACACCCTCTTGTTGTACTTGCCGTCATGATTGATAAGGCTGAAGGTTCAAATGAAATTCGGATTTCTTCTCTTCAAAAAGATAACGGTAACATTGGCAAAACATTCAACCTTGATGTTATCAGCTTATTTTCTCTGCTCTATAAAATTGAATTGTTAGGTCTTATTACCGTTGTCCGTACGGCAGGGCTTGATGTTGTGAAACTTAAAGTGAATTGGGATTTTAATCAATGTGTAGAAGAATACTATAAGGCTATTAATGGATGAGGCTGAAGGAGTAAACGATGAATAAAATGTTAAAAATAGCCAAAGGCTTCCAGACCTCAGTTAACATAGCTTATGATCTTCATGATGACGAAAAGATCCGTAGCTTTATTCCAACACAGTCCAGCCTTGACGTTATCGAAGATGTCCTTCATGCAATTTCACCAACGTCAACACAGAGATCAAGAGTTTTGATAGGTTCTTACGGTAGAGGTAAATCTCATATTGTTTTGGTTCTTTTGTCTTTGTTGTTCAAAAAAGACAAAAACTTGTTTACAAATCTCTTAAAAAAGATCAAAAAAACTAACCCGACCTTCTATGAACTAACTCTTGAATACCTAAGTAGCGATCAAAAAATCTTACCAATCGTTGTTCGTGGAAACAGTACAAGCCTTACACAATCTTTTCTAGTTGCATTGGATCAAATACTTAAGGAGGAGGGTCTTTCTGACCTAATGCCAGAAACTCATTTTCAAGCAGCTGCTAGCAAAATAAAAAACTGGAAAAATAATTATCCCTCTACATTCAAGAATTTTAAAAGTTTGATTACAAGAACTTCTGATAATTTCATTCTTGCTTTAGAGGAGTATGATGCTAGTGTTTATCAAGAATTTGTACAGCTTTATCCTACATTAACTTCTGGAAGTGTGTTCAACCCTTTTTTTGGTTTTGATGTCATAGATTTGTTTGAGAATGTTGCTACCAAAATTAGAGATAAAGGTTTTACGGGTATATTTGTAGTTTACGATGAATTTAGCAAGTATTTAGAATCAAGCATTGCAAGGGCTTCAAATAGTGATATCAAACTCTTGCAGGATTTTGCTGAAAAATGCGATCGTAGTGGTGCTTCGCAGATGCATCTAATGCTCATTAGCCACAAGGATATATCAAACTATATTGATAGTAATCTTCCTAAAGATAAAGTTGATGGGTGGAGAGGTGTTTCTGGTCGTTTTAAACATTTGAATCTTCACAATAACTACATGCAAATGTACGAGATAATTTCGGAAGTCATCCAAAAAGATATCGATAGCTGGGAAATTTTTAAAGAGAAGCATAAACATCGTTTTGATGAGCTTAAAGAAAGATTTACAAACAACGGTTTGCTCAATAAAAACGATAAAGTTGAATACAAGAATGCAATTGAAGGTTGCTTTCCCCTTCATCCAGTTACTACGTTTATATTGCCCCGCTTGTCTGAGAAGGTAGCACAAAATGAGCGTACCTTGTTTACCTTTCTTTCTGCGCAAGACAAATATACACTTTCTTCTTTCTTGAAACACAATCGGCGCGAGTTTTCTCTGTTAACACCTGAAGTTTTGTATGACTATTTTGAACCATTACTCCGCAAAGAACCTAGAGACAGTGAGACTTATGCAATATATCGATTAACCTCTACTGTGCTCAACAAAGTTGAACCCGACACCATCCATTCTAAGATTTTAAAAACTCTTTCCCTTATATATCTTGTTGAACAATTTGAAAAACTACCACCCTATGTTGATCTAATCGTTGACACTTTCAAAGATTCTGTGAATGATCAGCAAGAGATTCATATTGCCCTAAAGGAGTTAATTGAAAAAGACTGTTTGGTCTACTTAAAAAGGAGTAATTTTTACTTAAAAATTAAAGAAACAAGCGGTGAAAATATTCCTGAAGAGATAGACAGATTCATACAAAAAAAATTGTCATCAAAGAGTGTTACTGATATTCTGAATGAATCAACTTTTGAAAGCTACATGTACCCTACTGAGTATAACGATAAGAATAGCATTATTCGTTACTTTGATTTCCTGTTTATTGATAGTGATGATTACTGTAATACAAAAAACTGGGATAAGAGAATTGCTGACAGTGATGCAGATGGGGTAATATTCGCCATTATCCCGAAGAATCTTTCTGAAATATCAGATTTGAAAAACAGTATCTTAAGCCAAAAGAAAACCAACAAACGTATGATTTTTGTTCTACCAAAGGACTATATGGATATTACAAAATATGCATTAGAGTATGCAGCTGTTGTTTCCCTTAAAGAAGAATCTCAAGGCGATGTAGTTTTAAGTGATGAATACGATATCTATCTTGAGGATTTATCAGAAGTTATAGGTACCTACATTACTAACTACACAAGGCCTGAAAATAGTTGTGCAGAATACTTTTATCAAGATTTGAAACAAAATTTATACCGAAAAGCCCATCTATCCAACTTACTCTCTAGTATTTGTTATAAAGTCTTTGCCAAAACGCCCATCATTAACAATGAATCTATTAATAAAAATGAGATTTCTCCTATTACCATTACTAGTCGCACAAAAATTTTAAAAGGACTTCTCGAAAATGAACTTGAACCTTATCTTGGATTAACCGGTTCTGGACAAGATGTATCAATTATGCGCAGTACTCTCATTCAAACTGGTATTCTTGTAAATGCTGACTCTTCTCCAGCCATAGATGTTTCTCCGCCCGACAAAAAAATGTGTGGCATGCTCTCTGAGATAAGAATTTTCTTCACCGAAAAAGCCGCCAAGAAAGGAGGAGTGGAATTTCAAACACTGTATGATTCTCTAACCTCTCATAAGAATGGTATTGGGTTAAAACGTGGAGTTATTCCTATCTACATCGCCACTGTCTTACATCTTTACAAGAAAAATCTTGTTATTCTATATTGCGGTAATGAAGTAAAAATTACCCCAGAGCTGTTGAATGATATTAATGAATCCCCGAACCATTATTCTGTGATTCTTGAAGATTGGGACGAAAAGAAGGCTAACTATATTGTTCATCTGGAGAGTTTGTTCCAAGAGTATGCTAAAGAAAATGAAAAAGCTTACAATGTTTTTACGTATTTATGCTTAGCAATGAATCATTGGTATATAGCTCTTCCAAAGTACGCTAAAGAAATGACAATTACATTTGATTCAGCTGGTACAGCTGTTGAGGTTGAGACTGCGTTTTGTAGATTTCTAAACAATCTGAAGCAATTGGATTTGAATCCACGAGAGTTTTTGTTTGAGAAAGCTTTCTCAATTTTTGGTGCTACTGATTATGCAGTAATTGTTGATAAAATCCGCGAGGTAAAACTCTTGTACGATAATGCTTTGGAGCACCTACTCAATGCGTTGATTCAAAATGTAAAAACGATGTTTTCTGATTCTAGTATTGATTGTAGCCTGACCTCTTCAATAAAAGATTGGTATGAGTCTCTTAATGAAAGAACACTAAAAAACCTGTTTACCAATAACGAAAATAAAATTTTAGGACTTATGGCAAGCATAACTAACGACGAAATAGGATTTATTAAAAAGCTTGCCAAATCCATTTCATATCTCCGAGTAGAGGATTGGAACAATGAAACATATCAACAGTTTATGAAGGAATTAGAAATATTTAAAGACACTATAGATCGTTTTAACCAAAACAAAGCGTTATCTTTGGATGACAACTTTTCATGCGAGATTACCTTCATCGACGAGAATGGAAAGAAGAACCCTAAGCATTTTACCAGAATTTCTTATAGCAATAGAGCAAGATTGCTTCTTAATGAGATGAAAACTCATTTAGAGGAGTATGGTCGATCAATCACTGAACAGGAAAAAAGGCAGGTCTTAATTGAGTTGCTTGAGAAGCTGTGTTAAAGAGAAAGGACATGGTGTATGCGTGATGACTAAATGAATGCTTTTACCCGAAAAAATTTTTGGATCAACCGTATCAACTTATTACTTAACATTCAATTTGTAAGAAGGAGCTTGTGGTTTGAGTTCAATTGCTTATTTTGATAATGCTGCTACAACTTATCCAAAACCTGAAATAGTCTACACTTTTATGGATAGTATTCACCGTGAACTTGGTGTTAATGTAGGCCGTGGACAACATAAATTAGCTGCAAAGGCTTCGGCACTAGTAGAAGAAACTAGATGGCTTTTACTAGAGTTAAACCATTGCACTAACAAAAGGGTAGTATTTACTCCTTCAGCAACACTTGCACTTAATGCCATCTTACGTGGAATATCGTTGGATTACAACGCTAATGTTTATGTTTCACCTTTCGAGCACAATGCTGTAACAAGGGTATTGCACTTTCTGAGTAAGATCCATCGAATAAATATTCATATACTAAAATGCAACAAAAACTCTTATGAATACCAAGTTCATGAAATCAAAAAACAATTCGAAGCTACAAAACCAGACCTTGTTGTTATGAGTCATGCTAGCAATGTTTGTGGCGTGATAGCTCCAATATTCGATATTTGTGCATTATCAAAGCATTATGGTGCGTTGAATGTTATAGATATGTGTCAAACAATGGGATTACTCGATACCAATATCAGCAATGAAAACATCGATTATTGTATATTTGCAGCCCATAAGGCACTTTATGGGTCCTTGGGTTTGGGGGGTTTTATCTCTAAAGAATGTATTCAATTAGAACCATTTCTGTATGGTGGGACAGGAATTGATTCAGCAAATCAATCGATGCCGGATAATACTCCTGAAAGATTTGAGGTTGGGAGTCCTAATATTGTAGCTATTGCAGGCCTTAATGCTTCTTTAAGGTGGATTAAGGAGAAAGGAATTAAAACAGTTTACAAAAATGAACACTCAAATCATTGCCGGCTACTATCATTACTACATGAGTATGATAATATAAAAGTTCTTTCTCCCATGTCATCAGAAAAAAGTGTTGGAGTTGTCTCATGTGTGTTTGATGGATATGGTAGCGATAGCATAGGGCACATACTTAGTAATAACGATATAGCCGTAAGAACTGGATTACAGTGTTCTCCACTTGCCCATCGTTTCATTGGCACATTTCCTGCTGGTACTGTTCGGTTTAGTGTAGGTTTTTTCAATGATGATAATGATTTTGTTAAACTTGATAAGGCCTTGAAATATGTCCATGATAACTCTTGACAGGTCGGTATTAAAATGAGCTTCCGAGATTTATCCATCCAGCGAGAGTACCGTTCTCTAATTCATAATGTGACAAAGGATTTTTTCATACCATTACTTCACAATGCAGTTGAGTACAAAAGAGCTGTTGGCTTTTTCTCTTCCTCAATTTTAGTTCAATTCTCCGATGGCCTAACATCGTTAGCTAGAAATCATGGTTCAATCCAACTTGTTGCATCTCCTTATCTTTCCGAAGAAGATGTTTCTGCAATCCAGAAAGGATACGAATTACGTAGAAGAGTTCGTGAAATAATACTCACCGAACTAAAATCACCGAAAGACTATTTTGAAAAAATGCAATTGAATTTGCTTGCCAATTTAATTGCGGATGGTATTCTTGACCTTAAAATAGCACTAACAAACAACAGCTCAATGATCGGAATGTATCACGAAAAAATGGGGATTTTTGTTGACAGTGATAATAATTGTGTTGCATTCTCTGGTTCCATGAATGAGTCCAAAAATGCTCTTGATTCAAATTATGAAGTAATCGATGTATGGTGTTCCTGGAAAGGAGAGGAACAGAATCAACGTGTGAAATCAAAAAAAGCAGCATTTTCTTCTATTTGGAGTAATACTGAGACTAATGTCTCAATCATAGAATTTCCACAATTGAAGCAAGAACTGATTGATCGTTATAGAATCAGCAAGATCAGAGATTACGTAAAAGATTCACCTGACCAAATATACGAACCCAAACCACCTCAAATTGACAGTAAAAGAAATATTGAAATACCATCAGATCTAGTTTTGTATAACTACCAAATGAATGCTATAGAACAGTGGGAAAAGCAAAAATACTGTGGCATTTTTGACATGGCAACTGGCACAGGCAAAACTGTAACAGGACTTGGGGCTGTTGCAAGGTTACATCAGAGACTTAATGGTAGATTAGCTGTAGTTATTGTTTGTCCATATCAGCATCTAGTTGAACAATGGGTAGAAGAAGTTCAAAGATTTAAGATTAATCCGATCGTTGGTTACAGTACATCCCCCCAAAAGGATTGGTTGAAACGATTAGAAAACTCAATACTTTATCAAAATTTAAATGTTAAAAACAGCGAATTCTTCTGTTTTATTTGCACAAACGCAACTTTTTCTACACAAAAAGTTCAAGAACAGTTTGATAAACTAGCAGATAATACACTTCTCCTTGTTGATGAGGCCCATAATTTTGGTGCTCATCATTTAAGTCAGTTATTGTCAACAAAATTTAAGTACCGACTAGCATTATCAGCTACAATCGAAAGACATAGGGACGAAGAAGGAACTTCCAAACTGTACAAATACTTTGGGAAAAAGTGTATCGAGTATTCACTGGAAAGAGCTATTGATGAAATGAAATTGACTAGATACAAGTATTATCCGATTATTACAACCCTTAACCAAGCAGAAATGATGCACTACTCTAATCTCACTGAAGAAATTGCCAAATGCATTCTAGAAACTAAAAACGGCAAAGCGTACTTATCAGAAAAAGGGAAAATGCTCACTATTAAAAGGGCACGTCTAGTTGCTGGTATAGCTGACAAGATTCAGAAGCTTAGGGAATGCATTGCCCCATATACAAGTGATAATCACATATTGGTGTATTGTGGTTCAGCCACATTACAAGTTGACGAACAAAATGCATCTTTTGATTCTGAAGAAGAGATTCGGCAAATAGATGCTGTAACCTCACTTCTTGGAAATGAACTTGATATGCGAGTATCACAATTTACATCTCGGGAGAAAATATCCGAAAGAGAAATTTTAAAAAGAGAGTTTGCATCTGGTGAACATTTGCAAGTTCTAGTTGCCATTAAATGTCTTGATGAGGGAGTTAACATTCCTGCAATAAAAACGGCATTTATTCTTGCGAGTACTACTAATCCAAAAGAATACATACAACGTAGAGGCCGTGTATTACGTCTTTATCCTAGTAAAGAATTCGCAGAAATATACGACTTTTTAGCATTACCTAGACCTTTAGTTGATGCTAGTTCTTTAACTAAGAGCCAAATGCAGAAAGAACTCACGCTTGTAAAAAATGAATTACTACGTGCAAAAGAATTTTCGCGTTTAGCACTAAATATGTCTGAAGCCAATAGAGTGCTAGATTCTATAAAGGAAGCTTATTTCATTGATGATTTTACATTTTACGAGGAGGAAGCCTATGTTGAATTCTAAAGAGCAGCATTGTATTAACGGTATTAGCATAAGCGATAGCAAAGCCAAAGCATTGCTTCGCTGGCTAATTCTTGAGGAAAAGAAAAATGCTAAAAGCAAAGAGAAGAGCTATGGCCAAATGGTTTCAATTATTCAGGCTAATATTGAAAGGGTAGTCGGATGCTATTAAAATCAATAAAACTAACAAACTTTCGACAGTTTAAGGGAGAGCAAGTTCTCTTATTCTCTACCCATAATAGGAAGAATGTTACTGTTGTTATGGGTGAGAATGGTTCAGGAAAAACATCACTAGCACAAGCTTTTACTTGGTGCCTATATGGCAAAACTGATTTTGACGATCCAATTCTTTTGTGCAAAACTATATCACAAACCATGGTCTCTAACGAAGAATCAAAAGTTCGGGTTGCAATTGAACTTGTTCATAGTGGAACTGAATACACAATTATTAGCGAGCAAGATTATACAAAAAGCTCTGATGGAAAGATAAAACCACTCGGACAGAGAAAATTTAATATTGTCTACAAAGCTGAAGATGGCCAACAAGAATTCATTCCTGATCTACAAACAGATTTGCGAATGAAAGAGATATTGCCCATAGAACTTTCAAAATACTTCTTTTTTGATGGCGAACGAATTGGCAACATGAGTAAGGATCTGAAGAAGGGCAAAAGTCAAGAATTTGCTGAGGCAGTGCGCAGTCTTCTCGGGTTAAATGCCTTGATAAACGCAATGAGTCATTTAAAGGGTAAAGGTGCTTCAAAATCAGTTTTGAAAAGATATGATGAAATGTACGATTCAACAAGTGACAGAAGAATTGCAGAATATACTAGTAAAATTGACCAATATGATGAAGATATCGAAAGGATTGAAAATACTTTAGAAGATCATGAAAGGGAGTGTGAACGTACTGATGAAAAGATTCGAGAATTAAATGATAGAATTAGGAGAAATGAGAGTAGCGCAGATTTGGCTAAACAAAGAGATAGCTTGATATCAAATCAACAACAACTAATCACATATAAAAAAACCCAAGTTAGCGATTTACTAAAGAGTTTTAATAAAATTGCACCTGTATACTTTACAAAAAGAATGATGAGAAACTGTCTTGAGCAATTATCAGACGACAACAAATTGACGAAAAGTGTACCTGATATTCATGCTAGAACCATTGACCAGATTCTTAAATCAGGTCGATGTATCTGTGGGGCAGAAGTAATTGCCGGTAATAGTGCTTATAATGAGCTCAACAGCTTACTAGAATTTATCCCCCCAAAGTCGTTGGGTAATATGATCGATCAGTTCAGATTGACATGCGAGTCAAGTGTAAAAGCAAGTGATACATTTTATAGCGATTTCAAAGAAAAATATTCCGGCATACTCTCATTTGATGCAACTTATAATGAATACGAAGAAAAGATTACCCAAATTACTAGCAAACTTCGAGATATGGAGGATGTTGGAAAACTGCAATCAGAGCTTACGAAATATGAGAAACACAAACGTGACTTGACATCTTCAATCAATGACCTAAATCGATCACGCGGTTCTAATGAGACAAATCGAGAACGTATTGAATCTGAAAGAAAAGAACTCACCTTGAAAGATAAAAATAATAAACAAATTGAAGTTTACAAGGCTTATGCTCAATATCTTTATGACGTTATATATGAGCAGTATACAAGTGAAGAAGAAAGAGTTCGTAATGAATTGAGCACTGAGATTAACGGTATATTCCGAACTATATATAACGGCGGTTTTTCGCTATCTCTCGATGATAAATACAATGTGCAAGTTTTAGTGGACGACTACAATGGTTATAAGGATGACGTGGAAACCTCTACAGCACAGAGTATCTCTATTATTTTCGCGTTCATTGCCGGTGTGATTAAAATGGCAAGAAAAAGCCATAACTCTGATGGTGATAGTGATAGTAATATTCTTGTATCAGAACCATACCCTTTAGTCATGGATGCACCGCTTTCTTCGTTTGATAAAACACGAATTCAAACAGTCTGTACCGTATTGCCAGAAGTTGCTGAACAAGTAGTGATATTTATTAAGGATACAGATGGTGAAATTGCCGAACAATACTTAAACAAGAGAATTGGTAGTCGGGCAACCTTTGACAAAAAGAATGAATTTGAAACTCACATCGTGAAAGGAGATACATATAATGTTTAACGACGATTATTCATTCAGAGGAAAACATGCTAATATGGTTAACGACCTTACTGCTCCATTTGACAAAAATAACAACAAGCTGTTTGCAAGAAATCTAGACGTATATCTACTAGCACCTATTGTTGGATTTTTATATCAAAAGAAGGCTGAATACGATACTAAAGAATCTACAACTAATATTCTCTATGCGGCTATGTCAAAAGAAACTAATCAACTTTGGTTTATCTATAGACTAATCCTACTCCTTGACAAAAAGCATGAACCCGACTTCACCACCCGGGTGAATAAGGCTTTCCGCGATTATGGTACACAGAAAGCAAAGCCTGACGAAGAGTTGTTTGAATCATATGTTCGTGGGGGTGTCGAGTTTCTACATGAGAAACTTACTAGTAGTGTTGCTAAACCTGAAGACTATTTAAAAAAACTCTTTGAACTTATTTCAGAGATAGAGAATCTCTATGGTCAGCAAACAGATGAAATTTTGAATCTTGTAAGGTTAGCAAGGGATTAAATTTGTGGATTCTGCGACTAAAAAGGACTTAATTGTACAGATATTGCATGAATCCTATAAATCGAAAGGGTTTATTACTGAGGATGAAGCTTTAGATCTTTTATCCGCTAACGACGCTACACCAGTAGAAATTGATACATTACTTGAAAAGCTTCTCTCCATGGGAGTTATTTTTGTCAACGAAAATAAAGATGATGACGAAGAGATAATTGATAGAGCACAAATTGACTATGAGTATCTGTACGGTGAGATTATTAGAATATCACCTAGTTTGCAACCATTAGTACAATATGTCCGCAATACAATGCCACCTCAGATTAGAGAATGGCAAAATCTTATTAAACAATCGCAAAATGGAAACGCCTATGCTTTTAATCGTCTGTTTGATATGTATTTACGTTTTGTTTTACGAATTGCTTATCAGAACTACAGTGAAGGTAATATTGAATTGGATGATGCTATTCAAGCTGGTGCAATCGGGCTTATGCATGGACTGAAAAGATACGATATTACAAGGAATGGTGGCCTTGTATCGTACGTATCTTGGTGGATCAAGCAACGCATTGATCGAGCAATTGTAAATACTGGAAGAGTCATTCGTGTCCCAGTGCATGTGTATAAGAACTTAAGGAAATTAGAAAAAAAAAATAAGGAGTTGACCGAAGAATACGGTTGTATGCCTACAGAAGATGAACTAGCAGATAGTCTTGGTTTATCTAAAGACGAAGTTCTTTCTCTTTGGCCACATTGTCTAGAACCCTTATCATACGATGATATCAACGATCAAGCAGTGGATAAGGTATTATTGGATCAAAATAATTATACCGAATCCATACCATTGATTGACGAAGATTCAAATTCATTGTTAAAAAGAAAAATTAATAAGATGCTTGAACAACTAACCACTCGAGAAAGACATATCATTCGACTACGAAATGGTTTTGATGATAGAAAGAAGATGACCCTAGAAGAAATAGGAAAAATGTATAACGTTACTCGAGAACGAATTCGACAAATTGAATACAAAGCTATGAATAAGCTCAGAGAAATGGCAGTTAATGAAAGCTTCATATAAAGCTTATTGAGGAGAGAAAAAAGTTTCATTTTAATGATGCTAGATTTGCCCAGTACTTTTATAGTTCCTACCGTGGGTCTGAAACTATAAAGAATATTTGTAAAACCTAAAGATTACAAACGTGACATATAAACAAACAAGCCCAATAAAAAAACCCCCAGAGGGGTCTCTGAGGGTTAGGAGGGAGGGTTTTATGAAGCTTTCTTGATACGCACGTTGCAAAGTCTGACAATAAAAAGCTAGCGTTAGAAATCTGCTAGATAAAGCCTTCTTTAGGAAGCTACTGGCTGAAAGTGAAGTTGGTATTGGACTCGAACCATTTTTTGTATAGCTTGTAGGATTCTTCAAAGGGATCTTTGTCGGTTGGGAACCAACGTTTCCACATCTGGTTCCAGCTGTTAATGGCAATGAGGACGATCATGAAGAAACTACCCAATGCGTGGGGTAGGGTGGTTGTTTCCAAACCACCTTGTACGCCCCATTGTACAAAGCTGCAGATAAAGCACGTACACAAAACAACAATCACTTTGTGTTTCCCTTCAATGTGCCTTGCTGTTTTTTCAATGATCATCGGGATCATAAACCCTATAAATCCGGATACTACAGACCAATTTAAAATAGAGGATGCATTCATTTTTTATCTCCTTGTTTCTTTCTGGTGATGTAACCGATACAACACGCTAGCTAGTTCCGCACGCAATACTGGATCAAAGGGACGAAAACCATCTTCGTCTCCGGTCATAATTCCTTCTTGTATACAAAACTGTACAGCTTCATCGTACCAAGGTTTTTCACTGATGCTTTGCAACAGTTCATTGTAGGGAAAGTGCTTCCCCGGGCACAGCGTTGGGATAATTGTATTGTGTGGTAGAATGCGAAAATTGGGAATCGAATACTTTGTTTTAAGGTCCCGTAGAAGATCTGACAACGTTTGAAACTGCTCTGGCTTCATGAACTCTTCTTCAAAGTTTCCCATGCAGCAAATGCCCAATGCATTCCAATTGTGAATACTGTTTTCATCTTGATCGTATCCCACATGCGGACATACCTGGCCATCTGGTTGACCTCGAAATACGGTTCCATGGTGACCAACAACGCGGTGATACTGCAACACAAATTTTCTACCATAGTTTGCAAGAAGAGCATTCTGGATGGATTGATAATGCTCCTTTTCTCCCATTTGCGTTGTCTTTACACCTGTATGATGCAAAACAATATATTGGATACTTGTCATATGCTCCATATTTCATCTCCCCATTTCTTCAGGATCCATTCTTTCATTTTCAATACAATTTTCTTGTGTTGTCTTGAATAGGTGCTTTGGTCTTTTCCAAGCAATTTGGCTACTTGCGAAGTCGTTAAATTGCAAAAATCTATCAAGTAGACGATTAACTGTTCATCGATTGTCAAATGAGAGATAGCCTCATGCAATACCTCTGTTTTTGAAACCCCTGAAGTAGGATCAACGAAGCTCGTGGGTTCGTTCAAAAATACGGGAGAAGTAGAAGGTTTAGAATAAGTGTGAAGATACAAACGGTTTTTTCGACACATATCCACATAAATTTTGTGGAAGCATTCCTTGTAAAACGAATAAGGATAGGAAGAACTCTTTGTAAGAAATTCATAAAATCTACTTCTGCAGCGATGATAGAATTCTTCTCGTACCGACTCGGAAGGAAGTTTACTATAGAAGGAACGAATCGCGTTTTCCGCTTTTTGATTCTCCGTTTTCCATTCACTACTACTAATGCCCACAGATTTGGATGTTTTCATAAACACATCTCCTTTTCTTATATTGAATATGGGAGCCATATGTTCCCACAATCAGTATCGTAAAACAAATACTTTTATGCATAGGAATGTGTTCCCTATTACCTTGATGATGTTATAATCATGAATAGACAAGACCTAGCAAGGCAACCTTCGTAAAACCTTGAAACAATGAGTCATTTTACGGATCACTTATGAAAAATAAGAGTATGTAGTATTATCCATGAAACTGTGCCAAAAACATTGATCTGATG
Organism: uncultured Caldisericota bacterium; assembly: GCA_964493625.1. Taxonomy (GTDB): domain Bacteria; phylum Caldisericota; class Caldisericia; order UBA6126; family UBA6126; genus JAGLCW01. The sequence goes on from CAZBOU010000005.1 coordinate 41,901, forward strand.
ATGTTATGCATTACATATTTATAGCAAAAATGGGTGGTAGGCTTAAAAATGGTACGAAAAACACTGTAAAGCCACATGGTAAGGAAGTTATAAAGAATAAAGTAAAAAAGTAACCAAATTACTAAAAAAAGTAGCAAAATTACCATCAACAACAATGTTATGGTCGAAAAACGGGCACATCAAACAGAAATGCAAGGTGTAACAAAAAGATTTTTCAAAACGACCCAACAAGGCGATTCAACTTCCCCATTGCCAAGTTGACTTTTTTTTGAATTCAACTATTCTAGTTTTGCTAATCATTTCAATATAGGAGAGTACAACAATGGTTTTTTCAATTCGTGACTAACATTGCTTTTTTTGCAGCAATACTAGATGAATTGAATGAAACTGTTTGTTTTTCCTTTTCTGTTTTCATTTCCCTCTATATTGCTGCATCAAACCTATTCTATATGAGGAGAAATGATGAAAACTCAACAAATACCGTACGATGAAAAAAAACATTATGATGGCGTATACCAAATGCTTACAGAAGCATTCCCCATGACTGGGCCGTATGTTCAGTGGATGCCCCCAAGGTGGGAATATATGCATTATCATCCCAACCTTACCCGAGCTGAATTATCCAAAATCGGTATATGGATAGAGGATGACCGCATTGTAGGAGTAACCACCTACGAAGACAATCTTGGCGATGCCTATGTAGCTACCCTACCAACCCATCGGTGGTTACTAGAGGAAATGGTGCAATATGCACAGCGCACTTTGTACAAAAAACAACACAATGGCAATGGTTCTCTACGCATTTTTTGTTCCGATTGCGACCAGGAACTAGAAACCATATTGAAGAAGAACAACTTTAAAATGGATCCCACCAAAAAAAGTGCCTATATCGAACCCGTTGCTACCGACCCAGATTATCGGCGCATGGGCCTAGCAAAAGCAGCAGTTCTGGCATGCATTCGAGAATGCAAAGAACGAGGAATGGAACGAGTCATTGTAGAATCCGCACAACCTTTTTACGTATCCATGGGATTCAAGAAGATATTCTCCATGTTCCCCTGGACAAAACACATCGCACTGTGTAAACATCAACTACACCATAGGAGGGGCCAATCACCCCTCCTATGGTTTCAGTTAGGGAATATTCTAGCATCCATATGTCGCCTATATCTGTTTGCCTTTTGCTAGAAATTTTTGACGCAAGGTATGTCTCCAAATTTTTAGATCCTCATGGAAAAAGAAGGTGCTAGCGTATTCATCCAGTTTTGTGTCATGGCAAAAAAGAGTACTTCTGTGTAGGTTGTTTTGAATATGCTCAACATACTGGTCAAAGAACTTAATAAATTGGGTCCGAACATAGCTAACTCTTTTGGTGCGAGTGTAATATCGACCTGAGATGTCCATTATATAGCATACCAGTGGATAATAATTACAGCATCTTTGATAACAAATATTGCTGCGAAGCCTTTGAATATCCACATGAATTCTTTGAAAATAGATATCGACAAGTGCAATAAACAAGCTTCCTTTGTGAGCCAGCGTTTTTACCAATATGTTCCCTATACCATTGTCAATGAACAACTCATCAAACGAAGGAACAGCCTTTATAAAGTTTTCCCATAGCAGGACAGCATTTTCAATAGGTTTGACTTTCATACTGTAGCGATACAGATCCCAAAAACACCCCATAAGAAGTTTTTTGTAATATGTATCCGTGAAATCTTTACGATAATAATCCAAGGAAAGCATATCTTCTTCAAACTGGGAAAAATAGGGAGATTGTAAAAACTTGTTAAAGGTCACCAGAAAATGATCTTCCACAATTCTCCAATGCGTAGAATCAAACGAAGTGGCAATAAAACCAAAATATTTGGGCAATACACGCGTAAACTCCCCAATTTTGTTGGCAAAGTGATAATCCATACGAACCGTAAACATATCAAGCACAGGGTCTAGAAATGAATAATCATTATATTCTTTGCATTGCTGTGCGATCAGGCACGGGAAACCAGTGGAAATGCTTCTTCCTACAGAGCTATCTAAAACCTTCTCTTGAAGAACAAATTCTTTCCAATACTCGAGTAGCTGAATGATAAATGCAGAGTTTTTGTTCTCCAAGGCAGTGTTTATAATTTCATGAAACTGTGAAAACTCCTCGCCTCCTTCCCACTTGCTCGATCTACCCTGCTTATGAAATTGCAGATAATCATTGTAGATGTTTGTATACAGATCTTCTATGATGTATCTCTTTACAAAGTTTTTCTTTGGAATAGCAAGGTATGTAGAGATGGAATACGCGATAAAAACACCAAAGGAGACCAAAAGAAAGAAAAAGATTGCTATAACAATACCCCGAGAAAATAAACCAATAAAAACAAAGGCTAAAAAAGTAACGACAAGTAGTATTCCGTTAAAAAGAAGAAATGGAAGGAAACGAATCCCTTTTTTCGTGTACAATGCAGAGATTCTATCACCATAAAGCTTATGGATTGTAGGAAGTTGAATAAAAACTAGAGCATTGTAAATTCCGCACAGACTAATTAAAACAATCAAAACAACAACAGAAAACCCTAAAAAACTCTTTACAAAGCCAATCGAAATGCCTTCCATACACACCACCCTAAACTATTTCATAAACATATTTGTCCTTCATGCCAAACAATATTCTTCAAATGAACTCCCCATGCATTTTTGTAAATAATACTCCCTTACTTTTGTACCATGTTCCAGATGGTTTCGGCTGTTTTGCCTACCATAGGCTGCTGGGTAAGGATTTGCCACCCGTAATTGGGTCCCCATTCTTCTTTAAGTAGTGGTTTAATGTCGGTTTCGTAGTAGTTTTTGGGAAGTTTGGTTTTTTTGTTGAGAATCTTGATAGGAATGCGGTTTGGGTACAGATCATCAGGCCACAGGAGTTCATCGGAACTAAAAGGTTTTCCATCTACCAGTGCCGTAGCGATTACATCCGAGCCAGTGACAAACACAAGTGCATCTCCCTTTTCCCACTTCTTCATGCGGTTGCGTTTGTTTGCCCATGTAGAATGCTGCAGTGCAACATCCAAATTCTCTTTGCATACTTTAATGATTCGTACATTCATTGTATCCCTCCAAAACAATCGTTATTCTGTAGGTATTTCTTGCATACCCTTATCCTTCTATGATAGCTTCAAAAAATGACTTTGGAAACAGGAAAACCCGATTTCTACTTTACATATTACCAATGCAGGCGTAGAATAAAAATGGTAGAGATACTACCTGCAACGTGAAAAAAACAAATCTACAAGGAGGAATACATGACCACGAAGTATATTGTGAACAAAGATCAAACACACAATCCTGGCTTGCATCATGAAGTCCATACAAAAGAGTGTGCCGCCAAATTAAAAATTCAAAGATTTCATGACCTGAGTTTCTGTGTTGATTGCCATGAAGCACTTCGAAGAGCAAAAGATATATATACTGATGCGGATGGCTGCGTTTTGTGTTGCCCTGAATGTCATAAGGGGTGAGGTTATTGTATTTGTGCTGAACAAGTTCTGCACTATCCTGCTGAATTAACGCCCAAAGCAACTTATTTTGAACGATTTTAAGGAACTCAACTTGTAAGAATTCCTTACAAGTTCACCGAAAAGCGCGAATGAAGTTCAATACTTGATTAGGGCTTTTCGTTACTCTCTGCGATTCCAGAAAGATATGGTATAAACGTCGCCACTTGGTGGATTCTCCAGAATTGTCATCTAGTCCACAGTCATTAAGCACACGAGAGATATCCGAACCTGTACCACATTCACCTAATACACGAGCAAGGGCTTCTATGGTTCCTTCATTAAATGGCGACATCTGTTGACTCATTTGGCTCCTCCAAGAAATGCATATTCTTTTTGTAAATGCTTCTTCTTAACACTACCATTCTATCATTCTATGATAGCTTCAAAAAAAGGCTTTAGAAACAGGAACACGATTTCTAATTTACATATTGCAGATACGCGTATATCACTCAAATAGAACCAACGGGTATTACTATTATGTAAAACACAGGTAGAGGGGCAGTTTATAAACCACCCCTCTTTTTGATAGGAAAAAACTTTCTACTCTTTTACATGTAGATAATGAGTTACTTAGCCTTCTTAGTTCGTTGTATTTCCTCTTTTTCAAATAGAATGCGGTCATTGATCAAGGGATTCTGGACTTGATACTGTTCCACTGGTATGCCTTAGGGGCATTCGACTACCCGGTAATCAAAAGCCCAGTTGATGGTATTGCCTCCTCGTTCTTTTCGTTCTTCGTAACAGATCTCGATGCATTGTTCTAGTTTAATGTTGGCCCATTGCTTTTGGGTGGCGTCGAAGAAGAAACGGATAGGGGTTTTAGAGTCGGCAGGGGTACCCTCAAGCCATCCTCCTCGCAGATCAATCTTGGTCACCTTGATGATCTTACTTAGATGCTTGCACCAACAATCCTTACAGAAGGCTTTAAACTCTACCTGTTTTTCACCGCACTCTCGTGTGGATATTTTCAATGGAAAGAAGACGACATCATTGGCTTTGCAGTCGGGCATTTTGATAGTGATTTTGAGTGTTTTGCGTTCCTGGGCTTGCAAGGTAAAGGAGGAGGGAGAGACGGTTACAATTTTTCCATCGTTGGGGAAAGTTATGGTAAAGGTGAGATCATTGGAACCTTTCGGGCAGTTGTTGAAAACTTCATAAAGTACTATGGTAATGGCTTCTCCTGGGCATAGTTCGAGTTTTTTGAGCCCTAGTTCAGGCCGGGTTCGAAAGATCCAGTCACAGCAGGAAGGAGTTTTGCATTCACATTTGAATTCGGCCTTGTGGATGTAGTCACAGCAGGTTTGATCACTCATGGTGACGATGCGCTTGTCGGGATCCATTGTGCAGTCGGGATGGGTGACGATAACGGTGTAAGTGCCGGGGCAGGGGAGCTCACAGCCAGTATCATACATGCCCGTGCGTGGATCAATTTGACCAGTGAGGATGGGGGAGCCCTTAGGTTCTCCCCTCGATACTCCTTTATATATGCTTATAGTCGCCTCCTCCCAGCATTCCCTGTTGTCAATGGTGACCTGGATGCGGCCCTTCTTAGAGCAAGCACATTTGAATTCCGCCTTGTGGATGTAGTCACAGCAGGCTTGATCACTCATGGTGATGATGTGATGGTCGTGTTCCATTGTGCAGTCAGGATGGGTGACGCTGACGGTATAGGAGCCAGGGCAGGGGAGCTCACAGCCCGTATCATACATGCCCGTGCGTGGATCAATTTGACCGGTGAGGTTAGTATTGGGTGTGCCCGGTCTATTTTCTTCGATACTGATGGTAGCTTTCTCCCAGCATTCCTTGTTGTCAATGGTGACCTGGATGCGGCCTTTAACATCATTTGGCTTGCAACAATCGGGGTATCTTTCAGGAGTAGCTTTCCAACTGATTACTTTGTCTTCATTGTCTATGCAAATTTCAAGGCACCAATGCCTCATTTGCGGATATTGTTCAATATAATCAGCGATAAGTATTCCTGAGCTTAGTCCTCCCATATTCCAAGGGATAAAATATTGATTTTGTGTTATATCAACGTCAGGGTTACAGTCCTGGATAAATGAAATAAACGTTCCACCTCGTTCTATCTTGTATTCGGAAAAACAACCGCACAAAGTTTCACAGCAACAATCGGGTGGTATTTTATCTGGACAAGCCCACCATTTGCTGACAATTTTGGTAACTGGATCATATTCAGCTTCGAAACAAAGTTTATTTGGAGGACCCCCTAAATCCGTATAAAAATGGTCATAAACGTTTTTTTCATGAGTGAGATCCATTAATGTATCCGGGAAGTAGAGCACCCTGTCCCAATGCTCCTGACAGTTTGTAGATACAGTAACGTAATAATTGCCGTCAGTATCGGGTGAAGTAACCATTCGGACAATACATCCGCAAATTGATTGAGCCTCGCAGCAATTGTCTTCTCTATCGGGGTGCATTTCCCACTTAACGATCGTTTCGGTGTCAGGGCCGACCCAAATTTCCACACACCATTTACGATCATCAGGATCATCATTGTTGGTGCCGCTGGGCCACTGAGTTATATAATTTTTAATATTGTATTTTCCATCTGTTCTATCGGGATTTACATAAGTTTGTCCATGCCCAGTATTTATAGCATCCAGATCCAAAGGCATAGTATACTCTACGATGTTTCCTGTGCAGTTTGCTTGAAAGCCGTAACCAAGGGGGTTATTGTGTGGTACTATACATCCGCATATTTTTATGGGTGGTTGAGCTGGGGGACAACAATCGGGGTACCGATTAGGATTAGCTTTCCACTTGATTATTTCAGGTGGTGTTGAGTTATCAACACAAAGCTCAAGACACCAATATTCATGAGTATAAGAATTAAAATATTGTTCGAACTCAAGATGAAGATTTAGATCTCGTAGAGTATTATCGACTTGGAAATGTTGTTCATTTCCGGCATTATCGCAATACTCATCGAAATAAAATTGCATGGTATTACCATTATCTTTTCGTACCCATTTGCCTTTTTTGATGCATCCGCAAATCCATTTGCAGCCACAGTTAACAATGTCCTTGACTTTTAACACTACGGTTCTTGTTTCTGCAACCCATTGTACTTCGGCATCGAGTTGCTCCGTTGCAAAGCGCAAGGGTACATAAGTTCGGCTATTTTTTATATAGGGAGCTACTTGACCCGGATTGGCTGGATCAATTTCCACCATCTTCCCGTCTATTTCTGCTTTTGTTTTGTCTACCCACAACTGAACGGTCTTACCTTTGGCAGTCACGATCGTTATTCTTCGATCGGCATTGTCCCAGTTAATACTAGTTCCAGGAATATGTTTGGTAACAAAACTGATTACCAGATGTACACGATTGTGTTTAATTTCGGGCTCTGTGTCCATTTCAAAGGGTTTGTTATTGACGAAGTATGATTTTTTACCCATGGTGTACTTTAATTCAATTTCACATTCATCTTCGTCTGGGTCATTGCAATTTTCTGGAATCGCACAGGCTCGGTTGCTTTTCCCTATTTCTTTGGCATCTTTGTCGTAGGCGACAACTACATAGCAGTATTCTTTTTCTCCAATAAGATCTTTGTGCAAATAAAATAAATCTGGTTGAGGAAAATCAAATAATGGATACGTTGTGTCATCTGCTAAATACAAATAGGCCTGGTAGGTGCTTGCATTGGGGAATGGATTCCAGTTAAGAGTATTCTTATTGCATCCAGGAACAACAGTTAATTGGAAATTACATGTAAATATTGTTTTGATTGGAATAAAACTAAGAAAAAGCAAAAAAGAAATCATAAGAGCATAGATTTGTTTTAGGTATGGAATACGAAATCTTTGAATCATTTTGTACACCTCCTCAAGATGTAGGTTTTCATCATCAAAAAAATTGAATACTCACGGGTCTCTGAAATATTGTAAGGGGAGGTAATTACTAACAATGTTTAACAATATTCTTATTGTACAACTGCGAAAGAAATTTTACAATATATAATTCACTTTTTTCGTACACATTAAATCGTCAAAAAAAGTAGATGTATTCTTATACCATCCATTTTTTGGAGACAAAACATGATTTGCTCTTGGGTACGACAAAAGTGGGAGTCAACGATATCACACCATCTTTTTCTCTCGCTTCCAGTATATCCCCAGGTAGCAAACCCAGTTTTCTAACAAATTTCTTCGGTATCGTAACCTGAGATTGATCTCCGATTCTACGTAAAAACTTCGATTTCATGATAACCTTCCTTGCATAACACTCCAACTCAAATGAATGTTTGACAGAGAGCACTACTAAAGTGATGTTAATCAGTATAAATACTGAAATCATCCACAGAGTAGCCGAAAAGGGCAAACAATCGGTGGATAATCTTAACAATACGATTGGAGGATAGATTCACTTCAGCATATATAGAAGTGCCAGTGATCAGACAAGGAGCACGAAGTTCATTTGGTTCTCGTGTGAAATAATGTCTTTTTCGACCCTGAAGATTGAGAACTTTATCAAAACTCTCTCTATGCCTTTGAGAAATCAGCGTACAGATTTCCATAAGAAGTGCCTTCCATGAACCTACGTTATATCGCTTTCCTAAGAAAACGAAGGATTGTATAGTTTTTCCGGAATAGTCCGTATTGGAAGATGTATCATTGGAGTTTTCCGGGGTAGTTTTTGGGAGTACTTTTATCTTCTTTGAAAGTGTTATAGGAAACGTTTGACAATGAATAGTACTAATAAATCCAGCAACTGTTTCCGCATCTGGCTTGTGTCCACACATTTTTTCAGTTGTCTCGGCAATTATTTCGATTAAGCCATCATTCTCTTCTTCAATGATTCTCTTCCAGGCCTTGGGCATTGTTGCTTTTACTTGTTCATTTTTCTGCCTACCCTTGTACATTTTTTCAGCATTCACGAGCGCTCTTCCAGAGATGATGTTTTCTTTGGATAAGAAATCAATGAATCGTTGAGAAATTTCATTAGCATCCTGGTCATATATCTCAATTGTAAAGAACTTCCTTTGTTCCCAGCTTCCTTCGTTTAACGGCAAATAGAACCACCACGTTATACCATTTGTTAAAGTCGCAAGTTTGACTCCCATATGAAAAGAGTATTCGAGAAGTTGCTTTTGGTGTTTTTCCAAGTCTTTTCCTATTCGTTTTACCTCAATGAAGACTTTGTTGAAGTTTCCGTGCCGTAATGAAAAATCTACTCTTTTTCCTTCAACGGTATATTCTGGGAGGACTTCGTCGATGTTATAACTGTCCCATTGTAGACAATTCAATATGCGCAGTACAACTGCTTGTTTTGTCGCTGCCTCATCAAAACCCTCAAGTCTTTTCTCGATTTGGATTTTTGAAATCAACTCAAACAAACGATCTTTCATGTTTTACCTTCTTTTGTTTCAAACAAATGTTTCATATGAATCGGATAAATGCTATTCACAATGCAACGACCTAGTTAAACATCAGTATCTTCATTTTAGTTATTTTCTGAGCTTGTGCAAAAAACTATCATGTTTAAGAATCCAAATCAAGGATTTTGAAGAGCTCTTCTTTATCAGATGCTTCAATCCCTTCGCCTGCCTGTAATGATTCATCCACCTCTTTCTCCTCCTCCATCCATTTTTTGGAAGCAAAACACGATTGACTTTTGTTAAGGTGAGATGATGGAGTGAAAACTAAGACTCCATTTCTTATTACTGGAAGATTGAGTTTACTCATTGCAACGCCTGGCCAAATTCTTTGATGACATCTTCGCCGTCAAGGTTGCTGATGGGCTTGTTCATGGCAGTGCTGATTAGGTTCAATAAGGCTTTAGCACGCTCTATAAAATAGTGTTCAAAGTCATCGCTTCGAAGATACTCCACATCAATCAAATGGGTGCGAATATTCTGGTTCAATTTTTCATGATCCACATAGTCACTTCTTTCAATTTGGGAACAATATTTGCTTGGTGCTTTCCCTCCAATAACCCTATTTGTACGAGAGGATAAGGGAGTTTTGTTAATGATTGAATTCCATTTCTTTCGTTGAATGGATTCGGATTCGCAATAGTGTTTGGGAAAGATATGATGAATATCAACGCTTTCTTCAAGGAAATTCGTAAAATCCATCGCTTTACCACTGATGAAATCCAGTGCACCATTTTTAAGCAGAAGTGCCATAATGCCTTTGTAAGCTGCACTTAGTCTTGATTGTAAGGTCAGTAAGCGTGTGGGTTGGAAGTATGCTCTTGCAATCGTATCCGGCTCTTCGTTACCATGGATCCAATTCATCATACCCGTCACATCGGTCACATATCTCGATTCATTTGCACCACCATACATTTCTCCAAAGACCCCACACCAATACCATTGCGCTATCTTATCTCGTATGATGCCGTCGCAGCTACGATTTTTGAGAATAGCAAACAATACGGACAATGGGATTAGTTGCGTAGAATAGGGCAAATCTCTGGGTGAAAAGATACGTTCTTCTCGTAAAAACTTGGATGCTTCAATAAAACCACTGGTTAGTTCATCTGCATATTTTGTGTATTCTTGCAGAGAAAGATTCAGCACATCTTTTTTCTTACAACTGACAGCTTCTCCTCCAGATAATTTGACATAGTAGCGGCTCAAAAGAGTCACGGCAGTTAAAAAGTCTGTGGAAGAAACTTCTGATAGAAGGTCTTTTGATTTATCGATCATGGTTTCAAATCGCTTGTCCCAGTCTTTCCGAAGCTCAAAATTGTCTGCTGCAAATGTTGCTGTAATAAGTTCAAAGACGGTTAAGGAAACCCCGCCTGTGTTTACATTCTCGAAAACTTGACATACAGCTTCTTTGGGAACACGATTGCTCAATGTGATGACAGGAACTTTGTAATTACCCATAGGATGTATTATTTCAGACTCAAAACGAATCAGATGGTCCATAACAGATGGATTGTAATTGTGGAACTTCTGATATTTGTTTCGCCATTCTCCTTGTGCATAGGGAACGAAAGCAATATTCAAAGGGAACATGTGATTTTCAAATTCCTTTTCCTGTGTGCTTAAATCGAGAACGATATCTCGACCAAAATTCTCTTTGATGATTCGATCTTCGGGTACCGAGATAATTGCATCAATTCGATCCGTATTACTGGAAAGGCATTTGTTGATGTCTAAATAATACCAAACTGTGATTTCTTTGTTCTTCTCGGTTTTTGTTGAAACTGGCTTTTTGCTATACATAGCACTGTATATCGATGTGAGTCGTTGTTGACCATCCAGTACAAGAATTCTGGGTTTTTCTCCGTTGTCAGAATTTTCAAAAGGTCGATACTTGAAGCGAATGGAGCTTTCCCCATATTCCAAAAACATGAGTGCACCCACCGGATAAGAATTGGATATGCTAGCGATCAAAGAACGAATTCTATCGTCACTCCAAACCCAACCTCTTTGGAAATCCGGGAGTTGAATCTCTCCAGAATCAATCTTTGCTAAAATGTCCGATACGTTTTCGTCATTCGATTTAAAAGTGCTAATCATGTTTTAATGCTCCTTGCATTGGAAATTATAATGATCTCTTTGTATAGAGAAGGAATTTAACCATACCTTTTAAATACTTCATGAAAATACTTGGGATATTTATCAAGTGTTTCTAAAACAATTTGAGGACTATGTTGCATTACAAAAACTAATGACTCTTTTTCATAAGTTGTTGATTGTAATACACCGGCTAAATCTTGTGCAACAACTCTATCAGAAAAACCCATTTCATATAATGCAATGGAACTTCGAGTGGGAAGACCATACTTCAATCTTTTTTGAAACAACTGGAGTTGAGAAACCAAACGTACATTCTCGTTTAAGTAAAACAACTCTAAAAAATCGCTTAGTGCACTAATGAGAAGACTCCCCTCGTATGAAAGTGCTATTTCGCAGAATTCAACTACATCTTCTATCTTAAATTCCTGGGATCGTTTTCCATATTGTATTTTAGCTTCATGTTTGTGAATTATATTTAGCAGATCAATAAAGGGGACTCCATTAATCCAATTAAGGGCAATCTCTTTGCATACATAAGGTTTATCAAATTTCTTGAAAATATTATTATTAATATGCTTTGTGAATAAGGACCAAACAATCTCAAGTATCTCAGCTTCATCCAAATCCTTTAGTAAGTGCCCAATATTTTCTTTCATCCAAAACTCAATATCAAGTGCATCTTTAACTCCATAAAGTGACTTACCAAAAATTCTTCTTCGCAAAGGATCGGGAATTTTATCTGAAATATTGTTTGCAAGGATAAGGAATAAATTCAATATGTTATTTTTGTTTTCTTCATCAGCAAGGAAAAATGCAAGAGTCTCTTTTGCTAATTGTTCTACATCTTCTTTTGAGAAACTAATTATCTTCTTATCCCAATATGACAACAGAAAGCTTTCGATAGCACATATAAGGTTGATTTTCCATGTTGATTGTTGGAAAAGTGATGCTTTTTTAAAACCCTTTTGTTCATATTTACATGAAAGCTTATTAATAAAATTTTGTACCTTATCAGGGTCCTTAACATAGATTTTTACGAACCTAAGAGTGTTTATTGGGATTGTGTTTCTTTGATCATCACTTTTTAATGGATCAAAGATCGATAGCAAATTGCTTATACATGGTTCTGTATTATCTGGTTTCAAAAGTGACTTTATTCTACCCCATCGACGTTTGTCTTTAACTTCTTTACGCTTATCATATATTGATGGATCTGCAAAAAGGATACTACCTTCTGTGTGTATTCCAGCTCGACCAACACGACCTATAAGATTGTGAAAATCTCTAACTTTTATAGATTCTCTGCCTTGGTAAATATCGGTAATAATAAGATAACGAATTGGAAGGTTTACCCCCTGAGCTAATGTGGATGTACAAACAATAAACTTGATTAGATTTTTTCTCATTGAATGTTCAACAGCTATACGTATTCCAAAAGGTGTTTTCCCATGATGGGATAATATTCCATATTTAGCACACACTGATGTTGGTGATTCATCACCAAGGTTTTTTATGTAGAGATAATAAAGACGTTCGATTTCTCTCTTATCCGAAAACTCATATGGGAGCTTGTAAGGAATTCCGCGTTCAATTATATCAACTATTTTTTTACAAATGCTGACTGCTGTTGTTTTTTTCCCACAAAAAATGGCAATACTACCTTGTGGGACTAATTTTAACCCAAGGTAAAATGCAATACTCTTTGCATCTTCTTTTTCAGGGAAATACCGTTCTTTGGATTCCCGCCCTATTTTCTTTTGTTTAATTTTTTTAATTACCCTTGGAACAAAAAAAACGTTTTTATCAGGATTATCACTATCAACATACTCTATTCTGCCTAATTGATCAAGCCAACTTACAAACCCGATTGTTCGATATGATTGTATTAATGAAGAACCATTAACTACATTCGATTCACTATTCAGCCATTCGCCCACAGCTTTAGCATTACTAATAACTGCTGAAATAAGAACTTTCTGCGAAGTATTTGGTATCATAGAACGTAGAGAAGTTAGAAGCAACTCATATGCGATACCCCGACTACCATTATCAAATTGATGACCTTCATCAAAGATGATAAGGCCAATTTTTGCTGTAAGCTCCGGAACATGTCGGATTACGTAAAACAGTTTTTCTGGTGTTACTATAACAATTTGTTTGTGCTTGAGTAATTCATCTATATTAAAATCAGTTTGGAGAGTATCAGATAACTCGTTCACCTTGACAGGTTCATTTTTGAAAGCATCCGACAAGTTATTTTTTATCTCATGACATAAAGCCCTAAAGGGTGCGACGATAATACCTATAGAAACACGATTTGCAAGAAAAGCACTTCGAAATATTAATTCTACTGATTTAGTTTTACCTGTACCAGTAGGCATTTGAATAACAGCAGATTGGCCCCTAAGAACTTGTGCCTTCCCCAAAATATGTTGTGCAGGCCAGAACTCTTTGATAAAACTGTTTTTGGTTACTGCGAATTTCCACTCATCAGACGACAAGCCCGAATACAATGGCAAAGATTTCCAAGCAGAATTATGAAGCTTTTGTTTCAAAATAGCCATAACAATGTCACCGAGTAGCAACTGTTTAGGTGTTCCATATTTATATGCAGTATTTCTTATAACTGATGCTAAGTTTAGAAGATTTTCTTCCCCGGTTCCGGATTTAATAAAATGTAAAAATGCTTCTTTTATTCTTTTACTGGATTCACCGAGAAATCCCTTAGATTTTCTAGAATGAAGCTTCAGATCGTTTTTTAATAACCATAGCAATAGATCTTCTAGATCACAAAGATCGTCATCTCTAAAATTCATATGTAGCTTCGACATTACTAAGGAGCTTCCAGGAAGATTGCAAAGGTAGTAGGAAGCGGATCCAAGTAAAACAATGTACGGATCAATTGGGTCACTTAGTTTTGCCTGAATATAGGAATCAAAAAAACTAGCTGAAAAATTGAGATTAGTCCTAAATTCTTCAACTAAACTAGTCTTGATTCTATTTTGATTAACATCAGCAACATAATCACCTAAAATTGCTATTGCGATGCTGAAAAGCTTAGCGGGATCTCGAGTGATTTTGATATGATAATTATCTGGAACTCTATATTCGTACATTTTAGCTTTTGATCTAGTTATATTTAGAAGCTGTTGAGACTTTTCTTCAGGCTTCATCTGCAGCTCTTTTGTAAAGATTGTGTGCAAGTCTCATCATATTTGAACCCTTTATTACTAATAGTAAAAGTTTATCAATTTTCGGATGGACAGAATCTATATATTTTTTAGAAGCAGGAATACTCGTGCAGTCGGTAAGTGTCAATTCCTCTTGATTATAAAATTTGTTAGAAACGACTAGAGCTGCTCCGTAAATTTCTTGAAAGGGCTTATCTTCAGGGTTCTGAAATCTTCCAATCTTTTTCATATCTTCAAGCGAATCTTGCGAATGTAATTTTCGTTTTATGAAATTTAAAGTTTCCGCAATACGGATCTCATCTTTAGCTGAATCATTGACAGCATCCTGTAGACTATTTTTTGAGCTGCTAAAACTAGCTTTAACTTCATAGACTAACAAGGTGTCTTCAGGAGAATGGTTGTTTTCTTTTTTTAACCTAAAACCCACCAAATCACAACCTTTTGGTGACTCATCTTTAGTCTGCTTTGATGACCATCGAAAAATGGGTATCCAACACTGAAAAAACCATCGTAGAAAATCTGAAACTAATATTTCACTAAAGTCACTTGCGCGTATTGATGGTCCAAGTTTAGTATCTTTACTAGGGAAAATGTATTTGTTTAAATAGTCTTTTCGTGAGTCTCCAGTAGTTTTGTGCTCTATATAGTCATCCCTGAGAGCATCTATATCCTTGTCCAGACAGTAATGGTTACGAAAATGCTTTGCCCATGCAGAAAGTAATTCTTCGTCATCATTATGATTAAACTCCCAAACTTCAACTTCTTTGCCATCATTTGTTTTAAAACAACAATTATGTTCAAACCATTTTATATGTCTATCTGTCCAAGGTTCTTTAATAGTAGTTTCCTTTCATAGTGTACCATTAAGTTGAAATCAATCGACCTATCTAGCCCACTCCTTTATTGATGTAATTAAATGACTGGTGTCGGGAACACCACGAAGGAAAAAGCGTCTTTCATCTCTTGGTAAACCGGAACTACAGTATAGATATGCCATTTTTACCCACGATTCCATAGAGTTGAAACTTTCTTTCTGTTCTCGGATCCAATCATAAGCATTATTTATCTTAGCAGCTAACAATATTTCACGCTTAACGTAAGACTCAGAAGTATGAAACATGTTCGTTAAGCTTGGAAAATGATCCAGCTCGCGGTTTTTTGAAAAAAGACTTAATAGTAAGAGTTTGAAATAGCTATTATTGCGAACAATATCCGTGTTTAGCAATGTCATAAGTTTTGTACCTATTAGTTTCCATTTTTTTGGATCAATTTTCTGAATTGAGCCTAAATATATACATACATTTGCAAAACAAGGCATGAGTTTGTTGATGTTTTCAAAAGTTACATTCACTCCACCAGGATGACCAATTTGGGTTAGTCTCCTATAAAACCACCTTAACCGCTCGAAATTACTATTCGCTTCTGACAGACGTTTTTGAATGATACTTGTTAGGATATCATCGGATATAGAACCCCAATCTTCATCGTTAATATCTTCGTAGTAGACGACTTTATATGGATCATCTGATGAATACTTGTTGATCAATTTAAGTATCCTATCTTCTTCTATACTTATTGGTTGATTCGCAATTTTCTTGTCACAATAAGATTGAAATTCATAGGCTGAATTAAAAATTCTGGTTTTGTGACGCTGTAACATGATACGTTGTTGAAGATCTAGGGTTAGTGCTATTTTATACAGCGATAGCTGTGCATCTTGAGGACTTTTGCAAAACACGATCATATCATCTACATAGCGTATAAAATCGATACCTTGCAAACTTAAACTATTGTCAATGGGTATCATTGATGCTTCGGCAATCAAATGAATAGGGTGTGGTCCAATGGGCACACCACGTGATACTTTTGCTGTAGTACTTTGGATTAACTCCTTTAACCATGCTATCGCATTCTTTGGCAAACTAGACTCACTTAGTTGGTTTTCTATTGTATGGTGATAGATTTGATTGTAAAAATCAGCGATATCACAGTACAAAACAGTAGTTTGTTTTGAGTTTGCTCTCTTTTGCGCAGTCTTCCAAAAACTCTTCCACACGTCTTTATCATCATAAAGACCAGATTCGATATCCGGTTTAAACCGATAACTAAACACAATATCCGAAGGCATTCGTTTTTTTTCAATTAACTCACCATATTGGTATATAAGAGCTGTCAATACGATGCTGTCTTGTAAATCTAATTGAGTCGCCTGTCTATAGGAAAGATTATCCTTTGGGACAATAAACCTTCGATGATTACCATTAACTTTGACTTTGGGTATATCCTCTAAAAGTTTGTCTGCAAATGTATCTGCTACTTCTTTAATTGCATCAATTTCTAATATTCTTGGAAAAAGATCACCATCAGAATTCTTATGAATGAAATCAATAGCCCATAGTATCGATTGTTTATCAATCATATCAGACACTTCTTTAACGATATATTCCTCTTTTTAGTGGAATAATGGTTGTTCATATCTGTTGATGCGCTGACTTTTAAATCTGGCATCTCTTCCTACCCCCTCCCCTTATTGAGGCGGGTGATTTGGGCGGTGAAGTCGCGGCAGGGGCGTTGGGTTTGGAGGTAGCAGTTGATGTCGAGTTGGTTGGTGCTGTTGCATTTCTGGAAGATATCTAAGCCACGGCCTAGGAAGATGTGCCATGTATCATCGATCCAGATGTGGCGGTCGTGGTTGCAGGTAAAATCAAAGGTGAAATTGATTCCGGTGTTTTGCAGGGACTTTTGTATTTCTTCCAACAACCCTTTTTGTTTGCTGGGGTCGAAATTGTCGATGGTGGTTTTTAGGGCAACTTCTATCTCTTCGTCCTCTGTTTTGAAACTAATGATGGTTTCAATCAGTTCTACCAGGTTTTTCATTTGATGAAATGCATGAATGAAGGGATCTTCGATCACAATTTTTTTGGCTCCAATGAAGTAGGGTCCAAAGACTTTCGCGAAAGAAAAACCGGTTTGGTTTTCTTCAAAGTGTATTTTTCGGTCTTTGAGTTTGTCTGCATTGAGATTGGGTAGAAAGTGATTTCCCATGGTTCCTTTACGAATAAATCTTTGGATTGTTTTTTCCTCAATTGGCTTGTTTGATTCTTCCATTTGTATTTTGGTTGCATTTGTGCCATCACTTTGCAAAGTTTTGTCTTCGGTAGGTTTCTTCTGTTGGGTTTTAGCTGGTTGAGGAGCAACTTCAGCGTCACTGAGATTCATGTTCATAAATTCTTCTGCTAGTTCGGGTTGGTCAGTATCATCGCTACCATCGGCAAACTTGTGGTAAAAAGTGGGGTGACGTTTTTCTTCTAAGGTTTTGACAAATATTTCTCTGTTTTCATCGGAAGAATTTGATTCTGCAGATTCATTGCCATCGGTAGCCTCAGGTTCAGAAGCAGATGTGTCAGCAGTTGTGTCAACGAAAGAAAAAGAAACCCATTCTTGGCGGAAGGTTTCGTCCATGCGAATCAGCTGGTCTTTTACTCGCTTTCGTCCTTCCATAGCAAAAAGAACCAGTTCTTTGAGCTCTGCATGGGTATATTTTTCGTGTGGATACAAGATTTTAATCAAACCAGAAACTGTTTTTTTGATGCCTTCTTTGTCTCGTTTGGTCAGGCTATCGTTTAGGTCAAATTGGGTATCCATTTTGCTCATGAAATCGTAGTTACGGAAATATCGAAGGGCTTCGGCAAGGTAGTCTACAATCAGCCCTTGGCCTTTGGTGAAAAGCTCTGTACGCAAAATAGGAATTTCCCAGCCCGGCAGGTAGTAATGAATGCGATCAAGGAAGGCAGTGTCTTGGTAGGTTTGTGGCAAATCGTCAAACAAATGGGAGTGCTTCAGCATGTAGGGTACATTGTGCTGGGTATTGCCAATAAACGCAAAAGAGGCTTCGGCTTCGAGTGTTTCTGCACCGCGTGAAAAGGTTTTGTTGGCCATGTAGTTTTTCATGATATCCACAAGTTCGTTTTTGATCTTCTTGGTTTTGCCGGCAAATTCGTCAAACGCAATGCAGTCAAAGTAGCCAATGAGTCCAAGTTTTCCATTGGAATTGTTGACAAACAATTTAGGAACAGTGACGACACCACCAGAAATTAAAATGCTATGGGGGGAAAAATCGGAATAGACATGGGATTTTCCTGTACCCTTGGGCCCTAGCTCCATAATGTTGTAGTTTCGTTCGCAGTAGGGGATGAGCCGAGTCAAATACAAAAGCTTGCTTCGCCGGGTCATGCCGTCGGGGTTGAGTCCGATGCTTTGCATCAAAAGATCCATCCATTCCTGGGTGGTAAATTTGTCTCGGGACACAATGTATTCATCGCTATCAAAGCTAGCTAGCTGAATGGGGCGGAAGCTTTTTAATATCCAGGGGGAGGTATGTTTGTTTTCGGTGTACTCGTATTCCAAATCCACGATAGACCAAATATCGCTGACCAAAATCTTTTTATTTTGTTTTACCGTATGGGAGTCAAAAACGACTTTGTTGATGCCCAAATTGGAAAATTTGCCTTCGTAGCAGTCGTCTTTTTCATTGAGCGACACATTCACTTTGTCAATCACCTTGTGACGTCCCTTTTCCTTGATCAAGGATCGTACCAATCCGCCCTCCTGGCGGTGCACATAATGATCCCGCAGAATTTCTTTCACGCGGTTGATGCCTTCTAGGCGGGATGCTTCATCATTGGTAGCACAGTATTGTCCCAACAGATATTCCAGTACATAGGTGGGAACCACTTCATTGCCTTTCAGAGTGAAAACGAGTCCCTTGGGAACTACTTTTCCTACGAAGACATCATTTACTTTTTCATCCAACTTGGTCATGGCATCCTCCTCTAAAAATCAGGGATGAATGTACGTTTCAAAGTATAGGGAAGTCGCTTTACTTCGGTGTATTGACTGGTATTGGGTATGCGTTTGGTAATGACAACATTCACGGTTTCGTTGTTGTGTTGATTGGCAGCCGAAGAAAGCGTTAGGGTAATGGATTTGCGTCTTTGGCTAAACTGCTCGGATGTGCTGTCAAATACAATTTCTTTGGCATCGGAAATGGGATCTCCATTTTCTGCCACCAGTTCCACTTTGATTTGCACAGGGCGAGTGCTAGCATCAATGGCTTCAATTTGGCTGAAGTTAAGGGCAATGGTGGAGGTGGAAATGATGTAGGACGTACTGGCATCAAGCTGGTATTCTACATCGCTGGGTCCTTCTCGTTTGGCACTGTAATTGATTTTTACCACGGGAATGACAATTTCTTGCAGAGAAGTGCCCCCATGAACAAACCGACTACACGACCCGCTTAAACGAAAGCGTGTGATGGATTTGGGAAATGCTACTTCGTAACTTCCTTTCAAGCCCAGAGCGGCTGCGGTAAAAGAAAGAGTAGAAGAGGATTCAGAAAGCGAAGGTGCAATCACAAATCGCCGATCGGTGTGAAGGATGTCTTTATCGGACGGAGTGTCGGTGTTGAAATCTGCGGTAGCAAGTTCGGTTTGCTGGTATAAAAATCCATGGTCTGCGGTTACAAAAATGTTGCTTCGCTTTGCTGTGATTAGCTTGCGTACAAGCAGAACGATTTCATCAATGGTTTCTTGTACTGCTCCAAATGCTTGGGATTCGGTTTTTGTGTCGTGTCCGGTGGCATCAATTCGGTTTTGATAAATATATACAATGCGGTGCTGATCCAAGAATTCTTTCCTCTGCGCTGTAGAGAAACCTAGAAATTCTTCGCCTCTGATAGCACTACCGCCCACGGTTTCTAAAATGGCGTTTCGTGCTTGCATTCCTGCTGTGGGTTTGCCATCAAGAAGGACAGTATTTTTGGAACCAATTTCGAGTTCATTCCCCGGCAAGAGTGCTGCCATGCCTAGTTGTGTGTAGCTAGGAAGCTGCGAGACCATGGGGGAAATGGAAGCAACCACTTTGTCTATTTTCATGGCTTCTTTGTAAAGCTGCCACCCCGCTTCGTAGCGAAGAGCATCGGATACAATCACCACCACATGTTTTAAATTACGAGTGCTGGCAAATTCTTGCTCAATGACTTGCGAAAAGAAATTGCGCTGCAGGGGAAACTGTAGCGTTCCCTTCCACTCCTTTACACTTTCTAATTGCTTTTGCCACGATTCATGAATAAGAACCAAGAAGGAAGTGAGGTAGTGGTTTTCTATCTTTTCTGTGAGCTTCATGAAGTGTTCTTCATCAACAAGCCGCTTGAGGTGGGTGTAGTACTGCCGGTAGCATAGATCGACTTGAAACCAGTTTTTGGAATAGCGGTCGATGCCTTCGGCGAAAGTTGAACAACGGAACTGAAGAGTGTGCAGCAGAGCAAAGAATTTTCCAGCTGCTTCCAAGGCCAGGTAGGCGGGTTCAAAATCGGCAAACCAAACCGAAAGCTGACGGTTTTTGATCACTTCCTGAATGGTCGCAATGGGAAGTGTTTCTTTTAAAATCTGTTCGAGCATTTGATCCAATATTTTTTGATCAATGTCTTTGCAATAATCTATGGTGCCTAAATTTTCAAAGGGAATAGACTGGATGATCTGGAACAATTGCAAATCGTGACAACACTGGCTAGATATAGTGCGAAAGGCTTGCGCATATTGTTGTAAATCGCGGAAGCTATGCAGAAGAGCAACCGAGTCTTGCTTGAGCTCTGTCACTTTTCCCAGGGCTTTTTCCAGTGTGGACTTGAAAAGACAATACAAGAAATCTTTGATTTTGGGTACTTTGGAGCGGAATCCATAATACTGTTCTATTTGATCCCACAAAAATGGTGTCAAATTGGCTTTTTCAATGGCTTGATAAGCACCAGATTTGTCATTGGCATACTCGGCAAACAGTTCATGCATGATGGTATCCAGCTTTGCATTTTCTGCCTTGCAGCACACCGAAAGCATATTCATTAGAACTTGTTTTTCAGAAATTTTCTGATCATTTTGTAGGAAGGGGGCGTTCTTTTGCTTTAATTTTTCTTTATTGCCATTGGTGAAAAAAGAAGAGTGCTGATGGTACAAGCCAGAAAACGATGGATCCAAACCCAGTTCGTGAAGGACGATCGAGCATTTGTCAGTGCGAAACTCGCCGCAGCAATACAACAAATCTAGCATCCAGTTTTCTTCTGCCGGGGGCTTTGGACCTTCTTGGTACACCAAAAACTTCTGAGCAGGCTTCTCCAAAAGAAGCCTATGCTTCACAGCAAATTCATTGCCCTGCATTTCCACTTTCTCAATTTCACCTAGCTGCAGTGCCTCAAAGGCATCCCGCAATTCTTTTTTGTCGTCGTACCAAAACACAATTCGGTTCTCCCCAAATAAATCCTGCAAGGTCTTCTCCATCATCTCAAGTTTCATCGTCATGGTTGTCCTTTGCTTTATTATGGATATTTCACTCCCTCAATTCCGGCATCTGCGATTCAATATCAAATTCCAATTGATGCCGTATCTCTATAGTCACTTGCTTTAACTGCTGCTGGGTCATTACTCCTCCGTTACAAGTATTTACCTCGTACTCCTCTCCACAAAAGTACAGGTACCACACTGAACCATTATATAAATTTCCGATTGTTTGAATAGAAGAAGAGCGTAAATATATTGAATCTGTTTGCATTACGAAGTATTCTGGTTTTCACGATACTTGTGTAAAACGCGGTATTCAATGCGTAAACCACCATGATTAGTTCCAAAAAAGTTGACACTTTCCGATACATGGTTCACAAACCATTGTTGTTGTTGTTGTGGAAAATCTTACAATTTTAAAAAAAATCCACCATATTCGGAATGCAAACGCAAAAGTAGCTGGGCGAGGGGACAAGCGAAGGATTTCGTTTACCATGAAAGTACTATCTAAAAGAATCACTAATGGTTGACCCCTAATTGTCATGAAGGCAATGGAAAAATTCAGAAGCCAGATTGATGAAATCAGCATTTTACTCGAAGATGTGTTGCTTTCAAATCCACCTATCTACGCTTCTTTTGTATGTAGTTCAAGCGTAAGCCAAAACCCGATGTGGAAACCAGAAAAAGGTGTTCCATTACAACACTTTATCCACTACATAAAAACCCCTGTTTTCGTAGTTTTTGAAAGTTCAAATGAACCCTTGGATTGAAAAAACAGCTTGACTCATGTTTTAAAATAGATATTGGTGAAAGGTGGGAAAAACCCAAAAATTTCACTAAAGTAATGCCTATCATTGGAATGAGAATATGGAAACTTCTTGGCCTGATGAATATGGCTTAAACCTATTAAGGAGGATTCTATGAAATATGTAGAATCAAAGTGTAACGTTAGTTCTGACCACGTGTCGGTTTCTGTGAAAAATGATCATGAAGATCGTACGAAGAAACAATGCGATCTGATTGATTCAGAAATTTTGGTAGGGGAGAAGGAATGAAGAAACAAAAGTATTTCATTTTTAAAGGGAACGGAAAAGACCGAGATGCTTTCATTTTGCACGATCAAGAAATAGTAGAACGGTATAGGCGCAATGCAAAGAAGAACAATGACACAGAAAAAATGGCCATGACAGATGAAGAAATCATACAGACATTTCAAAGGCCTGGTGTTGTTGAAATCAACGGAGACTATATTAAGCAGAAGCGCTTAGATAGAGGATTCACCCAATTAAGTGCTGCAAATGCCTGCGGCGTTAGTATAAACACATACCGATTTTGGGAGCGTAGTGGCACTACTCCTAATAAAGAGAATATGATGAAATTGCGCGAAGTGCTTAAGCTTATAGATGTAGACAAAGTAGATGTAGACAAAGATAAAAAGTAGGCCAAAAATCAGTTGTAAATAGATTTGTTTGTTTCCACATTGCCAGTATTGTGAATATGTCTGTACGTGTTTAGCGCATACCAGTAATGAACAAATCGAGGAGAGGGTGCAGACGAAAAGATTGACATTTGCACCCTTTCTCAATGTTGAACTTCTGAATGCAAGGGTATATTACGGAAGCTCTTTGAAGATCTTCGCTGCTTTTTTTAAGATATCACGCTCCATGGTTACCCTTTTTAATTCTTTTTGAAGATGTTTGATTTCTTCCTGTTTTCTTTAAACTCATTGGAATAACGCCTGCGCTTCATAATAAACACTCCTTGATTGTACTATAGTATATTTCTCAAAGAGAGTCTATTTTTTGGAGTTGTCTACACTATTTAGTTGAATTTCACTCGCAATTGGGTGTTTTATTTGTTCTTTATCACTAAATAGCTCTCGTGATACGTTGTGTTGACTTTTTCGAGGAATGGGTAGTGTTTGATATCTTTGGATTGCATTGAGTGGGTGGAAAAGAAATCGAGAATTGGGGAGGAAGAAATTTCTTCAAGGTAAACGCGATCCCTATCGGTGGCTAACATGATGCTGTGGAATAGCAAAGGAATCTCTGCGGGGGAGATCGGTATCTTCTCGGTACTCTTTTTGTACACTCCTTTTGTTTCTGTTTTTTCGATGAAGTTCCATGCAAGTAAGGACTGTACGGTATATCGTGTATTTCGTTCAACGGTATTGCGTCCACCATATATTTCTTTCATGCGAATTTTGATTTCTTGGTTCTGGAATTTCTCTTGTAACCGAAGAAGCCTACTACATTGCAATGCTACTTGATACCAGAAGGGATAATTTGCAATCATTAAACACCAGTGAATGACGGATGTATTGGAAGAAGGATTTTGGATAAATATGTCATATGCTGCATCACGAATGCTTGTTGTATCTTCAAAGGGGTTTACCCAACAGGTAATCAAGGGAGTAATGGCCATTTTGTATGTTTTCTGCCCTCTCTGCCCCACTCCACCTCGTTGCAGCTTATCCGATAAGAAATTGTCTAAAAGCTCTCGAATTTGTTTTTCATCTTCTTTGTATGTTTGGTAGTATCGCAAAACTTCGTCAAACCATTCTATGCGAAGAGCTTGTTTGATACCGATTCTACTAAGTCTTTCTTGTTTCATGACGTTTTTCCTTGTATTTTTACAAAGGGTACGATTACTTCTTCAATGCTTGCTCCGCCATGCGAAACGGTAGTCTCATTTTGAGGTGCAAACGAAGCATTCCCTTTTGCAATAATGGGAACAAAGTCTTTTGGTAGATAGGAATAGTTCCACAGAATTGTATTTGGAATTTTACTTAAAGCCCGATTGGCAAGCTCAAGACTTGGATATACGCGAACACGGTTCTCTTTCAGTTCGGGTATTTTACCCTCTCTTATACCACCTTGACCTATACATTCAATGTTGCCATGATCCGATGTAATCCAAATTGTGTAGTTGTGGGATAATAATAGTTGCAACAGCTCGTGTACCATTCCAAGATTGAGCCAATATTTGATCTGATGAAACAATCCTCTATTGCCCAGTTGGCCACCATGCATCATGTTGTCTATGGTGTTGATCACAATTCCAAGAATTTTTGTATGGGATAAGTGAATGCTTTCTTCCAATGCATTCAAATCCTCTTTTTGGTTAATGTTTTTAATATATCCAATATTGGAAACTAAAAAACCTTCTTCTTTCCAAAAGTTGGTCCAAAGATTCTTTTCTTTGGACGTAGTGAGAACTGAATCAGGGAAGAAAAATGGTTCTTTACCAGAAAAGATTGCTTGCCTAGATAATGATGTCAATGTTGGAATCATTGCGTAGCAAGCATCTGATTCAAAGTGATATTTATCAGTGGCTGTTAAAAAGCTTTGAATCATCTTCCATTGGGGGAGAGACAAGCCATCGATTACAACAAGAGCTATTTTCTGAATATCGGTAGAATGCTTAATCTCTCGAGCCAAATACCGAGGAATATGGTGGACAATTTTGGGAAAAACTGGTGGAATAGAAAGCAATTGGCTGTATTGTTTCGAAAGCCATTCTTGAAAACAGATGTCAATATTGTTTGTCATTGTTTGATGAAAAGAATGTACCGTTTTGTACGAAGAATCCTCTAGATTTGGTACTATAGCATAAAAAATAGACAACCACTCTGACCACTGATTAGCGAATGCAAGCCATTTTTCTGAAGAGGCGTCTATTGGTGGAACTCTTTTAGATAACTCTTCAGAAGAATCCAGCAGAAAATAGATCTGCTCTTCCTCTGAATTGCTTTGGATTCCAATATGAACCCACTTTTCCTTTTCAGGTATATGATAGATGCCAGTGGCTTTTGTTAACTTGTTTTCAAGAAACAGTGTATCCATATATACTTTAATTTGTGGATCGTCGAATGGGAGTAAACCAAGGTCGTGCTTAATTTGGTTTCCAGGGACATCGTCAGCGCATGTATTCTTCCGATATGGCCGCAGAAACAATGCCCACTGTTCTTGGAGAAATCGAAGAAGATATTCTTTGTTTGTGCATAATTCCTTTATAGGCCATTGTGCCAAGAATGCTTTGGTCTTCAATTTTTCAACCATGTGCTCCTGTAGTATTGTAGGAATCTGTAATTCTTGGAGTACATGTTTGAGTATGAAAACAAGAAAATCAATTTCATTGTTAATACTGGAGATTTCCATAGAAAACAACGACTGAAGAATATATTCCTTGGTTTCATTTTCAGAGAGGATTTTGGGAACGGTAACTGTGTGTGGATACAGTTTTGATAGCATAATATAGGGGATCTTTTCCAATACAGGGTAGTGTAGCATTGGGAAAAGAGTTCCTAAATCTAAGGAGATGATGGCATCATTTGTTGTGCAAGGGATAGATGTTCTGTCGTTTGCACTTCGTAATATGTCATAAGGGATGGTTTGGATATCCCATTTGCTTTCGTGAAAAAGAATCATGAGAGGGGGACTTTGGTAAATATCAAATCCTTCTCTATGTTTGGTTTCAAACCAAAAACGATACTCGAAAGCATTGGTAAAATGGTACAATTTAAACCCAGTGGAAGTAAGCTTTTGATGGAGGGATTCATCCAATGTTAGATTGTCAGGATCAAGGGTGATATAGAAGCTGCCAGGCTTGGGTTTCAATGGGAAAAGAGATATGATTTTCTGTTCCAAACTATCCATTGGATTTTCCTAGTATTCGAAATGCGGCGATTAAATGCCAATTGGGGACACATAGTTGTGCGTTTGATAGGGCTTCCCACCAGTTGTTTTCTTCGCGTATCATTTTCTTTCTTCGATAACTTTTTACTTCTGGTAATCCAATAAGATCAATAGCTTCCATTCTTTTTTCGAAGTAGTTCTTTCCTCTTCTTGTTTCTCTCTGGATTGCTTTTTGATGAGTACTGACTAGGCTATCGTAAATTGAACGTCCAAACTTTTCTACTCCATCTTTTAAGTAGTCATAACCTTTTCTGGATAGACCCAAAGAGTAGTGTGTAGTGATTTGTATGGGACGGCTTAAACATTCATCCCATATTCGGATTGCCGTAGTCTGAAAATACTGCTGCTGATCGGTAACAAAAACTGGAAGGAAGCTGCGTCTTTTTAATGGTAAATGGAGTAGTTCTGCTTGCGAGTCTTTGCCGGCTTGTATACTGATCTCAAACAAACCCCAAAAACCATTCGGTATTTCTTGCATTGTGGGGTTGGCGATACATGCTAACGGTTCTTCGCTCCTATATGACATATGGTATAGAATGCCTTTTACTTTGGGGTTTTCTAAATCTAAAAAAGTAGCATTTTGATACGAGGATTTTTCGTTTCTTTGAAATACTGCATTTTTAGAAAGGGATCCATCTGGCCACGTTAAATCCAACCCACTGGACTTCTTTTCAACGCTTCCACCATTGGCCAGGATATAGCTTTGGCACATAGATTGAATCCAATCTGATAAGGGGTAGTGTTGTAAATTATCGGTAGATTGTTTCGATGGGATATTGTTCAAATCTTTGAGAGGGGATGTATCTTGGTTTTCTTTCATTTGATTTCGCAACTCAAGCAGCCTTTTTTCAACTTCTTCATCTTTGAAATCGGGATGAAGTAGGGCATCTAGATACAAATTTTCAAAAAAGTCTGAACTTAGAGAAGAATCCCATATATCCGATGTTTTATCAATTCCAAACTCTTTGAGAATAATGGATAGCTTTTGCTCAATGATTCGATGAACTCGATCTTCAACGGTATCAGTCAAAGAAAGATTAAATGCTTTAACAACATGGGTTTGACCAATTCGGTCTACACGACCAATTCTTTGTTCCAAACGCATTGGGTTCCATGGTATATCGTAGTTGAAAACAATATGACAGAATTGCAGGTTTAAACCTTCTCCCCCTGCATCGGTTGAAATCATGATTTGAGCATCATTTTTAAAGGCATCCTGCACTTCAATACGTTCTTCTAAACTAAGGCTTCCATTCAAACAAACTACTTCAAAATTGTGAAGGGTTAGATAATCTCGGAGCATCTCTTGTGTTGCAATAAACTCTGTAAAGATCAGTACTTTGAAATTTGTAGAAGGGTCATTTGCTTGTAATTCGTTAATTTGTTTCAAGAGCTCTTCTGCTTTTACATCCGTGTTTGCGTTGATAGCATTTTGTGCAGTATTGATGATGTCTTGCATGATCTCCATTTCGTTATCAAACATTTTGATTTTCCCTTTAAGGAGACTTTGTAACTGCTCTTGAGCTGTCATGTCTTTAAATTCAATACTATCAAATTCTTCTTCTAGTTGGCCGTATTCTTCTTTGTATTCACTGACGATGTTGGAATATACTTTCATTCTTCGGTTCAGAGTAGCCAAGATTGCATTCGTACTGGATGTAACTAGGCGTTGAAGAAGTACAAGTAAAAATCCAACTGCTATTTTGTGATCGGTCAATGCTCGATTGTATTCTTTGACGACATATTCAGTAATCTTGTTGTACAGTTCTATTTGATACATATGCCTGAAAGGGTCCCATGAAACATGAATTGTTTCTGTATTTCTTTCTTTGAAAAGCGGCTTTCCTTCTTGATCAATGGCTACTCTTTTTTCGGTTCGAATGACATAAGGGGAAACAATTTCTTGGCTGATTTTTGTATCTCCAACAAATGCTTTCTCATCTAGGAGCTGCATTATACGACGAAAAGCATCGGATTTTCCTTGATGTGGTGTAGCAGAAAGCAGCAGTAGATAAGGAGCTGCTTTAGCAAGACCAACTCCTAATTTGTGCCTTGACACATATTCATTTCCACCACCAAGCCTGTGGGCTTCGTCTACGATAATCAAATCCCACCCTGCGGTGACCATGCTTTCAAAACGCATTTGATTATATCGTTCAACCGCAGGCCTAGTCCACCCTTTGCGTTTGCTTAATGGTTTGATAGAATCGTGCGTTACAATGACTTGATTAAACTGTTTCCAATGAGAAGTTGTATCTTCACCACTTTGAAATTGATGCAATAAATCATGAAGTGTTTGGATGGTGCTAGAGCTGAAGAATCGAAAATCTTCTGAGAATCGATGTTTCATTTCACCGATCCACTGCTCGATTAGACTTTTTGGGGAAACGATGAGTGTTCTTTTTACCAACCCACGGAGTTTCAATTCTTTCAGAATGAGACCAGCTTCAATCGTTTTTCCAAGCCCAACCTCATCGGCCAGTAGGTATCGTATTCGATCATTGGATAAACTTTTGGTAAGGGCTTCAATTTGGTGAGGTAAGGGTATTACATTGGATGACATGGGGCTTAGTAGTGTGGCTTCTCCGAAGGATTCAATACCTCCCTCAATGATATGGGCAATTTTAGTAGCTGTAATGACATACTGATTCTTATAATTCTCTATTGCAGGATTTTCATTGGCTTTGTATTCTGCCAGGTCTTCCTCCAATACTCGTAGAATGACATCACGGTCCGATAACCAAACCAAGCAAGATTTTTGTCCGAAAGAAACTTCGTACCCAATCAATTTGCATGCGGTATTGTAGGTTTTCGAGTAATACCATTTGTCTTCTGTAAGGGGTGTCAGTTTGTGTAGTAGCATAGTATTTAGTTTCTCCGTATCTTACTGTTCCAGCCGTTGAGAAGCACTATCATAGAAAGTGATAAGCTGTTCATCTGATTCTAAAATGTCGCGAGGAATTCGATCTGCTATCGATACAATGGTTTCATAATCATTCTCTTGCCATGCCTTCTTAAACCCTGCACGTACAGCTTCAAGCCTGAATTCGTGAAGCTTGCCTTTGGAATGAAGATAGTCATTAAATTCTCGCAACAGAGCTTTTTCTCGCACTTTTTCCAAATCTGCAGCTCGATGAATATCAGGTACATACCATACATCTTCCAATCGATGTTGAATGTCTTTGTTCTTTGTCACCAGAGCTTGGTTTTCCTTGACTTCAATTCCTTGCGATTGCCATTCCTCTTCGATGATCTTTCGATATTTTTCACTTCTACGTAAATACGAGACCAATTGGGCAGGGATAACATTCTCTCCTTCGTATTGTAAGAAGTTTTGTTCTAGTAGAAGAGAAAGTTCTAAGGGTTGTTTCCATCCTTGCATTTCTTGCATAAATTCTGTATTGATATCTTGGAATGTCTGTGGTTTGTTGGTTAATCGATTGCGTAGCCATTGAATAGAAGATTCCTCAGAGTCTATAAACATGGACCCTTCATTGAATTCTACCCCCCGCATGCGTGTTTTATCATATTCCACAGCTTGATCGGACAAAAAATACATTCCATTGCGTTCTGGAAATCGCTGTTTCAAGCCTTCTTGGAATTCAATGCTATTAAGAGGAATAATCAAGTTGTTCCGCACATAAAACTTAACTACTTGATCAAACAAAGATCGCGCATCTCTTTCTGGAATATAGGCAGCTTTGCCATTTTCGATTTTTATCACAGTAAGATAGGATAAATGTGTACGTACAAAGTCCCACACACCTTTTTCAGTGGTTGCTTCCTGTTCAAATCGATCTGAAAACCCCCCATTGGGTTTGTAAGCGGAGATTACTAAGTCTTGTTTGACAGCGGTAGTTGTAGTCACAGACTTGAAGCTTCCTTGTTGTTTGTCGAGTGCAGCAACACAAGCAATAAGAAACCCAGCACTTGTAATAGCTTTCCGTATACTGTTCCAAACACTTGCTTGAGTATTCGAAAATTCCACTGTCATCCAACGCCCGGGTTTTAAAACACGAAAAGCTTCCTGGAAGCATTTCGTCATTAAATTGCTGTATTCTTCAAGCCCTTTTCCTTGTGTTTTATTTACGATGGCTTCAGATTCATTGTTGGTCCAAACTTTTAACCAGGACTCCCAAGTAAAGTTTAATTCAGAGTACATTAAATTACCACCAAATGGAGGATCAAGGAAAATGTAATCGACATAATCTTCTCGAAAATGCTCATTGATTGTAAATGATAAGGATTGTAATACATTCTTATAGGTATTGTTTAAAACTTTAAAAGCAGCAAAAAAATCACTATATTTTCTTGAAAACATGCTGAATGGTGACACTTCACAAATCAAAGAAGGGATGTATAGTGTACCACTTAAGTGACGACCAATACCACCGGGAACTTTTCTATTCATTTTTGATAAGTGAAATAGTATAGATTGTACAATTAAACTATTTGTTGCGATTTCTTTGGACTTTTTCAAACAGCTCAATACCCACAAATTCCTCTTTGTATAAAAATGATGCACATGGGTGATGCCATGAGAACCCTTCGGTTGTTGTGTGTTATATCCATAAGGTAGTTCATCTGTGGGAAACCAATACGGGATGGTGCTTTTTTCAATTTTCTCAATCAATGCAAGATCAAAGGAATCAGGCTTTTTTTCAAACCGCTTCTTTCCAATCGTATAGTTTATAAGTACGGGCACTTGTTTTGCCTGTCTGATTGTTTCCTGTATTGCCTCATCGTATAACGTTACAAATGCTCGTTCCATTTTTCTTTTTTCTAGGGTAGCACTACAATGAGGACAGGGGAATTCTTTGTTAACTTTTCCATCCTTTTGATCTACCGCAGCTTCCCAAAATACTACTTCTTGCATACAAGAGGGGCAGACAAACACATCCGACCAAACCGTGTAGTTGATTTTCCCAATGTTTCCATCGGAATGTTGTGTTTCATACATCCAACCGCACTCTTGTTCCACTTCTTCTAAAATACGTTTTGCTTCTTTCTCAAACGCTTTCACATCTACTGGTGTGTTGTAGTTGTATGCAATGAATGTGGCTGCAGGGGATAAGTCATTTAAAACAGCATGTCTAGCTCCAAGTTTTGAAAAAGGAATCCATTCTTCTTCTCCTTTTTCGTTGATTGACCTTTCTAGTATGGTATTGTCCTCTGTTACTTTGTACTTTTGTTCAGGAGAGTCCTTGCTCTTTCCAAGAGATTCAACTACTTCCTTGTTCCCGCAAAGCTGAGCCGCAACTCCTGTCATGCCGGTACCACAAAATCCGTCAAAAACAATATCACCTGGGTTTGTGTAATGGAGTATATAGCGCATAATTGCTTTGTGGGGTACCTTTGTGTGGTAAGAATGAGCATTGTAGATAGGATCGTTTTTTCCTTCGCTGACATCAAACGCATACGGTGGTTTGTGGTAGCTTTGTTCTTCTTGATCTGGTTTTTCATTTTCCCATTTCTTGACAAAATCTTGGATCCAAGGGTTGGGACATGCAGTGTAGTAGGGAGGATCGCTCAGTGCGAGTATATCCTCGTCTTCACCGATAGGAAATCCTTCTATGGATCGAAAATCAGGGTCTTTTAGTTTTTTTCGAAGCTCTTCTGTAAAATGCTCTCTTCTTTCTTCTTCGCTAAAAAAAGTATCGCCAAGGCACTGGACATTACCAAAAGAGTCATTTTGCTTAAGGTCATCTTCTGATTTGATATCTGTATATAGATTGGGTTTAGTGTTCATCGTTGACTACCTTTCTACCGTGCCTGTAAGTGTGGCATCGTCTTTTTCGCAAAATGATATACGTACTTTCGCAGAGTCTTCGCGTGCAATTTTTCGATCAATAAATTCATTAAAGCGTGCTTTAGCTTGTTCTGGTGTTAACCCAGCTTGTCCTTCTCGCATATAGGTTAGAAAGTCTTTGGAAGAAATATCAATTTGCTTGAGTCCTTTTCTTGCAGTGTTGAATGCGAGTATAAAGGTGTCTGTGACTGGTGTTGGTATTTTTTTTGCTTGTTTGAATTCTTGAAGTTCTTTCTTCAAAGGTTCATCTAGCAGCTTTATACTTTCATCTAATACGGGGTCTTGCATAGAATTCAATAAGGCTTCTTTCCAGTTTTGTATAATTTTTTCAGCTTGGCTTTCTAGTTGCGTAAGTGCAGCGTTATCAGCTGGTAACATGCCATCTCTGGGTCGGAAGTTACACCGCTGGCAGAACCCAAACTTTTCAATATCCTCTTCATTCAGCTGAAAGCAAGATTGTAGATTTTGTAGTTTGTGCAATAGATCTTTACATTGATCTTGATCAAGAAAACTGAATTTCTGCAATTGCATGAGTGCTTGCAATGTTTCTCCATTGATGATTCTCTTTTTGTATTCGTCTTGTTCTGCATTTAAACGGTATTTATTGTGGAGCTGTGTATAAAGGTTGATATACTCTTCTTTTTTGGCAGAGAGATCTTTATTTAATGCATCTAAGTACTGCGTAAAGGATTGCATGCTGAAGGATGAAAACTTATTTTGAAAGTCATTTTTAATGTCTTGAATAGATGCTACCCATTCGTTATCTGCTGGTAGTCCATTGGAAACAAGATCGATATAGTTGACTAGCTTCTGAATATCCAACATTGTTTTGTTGATCATGTTGATTGCATCAAGTTCTACGAGAGCATGATGGTATTGTTCAAAATCATCCGATGGGAGGGTAAACCTCTTAAACTTACCTGGTGTGTTGTATTTGGATAAAGAATCTAAAAAGTCTTTTGTTTTTCGAAGGTTCTGTTGATCTATTTTGCAGATAGGAGGCTGCAAAATATTGATTTGAAAAAGGAGAATCCCATCTCCGAAGAATTTTTCTACTTCAATCACCAGATCCATTTTTTTAGCAATCACATCTTGAATGTTTTGAATAGTCGTATCCGAGTGTAGTGTGATATCTCGCACCAGTTGTTCTGGAAGAGCAAGGAGTTGTAACAAATTCCGTAAAGAATCCATATCCCAGTCTTCTGTTTTTTTCACATAATCGAAGTTTTCAACGTCGGCAATGGTCAGTGCTTTACTATTGTTCAGCTCTAGCACATCAATTGATTTGTTGAGCTGTTGATGAAGCACTATGTCTCCTTGTGAAACCAATGCAATGAGAAGAACCAAAACCCATTCGATTTCCAACCTTTCCCCGTTCAGATCCATATAATGGGTTCCGTTTTTATCAACAAGGAAATCATGGTAGTTTAAAAGTTTGCCTTTGTTCTTTGTGTCTAAAAGCTGGAGAAATGGTATTGCAAACACAGATTTGTTGGGAAGAAATTTATTGTCATGGAAAAAATTCAACGCTTGGAAAATATCGTTGGATTGCTTGGGAATTTTACATGAACTGTCTTTCACAATGTGGAGAATCGTATCAATCGCTTTATTGGCTGCTTGCTCAATGTTCTCATGCGTGATAATTTCAGGGAACCGTGGGTAGTGGGGTGCTGTGTCTTTAAAATACGGGGAAAAACAATACGAAGCGATACTGTCGATGCTCTTTTTAAAGCTTGGATCAGTTTGGTTTTGAGAGAACAAACCATTGTTGGACACTTTTTTTGACCACTCTAGTAGTGTTCTCTTTTTCCCCGCATAAGTCAACGATAACGATTCATCCGCATGTCGTTTAAACCATCGAAAAAGCCTTTCTTGGTATACTTTTACTTTTTCCTGGTAGATTGTCCGTTCATTACCCGATGAAATCTCGCCCAATTGTTTTGAAGCTGAAAGCTTCTTTAGTGAAGTTGTAAATTCTTCATCGGTTTGTACTAGTTCAATAATCAGTTCGTCCGACTTCTTTTCATCCTTGTATACTGGGGCATTGAATGGCTGAATGAAATAGATATAGAAATCTCGAGGGGGAAGCGTAGTAGGTCTCTCATTGGGAGTATTGAGAAACAGATAACCGCACCGTTGGACTTTTTTTTCTTTCCATAGAAGATAATACTGCCATACAAAAAAATCACTCTTGTAAGTAGTATCCGTCTGCTCCATTAACTGCTTCATGATTTGGAAATAATATTTGTCCAGTGTACTATCGTCAATGGTTTCAGCTTTATTCTCTATCTTTTGATCGTAGTCTTCGTTCTTTTTTAAATCCAGATAATACTGGCCATTGTTATCGTTATAGGTGATGAACTGCCCATTGACTGTTTTTAAGATTTGCTTCAATATTGATTCAACGTGTGTTAATAAATCTGCTTCTGGGTCACCACCAAGAAGTGCAGTTTGGTTAAACAAAAGAAGATCGTTTTTTAGTTCTGTAGAAGTTGGACCTATTGGAGTGTCTACGTCTTCGGTTGTCAGACGATGGATAGACAATGCATGGATGATCCGAAGCGCATTGGGGACATTGGCTTTCCTCTCCATGCTAGCTTTGATGCGTGACTCTAGATTTTGACTAATTTTCTTACATTCGCGTATATCTGGAATGACGGAAGCAGAACTATCGTTTAAAATGAAATTCCAGTAGCTATCATAAGAAACAACACCCGGGAAATCAGTTGGGATCTCCTCGTCAAGTTTCTTCTCAATAATAGAAGAAATAGTTTTTAATGCGCTTCGATTCTCAATGATTGTCATTTGATCGAATATCTGGAAATATTCTGGATGGATGGGAAATAGATCGATAAACTCATCCAGCTTGTAACTTACATTGCTGTAATATTTCGCGAAAGGTGATAAGTATTTTTTGATGGCATCTTTCTGCCCTGAATTTTTCTTTAGCAGTCTTTGAGAGACGACAAATTTAATATCATTTTTGCTTAAGTTGACTTGTTCAAAGCGATCTTTTACGCGTCGGAGGTTGCTAGATGCAAATTCAAAACGCGGATTTTCAAAAATCGCCTCTTGAATACCTGCAATGAAGCGAAAACGAATCTTTTCGCATACTTCACCAATTTCCCGCAAAAAGCTTAGATCTTGTGCCAATTCAAAATCTTTTCTGCTACGAAGGTAGTCAAGGAGTTCATCCACTACCATCATGAATCCTTCATTGGGGTACTTTTTGTGAAACTCATACATCATATTTTCAAATGCATATTTTTGATTT
Source organism: uncultured Caldisericota bacterium (assembly GCA_964493625.1). Classification (GTDB taxonomy): domain Bacteria; phylum Caldisericota; class Caldisericia; order UBA6126; family UBA6126; genus JAGLCW01. The sequence continues at coordinate 77,249 of CAZBOU010000005.1, forward strand.
GGAGATTCCGATAGCGGGGGAAATTGAAAAGAAACATCAATGGATTCAAAGTATTCCGTAATTTGCTGTGTAATGATTTCATGAAGACTCATGTTGGTAGAGCCTATTTCACTTCGCAGAACCTTGAATTTTCCTGCAATAGGGGAAAAAGACTCTCTAATATTTTCTTCACCAATGAGATCAAGTAAAGAAGAGTCCTCTGCTATTGAGCTTATATAGGACATTAAATGAGATTTACCGGTACCGTAGTTCCCTATAATGAAAATCCCTTTGTTATCCTTTGGTTGGTCAAATTGTAACTGGGGAACAATCACGTGATCGAAATTTTCCTTCATATCCGACGATACGACGAAAGTTTGTACAAGTTTTTTAGCTTCTTCCTTGTTATCTGCATTGCGCAGCTGAATGACGGTGTTTAGATTTTCATAATTGACCACATCACGATATTTCACTTGAATCCTCCCATTTGTAAAGCTTTTTTGGTTCCACAATAGATACATCTCGCAGATCTTGATATTTCATTTCTTTATATTCTGCATGATTTGGCGTGGCATATACAAGCTTGTCGATAGTATTGTTGTTTTTGTTCATGAGCAAAGACGCATTTTGAATAGCAACTGTGATAGGTATGACTTTTGAAACATCCTTGAAAAAGTGGAAAGTTTCAAGGTGTAAAGAGGGATCAAAAAGGATTTCAGGATAAATCAAATATGTGGATTGATTCTTGGTGATTAGGTTTTCGAGATATGATTTCAATTTCGAGAAGTATGTAGGCGAAATAGTTTCAAGAAGGAATTTTGAAAATTCTAAATTGATGTTAATGAGTTCTTTTTGCTGTTCTTTTGCTAACAAATCTATGCTATCACTTGAACCAGTAATAGCATATTCCCCAATCATGACTAAAAGACGATTGTACCTGTTTCTATCCATCATTTTCCGAGATGTTTCTTGATTTTTCATTAAAACTAGCGGAAGAAAAAAGCAGTGCGGATCTTGTTTGATTCCATAGAATCCGTATTTCATGTATCCTCATATGGCTACTTGGATTGTACCATGTTCCATGTGGTTTTGGGTGTATTGGCCATCACGGGCTGGTGGCCAAGGACTATGTGACAGAGAGTGTTTACCCATGCAGAAAAGGGCAGTATAACATTGCCAATTTCTTTGCATACCTTACAACTACGTACTTTCAATTGATCCCCCAAACGGCGTTTATTCTTTTCACAAAAGTGTGTCTTGCTGCTTGTACCATCAGAAACACTTGTCCGGAATTTCCGGACAAGTGTGTCTTTGTCGAACTCACACTTTTTACTTGTACTATTCTACGATAACAGCATGCTTCTGTAAATTGTAGAGGTGGAGTTTTGATTATTTTGATTTCAATTTGGAGGATGAGTACATTTTTGGACCATCCGAACTTGCGCGTCATACGGATATAGAATTCTCGTTCCAGAAGATTTGGGCAACGCTCCATTATGATAACGTTATGACTCCAACCAGTTTCTCGCACGAGTGGTGCGAGTTTCTAGTCTAATGTGTTTGCATCTAATGATAGTGAAAGATATTTCCATGAAAATTCTCCAACCAGTAGTTGGAGTTTTTCATCGCCTTGGTTTATCGTGTAATCAGTTGTCTAAAATACTAATATCAGTACAGCCAAATTAAGAAATTATGTGATAGGGTTGCCCTTACTCAACTATGCAGGAGTGTTCAGAAAAAAAAATTTGAAAAGGAAACTTTAAACACTCTGTTTGACCTTCATCGGATATTGTTTTATGCTATTATCTAAGTAGCAACTTTATTATTATGTTTGCTTACGTCTTTACAGGATGTGAATATGATGATTGATAGGATTAACAGAATAAAAAACTTTAGAATATTTAAGGACTTTGTTTGGACTCAAGATTTACCTGATTTTAAAGAAAAAAACCTGATATATGGTTGGAATGGTACTGGAAAAACGTCATTGTCAGATTTATTACGATCGATAGAAAAAAAAGAACCGATTTCAGAAGGAAATATTGTATTTCAGATCGATGGTCGAAGTATAAATATTCTCGACATTAACAAATCAGAAGGGGTTCCACAAATTCGTGTGTTTAACAAAGATTTTATAGATACTAACGTTTTTACTAAAAATGGTTCAATTGCTCCAATATTCTTTTTAGGTGAAAAAAATATAGAAAAACAGAAAGAAGTAGAAGAATTAAACGAACAATTAAAACAGAAAGAAGCAATTTGCCTTGAGAAAAATGCGATTTACAAATCTACCGAAAAAGAATTTGGGGATTACCAGACGAAGACAGCGAAAACTATTAAAGACCTGTTAAGCTCATCGGGAGGAAAGAATCCCTACAATAACTACGACAAACGATCCTTCGAAAAAAAATGTGATGAAATCCTTAACCTTTCTGAATCTGAAAAGAAAGCGAAAATCCTAAACGATCAATCTTTAAATGATCAGAAAAAAAAGATAGCATCAGAGCCTTTAAAAAAGATAGAGAATTTGAATATAGCATTGCCCGATATAGAACATCTGAGTGAAACAGTCAAGACGCTCTTGGAAAGAACTGTTACAGCTTCGATAATTGGGGATCTTCAAAACAAACCTGAGCTATCAGAATGGGTAAGAGCCGGTTTAAAAATCCACAAAGATAGGTCTCAAAAACGATGTCTTTTCTGTGGCCAAGATTTACCTCGTGGTACCATTGAAAGATTAGAAGCTCACTTTAACGATTCCTTTAACGCATTTATAATTCAAATTGATGATGAATTGAAAAAGATGAATACGAGTATCATCCAGCTGAATGAGTTAGAAATTCCTAATTGTAACGAGTTGTACCCCCATTTAAAAAGCAGATATGAAGTTAAATCCAATAACTTTAAAGAAAAAATCAAAGAAATTAAAGGGTATATTCAAAGCCTTATTGACATTTTAAATGATAAGAAAAAGAAGCCTTTTCAAGTAGTCGAATGGGGTTTTAACCCAATTAAAGTTCAGATAAATCTTGTTTCTGATTTGAATGAACTAATCTCAATCCATAATAAAGAAACTGACGATTTTCTAGCTTTACTTGACAATGCGAGAGTAGCAATCGAAGAATCACAAATAGCAGAACGATTGTCAGAGTATGAAGGTAAAAAGAAGAACGCTGAAAATGCAAAATCAAAATTTGAAGAAATGAAAGAAGTCATACGCTTAAAGAAAGAAAAAATTGATACGATGACCAAAGATATTGTAGAACACAGAAGACCTGCTGAAGAATTAAGTAGTGACCTATGTGCATATCTTGGGTGTAATGACATTTCAATTGAGATTCAGGATAATGGTTATCAGATCATTAGAGATGATTTACCAGCAAAGAATTTGAGCGAAGGAGAGAAAACTGCAATAGCATTTCTCTACTTCTTAAAATCACTTAAGGACAAGTCTTTTTCGATGAATGATGGTATTATTGTTATCGATGACCCCGTTTCAAGTCTCGACAGTAATGCGCTTTACCATGCTTTCGGATTTTTGAAAGAAAAAACCAAAGATGCTAAACAGCTTTTTGTTCTGACTCATAACCATACTTTCTTTAAACAAGTTAAAAATTGGTTCATTCATTTACCAAAACAGAGAGGTAAGAATGAAGAAAAAAAACCCGCAAGATTTTATATGCTTGTATGCAGATTAGAGAATGGAAAACGAGTATCAACGATATCAAAACTTGATAGCCTTTTACACAAATATGAATCCGAATACCATTATCTTTTTAGCCTAGTTTACAATGCAGCATATTCTGAATCAGAGAATAATCTACAGCAAAATTACTGTCTTCCCAATATTGCACGCAGGCTTTTAGAAACATTTTTGGCATTCCGTATACCCTCCAAAACTGGACACTTGTGGCAACAAATGGAAAGCATTGACTTTGATGTCGTTAAAAAAGTAAAAATTTTGAGATTTTTGCATACTTATTCTCACACAAGTCAAATCGATGATACGGGGTATGATCCATCAATTCTGATTGAAACGAACCATGTTTTAAAAGATTTACTTTGTTTGATACAACACGAAGATGAACATCATTATACGCAAATGATAGAGCTTATTGAAAATACAAGTATCACATAAGTGTTCTGCGGTTCTACGGAACCAAATTGCTGAATAACTTTTACCAGAATTAAGAGTCAGGTGGTTCAAACAATACAATATGTATATTGGATAATTCTCCAAGCAAATTTTCAATTAGTGCACGAACCGAATTCCAACTAAGGCCACCTAATCCACATCCCAAAGGAGGAAGGGCGATGGATTGTATGTGATATTTATTGATAACATCGACCAGATCTTTGAGTCCAGCCTCTATGTCCTCCAAACGACTAGGATTCCGCCAATGACGTTTTGTGGGAAAATTAATAATGAATTTGGGATTCATTAAGTTACCAGTTTCATGTACAAAAACTTTTCCAGGAACTATGGTTTTTTCATTACATGCTTTTTCATAAGCTATAAAGTTCTGTGGAAACTTCTTCTTAAATTGAAGCGCTATACCTCGCCCCATAATGCCTATACAGTTAACTGTGTTAACGAGGGCCTCGGTATCTTCTAAAAGTAGGTTTCCAGTTTTGTACGTAATCATATTTCATCCTTATACTTTCATACAACTGCATTCTAAAATAACAAGTTGCATCTGTAAAATGATAAGATGGATTTCTGATTTCTTCCTGCATGGAAGGAGTTCTTTCCATTTTGGAGGGATCTGTTTTGGATTGATATGCATGTACCCATTTGCATACTGTTGTATAGGATACTCCTACTTCTTTTGACACTTGGTACATGGATTTTTCAGGAATAGAATCCAATACCAAACGAACCATTTCTTCTTTAAACTCATTGGAATACCGTCTACGCTTCATAATAAACACTCCTTGTTTGTACTATAGTACATTTCTCAAAGAGAGTCTACTTTTTTTAAGTTGTCCAAGAAGGTGAAAATATTTGGGAAATACCTTTGATATTTGCCGACAATTTGTATAGTGGTTAGTACTTGATTGGTTAGGATGTGTTATGAATGCGTTGAAAAGAGTTATCGTATTGGGTGCTGTGTTTTTCATCGGTTTTTCCTTTGTTGCATTTGGAAAAATCACTTACCAGGATACTACTAATGAAATTCGAATTTCACTAACAACACCAACGGAAAAACTGCTAAAACAATTTTGGAACCCTTCATTTGCAAAGGTAGAACTTGGATACCTATTCAATTTATTTCTGAAAACATGGGTAAATATATTGAATGGAACGGTACAACAAACACCATTGATATCTGGGATCAGAGACCAGATTGCAAAACGCCTCAATCCGAAGAAGGTAAAAACGAGATTGCTTCTTATAATACAGATATTGGAACAAAATATCATCCAGGTTTCTGTAGCGATATAGTGCAAAATAAAATCCCTATATCACTTAAAAATGTTGAGACTCAATAGTATAATACCCCCCCCTGGAGTCTCTGTAATCCAAAAAGGAGAGTGAAACAAGATGAAATACAAAGGATCTACCACTATTTTAACAAGAAACAAAAGCATTGCAGCATGCATTAAGATTATTCTCATCAATATTGCCTTGTTCTTGGTACTTTTTTCAATTTGTAGCTTGATAGATTTTCGAAGTATCAACCTCGAAAGCTTTCTCACACATCAATTTATACTGATAACCACAATCATCACAGTTTACGTTGCTATTGTTGTAGTGATTTATCAAAATGCTTACAAAAACCTTGGTGATGAAATTGCAAATAGATACCTTAAAAGCCGTATTTACAACGCTTTTGTTTTAACAACATTTATATACATTTTCATCCTTCTACTCTTGATGTTGATTTCCACTCATAATCATGACAAAATCCGTACAGTACTATCTTTATCCAGTTTTCTGTTATTATTGAACTGGGTAACTTGTTTTTCCTGTTACTGGCGTTCCATACTCGAAACTCCAGTAGAATCTGTACTGCACGATATTATATCTAAAATATCATTCCTTCATACTCAGAATTGTTCCCCTTTGCCTACTAGTTTAGAAAAAAGTCACCCCTATACCGACCTCAAGCTCCAATTATTCGATGAGCATTATCGAACATTAAGGGTTCTAATTGATAGTTTTTACCAATCAAAAGAAGTGAAGCCCATAATTTCAGCAGGCAAACTGTATAAAGAATCATTAATCAAATATATTTCAGAAAACTCAATTAAATCACTTAATATTGAATTACTTCTTGTTTTTCCTTTCTATCTTCTAAAAAAAGCAAAACTCATGCAAATATCCTCTCTCTATGTCCTTCTAAATGATGATTACCGAGATATCTTCAAGACTTTTTATCACAAACCAATGAACCGTACCGATAGCATTAATGCACTCAATGTTATCAATAAAGAATATAAATCTCTTATCCTCGTTCATTCAGAAGATTTTGATTATGATAGCGTTTTGTTGTCAATACTGCCTAATATCTTATATGACTGGTTCCAATTTCAAGAAAATTTTCAAAGGGACTATATCTGTCTCGCTATAAAGAAAATCATGGATAACACATGTAATGTTCTTGATAATATTCTAATTGAAGAAGCAAGCCAAAAAAACGGGGTAGTTGATCCAAATGGTTCTTTTTTAGGATCTTACGAACAGTTACTTCGAATTGTTATCGAAATTTTACATAAACTTGAAAATTCTTCTGACATTCCGGAAAACGATGTAACGAATATTGAAATCTGGTTCCTTGAATATTTAACAGAAGAGATATTCAAGAGATATCTTGATCCCACAAAAAGTCCTCTTGTTAGACATTACGATACTTCACGAACAATAGAAAATATAGTAATGTTTTGTGAAAAAATTTTCGATTACAAAAAGTCTGACCTAACTAATGCTGTACTAGTGAGCATTTCTAAACTTCTGAACAGTATCCCGATTGAATCACTTTTGAAGGATGATGTGGTAAAATTTGAGAAGTTCCCTTGCAAAACCCAGGATATCTCTACAATTGAAATGTTTAAACAATCTCTGCAAAAGTTTCAACACATCGAACAAACGCCTAACCCATGAAGGAGTTTTTTGGCACATCAGATTGAATAATTGGGAACTATCCAGTGAAGTGGTACGTTTTTTAATTGCTTTTTTGCTTAAACTGGGAAGCTTTTATGTTAACGTTAACAACCATAGAAGTAGATTTCTTCTGGTTTAACATACAAAGGATCCATTACGCTATTCTAACAGACTATTTAATTCCCTTCACCCACTCAACCCGGGGACTTTTTTGAGGGATTTGCCGAGGAGGGAGTAGTTGTGTTTGACGCCTGGCTTAACCGAGGAATAAAAGGTTTTCAATGCTACCTTTTTGTATCGCATTTCATTATTATGCCCATAATATATTAGAACCTCCGTATAAAATTTATCCTCGTACTTTGATCGTCTGATTAGCCGATTCATTACGTAGCTCATTTTTCGATTGAAAAACACAAAAAGTAAAGTGATCCTGATATTTTCTTTTTGAGTGTTGCGATGATTTGGAAAATCTATATGATTATAGGTACATATTTGTATCTTATGATTGATTGTTTATATGAAAACACAAGGGGATTGATTTGGTTTTTGCTGATAAGCTACAGAGCATAGGATTGTTTCAAAATCGAATAGTCATTGCTTGTAGTGTTTTCATGAACTCTCGGGAGGGGTAATAAATGGTCTTTAAGAAGGTAGTCTCTTTTATTGTTTTTGTATGCTTTTCTATGTTACTTGTTTCTCAACCCATATCACCTAGTATTGCCCAGATGGAAGATAACCAAGAAGTTCCTGCCCTTACCCTGGATCAAGCCCAAGCCACCATAACGCAACAGAGGGGTTTCTTTACCGAAAACAAAGGGCAGTGGGACGAGGAAATACTTTTTGTAGGTGATACTGACTTTGGTAAAGTTGCTTTTACCAAAGATGCCATATATTATCAAGAAATCCAAGTAGAAGAGCAAACTAATGATCCCATTGATCCTGAGCCTCCAGAGAATGAGTTCATGGCCGATCCTTTCTATGACCGACTGGATCCTATACATCGTGAACCACCCGTCTATTCTTCCAACATCATTGAGCTCTCTTTTGTAGATGCTGAAAATCCCGAGATCGAAGGATTGAAGCTTCTACCGCATTACTATAACTACTTTATTGGCAATGATTCTTCCAAATGGGGGATTGAATGCCGAAACTTTGCGCAAGTAACTTACACAAATATCTGGGAAGGGATTGATCTGACTTATTTCTTTAGCCCTGAAGGACTGAAGTATGAATATTATGTGCATCCCCATGCGCAAATCGAAGACTTACGAATTCAGGTGCATGGAGCTGGGTTGAGCCATAATAATGATACCCTTCGTATGGACACGTTCCTGGGTACTTTGAAAGATGATCACTTAGTAGTTTTTGGTCAGGATTCGAATAATACGATTACTGCTAAATTTTCGGTAGAGGCTGATACGTTTTCTTTTACAGGAATCCCAAGTGACCGAACCGAGACGATAGTGATTGACCCCTTGGTCTATGGTGCTTTTTTGGGGGGTAGTGACAATGATTATGCATATTCCATTACGGTGGATACACAGGGCTGTGCCTATATTTCAGGTGAGACCTGCAGCTTCGACTTTCCGATGGACGTAACTGTAGGAGGTCTCCCGGCCCCAGGGTATAATCAGAGCTTTAGTGGAGATTATGATGCTTTTGTTGTCAAGTTAAATGCAAGTGGCACAGAACTTCTGTATTCTACATACTTAGGGGGAAGTAAATATGAGCATGTCTCTTCCCTTGCCATTGATACCGCAGGTAATGCCTATATTGCAGGGTACACTCTGAGCTCCGACTTTCCGATGGACGTATCCGTAGGAGGACTCTCAGTCTCAGGTTACGACCAGAGCTTTCACGGGGAACGTGATGCTTTTGTTGTCAAATTAAATGCAAGCGGCGAGGAACTTCTGTATTCTACCTACCTGGGGGAAAATAGTACTGATAAAGCTAACTCCATTGCCGTGGATTCCATGGGTAATGCATACATAGCAGGTACAACTCGGGGCTCCGACTTTCCGATGGACGTAACTGTAGGAGGTCTCCCGGCCCCAGGGTATAATCAGAGCTTTAGTGGAGATGGTGATGCTTTTGTTGTCAAGTTAAATGCAAGCGGTTCCGAACTTTTGTACGCCACCTTCCTGGGGGGACATAGTACTGATTCTGCTACCTCCCTTGCCATTGATACCGCAGGTAATGCCTATATTTCAGGTGAGACCTGCAGCTCCGACTTTCCGATGGACGTAACTGTAGGAGGACCCACAGCCCCAGGTTATGACCAGAGCTTTAACGGGGAACGTGATGCTTTTGTTGTCAAATTAAATGCAAGCGGCGAGGAACTTCTGTATTCTACCTACCTAGGGGGAAGTAATTATGATTATGCATATTCCATTGCCATTGATTTTGATGGTAATGCATATATCTCAGGTTTAACACGCAGCTCCGACTTCCCAATGAACAATTCCATAGGGGGTTCTCCAACCCCAGGGTATAATCAGAGCTTTAATGGGGGATCTGGTGCTTTTGTTGTCAATCTTAATGCCAGTGGTACAGAACTTCTCTATGCTACCTACCTAGGAGGTAGTGGTACGGATGGTGCTCGTTCCATTGCCATCGATACCGCAGGTAATGCCTATATTACAGGGCAGACTAGTAGCCTAAACTTCCCGATGGACGTAACTGTAGGAGGACCCACAGCCCCAGGGTATAATCAGAGCTTTAGTGGAGATGGTGATGCTTTTGTTGTCAAGTTAAATGCAAGTGGCACAGAACTTCTGTATTCTACCTACCTAGGGGGAAGTAATTATGATTGTGCTCGTTCCATTGCCATCGATACCGCAGGTAATGCCTATATTGCAGGGTACACTCTGAGCTCCGACTTCCCAATGAACAATTCCATAGGGGGTTCTCCAGCCCCAGGATATGACCAGAGCTTTAACGGGGAACGTGATGCTTTTGTGGTGAAGCTGGATTTTAATAAGCCTGTTCTGGGAATTAGTGCTTCTGCTGATGCTTCTTCATACACAGAAGGAACCCAGCCTGTTCTTACCGTTTCATTAGCCAACACCGGCGTTGGATATGCTAACTCCTGCGAAGTGTTAGTTACACTTCCGCAAGAGCTTATTTTTTTGGATGATCAGCTTATTGTTTCTACTCCGGGTCCTGGCAATAGCCAACTGTTTCAAGCAGGGGGCATCCCTGCAGGTGGCAGCATTGCTTTTCCTGTCTTTGTAGAAGTAATCGGAAATGTTCCTGCTGACACAACTGTACTATTGCATTTTGATGCAACCTGCCTTGAAAATGCAACTGACAATACTACGCTTCCTATGACACTTCTACACACCCCTCCCCCTGTCCCATGTCCCGAACTTTTTATAAGAGTGGATTCGGATAAAACAAGCTATATGTTTGAGGAGTTTATTCGTTTTACCATAACATTAGATAACGATGGCGGACCTGCTACAAATACCCGATTAGAAATTGATCTCCCTCCTGAAGTAACATACCAAAGCGTTGACACATATCCTGTATTGGTGAATGGCCAACATCTGCTCATCAGCATCGGTACCATCGACGAATTGGGTAGTACTGAATTTCAACTGCACCTGAAAGTGACAACCCCTGTTCAAAACCAAACCATTGCTCCTATGTATATGAACCTATTTGCTGATGAATGCGGGGCACATATGTCAAAAACTGTAAATATTTACCTTACTCCCAAGCCCCGATGTCCCAACCTTACTGTTGAAACCACCCCCAACAAACCCAATTATTACTACGGCGACCTGGTGTATCTGAATGTTACCTTGCGCAACCTCGGTGGACAAGCTACCGATGTAAAGTTAGAACTCGATTTACCTCCTGCTCTATCCTATGCAGGCTGTGATACCTATCGAGCTGTGGGACAAGACCAACATCAAGCCTTTACCATTGGTACCATGGAACCGGATTCTGTTTTGCGCTTTGTTATCTATGCCCACGTGAATACCGATGTCAAAGTAGCAAAAAGTATTCCTATTCTCCTTGAACTTACTGCCAACGAATGTGATTCCTTTGCACGGCGCCTCATTAACATTAAACTAGAACCCAAGCGTACTGGCCAACAAAACTTAGATCTTTCTGTCAAACTTCTCAACCTAGAATTTGATGAAGACACTGGCAAATACTATCTTCCCTATGACCAAACCCTAGAACTACAATTGCAAGTCTCTGGCTATGAAACCTATTACAACTACACCATTCACTGGGGAGATGGAGAAACCACAACCCTCAAAAACGAAATCAGTGCGACCATCCTCCTGAAACACAAATTCACAGACAAAGGCTCTATGCACATTAAAATCACCATCCATGGCACCAATGGCAGAGAAAAAACCTCTACCATGTATGTGACAGTGAAATGAATACAGAAACCTGATCTATTATTCTTTTTGGATAGAATCTCTCCATCTCAGATGCTTCTTTTGATATTACTTTAAGGTAATTTATTTTTGTATTAATTCTAGGCGTGTTTACGCGGGTTAACAAAACATGTGTGTAATATTATTATGTTTTCTTAATCCTTCATTCACTCAATCCTGGGACTTTCTTGAGGGATTTGCCGAGGAGGGGGTAGTTGTGTTTAACGCCGTCGTCTAGGTCGATTTCGATGCGCTGGGTGGCAAGGGGGTATAGGATGTCTTTTTCATAGCTGTGGAGTTCTTTCAGAACCTTTTCCAGTTTGTCAATTTCTTTGCGTGCTTTGTTTTGTTCTGTGGTGGATAGAGTAGCATCTACTTCTTTTCTCTGCAGGGATGCAATCTTTTCATTGAGCTTCAACATGTAGTCTCGTAGGTACCGAAGGACAATACTGGGTGTATCTTTGGTATAGCGGTGCATATAGATCAATGCTTGGAAGGATCCTTTGTCGCTACTAAACAGCCAATAGATAGGTCTTTTTTGATAGGTACTCACATGGTCTTTGTAGAAGTCTTTGATGAAATATTGACGAATAGATTTTCCAAGAACTTGTTCAATGTATTGTACATTGGTATTGACTTCTTTTTCTCCAAAGCAGTGTTTTATGAATTCATAGAACCGATGGACAATATCGTCGTGGAACCATATATCATCTAGGATGGGAACAACGTTGTTTTCATCGGGCATAAAGGTAGGAGAAGGTATCTTGTCTAGATACGTTTGAATGGTATCTCCCTGATTGGCAAGTACCAATCCTGGTATATCTAAGGAATAACGACCCAGTAAACACCCTACAAAATACGACACATATTCTTTCATGGTATCTTCTAGAAGAAGTTTTTCTTTTTCTTCTAAACTTCTTTGACTCGTGCGCGTATCGGGATATCGATAGGCTGGATTGCAAGTAAGTGTAATTTCTTGCATTGGCACGTCGGATGAAATTTCATCTTCCAATCCATAGGCTTTGTTGAACAACTGGTTGTTTTCTACTTCCAGCTTGTGCATTTCACATGTCATTTCATGCCAATGCCAGCGAACTAATTTGTAGGATTCTTCAATGGTATCTCGCTGAAATTCTGGAAGAAGTAAGGGTAAACGAGCAAAGTTCCAGGATCGTTCATAGGCATCCCAGTCGGATTTGGAGAGGGAGATGAGGGTAGTTGCTAATTGATGATTTTTTTCAGATTGTTCTTCATTTAGTGGCATGTAAGGGAGATTTGTTATGTTACCAACTTGACAGTTTAATGTAGGATTAATAGTACTCAGAACAAGATTAATGATTGAAGAATTAAGATAAGCGAGAAATGCATATAAATCATTACGACTACAGAAAACAGGACTTCCAGAATCAAACAAACACGTATCAGGAAGAAATCTAAAACTTGTTCCTCTACTGGTTATTTTGGACCATACTATTAGATTTTCAAAATATAAATCTTTCCCTTGAAATCCTGAATTTGGAGAGTTTTTGATATCCTTACCATCTTCAAGCCAATTAATTACCCAGTTAAAATTACCATACCATTTTCGATATTCCCCACCTTTATGATACTCACACCAATGTGCTTCACTTAAAAAAGATTTAATATTACTTTTGCAAATCGAAATTTCGTTCCAAAACCTTAGAAATAGTTCATTGTTACCAGTTTTAACACCCTCCGATGAATAGCCAAGTTCTTTAAGCGTAACGCCCTTTTCAAACAACTCGAATAATTTCTTGCTGACCCAGTAGGCGATGGGGCTGCCTGGGATTTTGTGGAAGTCGCTGGAAGAGGCGGTGGAAAGTCTTTCGTTGGGTACGGGGAATGTGTATGGATGTTCATAGGGGATATCTTTTGTATAGTCAGGTGGTCGAATATCCTCTAATTGGACAAAGCTGTATTGACCTTTGTAATTTGGTTTTTGTTGGTTTTTGATAACAAATGCAGAAGTTCCAAACGCTATTTTCATCACTCCATTGGTCATTTGAACCAAACAAAGGATTGTTTTCTCTTCTACAATTTGTTTCCGTAGCTCTTCAAAGGAACTCAAAAACATCCAGCTTTGCATGGTAACCATGGCATTGTAGCCATTGGGTTTGAGGTAGTCAAAGTTACGCAGTATGAAACATGTACACAAATCACTCTTTCCTTCTTTGTAATTGCTGGCTAGGAACTTTTTCAGGTCTTCTGTGAGTTTGCCAGCTCCCAGGTAGGGTGGATTGGTACAGACAACGCAGTATTTTTGAGATAGATATTGAAGAGTAGCGGTTGCTTGCAAAAGAGAAGGAAGAAGGGTTTGCTCCTGCAGGGAAAGAGAAGAAGAATGAAGATGTTGGATCAGACAAGACCGAAATTCTTCGATATCTTCTGCAGTGCTTTTGGGTTTCAGAAGAGATCCAATGCCCGAAGCATCTTGCAGGGATAGAAGATCATTCGTCAAGGCTTCCCAGTCCAAAGAAGGGTTCCAGTTCATTAGGAAATCTTCTAGTTCCTGGGCTTGAAACCGAATGCTATGCAAATGATGAATATGGGGAAACTCTACGGAGATGGAGGAGACGGAAGAATGAGGGGATGATGACGTGGAAGTGGAAGAGGCAGACGCCAAGGAAGAGGAAGTTGAGGAAGATGATGAATAAGGGGATATTGATAAGCGAGAGAAGAATCGTTTGTCTTTGCTACGGGCTTTCATAAACAAAGCAAAGGAAGCAAGCTGACAGGCACGCTTGTCAATATCCATGCCCCATAGGTTGTGATTGAGTATGAGAGAAGGTATTTCATGCGGGGTATAGCCTTCTTCTTCATAGATGGCATACAACACATCAAAGGCATAGGTAAGAATATGTCCGCTTCCGCAGGCAGGATCGCAAAAGGTGATATCTTGGGGAGAGGACAAGGGAAGAAGATCGGTTTCGGGCTGCTGGGGCTGGATGTAATACTGCAATTTTTCTGTAAGCTTGGAATGAGGTTTGTACTGGAGCCAGAGGCGACCCAACGAATTGTCTACCATATACCGTACAATCCATTCGGGAGTATACAATTGTGTGGCTGCAGGTAAATCGGGGGCCGACGCTTTGTAGTTCTTTTTAAATGCATTGTACATGGCATCATGGTCTTCGGTTTGATAGTATTGATAGAGCCATCCTACAATTTCTACCATCCCGCTTTGGTCCGAAGAAGCAGAAGAAGATGGGGAGCGAGAATCAGATAAGGAATGAGAAGAAGAATTGGGGTAAGAATTTTGGGATTCCTGCATGGAATGCAAAACGGTTTCTTCGGTCAGAAGGTTTTGTATTTTGGCGAGTACGGAAGTAGCATCCAAAAGATGGGCTGGCATAATAAAGTCGGTTAATGCATGGGGTGAATCAAACAAAAAGGGCATGATGGAATGGAAATAGTGACAGGCTTCTTGCAAAAGAAGCTGGTATATATCGGTATCGGGATCCGTGGAAGCAATGGTTCCATTCAATAGCTTTTGAAGGGTTTCTTCCGCGGTACTGTTTTGCAAATATACCTGGGGCAGGATGCCTTGTTTGGTTTCCCATAGTACATCGGGCAGATGTTCATTGGACGACCCAGATACCACTTGAATGGGCGTATAGTGCAAAAGATCCATATATCGCAGGGCACACAATCGGTTAAACCAGGTGTAGGCAATTTCTTTGGTAAGGGCTTGGTAATGCTTTTCACTGCGATCGTGCAGGGCGTCTTCCAAGTCTTTGGAAGCTCTGGGATAATCGGCTTGAAAGGCTTGGCAGGCTTCCGTAGAAGCGATGGGATCGAGCTTTCGAATCTGCGATTCAATCTCGCGTTCCAATTGATGCCGTATCTCTATAGTTGCTTGCTTTAACTGCTGGTGTGTCATGAAGAAACCTTTTTCCATTGGATTCTTTTGCCTGCTCGGATGCTCTTTTTCAAAGCATCGGTGAGGTTTTGTATGTAGCCATCGATATCGCGATCGTTTTCAATGAGGGGTTTGTCGAAGTTTACCATTAGGTCGGTTAGTCCGATGGTTTCATTGACGATAGATGACTTTGTCTGGTTACCTGGGATTTCGGTTTGGCCTGGAAGGCCGGTTTCTGAGACTGGATCATGGTTTTGTTCTTGTTCTGGTGGTTGATCTGTGGTTGTTTGTAGATTTTGGATGGTATCTGCTAGGGTGCGTAGGGCAGTTTCCCAGGTGGCTATGGTGGTGGAGTCTTGCAGAGAATGTTTTGCTTTGTCGCGTGCCGTTTGGAACTGCGGTTTTTGCTGGATAGTTTGTGGGGCAGTGGAGAGCAGGGAGTTGAGTTCTTGCTGGAGGGTCTCTTTTTTCTGGGTTTTTACGTTGTCCAGTTCATTTTTGAGGGAAGAGAATACGACATTGGCATGGTTTAGGCTACTGTTGAGGTAGCATTTTGGATCTTGAATGACATTTTGCAGGGTTTCTACTTCCACTGATTTGTTGAGATACAACCCTAAATTGTCTTTTTCGGTGGAAAGGAATTGTTTGATTTGGTCAAAAATGGATTTTTGAGAGCTTTTTAGAAATGTGGTGATGGGGTCGAGGACTTCTTCTTTATGCATGAGAAGAGTATTTTTGCAGTCTTGCAGCTGGGTGAAAAACCAATCGGTTTCCTTTTTGGAGATGCGCTGAATTTCTTGAACGGAATCTTCAAAGGGCTTGCAGAAGGGGTAGTCGCGAATTTGTTTTTCCATTTCGTGGTATTTTTCCAGGGCTTCTTGAATGGCTATTTGGGTTTCTCGGGCGAGTGCTTTGGCATCGTGTTCGGTGGGGGGCTGGTTGGTAAAGCCGCGATAGAAATCTTGCAAGGTTCTTTTTTGGCTGGGGGTGTATTCTTTTTGAGGACGGACGGTAACGGAATCAAAGTTGCGACTATTTTTCAGCAATTCAAACAGGGCTTTGCTGTTTTCTTCTACGATGTGGTTGTGCAAAAATTCAATTTTGTGGTTGGACCATAGCTTTGCCAAAAAGGTGAGAACCGCATACGGTTCCCAGCCATAGGGTGGCTTGGCAAAATGATCTTTGATTTGCTTGATAGATAGGCGTGTAGCTCCCTGGGTTAGACGCTTCACATAGCTGTGTACTTCTTCTACAGGGGCAGAGAGGGAGGTGAGAAGAGGGGTTTCGTTCAGGGATTTCAGGATGTCGTCTTCTTTGTATTGTTTGTCCCCTATCCAGTGGCGATTTCTGTAGACAGAGTCGATGAGCTTTTGGAAGCCTTCTTGAATGCGATCTTTGGGATTCTTTTTGGGCAGGGGAAGTTCTTGTCCTTGTTTGTAGGCGGTGGCTTCCTGAAGCATTTCTTCAAAGGTTTGTTGGATATCGTGACGCCTCTTTTCATTGGCTTCTCGCTGCTTGCTAAAGATGTGTTCCAGGGAAGGGTCTTTGATGGTCGTGGTTTGGAAAAACTTTCGGGTGCGAAGGTATTGGGATAGGTCATCGACCCAATGCTTTTGGGGTGGCAAATGAAATAGTAATTCGGGGCTGGAACTAGTGGCGAGCAGCAAGCCTTGTATGTTGTCGTATTCGTCGCAGGAGGGGGTGACGAAGTGAATGGCAACTTCTTCGGCAGTGCGGGAACACATGGAATTGTCAACTTTCAGTGAGTAGGGGAAATCTTGATGGTATTCTCTGTGGGTAATTTTGCTGGAGGTGAGATAATTGGAGAGGAGCTCTTTGATCAGGTTTAGCTTCTCTTCGTTGTTCACGTCCATGTTTTTAATTTCTTTTTCGATGTCTTTTTCTTTGTCGGTGAGATATTCGTACATATCTCCGGTGCGCTGGATATAGGTTTGCTGGACCAAACGGTCCAGGGCTTCCTGGGTTCTTTGGCGCAGCTTTTGCATGTCGGTGGAAAAGGAATCAATGAGGAGCACCATGATATTGGGCAAGGTGGGTTTGAATTCTTTGCAGTATTTGACCAGGAACAATGCTTTTAACACCTTGAGGGCAAAAGGGTCGCCCAAGTTGTTTTCAGCGGCTAGAATATCGCGCTGCGTGGCAGACTTGAGCGTGCTACGGATGCCTTCAAACATGACATCGAATGTGGCAAGGGTGCCTTCTGGTTCTTCCATTAAGTGGGTTCCCACTCGTTGGAAAACCCCTAGCATGGAACGTTCTCCTACGGAACTATATTTCCCCTCAAAGGCATTGTGTGCGGAAAGCTTTTCAATGGACGATTGAAAGAGTTCAAATTGATAGGGAACAAAGGGGTAGCAACTCACAAAGTGTTGTTCATCGGCGTAGGATTTGTAGCGGCGGGAGTTTTCGGTGAAGCGAAAGAGGGTTTCAAGGTTTTCACATTCGCGCTCGTACAGCTTTTTGAGCTCCACTCGGGCCTGGGGCGTTTTGTCTAGGAGCCTTTTTTGGATGACTTCGGCAACATCTTTGCTGGTGAGTTTGATACGGTTGTGGAACCGGGCTTGGATTTTGGAAAAGTCATTGGCCTGCTGTTTGGTTTGTTCGCCTACTACGGTTTCCATATCTTCCTGGGCGGTTACCAGAATCCAGGAGCGTCCCTTGCATTTGGTGTTGAGGCTTTCTGCAATGGTTTGCAGGTTGGTCATGAGCTTGACATTGTCGGCAATAAACTGGCCTACTTCATCGACAAAAAAGTTTAGGCGAAATCTTTTATCGTGTTCTTCAATATATTCTTTGACATTGTTGGCAAAATCTTCAATCGACATTTTGTAGCTGTCTTTGTATTTTTCTAAAATTCCCTGGATGCTTTCGGGTTCTTTTCCCGATGCAATGGCATAGGCTTGATCGATGGAATCTTCTTCCAAAAGAGATTCCTCGCGTACGTCTTCCCAGGGACGATTGGTGATTTCTTGAATGGCTTTTTTGAAGGCATCGAGCTGCCCTCGCTTGTGAAGGTCGGATTCCAGTTTGGCTACATAGTCGATACCACCATAGTAGCCTTGCATTTCATTAAAGACCTTTACGAAAACAGAAAGCACAGCATCGGCTTGCTTTTTACTGGTGATGGTAGCCTTTTGATCAATGTTGAACAGGATGGATTTGGAAGGAATTTCGGTGGCTTTGTCCATAAGGCCTTTTAGGAAATGATCGGTGGTTTTGGTTTTGAAATATTCCACCATTTTGGTGCCATCAATGGTTTTGTTTTCTAGCAGCATGGACAGCATTTTCAAAAGGTGGGATTTACCCGATCCAAAGAAGCCAGAAATCCAGGAACCATTCCCGGTTTGGGGGTCGGTGTATTCGCCTAAAAAATCCTCCAGTTTTCGGGCAATTTCTTCGGTGAGAACATATTCCTCTACTTCCTGTTTGATATGTTCATTGGCGTCTGCCTTTATAACGCCCTCGATAGGACGGTCTATGGGTTTGACAAATAAATCTTTAATCAGCATTGCAAGCTCCTCTTTTTATTTCTAT
This sequence comes from uncultured Caldisericota bacterium, assembly GCA_964493625.1. Classification (GTDB taxonomy): domain Bacteria; phylum Caldisericota; class Caldisericia; order UBA6126; family UBA6126; genus JAGLCW01. The sequence goes on from CAZBOU010000005.1 coordinate 96,168, forward strand.
ACCTCGAAATGGAAAATATTGAAAGCACGGTAATAATTATCTCCCGCATGGATGTTAAACAGATCCAGGGATGTGTTGCCCGATGCACCTGTGGTATAGGTGCCGGGGAAAAATAAAACGGTGGGTTGTTTGCAGGCTTTGTTTTGCAAATTGCTAATGATGCTATGGGACCGAAGGTAGGGATACACTTGCCCTACACCTGACAGAAAAAGAATGTCGTGGGGGGCGCTGTCAATTTGCTCTTGGATGGCAGGGATGACGTGACGTTCTGGGCTAAGGAGGCTTTGAATCATTTCCAGGAAATCTTCTTTGGTTTCCTTGCCCTCTCGCTTGATAAGCTTGTCCCATACACCGCGGTTTTTCAAAAGGTCCATGCATAGTGTATATAGATGAATGTGCTTCACCTGTATATTGTTGGTGGCCAGATCTTTTTTGATGCCTTCGATGGAGCTTTGCACTTTCCATTCCCACTGGGGTGGATGCGGGGCAATAAAGAAGGGGAGTTCATTGCCAAGTCCCTCCATTTTCAAAAAGCGTTTGCTTTGGAGTACTTTTTTGAGTTTATCGTGCCATTGGGTAATTGTATTCATAGCGTTCCTTTGATGCACCTCATGGATTGCCCTTTTTGCGGTTGGATGCTATGGGGCCAGAGAGTGGGTAGTAGTAAAGTTCTTCGGGGTTGTTTTCCACCATCAATGTGGACAAGGCGGGGGAGAGGTCGATGTAATGGAGCTGGTTTTTTTGATCGAGGATGCCTACTTGGCGGAGCATAGTGAATGTGTTGCTTTTTATGTTTCTTTTGGTGGATTGAGCAAGTGTGCTGAGTTTGGGGATTTGGTAGCTTTTATTTTCATAGAAAACCCAGAATTTGGCAGTGGTGAGTTGGAATTCTTTTGTATGAAGCAGGTCTTGCACTACTTCAATGCAGAAATCTTTGAGTATGAGGTGGAAACGGCAACAGGCAAGCCACAGAATTTGTTTTTGGTAGGGAACACTGCTTTGGAAGTAGAGTTCGATTTCTTCAGGGCGTAGTGTTTGCAAGCGGTTGCGTATTAAGTTGTATTGGGTGGTCAATGAGTTTTTGGTTTGTTTGTGCATCAGGTTTTTGTCTACTACTTCCTGTCGAGTTTTCTTCCAGTCTTTGGTTTTCTGATAGGTTTGCAGGACAATTGTGGATTCTGTCAGGAGAAGGCATCCTTTTACTAAGGTCAAATCATATTTTTTATAGGTTGGGCTCATGTGGGTTATTGGCCAAGGACTATGTGACAGCGCATATTTGTCCATGCAGAAAACTGAAGTGTAACATTGCCAATTTCTTTGCATACCTTACTACTATATACTTTCAATTGATCCCCCAAACGGCGTTTATTCTTTTCACAAAAGTGTATCTTGCTGCTTGTACTAGCAGACACACTTGTCCGGAATTTCCGGACAAGTGTGTCTTTTTCTGACTTACACTTTTTTCTTCTACTATTCTACGATAACAGCATGCTTCTGTAAATTGAAGAGGTGGAGTTTTGTCTATTTCAGTTTCAATCTGGTGAATGAGCACATTTTTGGACCATCCGAATTTGCGCGTCATACGAATATAGAATTCTCGTTCCAGAAGATTTGGGCAACGCTCCATTATGATAACGTTATGACTCCAACCAATCGCTTGTACGAGTAGTGCGAGTTTCTAGCTTAATGTATTTGCATCTAATGATGATGAAAGATATTTCCATGAAAATTCTCCAACCAGTAGTTGGAGTCTTCATCACCTTGGTATATTTCATAGTAAGTGTTTTGTGTTGAATATGTGATTATGAGATGAAAATTCAGTTATCCGGAAATTCCAGACAACTGCATCATCTTGGTAGCATCATTTTGAACTGGTAAGAGTTCCTTACAAGTTTGTTTCTCAAACTTCGATTATATAAATACGACTAACACCTCATAAATACTAACAAAAACCGTAAGTATACGACAGATCTGTTTAAATGATTATGCAACTAGATCCAAAAAAAGGATACTTTTATGAATACAAATACATAGTGAAAGTTCCATAGAGTTTGTTATGACCAAGGACCTGCTGGTTTCCAAAAATGGGTATCAGTTGAACCTTGGATTATGGGTGCAAGAAACAATTCAATCTCATTTACTATTACTTGGAAGGATGCTGGTATATGATTATGTTTAAGGCGCTTTATGAAAGCTGCCCACATAGTTTGACGTGATTTAATGAAACTTGTAGAAAAAGCTTCTATAGGCCGACTTATATCTGTGTCACGTTTTTGAAAAGTCAGTTTGATAGCTTCCGCAAGATGGCAGATTTCAAATGGAAACTGACGAGATAGTAGCCAGATGTCATAAAAATCTTTCATACGGCTATTCAAGTAGCCAAGTTTCACTATTGCCTCAAATTTTTCAGCAATTACACTTTCTCGACTGTAACAAAGCATCGTTGGAGCAGGGAAGTTTAGTATACATGGAAGTTCAAACTTTTCAGGTCCAGGATAGACAATATCTCCGAAACCAATGTCTATTTGCATTTTGATTCTTGCAGTGCCCAAAGCACTGCGAAACGTAATCCGAAAACCCTTGTATGAAGTATTTTCGGTTATTCCCTCAGCATGAAGAGAATCTGTATCAAAGGTCAATCCGTCAGGTTCAACTTTCAAAGAAAGAATTCTCTGGATCTGATAAAGGATATTTTGCTCTTCATTTTCAGTTTTTCCAAGTACATCAATATCCATAGTTGGTCTGAACTCCGATGAATTCCAAACCCGAAGCATGAGTGCCCCTTTCAGAATATAGTGCCCTGAATAGGGTGATAGTGAGAGACGATATAAAAAACGTTCCATAGCATAATATTGAAGTAGCTCATTAAACGGTCGTTTGTCAATTTTTGACTGATTCAGTAGCCTTTGTTTCACAGAAGAAGTTATGTTTTGAATAGATTTCAGAGTGTTGCCTCCAGATACGGACGAATGATTCTATCGACTCTACATATTTTGGCATATTCCAGAATCTTTTTAACGTCGAATTTCTTTCTTGTTTTGTAAAGCTTCAGTGCCTCTAGGACAATATCCATTCCAATTTTGTTACGGAACTTGAAACAGTCTGCCAATGTTTTTTCAGAATTGTATACTTTGACTTCAACTCCATCCATTTGATATTTTTCGATTCCAGCCTGAAAAGATTCTTTAGAGAATTTGTGAAATTGCACGGGTGGAAAATCGATTGTTGCTGGCTTACTGTCCTTTTGTATCGCTACAGATACTTTGTGGGGGATCTGGGTTGTTATCTCGTGAAAAGATAGTGCTGAGATGAGACAAATAACAGAATTGGGGATTCTTGTAGCAACGATTACAAAATCAATATTGGAAATCGTTTCAATATCACTTAGCTGATAAATACCTCTGGAAATCTGTTCAATTTCCCCTGCATCTCGCAGCTGATAAAGGGTTCTAGGATGTATTCCCGCCTGAAGTGCATCGTATGTTTTAATGATTCCACCACCCTGGCGAATAACCTTCTTAGCTTTATCTAGTGAATTATCCTGGTCTTTCTTTTTTGGCATGGATAATATACTCCTTACATATAAACTTATAGGGTAAATAGTATCCATTAAAAGTCTAAAATCAAGTCTAATGGTAAGTTTAGCTCGTATGTTTCTCAAAGTACTGTTTGCAATTGCTTTGCAATAGAAATATAACTACAATACATATTGGCTATTGTGAAATAGACGATGGTGAAAATTGTTTTTTGTACTGAATTTCATTTGCATGGGGGAATTATTGTATGATGAGAAATAAGCTGGTGGTTGTAGGACTTGCGATATTTGTTTTTGCTTCTTCATTGAGTGGTTGTAATCGAATTCTATGGTCTACGATCCGACCCGTTTTACGCATTGATGGAGGACCATTTGTGCCTTTTACCCCAGTTGAATTTGAAATTCCGAGTATAGAGCATCCTGTGCATACGTGGACCTATCATTGGCCAGAGGATTACAAAAGCATATTAGAAGCTGCCTGTTCTCCGATGGTTGATGAAGAGGGCAATATTTATTTTATTGGGAGAAATAGGTACCTCTATTCCTTGGATCCAGCGGGTAAGGTACGCTGGAAGAAAAAGGGATTTAGGGACTCGATGGTTTTGATACAAGAGGGACTTGTGGCTCATACCCTAGGCAAGAGCCTGATCCACTTCGATTTTGATGGCAATCAAAAATGGGAAGTTCAGGGATGCTGGATGGGTATGTATGAATCCTTGTATTTAGCACCCAATGGGTATCTGCTTTTTTCTGATGGAAGCTTTATTGTGAACCTTGATGCACAAGGAAGAACCAGATGGGTTTTGCCCCTCGAAGATTCTTTCTTTAAGAATTGCTTCTTTGATGAAAACTCCAATGCATACCTTACCTATTTTGAGTCCTACGATGAAGATGACCCCAGATATAAAGAGGGACAAGAGAGTATTGAGTACTTTATGATTTCTGTTTCGCCGGAAGGTGAACTTAGGTGGAGAAAGACAATTTGTCATGACCGAAACTACAACGATGATTTTACACCCAAAGATGCTTGCATTCAGGATACATTTCTACTTGCTTTATCCACTTCCCCGCTCCAAAAGGGCCAGGATGATTTGTTTGATGATCAACGCAGACGCCCGAAGGTGATTACAGCGTATAATACCGACGGGGATGAACTTTGGAATACCACGGAAGAACGCTATGGACTCTTTGAAGATGAATATACTGTTGGACCCAATGGCAATCTCTATGTTTATTTCAACGCAAAGCACGAGGAATATGATGGTAAGGATCCATCTTCAAGGTATGCAGGTAGTACATTGCAATGTATTTCTCCTCAAGGAGAAACAATGTGGGCGAACCCTTTTGAAGATCAGATACATACTGCACCCTCATTTGATTCGGAGGGAAACTTGTATATAGGAACCAGGTCGAATAACCTCTATTCGTTTACTTCTGAGGGAACCGAAAGATGGAATTTGCGAGATATTGAAGTGGCTTGTGGATTTAAGTTTCAATTAGTTCTATCCCCCAAACAAAAGATTCATTTTACCACAGGAGGGCAAAGCTTACTATTCTGCATTGAAGAGAAGAAGGAGTAATATATGATGAGAAATAGGATGGTGAGTATTGTTGTAGTACTTTTTGTGTTTGCTTGTTCGTTTAGTGGGTGCAGCCGATTATTGTATTCAGCTATGTATCCTATATTGCATACAGACAAGGGTCCTTTTATTCCTTTCACTCCCCTTGATTTTGATTTCCCTGGCATTGAATCCCCCGTGCAATCTTGGACGTACCATTGGCCAGAGGATTACGAACGCACATTAGAAGCTGTCCATTCTCCTACAGTTGATGAAGAAGGTAATATATATTTCATTGGGAAAAATGGTTACCTGTATTCCTTGGACCCATCAGGGGAGGTTCGCTGGAAGAAAAAAGGAATTCATGCCTCTATAGAAGTGACAAAAGAGGGCATTTTGGCAATAGCCCGTCCTGACATATTGATTCTTTTGGATTTTGATGGAAATATACTATGGAGCAAGCCTGCAACATGGGCCTTTGGGTACGATGCACTGCAGCTATCGCCCAGTGGATATCTGTACTACAATGAAGGCGAATACATTGTTTGTCTGGATTCACAAGGGAAAACCATGTGGGCTTTTCATAATATCTATGGAAGAGCAGAGACTCTGTTAAGAGCAGAGAGACTTTTTTTTGATGAAGACTCCAATGTATATATGGTTTGTTCGCGTAGCTTTGATGAAAAGCATCCCCAGTATACTGACGAGGAACATATGGAGACCTCTCTTGTTTCCATTTCTTCGAAGGGAAAGTTTCGCTGGAGGCAAATACTATGTAAAAACCGCAACTACAATGATCGTTTTACCCCCAAAGATGGTTATATCCAGGATACTATTTTGGTGGCCCTTTCTACTTCTACTTTGAATTTCGAAAGCAAAAATGCAACATGGGAGGAATGGTCCAATGATAAATGCGTCCAACCGAAAGTAATCAAAGCATTTAACACCGATGGAGAAGAACTTTGGGAGCGTACAGAAGAGAAACCAGGTTTGTTTGATATCCAGTATTCGGTAGGGCCAAATGGAAATATTGTCTATGCATTTAATGTAGATTCGTATTATAAGAATCATGACGAATCCATCCCAGAATCAGAATACCATGTACTTAGCTATGTATCGAAAGAAGGATCTGATGTATGGAGTCATTCCTTTGAACACGCTATGCATACTCCAGTAACCTTTGATTCAAATGGGAATTTGTATGTGGGTACTGTTTCTCCCAAGAATAAAGATAGTCTTTACTCCCTTTCTTCTGATGGTCAAATTCGATGGGAACTAAAAAATATAGAAACAGCCTATAGGTATGCACACAATCTCGTTGGATCCCCCAGCCCCAAACTCTATTTCACAACAGAAAACCAAAGCCTTCTATTTTGTATCGGTGAATCATAGAAACCTCTGATCTATTCAGAGATGTGAACAGGAAGTAGTGGAAGCTACTCCCTGTATTAGCAAATATGTCGAGTAGTAGTCGACAAAATTGTACAAAATATGTCGATTAGCAATTGACAAAATTGGGTTTTCTTGTACTATTACCTATATGATGTACCCAAGAACTATTTTTGCCGAAATTAAAGCTGTACTAGATGATCCAGAAATTATTGTTATCACTGGTATGCGCCGAGTTGGGAAAACCACTCTTTTAAATGAAATCTATAGGTCTATTCCATCTTCCAATAAAGTGTTGTTGGATTTAGAAAATCCTCTTTATCAAATGCTCTTCCAGGAAACAAATTACGATCAGATCATGCAAAATCTTTCATCACTGGGATTACATACTGATGAAAAAATGACAGTCCTGTTAGATGAGATTCAAACTATTCCATGGATTGTAAAACCCATGAAATATTTGTTTGATCACTATGGTGTAAAGTTTATCGTTACAGGCTCTAGCAGTTTTTACATCCGCAATATGTTTCCAGAAAGTTTGGCTGGGCGAAAATACATTTTTCAAATGTTTCCATTGTCTTTTCTAGAATTTGTTGGTTTTCGTGGGGAATCCTTCCATTCTTATTCTTCATGGGCTGAGAAAGATCGATTCAAGAATCAGTTCCAAACTGAACAGTGGAAACCTTTATATTCGGAATATCTTCAATACGGAGCATTTCCGCAGGTTGCACTTGCCTCCAATATTACTGCTAAAAAACGATCTCTTCAAGACATATTCACATCGTATTTTGAGAAAGAAGTGAAACAATTGTCGGATTTCCGAAATATCCAGAAATTTCAAGATCTTTTGCTTCTCCTTATGCGAAGAGTAAGTTCGAAACTTGATATTACAAAACTTTCTCAGGAATGCGGCCTTAGTCGAGATACTGTATATAGCTATCTGTCTTTTTTGGAGAAGACTTATTTTATGCACTTTTTAAGACCGTTTACAAAGAATATTGATCGAGAGATTAGTGGGGCAAGAAAAGGATACTGTGCTGATCACGGATTATTACAGAGCTTCTCCTCCTATCCTACAGGTTCTGTTTTGGAGAATGCCGTTTTAACTCAAATCAGACCCAACGTACAGTCGATTCACTATTATCAAAAAAGAAATGGCAAAGAAATTGACTTCATTATTGATCAAGAAATTGCATTAGAAGTGAAGGAAACAGGTACAAAAGAAGACTTGCACGTTGTCGAAAAACTTGCCATTTCTCTTGGATTGAAGGAGTGGTACATTATTACTCGCAATTACATTGATTTACCTGGTTTTATCCCTGCGTATATGGTGTAGTACTGCACTTTACTTCAGTAAAAAATAAGGAGATTGAATATCATATTCGTGAATCCGCAATGACAATACCGTGTTAAAGTCGATATCTTCCACAAGGGCGTTATTGAGGTGATTCTTTAACTCTTCGATTTGTTCAGAATCCAAGATTCCTGTAGTATCATTTTTCACGGTGGAGTATTCAAGTAAGAACCAATTTTGGTCATACGGCATGGGGTATTCCATATTGTTAATTTGGATGGTGTCACTTTTTATTTGGTTGAAACCTTCCAAGAAAAATGGCCCAAGTGTATTGTTATCACCGGATTCATCTATTCTTTCAGAATGAACAATGGTGTTGCTATTGTGTTTACTTTTTTTCCACCTGCAATCTTGAAAATGACCATCAGGATCTAACCAAAGGTAACCATTTTCATCAATTACCATGTAATAATCGCAAAACATTTCTGTGCTTCCATTGGTTTCTTGAAATCTAGATTTGTATGCATGGTACATGGGTGGTATAGAATTCTGTACATCAGCGACTTGTTGGGGAAGGCCTTCCGAATCAACTGCTGTAAGTATATTTGGCATCCAACTGCCCTCTCTTCCCCAAACTTCTTGCTCTTCCCATACTGTCCGGTAAGGTTCTATTTGCCAAGAAAACAACAAAGATGATGATAGTTTATCACCGTCCCAATCAAATCCAACTTTTTCAAAATTAGTCACAGTTACTAGATTTAGTTTGGTTTCCACAAGGTGGGGTTGAAAGAAGAAGAACTGCGTGAAAATGAAGAGTAATAGTAGGACAATGACACTCGACAAAACAACGATAAGCTTGTTATTCTTTAACATCTTATTCCTCCTGCACAATATACTTCACATGTATGGTTTGGGTGGAACCAATCCATTCTACGGTGTATCCTAAGGTTTCTGAAATGAATCGCAAGGGTAGGAAGGTTCTTCCGGATCGAATCT
>CAZBOU010000006.1:0-104886 GCA_964493625.1 uncultured Caldisericota bacterium
TGCGCTGCATGCTTTGGGTAACAATATTAGTTCCTAGGGGGGGGGCTTGGATAGCGGCATAGGTTGATACAGGAACAGAAGAAGTTAACAACGCTAGGGTGATGACAATAGAAAGAATAGAGCGAACAACATGATTTGAACCATTGGATTGAGTACAATTACTCTTCTTTAAAAACATACGAATCCTCCTCAAAATGATAGGGATAAAAAACCGATGCAATGTTTTTTCGACCTGCATCCCGAACCTCAACACACAACAAACAACTCCACTTACACTGGTTCTTCATAGAACCTTCCTTTCTGAAATCAGTCTTCTTTCCTTTACCGGACAAAGTGCCTTACAGAAAAGCTTTTACTCCTCCAAAAGAAGGATGATTTCTTTCAACATCCAAAAGGGTAATTCCTTTATCACAATTATTTCAAAAAGCAAGGAAAAAAATAGAGGTCAAATCTTAAGAAATTCTTAAGATTTATTTTCAAAAAAATTAGAGCCTCATTGTGTGAAGGTTTGTAAAAAAAAGAAAAGTAAGAAATGTGAAAAAAAAAATTTTTGAGGTGAAAACGGGAAATATAAAAAGGTAGAAAAATATACAAAATCAATTCTTTGCAATTGTAATAACTGATTATCGATACTTTAAAAACCATGAGTAAGTAAAGGAAAATTCCTTCCTGGCATTTTGACACCCTTTCTTACAATTCTATAATTGCATTAAAGAGTTATTCACAACTATTGTTTTCAGGAATGAAAAAGACTGGAACTTTGATGACAAGAAAGATCAGTAAAGAAAATGGCATTGAACCTCTAGCGAAGCAGCTTTGGAAATCAGCAGATAAGCTGAGAAAAAACATTGATGCAGCAGAATACAAACATATTGTTTTAGGTTTGGTTTTTCTAAAATATATATCCCAAGCTTTTTCTACCCTGTATCATACATTAAAAGAAGCTACCGGAGAGTATTCAGGAGCAGACCCCGAAGACAAAGATGAATACAAAGCTGAAAATGTGTTTTATGTACCCCAAAAAGCTAGGTGGACAACTTTACAATCCAATGCAAAACAACCCGTTATTGGGGAAATTGTTGATTCTGCCATGGATGCCCTTGAAAAAGAGAATCCTCCTTTAAAAAATGTTCTTCCCAAGGTATATGCAAGGGGTAACATTGATCCAACAAATTTGGGGGGACTTATTGATCTTATCAGCAATGTTGATATAGGGGAAGATACATCACAAAGCACCGATGTACTAGGAAGTGTTTTTGAATACTTTCTAGGTGAGTTTGCTTTAGCAGAAGGCAAAAAGGGCGGACAATTCTATACCCCAAGAAGTGTAGTTGATCTTTTGGTAGAAATGCTTCAACCCTACAAGGGCAGAGTTTTGGATCCATGCTGTGGTAGCGGTGGAATGTTTGTGCAATCCGAGAAATTTGTGAAAGAACACCGCGGACGAATCAATGACATTTCCATATATGGACAAGAAAGTAACCAAACCACCTGGAGACTGGCAAAAATGAATTTGGCCATACGGGGTATTGATAGTTCACAAGTGAAGTGGAACAATGAAGGTTCTTTTTTGAACGATGTTCATAAAGACTTAAAAGCGGATTATGTGATTGCCAATCCTCCTTTTAACGATAGTGATTGGGGTGGTGAACTGCTTCGAAAAGATGCACGATGGAAATATGGCATTCCTCCTGTGAACAATGCCAATTTTGCCTGGATCCAGCATTTTTTATACCACTTGAACCCTAATGGACAGGCAGGATTTGTTTTAGCCAAAGGAGCCTTAACATCCAAAACATCGGGCGAAGGTGAGATACGAAAAGCACTCATCGAAAATCATTTGGTGGATTGTATTGTCAACCTCCCTTCAAAATTGTTTTTAAATACACAAATCCCTGCCAGTTTATGGTTTTTAACTCGTAACAAAACAAACGGAAGGTTTCGAAATCGAACCCATGAGATTTTGTTTATTGACGCAAGAGATATGGGATATCTGGTAAACCGTAGAACCAGAGCATTTACACCAGATGACATTCAAACGATTGCCAATACCTATCACAACTGGCGAAATATGGATGGGGATTACAACGATATTCAAGGATTTTGTTGTTCTGCTAGCTTGGAAAAAGTGAAGGAATTTGATTATGTCCTGACGCCTGGTCGGTATGTTGGAATTGCTGAAGAAGAAGAGGATTTTGATTTCAATGAACGTTTTACGAAACTAAGAGCCGAACTGGAAGAGCAAATGAAAGAAGAAGAACGTTTGAATCAAATGATCAAAGAAAACTTAGACAAAGTGAAGCTTTTATGAGAATCCACAAAATCTTTACCTCTATACAAATAAAAGGTGGGCACCAATGAACAATGAGATAAGATGGTTGCAGCGGTTCCAAAACCTAGAAAAGGCGTATTCAGTTTTTATACGTCAAATGGATGAGTATGAGGGCGATCCGAACAGAGAATCGTTCCAACTTGCACTAACCCAAGCTTTTGAAATCATTGTGGAGCTTTCCTGGAAAACCATTAAAGATTACCTTGAAAATGAAGGGTATGATGAGGTGTACAATGGGAAAGAAGCTATACGGTTTGCGTTTCAACGGGAGTTGATTCATGAAGCAGAAGTATGGATGAACGCACTCAAAACAAGAAATCTAACCAGCCACCTCTACAATTCTGAAGTTCTCCATGAAACATTAGCATTCATACGTGAGCAGTTTTATCCCGCATTAGAAGACTTTTTTACACGGATGAAAGAGTTGCGTGATTCCCTTTCATGAAATATGGACTTGGCGAGAATCAACTTCATGAAATACTGGATATTCTTCGGAAATACCCTGAAGTTGAAGAAGCCATTCTGTTTGGTTCTCGCGCCATAGGAACCTACAAGGAAGCATCCGATATTGATATAGCCTTAAAAGGAAAAGATGTTTCTGTTATACTAGCCACAAAAATAGAATCTGACCTAGAAGACACCTATCTTCCCTACTTCTTTGATATCATCTCTTTCCCAAGTATCACCAACCAAGACCTAATCAAACACATCAACACCAAAGGAATCCCCATCTACCGTGCAGGCTGGAAGAAATGCAAATTGGGGGATGTGGTAGCATTACAAAGAGGGTTTGACTTACCGAAAAACAATATGGTAAACGGGATATTCCCAGTGGGAGGTTCGAATGGTATAATTGGTTACCACAATAAAAACACAACTAAGGGTCCCGGTATTACAATTGGCCGAAGTGGAAACCTTGGAAATGCTTTTTTATATAAAACTGATTTTTGGGCACATAATACAACACTTTTTGTTACAGATTTTAAAGGTAACAATGTTGAGTATATTTATTATCTTTTACAATCAATAGATTTTCGTCAATTTAACTCTGGAAGTGCTGTCCCAACATTGAATCGTAATCATATATACCATTTAGAAATCAATCTACCTCCACTTCACAAACAAAAAGAAATAGCTTCTGTCCTTTCTTGTCTCGATGATAAAATTGATCTTCTCCATCGACAAAACAAAACCCTCGAATCCATCGCCCAAACTCTCTTCCACCAATGGTTCATCAAAGAAGCTGATGAAAACTGGGAGTACAGAAAAATTGAAGACATCGCAACTATTAAAGGAGGAGGAACACCTAGTACGAGACATCCTTTTTTCTGGGATGGAGATGTAAATTTTGTAACACCAAGAGATTTAACCAATAGTAGGAATGGTGGTTTTTACTTAACAAATACCGACAGGAAAATTTCAGAGAAAGGATTAGAAAAGATCAAATCAGGACTATTACCAATAGAAACACTGCTCTTGTCTTCTAGGGCTCCAATTGGATTGCTTACAATTACGGATATTCCCGTTTCAATAAATCAAGGCCTGATAGCAGTTATTGATAACAAAGGATTATCTAAGGAGTTCCTCTATTTGTGGCTGAAACAAAATATGCCATTAATACACTCATATGCAAATGGATCAACTTTCCAAGAGATAAGTAAGTCATCCTTCAAGTCCATTGATGTGTTAGTACCAGATGAAGTAGTTTTGTCAAAAATCCAAAAGGATATAGAGCCATTGTTTATGAAGATTAAAGAAAATACAAGGTTGTCCATGAAAACATACACTTTGAGAAATCTACTACTAAAAGAATTGATGAGTTAACATGAATAAAGATTTTGTTTGCAATCCTTTTTCATCTTCTGGTGCTGGAACAAATTTTGAAAACCATGTTCAAGTCTTTTTTGCACTATTAATGATAACAAATGGACTTCTCCCATGGCTGCCTGCAGAGAATTTTCTTGAGATGCAATTTCAAGGTAAAGTAGATGGGTTTCAAACTGACGATATGATAATTTACTACAAAGATACAGGTTCTGATAAAGAAAAAAAAATACTTACTCAAATTAAGCACTCAATAAATATAACTAAAAACGACAAAATATTTTACGATGTTATAAGAGCAGCATGGTCTGATTTCAACAATGGAAAAATATTTAACAAAAAAACTGATTCTTTTGCACTAATTACCGGACCATTAAGTAAAAGGGATATAACTGATACTCGAGTTGTTCTAGAATGGGCACGTTATGCTCCTGATTCCAAAGACTACTTGAATAAGATTTATAAAGCAAACTTTAGCAGTACTGTGAAAATTAATAAATATGAAGCATTTAAAAGCAATCTAATAAAGTCTAATGATTGTCAAGAAATTACAGATGAAGCAATACATGATTTTTTGAGACACTTTTATATCTTGGGATTTGATTTGGATGTCCAGTTTGGAATGCATTATTCTTTGTTATATTCAATACTACAAAACTACACTGATCGTCCAAAGGACCTTTGGAACCAAGTTTTGCAAGAGGTTGTTTTCTTAAATCAGAACGCAGGTAAACTTTCAAAGAATGCATTAACTGTTAAGATTAGAGAATATCTAAAATCTGAAGGTGTAATAAAAAATCCTCACAGAACAAATTTTGGAGAAGATGAAACAAAAGAAGATTTTTGGAATTTAAGTACAGCAGGAGTGTCCGTAAAAAAACTTAATTTAATTGGTGCTTGGGACGAGAATAAACTAGGTGATGAAGAAATTATTAAGAGAATTGTTGAAGATCTTGAAAAATGGAATAGCCAAATTCATGAGCTGTTTTTCAATAATACACATTTATTAACTCTTCAAAATGGTAAGTGGAGGATTAACAATAGACTTTCGCTGTGGAAGCAAGTGGCAGAAAGAGTGTTTGATAACGATATTAGAAAAATAGAAGAATGCGTATTAATGGTATTGTCTGAAATAGACCCACAATTGGATTTGCCATCAGAAAGTCGAATTCTAGGGGGTATTCAGGGTAAGGGACCCAAGTATTCATCTGATCTACGTCAAGGTTTAGCTGAAACAGTAGCATTAATGGGAAACTATGGAGATGAACTAATGAACTGTTCTCATCAGCTTCCAGTAAATATTGCAAAATCTATTGTTTGGAAGCTAACTAAGAATAAGGATTGGAAAGCATGGGCATCATTGAACTATCTATTGCCTACGTTGGCAGAGTCAGCCCCTCATCTGTTTCTAACTATTGTTGAGTCTGAAATCGAAAAGATTTCAAGTGTATTTGATATTTTATTCAAAAAAGAAGATTCTGGAATTATGGGTCAAAATTATATGACTGGTTTGTTGTGGGCCCTTGAAGGCCTTGCATGGGAAGAAGAATTTTTACCACAAGTTTTACTTATTCTCGCTAGTTTGGCAAATAGAGATCCTGGGGGAAACTATGCAAATCGTCCTTTAAATTCGATCATAAATATACTGTTGCCTTGGCACCCACAAACTCTAGGTTCTTTTGAGAAAAGAATTGCTGGTATAACAGCAATTTGTAGTGATTACCCTGAAATTGCATGGAAGACACTTTTTGCGTTAATGCCAAATCAAACAAATTTAGCGAGTAACTCATATAGACCCAAATGGAGAAAGATTAGCTTAGATCATTTGGATATTAAAATTTCAAAAGTAGAGTATTTGAGACAAGTTGAAGAATATCAGAAAGTAATGATTGAAATGGCGCAAAAAGATGTTTCAAAGTTAATACAGTTAACAAAGATGATGGACGATCTTACAGATAGATCACGTGAATTTATTCTTAGGCACCTTTCATGTAGTAGCATAATGAATTTATCAGAAGGCAATAGATATCTGATCTGGTCTGCATTGACTGAATTCGTTTCAAAACATAGAAAATATCCTGATGCAGAATGGTCCTTAAAAACAGAAGATCTTAAAAAGGTTGAAGAAGTGATTCGTACATTCGAAGTAGGATCATGGTTTACTGACAAGTACTTGTTTGAAAATGATGGTATAAAATTATTTCAACAGCAAGGGAATTGGAGTGAACAGCAAAGTGATTTGATTAAAAAAAGGAAAGAAATTATCAATAGAATACTGCACACAAAAGGAATTCATGGCGTAGTTGAGTTTTACCACGATGTCAAACATCCTGAAAAAGTTGGATATTCACTTGGTATGATTCAAGATAAAGAAGTAGACAATTTTGTCATTCCCAGTTTATTCCACAAATCTGATGAAAAGTCTCTGGTATTTCTTAAAGCATTCATTTCAAGCCGCTTCCACTCGCAGGGTTTAGAATGGGTTGATAGCTTTAAGCTGAATGAATGGACAACAGATGAGAAATGTCGATTTTTGATTCATCTACCTTTTAAGAATGAAGTTTGGGATAGAGCAAAGGATTGGCTTGGAGAATCAGAGGATGTCTATTGGGAGGAAGTACAGCCAAATTTATATGACTCAATCAATTTGAATTATGCAATTGACAAGTTTTTAGCAGTGGAAAGACCCTTACTGGCTCTTTCATGCATTTATAGATTATCCTTAGAAAAAAAACAAATGGATACAGAAAAAACAATAGAAGTGCTAGAACATGTCATGTCTAGTGCTGATAAACGGAGACCCCCATGTGAATATGAGGTGATTGAGATTATCAAACAATTGCAAACTGAAGTAGATATTGATATTAACACACTAACAGAAATTGAATGGTTCTTTCTTCCAATATTAAATGGTCATTATGGCGCAAGACCGCGGTGTATTGAAAAAAGACTAGCAACTGAACCAAATTTTTTCTGTGAAATAATTCAAATGTTGTTTAAATCCTCTGACAAATCCAGTAAGCAATTCAATCCAAAAAAATATAGTAGACGGACTATACAAAATGCTTGTAATTTGCTATTTCACTGGAAAAGACCCCCAGGTTTGTTAGATGACGGGAATTTTTCTATATATGATTTGAAAAATTGGTTGAGTCAGGTGAAAAAAATCTGTCGTCATTCTGGAAGGTTAGATGCCGCATTGGAATATGTAGGAAAAGTATTATTTTATTCTCCGCCTGGTCAAGACGGTTTATGGATAAACGAAAATGTAGCAGGGCTTATGAATGAGAAAGACGCAGACATTATTAGAAGAGGGTATGGTTTAGAAGCATTGAATTCAAGAGGTGTGTATTATGTCGATCCAACCGGAAAGCCCGAATACCAGCTTTCTGAATTTTGGGGAAATAGAGCTTCTGACATTGAAAATAAAGGCTACATTCGGTTTGCATCTACACTGAAGGAAATAGCTCATTCTTATGAGAACGAAGCTAAACGTGTTATTGCTGAACATAAGCAGGATGAAAATGAAGTTTCGTGAGTTGTTATTTCGATCAAAATCATATTGTAGGACTTCAGCATTATTAAAGGTCTACCATGAGTAAAATCTATGAACAGCAGATTGAAACATTGGTGATGGAGCTTTTGGAGTCTTTGGGATATGAGGGTGTGTATGGTCCTGATATTGCGTTTGATGGAATTCGACCAGAAAGAAACAGTTATGAAGATGTAGTGCTGGAAGAGAGAGTTCGTAAGGCGATATTTAGGTTGAATCCAACGATTCCTACTGAAGCGAAAGAAGAAGCTGTGAAACAGATACAGCGGTTGAATAGCCCAGAACTTATTACCAACAATGAAGCTTTCCACAGAATGCTTACCGAAGGAATTCCTGTTAGTTTTCAAAAAGATGGACAGGTGCGGGGAGGGTTGGTTTGGCTAGTGGATTTTCAGAATCCATCAAACAATGAATATGTTGCCGTTCACCAGTTTACTGTCATCGAAAATCACTATCAAAAAAGGCCTGATGTGGTATTGTTTGTAAATGGTCTCCCCTTGGTTGTAATTGAGTTAAAAAATCCTGTGGATGAAAATGCTACCTTAAAGTCTGCTTACAATCAGCTTCAAACCTACAAGCAAATGATTCCTTCCCTGTTTACATACAACAGCATCCTTGTGATTTCTGATGGATTGGAAGCGAAGGCCGGAACCATTTCTTCTGACTGGAGTCGGTGTATGGCGTGGAAAACCAAAGATGGGGTGAAAGAAGCATCCCCTTTCATAGGTCAGTTGGAAACACTCATTCTGGGGATGCTACAACCCAATACTCTATTGGATCTGATTCGTCATTTCATCGTATTTGAAACACAAAAAAAGGAAGATAAGAAAACAGGTTTAACTTCTATTCATTCGGTGAAAATTCTTGCCTCTTATCACCAGTACTTTGCGGTCAATAAAGCAGTGCAATCAACCTTACGTGCATCTGGTTTTTCTAGTGTCAAAGAAAACCCTGAGTCCTATGGGCTTCCTGGTGTGCAATCACAACAATCAGGAGATCGTAAGGGCGGCGTGGTATGGCATACCCAAGGAAGCGGAAAATCTCTTTCTATGGTTTTTTATACCGGCAAAATCGTACTGGCTATGAACAACCCTACTGTGGTTGTGATTACCGATCGCAATGACTTGGACAACCAATTGTTTGATACGTTTGCTTCTTCGAAGCAATTGCTTAGGCAGGAACCTAAGCAAGCTGAAAACCGAGAGCACTTGAAAGAACTTTTAAAAGTTTCTTCAGGAGGAGTGGTTTTTACAACCATTCAAAAATTTAGCCCAGACAATGGGAATGTGTATGAAACTTTGTCAGATCGAAGCAATATTGTGGTGATCGCAGATGAAGCCCATCGGACACAGTATGGATTCAAAGCAAAAACAATGGATGAAAAAGACCAAAACGGTGATGTGATCGGCAAGAAAATTGTCTATGGATTTGCGAAATATATGCGTGATGCTTTACCAAATGCCACATATATTGGATTTACGGGGACACCTATCGAAAAAACGGATATCAATACTCCCGCGGTGTTTGGGAATTATGTGGATGTGTACGACATTCAGCAAGCTGTGGAAGATGGCGCAACGGTAAAAATTTACTATGAAAGCCGATTAGCAAAAATCCATTTAAGTGAAGAAGGAAAGAAATTGATCCAGGATTTGGATACCGAATTGCAGTTTGATGATTTGCATGAATCAAGCAAAGCAGTGGCAAAATGGACACAATTGGAAGCACTCATAGGTAGTAAAAATCGGATTCAACAAGTAGCACTGGATATTGTAAGGCATTTTGAACTTCGCCAGGAAGTAGCCAAAGGAAAGGCTATGATTGTTGCTATGTCCAGAAGGATTGCAGCAGAATTGTATGAAGAAATTGTTCATATGAGACCAGATTGGCATTCCAAAGAGTTGAAAAAAGGTGCCATGAAAGTAGTTATGACAACCTCTTCTTCCGACCCACCTGCTATTTCTAAACACCACACCACCAAAGAACAGCGAAGAATCCTGGCAGAACGAATGAAAGATCCAGACGATGAATTGAAGATAGTGATTGTACGTGATATGTGGCTGACAGGCTTTGACGTACCTTGCTTGCATACTTTATATATTGACAAACCCATGCAAGGGCATAATTTAATGCAGGCAATTGCTCGAGTGAATAGGGTGTACAAAGACAAACCAGGAGGGCTTGTAGTTGATTATCTA
Source organism: uncultured Caldisericota bacterium (assembly GCA_964493625.1). Lineage (GTDB taxonomy): Bacteria > Caldisericota > Caldisericia > UBA6126 > UBA6126 > JAGLCW01. The sequence continues at coordinate 9,908 of CAZBOU010000006.1, forward strand.
GGAATCGCTTCCGACTTAAAAAAAGCACTTTCCTTTTATTCGGATAGTGGCGGAAAAGGAGATCCTGCCGAAAATCAAGAAAAAGCTGTTCAAATCATGCTGGAAAAATTGGAAGTAGTTTCTCAGATGTTTCATGGCTTTGCCTATGAAGACTATTTTGATGCCGAGACAAGAGAAAAATTAAATATCATATTGGCCGCGGAAGAGCATATTCTAGGATTGGAAGAGGGGAAAAAAAGATATGTGAACGAAGTGACTGCTTTATCTCAAGCCTTTTCCATTGCCATTCCACATGAGCAAGCACTAGATGTAAAAGATGAGATCGCATTCTTTCAAGCCGTGAAAGCCAGACTAGTGAAGTTTGAAAGCAGTGGAAATGGGAAAACAAATGAAGAAATTGAAACCACTGTTCGGCAGGTCATTGATCAAGCCCTTGTCACGGATCAAGTGATTGATGTCTTTGATGCAGCGGGGATTAAAAAGCCCGACATTTCTATTCTTTCGGATGAGTTTCTTATGGAAGTTCGAAATATGGATCATAAAAACATCGCACTTGAGGTTCTCAAAAAGCTTTTGCATGATGAGATTAAATCAAGAACCAAAAAGAATTTGATTCAAAGCAAAACTCTTATGGAGATGTTGGAGAACTCTATAAAAAGGTATCATAATAAAATACTAACTGCAGCAGAAGTCATCGAAGAATTGATTCAATTGGGAAAAGAAATCCAGTCCTTGGATAAAAAACCTTCTGAACTGGGGCTAACTGACTTTGAATATGCCTTTTATACTGCCATTTCAAACAATCAAAGTGCTGTTGATGTAATAGGAAAAGACAAACTTCGAGAATTGGCTATTGTTTTATACCAAAAAGTTAAGGAAAATGCATCCATTGATTGGACAATTAAAGAAAGCGTAAGGGCAAAGCTGAAAGTGATTGTGAAACGAACGCTTCGCAAGTATGGATATCCACCCGATATGCAGAAACTTGCTACAGAAACTGTGCTGCAGCAAGCAGAACAAATAGCGGATGAGATTCTAAGGCCGGATCAACAAAAACAAGCCACTTTGTTAAAGAGTGGCTTGTTGTAATAGAAAAAAGATAAGATGGAATAGTCGTCTTATTTTACAGTGATTTGGAACTCTTTTGTTTCGGCAGGTGTTTCGCCCGATTCCCAGTCTCGTGAAAGTTCAAAATTGAGGGTAGTAGAGCCAGGACCAATGGCTTTAAAAATCCATACATGTTCTCCCGGGGCTCCTGTCATGTCGGTTTCAGATGGAGCTAGGAATTCATCGGATACAAATTCTACAACTTCAGCATCTGCAATGGTGTAATTCCAAACATACCCTGTGGTAGCATTTTCTTCCAAACGAATGGTAATGGTGTCTTCCGCATTCATTTCATAGACAACATTTGAGGAGTCTGCATCAATATTTTTCGGCTTGGAAGAACACCCTGCCAAAACAACGGTCGATAGCACTGTTACAAGGAAACCAATCAAAACGATATGCAATGTTTTTTTCATTCGTACCCCCTGGTATTTTGTTTTTTCTTATTATACCCATTCCTTTGCTGTTGTGAAATAGAAAGCAATTCTTACAATAGTTTTTATGAAACGCCACGATACCCAAAAAATTCATTTACATATTGATTCAGAAGAGGAGCTAGAGAATTTTGCAGAAACCTTTTGCTCCCTATTGCAGGGAGATGAAGTCATCTACCTTCAAGGACCTTTAGGAGCAGGAAAAACAACCCTTACCAAAAAAATAGCCCATGCTCTTTCCATCGATCCTCATCAAGTAATAAGCCCTACATTTGTATTAATGAAACAATACAAAGCAGCCCTTTCGATGTATCATTTTGATTTGTATCGGCTCGATGAAGAAAAGCAATTGAGTGACATTGATTTTTTTGAGATAGTGGAGTATCCTGGTTTGAAAATTGTAGAATGGGCTGACAAATTTCCGTCTTTGAAAAAATACGCTGATATCATTATCACGTTAAGCATAGGTGGTTCTTCGCAAAGATCCCTAACAGTCCAAAGGAATGCCTAATGGAAATCCTCCTTCAAACTGTTTTGTCCACGATTGAGATTGCTGTGTTTCAAGACAAGCAGCTTGTGTTCAGGAAGCAGTCACCTTCTTTGCAAAAAAGCAACAATACTGTTGTGTATGATTTACAGAATATGTTACAAAACAGAGGATTACCACTTTCCCGCATTCGCAGGTTCTGGTTTGTGAATGGCCCAGGATATTACACAGGAATCCGAATAGGATTATCCATTGCAAAAGCGTTTTCTGATACCACTTCGATTCCTATCCGATTGATTACTACTTTTCATTGGCTTCGCATGGGGATACCTCCCTCTACCGAGCGATGTTGTATTTTTATTCCATCTTCCAAAAAAGAGGGGTATTTGGCTCGCATGCATCATTTTTCGGTTGAAAGCGTGCAATGCATTGAAAAAGAACAAATGGAAAAGGATTATCATAGCAACGTATTGCAAGAGCCTTTGTTTGTTCCTTTTGGGGGGTTGGATGTATCGATTCCGTATGCCCCAGTAGGGGATATTACAACCCTTCCCCTTGATTACAAAGACGTTATTACATCGCAAACTATTGAGCCCGAGTATATCAAGTCGGTGGACGATTTGTTTCAAAACAGAAAAGAGTGTGGTTAAGTGTATATTGTAGGGATCGAAACATCCTGCGATGATACTGCTGCTTCTGTCATCAATGAAAAAAAAGAATTGATGGCAAGCATTTTGTCTTCTCAAACGACATTTCATGCGAAATATGGCGGAATTGTGCCAGAGATTGCCTCTCGTAAACACCTGGAACTTATTTCCCATGTTTGCCAAGAAGCGTTACAGTCGTCTCATATAGGGTGGAATGATGTTGATTTAATCTGTGTTACCAAGGGGCCTGGTCTGGTGGGTTCTTTGTTGGTAGGCGTAGAATATGCCAAAGCAGCAAGCTTGGCATTGGGTAAACCGATCAAAGGGATCCATCATATTGAAGGTCATTTGCTGTCTCCTTCTTTAACGCATCCTATAACCTACCCATACATGGGGCTGATTGTATCGGGGGGTCATACAGAATTTGTACATGTGCCTAAGCCGGGATCCTATCAAGTTGTAGGATCTACGGTGGACGATGCCTGTGGAGAATCGCTGGACAAATTTGGTAAATCCATCGGAATATCTTATCCGGCAGGCCCTATTGTAGAACAGTTTGCGACCCAAGGAGAAGAAAAGAAGTATCCGTTTCCACTGCCTTCGGTTCGCAACCGACCGTTTGATATGAGTTTTTCCGGCTTGAAAACCGCTGCCATGCATGTGCTACAAAAGCTATCACCAGATGAAATTGAAAACGAAAAAGGCTCTTTATGTGCTTCCTATCAAAGGGCTCTTTTTTACCACATTACTGCTACTGCTAAAAAGATTCTAGCCTCCTACCCATCCACAATGATTCTTCTTTCAGGTGGGGTTTCTGCGAATCAAACCTTGTTTTCGATGTTGCAGCAATCGATTGATATTCCCGTATTGAAGCCAGGCAAAGGCCTTTCTACAGACAACGCGGCTATGATTGCATGGGCAGGATACTGCCGATATATAGCAGAAGGATCCGATTCGCTGGATTTTGAAGTGCAGTCTTCTCTGGCACTCGAATCGTATGCAGCTGAATAAAAATTTGCACTTTTGCGAGAACTTTGTAAAATCAATTTTACTTTGCCCGATGGTGTAATTGGCAACACGCCTGACTCTGGATCAGGAAAGTCTAGGTTCGACCCCTAGTCGGGCAGTTTATGGCGCCATAGAACAACGGTTAGTTCGGGGGGCTCTCAATCCCCAGATAGGAGTTCAACTCTCCTTGGCGCTAGTTTTTGTTTTCATGTTGTTTTTTGATATCCACCCCTTTTCTTTTTTACTTTGTTACTTTTCTGCAACTATTTGTTATTTACATTGATCAGGGCTTTTATATAATCATATTCATGAGGATTCAAAAGGTATTTGTTGCGTCTGATCATGCTGGATATCGATTAAAACAGACTGTACTTGAATGGTTGAAACGTATGAATGTTAGCTATGAAGATCTTGGGCCTTATACAGAAGACATATCTGTAGATTACCCAGACTTCGCTCAAAAAGTTGGAAATGCCATTCAGGAGCAGAAGGATACCTATGGAATTTTGCTCTGCGGATCTGGCATTGGCATCTCCATTGCTGCCAACAAAATGCCTTTTATACGTGCTGCCTTGTGTAGTGAGCCAGTGTCAGCCAAATTATCCCGCCTTCACAACAATGCCAATGTTTTGTGTATGGCTGGGCGTCTACTAGGCCCTACAATGGCGCAAGATATTGTATCCGTTTTTTTGTCCACTGATTTTGAAGGCGGTCGACATCAAAGCCGCATTCAGAAAATTCATTTGTTAGAGGGGAACACTGTATGAAAATCGAACATTTAAAAAATGTAGATCCTGAAATTGCAAAAGCCTTAGAAGGTGAATTGGTTCGCGAAAGAGAAAAAATAGAACTGATTGCATCCGAAAACATTGTTTCAGAAGCTGTGCTAGAAGCAATGGGTTCGGTGGGAACCAACAAGTACGCAGAAGGATATCCTGGGAAACGATATTATGGTGGTTGTGAATACGTTGATATTGCTGAAGATCTTGCTCGTGATCGAGCAAAAAAATTGTTTCAAGCAGAACATGCCAACGTGCAACCCCATTCTGGTGCACAAGCAAATACATCTGTATATTTTGCAGTTTTACGCCCTGGAGATCTTATCATGGGAATGAATTTGTCTCACGGTGGGCATCTTACACATGGACATCCTCTTTCGATTTCAGGAAGTTATTTTGAAACTGTTCAATACGAAGTGGATCCTGAAACAGAACAAATTAATTACGATACCGTTGCCGACATGGCAGGGAAACATAAGCCAAAGTTAATTGTAGCAGGTGCTAGTGCATACCCGCGCACCATTGATTTCCAGAAATTTGGTGCCATTGCTCAGGAAGTTGGAGCTTATTTAATGACCGACGTAGCCCATATTGCTGGGCTTATCGTGACAGGGTTGCATCCTAGTCCTGTACCATATGCTGATTTTGTAACCACAACGACACACAAAACCCTTCGCGGCCCACGCGGAGGATTGATCCTGTGCAAAGAAGAAAATGCAAAAACGATAGACAGAGCTGTTTTTCCTGGCATTCAAGGAGGGCCCTTAATGCACGTAATTGCTTCTAAGGCAGTTGCCTTTCATGAAGCCTTGCAGCCTTCTTTTAAAGACTATCAAAAGCAAGTGGTTGCCAATGCCAAAAAATTGGCGCAGGTGTTGGCAGAAAAAGGTTTGCGAATCGTCTCTGGCGGAACTGACAACCATTTATTGCTAGTGGATTTACGACCTATGAAAATCACCGGTAAAAAAGCAGAGAAAATTCTGGATGGCGTAGGAATTACGGTCAACAAAAACACCATTCCATTTGATCCAGAGAAACCTTTTGTTACCAGTGGAATACGAGTTGGTACACCTGCCATCACTACTCGTGGTATGAAAGAAGCGGATATGGAGGAACTCGGTACCTACATTTACGAGGCTTTGCTTCACCGAGATGACGAAACATATTTGCAGAGTATTTCAGAAAAAGTGAAAGCTCTTACTGGTCGATTCCCAATTTATGAAGGATTGCATTACATTTAGATGAATACACAGTTGATTCGTATACTACCAAAGGGGGACACACAATGGCACTATGGATTATAATCGGACTGGTTGCGCTTATTATCATGTTTGTTTGGGCTACCTACAACAAACTTATTCAGTTAAAAAACAGAATTCAAAATGCATGGGCTCAAATTAATGTCGAATTAAAAAGGCGATACGATTTGATTCCTAATCTTGTAAACACCGTTAAGGGTTATATGAAATTTGAGAAAGAAACGTTAGAGGCAGTGATTCAAGCAAGAAATACATGTATTAAAGCCTCGGGTGTTTCGGAGCAAGGAGCCGCAGAAAATCAACTTTCAGGAGCTTTGCGTCAGCTATTTGCTCTGATGGAAAACTATCCCGATCTCAAATCCAATCAAAATGTTCTTAATATGCAAGAAGAGCTTACCAATACCGAAAATAGGATTGCTTTTTCAAGACAATTTTACAACGATATTGTCTTGCGCTTTAATGAGTCAATTATGATGTTTCCTGGCAATATTGTAGCGTCTATCTTTGGATTCAGGAAGCAAGACTATTTTGAAGTGGATATGAATACCGTTCAGAATACTCCACAGATCGATTTAAGCTTTGATTCTTCCACCCCAACAGCTCCAACAGGGTCCGATGTACAAAAGAGATAATTACAAGTGGTACCTTCGAGGAAACCATTGATTTACGACGCCGTTGCGAAGAATAAACGCAACTCCATACTACTTCTATTTTTTATGACACTTTTTGCGTGTGGAGTTTGCTGGTTTGTAGGGGCGTATTTTTGGGAAAATGGGATTGTGGGGCTTTTGATTGGTTTTGGAATCGCTGCCATTTCAGCCTTTACAAGCTATTATGCCGGAGACTCCATTGTTCTTTCTTCTGTAAGGGCAGTGAAGGCCAGTCCAATACAATACAAGGTGTTGCATGATGTGGTTGACGAAATGTCGATTGCATCTGGCTTGCCCAAACCAACCGTATATGTGTTTCCTGACCTAGCTCCGAATGCCTTCGCAACAGGACGCGACCCCGAGCATTCTTCTGTGGCCGTATCAGAAGGATTGTACAGACAACTGGATAGAGCAGAATTGCAAGGGGTTATTGCTCACGAAATGTCTCATATTCAGAATCGCGATATACTTTTTGTAACCATGGTTTCAGTTTTAGTGGGAGCCGTTGTTATCATTTCCTCGATATATAGAACTTCTTTATGGTTTGGCGGTGGTTCTCGAAGGCGAAATGATAAAGGAGGAGAGCTTTTTGCCATTATTGGGTTGCTTTTGATCATTTTTGCCCCTTTGGCGGGGCGAATTATTCAAATGGCTATCTCTAGGCAGAGAGAGTTTCTTGCTGATTCAAGTGCTGCTTACATGACTAGAAACCCAGGTGCATTGGCCAGTGCTTTGCGGAAAATATCGATGCCGCGATCCAAATCACATGTTTCCAATGCAGCTGTAAACCCGTTGTTTATTGCCGAACCCTTTAAAGGTGTCAACGTAAAAGAATTGTTTTCTACGCACCCTCCCATTGAAAAGAGAATTGAGCAATTAGATAAGATGGCTTATTCTGGGAGTGTTTTGATGAAGGAGGCTACTGATGCTAATTAAAATAGGTCGAGAAGTGAATCTTTTAGCATTCAGCAAAAAACTAGAAAAAGAAACTGGCACAGATGTCCGCAAGTGCTATCAATGCGGAAAATGTACAGCCGGTTGCCCAATGAACTTTGAGATGGATATTTCCCCATCTCAAGTGATTCGTTTCTGTCAATTGGGGATGGAAGAAAAAGTTCTACATGCTAGAACCATTTGGTATTGTATCTTTTGCGATACTTGTTCTACAAGATGTCCTCAGGGTGTAGACATTAAGGGTGTTATGGATGGTCTGCGACGAATGTCTGTTGCCCGAAACATCAAGCCAAAATCCAACGTTCGTTTCCTAGAAAAAGCTTTCCAAAGTATTATTTATATTTTCGGACGAGTCTATGAGCCAGGTATGGTGGGTATGTACAATCTACGATCTGGCAATTTACTCCACGATGTCGGGTATTTTCCCTTGATGCTACGAAAGCGAAAAATTAGTTTAAAACCACATTTTAAACGAACAAAAGAGGTACGCCAGATTATGAAACGAGCACAGAAAATCAAACTTCGCAAAGCCACGGAACAGGAGGAAGCAAAATGAAATACGGATACTATCCTGGCTGCAGTGCCAAATCTACCGCTCCTGAACTAGACGCTACCACCTTAGCTCTTATTGATTTTTTACATTTAGATATCAAAGAATTGAAAGATTGGGTCTGTTGTGGAGCTAGTTCCTTACACTCTGTTGACAAAGTGCTTCATACAGCTCTTTCTGTGATGACTCTTGATGCTGCCAACGCAGACGAAAGAGACATTATGGTACAATGCCCTGCTTGCTTGGCGCATGTTTTGGAAGCCAAAGAAGTATTATCTGAAGACTCTGCCATGAAATCCGACGTATTGGAAGCAGTAGGGAAACAAGTCGATGCAAAGATGAAAATTCATCACTTCAGCTCCATTTTGCATGATGAATACGGGCTCGATAAAATAAGAGAAAAAGTAAAGAATCCGCTGGATTCTTTAAAAATTGCCTCCTACTATGGATGTTTGATTGTCAGGCCTCCAGAGTTGATGCAATATGACGATCCTGAAAATCCAATGGTGATGGACAATCTGCTGTCCGCTTGCGGAGCAGAACCTGTTCAGTGGCCCTTTAAGACGAAATGCTGCGGAGCGGGTACCGCCATTTCGGATACCGATGTATCCCTGGATTTAACGTACGAAATATTGCGCATGGCAAGAAACAATGGAGCTGAATGCATTGCTGTTTTATGTCCGCTGTGCCAAAACAATCTGGATCTTCGCCAAAAGAAGATTGAGCAGCGATATGGTGAAAAACTGAATCTCCCTGTTTTGTATTACACACAATTGCTTGGACTTGCTTTTGGGTTAGATCCTATCATGCTTCAGTTAAACCGTTTATTTGTGGATCCTTTTCCTTTGCTGAAAAGCAAGGGAATACTATAAAGGAGGCTTGACATGGCAAGAATAGGCGTATTTGTATGTTGGTGTGGATCCAACATTGCAGAAACAGTAGATGTGAGTAAAGTAGCTGAAGTATCGAAAAGTATACCTGGAGTTGTATACTCGGTAGACTATAAATATATGTGTTCGGATCCAGGCCAGGAATTGGTCAAAAATGCTATCAAAGAACACAATTTAACAGGTGTTGTTGTGGCATCGTGTTCTCCTAGAATGCATGAAAAAACATTTCGAAAAGCAGCTTCTGATGCCGGTTTAAACCCATATATGTTAGAGATGGCAAACATTCGCGAGCAATGTTCATGGGTGCACAATGATATGGACGAGGGAACACAAAAATCGATTGATCTTGTTCGCATGATGGTTGAAAAAGTAAAACGAAACAAACCATTAGAGGATATCAGCATTCCTGTCACGAAGAAAGCAATGGTGATTGGGGGCGGAGTAACAGGTATTCAAGCTGCCCTAGATATAGCAGCTGGCGGGATACCTGTAGTCCTGGTTGAAAAAGAATCCTCGATCGGAGGGAAGATGTCTGCTCTTGATGAGACATTTCCTACCCTGGATTGTTCCCAGTGTATTCTTACTCCCAAAATGGTGGAAGTCGCGCAACATCCACTTGTTGAAATTATCAGCTATGCAGAGATTGAAAAACTAGAGGGATTCATTGGCAATTTCAAGGCTACCATTCGAAAGAAAGCTCGATATGTTGATGTGGATGCTTGTACAGGCTGCGGAACCTGTTGGCAGAAGTGTCCTGTAAAGGTCGATTCAGAATTTGAGCAGGGCTTGGGGAAACGAAAAGCCATTTTTATTCCCTTTCCGCAAGCGATACCAAGTAGGCCTCGTATTGATGCAGAAAACTGTTTGAAGCTAACCAAGGATCGTTGCGGAATCTGTGAAAAAGTATGTCCAACCAAGGCCATTCACTACGATGACAAAGATGAATTTATCGAAGTGGAAGTAGGAGCCATTGTTGTGGCTACGGGATACAAGATTATGCCTGTTTCTGCTTTTCCTGAATATGGCGGCGGTCAATACTTAGATGTTGTTACATCTCTTCAATTTGAACGCATGGTTTGTGCGTCTGGCCCTACCTTGGGAGATTTAAAAAGACCATCGGATGGAAAATTGCCAGAAACGGTCGTATTTGTGAAGTGTGTGGGATCACGCGATCCGGAACATCACCATTCCTATTGTTCGAAAATATGCTGTATGTATGTTGCAAAACAAACAATGCTGTACAGACATAAAGTGCATCATGGAAACTGCTATGTTTTCTATATCGATGTGCGTTCCAATGGGAAAAATTATGAAGAATTTGTCAGGCGTGCACAAGAAAAAGAAGGTGCCCAATACATTCGAGGCCGCGTGTCAGCGATTTACAAAGATGGCGATGACATGGTGGTAGAAGGGGCAGACACCCTAACCAACTCCCAGATTAAAGTGAAATGTGATTTGGTTGTGTTGGCAACTGCTATGGAAGCGCCCGATGGCATCAAAGAATTGGCTCAGAAACTTGGAATTGGGTACGATCAACATGGTTTCTTAACCGAAGCTCATCCCAAGCTTCGTCCTGTTGAAACTGCTACCGCTGGAATATTCCTTGCTGGTTGTGCATTAAGCCCCAGAGATATTCCTGATAGTGTATCTGAAGGTAGTGGAGCAGCTGCTAAAGTAATGGGCCTTTTGTCCAAAGATACACTAGAAAAAGAAGGCGTCGTGGCCATTGTTAATGAACTCACATGTGTTGGATGTCAAAATTGCATTCGAGTATGTCCATACAATGCAATTGAACTAAAAGATATCTGCAATCGACAAGGAGAGGTACAGCGACAGGTGGCGAATGTAAATCCTGGTCTTTGTACAGGATGTGGAACGTGTACTCCTAGCTGTCCTTCTCGAAGCATTGAACTGCTAGGATTTCGAGACACAGAATTGTATGCAGAAATCAATGCTTTAGCTGAATTGTAGGAAGGAGATGCATATGTCTGAGAACTGGGAACCTAAAATTATCACATTTGTCTGTAATTGGTGCACTTATGCTGGTGCTGATTTGGCGGGAACATCCAGGTTTAAGTATGCGCCCAATATTCGAATTATTAAAACTCCTTGTAGTGGAAGAATTGACCCTATGTTTATTGTATCGGCTTTTGAAAAAGGGGCCGATGCAGTATTGATATCAGGATGTCATCCAGGCGATTGTCACTACAACGAAGGGAATTATAACGCCCGGCGAAAATTCACCATGATGAAAAAACTTCTAGAAACCATTGGAGTGGATACCCAACGCGTCATTTTTGCTTGGTGTAGTGCTTCAGAAGGTATTAAGTTTTCTCGATTGGTCAACGATGTCACAGAGTCCATCAAAAAAATTGGCCCGTATACCGAATATCATAAGCTAAATCAGAAAGAGAGGTAGATCGATGCAAGAATTAATCAACAAAGCAAAAGAACTAATTGAAAACAAAGAAGTCGATTTACTGATCGGGTATCAGAGTGATGGCGAAAAAGGAGCCAAACCCCTTTTCGTGAAAAATCCACTACAAGCAGAACAATTGATATTTAACCAGTACTGTCTAAACAACTTAGTTACGTACCTGATGAGACCCGATGTAAAGGCATGTAAAAAAGTAGCTGTTGTAGCAAAAGGTTGTGATATCCGAGCATTGGTGATGCTGTTATCCGAAAATCAGATGAGCCGCGAGGATGTGTATATCATTGGCATGACCTGTGATCACGTTGTATCTCCTGATGGGACAGGCGAGAATGAAAAGTGTGCCACGTGCAAGGTACACAATCCTCACCTAGCAGACATTGTTCTCGGAAGCCCTGTACAGGAGAAGTACCCCAAAGATAAACCCGTAAAGCATACACAAATTGAAAAACTCAATGCTATGTCGCAAGAAGAACGATGGGCATTCTGGCAAGAAGAGTTTTCCCGATGTATTCGCTGCTATGCATGCCGGCAAGCATGTCCATTGTGTTATTGTGAACGTTGTATTGTAGACTACAATACCCCTCAATGGATTGATACTAGATCAAACCCTCGGGGGAATTTTGCATGGAATATCGTAAGGGCTTTGCATCTTGCTGGTCGCTGCATTGATTGTGGTGAATGCGAGAGAGTATGTCCAGCAAATATTCCACTGATGCTGTTAAATCAATCTCTTCAAGAGGAAGCGCAGGAGAAGTTTGAGTGGGAAGCAGGCTATGATCCTGAGTCAGAACCACCTCTTACTACCTTCCGCAAAGAAGATGACGAAGAATTTATACGATAGGAGGGAATCATGGCTGAATACTATATAACTCAATCAAAAATGACTGCATTGATGAAAGAATTAGCAAGCGATTCTAGCATGGAAGTATTTGGACCGGTTAAAAAAGGAAATGATGTCTTTATTTCCAAACTAGAGGATACATCCGAGCTTTGTTTGGATTATTTTACAACAGTGAATTCTATTAAAGAGGCTATATTCCCCCGATTCGAACCTATCCTTCAATACAAAATTCGAGGAGAAGGTGTTGAGCTAGAAGACCTTCCCCCTATCAAGCCGCTGGTTGTTTTTGGGGGACATCCTTGCGATGCCGCTTCTGTTCCGTTAATGAAAGATCTGTTCAGTTGGGATTACAAAGATCACTTTTACCTGCAACGGTTAGAAAAAGTTGTCATTATTACCTTGGCATGTGATGAAAAAGACAAAGATTGTTTTTGCACATCCTTGGGTGGATCACCGCATGGAGAAACCGGTTCTGATTTATTGCTGGAGCGAGTAAGCAAAGAGGGATGGCAGGTGAAAGTCGTTTCTGACAAAGGAAAGAAATTTATCGAATCCCATCCAGACTTTTTCCGTGATAAAATTACTCCTGAAAAGGGCTACCCTAAGATTCAAGACAAGGATATTCCTGTCATGTTTCAACTCGATCGAGTAAAAACGTGGATTGAAAAGAATTTTGAACATCCTCTATGGGAAGAACTTTCCTCCAATTGCTGGAGCTGTGCTGCCTGTACGTATGTATGCCCAACATGTCACTGTTTTGATATTACCGATGATGCCACTATGTGGGAAGGCGTTCGAACAAAGAATTGGGATGCATGCACCTTGCCATTTTTTACCAAGCATGCCTCTGGTCATAACCCGCGAAGTCAATCCTACGAACGATACAGACAAAGGATTTCTCATAAATATAACTACTATATTGATCTTTTTGACCATGTTTCCTGTACAGGTTGCGGTCGTTGCAGCAGAGTATGCAAGGCTGGTGTTAATATTCTTGATATAATCAAGCGTATTGATGAAGAATCTACAAAAGGAGAAAAATAATGCCCGAGAATATTTATGAACCGTATTTAATGGAAATTACAGAGATTGTCCAGGAGACACCTGACACTCAAACATTCCGGCTTGTGTTTAAAGATCCTTCCGTCAAGGAGAATTTTTCTTTTAAAGCGGGTCAGTTTGGTTTGTATTCTGCTTTTGGTGCTGGTGAGTCTACATTTTGCGTTGCTTCTTCTCCTACACGCAAAGACTATATCGAATGTACCTTTCGAACAACAGGACGGGTTACTTCCGAACTTGCCAACATGAATGTAGGCGATACGATCGGATTCCGCGGACCCTATGGCAATTCCTTTCCACTAGAAGAAAAATTTTATGGAAAGAATATTACCTTTGTTGCTGGGGGGATAGGACTTGCCCCCGTGCGATGCGTTATATGGAATGTATTGGATCTGCGAGACAAATTTAAAGTTGTTAATATTGTCTATGGAGCTCGAACCTATTCCGATCTAACCTATAAACATGAGCTGAAAGAATGGGAAGAACGCAAGGATGTAAACTTGGTGAAAACAGTGGATCCGGGCGGTGACTCTCCTGAATGCGGATGCACCATTAAGTGGGAAGGTTGTGTAGGTTTTGTGCCCACTGTTTTGGAACAGTCTGATATCAAGGGTGGCAAGGATGATATTGCGGTTGTATGTGGCCCCCCTATCATGATTAAATTTACGCTGCCTGTTCTTGAAAAAATGGGATTTGTTCCTGAGAATATTTATACTACATTAGAGAATAAAATGAAATGCGGATTAGGGAAATGCGGTCGATGCAATGTTGGAAACTTTTATGTTTGCAAACATGGACCTGTCATTTCTTACGCAGATTTGTCCAAACTACCTCAAGAATACTAATATACAAATCGTACTGAAAAAGGCGGAGGATTCTATTCCTCCGCCTTTTTCATTCGAAGCATTGTAGCACGTAGGTGGTAGAAAGAAGTACAATGGATTTTTTACAGTCGTTTAAAACACCACAGGAAGAATACGGTCCCGTACCTGTATGGAATTGGCAAACAGATGCCTCGGTGGACAGTTTGCTACATACCATACGAGAGTTTTCATCACAAGGTATTCATGAATGCGTGGTGGATGCAAAGATTTTAACCAATTGTACCACTTCAGAAAAACAAGAGTTGTTTGGTGTCTGTGCGTCCATGTCTTTTTCTCTGTGGTTGTATTTAAAAGGATGGATTTATACTCCTTCATCAGAGCTTAATTTTACTACCTTGCGATTGCTACGATATCCCATTCTTGAAAATAGGGTTTTAAATTTAGCCCAATACGATGGGAATGTACAAGCAATTTTTTTGCAAAAAGGGGATGAATTTCGCAACATCCCCAATGTTTCAAGTCAGGATCAAATTGTTTTGTTAGCTGACGAAGCCGACCAGCTGTTAATTTTTCAAGAAGAGGCATACATTCCTGTAGAAGAAGAAAAAACGGATTTGGACTACTACATCCATTTGTACGAACAAGAGTTCAATCATGCCATACGAGGATTCTTTCTAGACCCAATAGGGTTCTATCGTTTTGTTCGTGATATTTCGTCGCAATCCAACGGGAAAAAAATTCTATGGAATCCTTGCTTGGTAGCCTCAGAAGCAAATCAAAAGAATACGATTGACAGTCGACAGCTGTATAGGCTGTGGTTTGACGAACCAAACCAGGTGAGTCGATTTCGAGTTCAGTATTACACGGCTTTAAATAGCGTATTTAAAAAACATTATTCAAAACCAATTTTGCAGCGATGCAAAGAAAAGAACATTGACGTCATCGGCCGATTTCATTTTGATGAGTTTCTCAATGAATCTATACAAAACTATCGGCACTCCGATGTGTCGACAGCCATTTTTTCGTATGCAGAAAAGCTGACTAGTTCTGCATCATGGATTAATAGAGAGAAGCGAACAATTTCAGAAACCTATGCTTTTAGTCAGTGGGAACCTACCTTGCAAAAAATGAAGGCCAATGCTGATTGGGAATTCCTAAAAGGAATTGATAAGGTTCTCCTATATGGAGATCCTAACGATCCTGATGTGTCCAAATACTCCTATTGGGAGAATTTTCGTCAATACTCTGATTATGTGAAAAGAATGGGATTTGTTCTTTCCAATAGTGAACGTTTGTGCAAAGTAGGGGTGTTTTATCCAATCAAAAGCTCTTATGGTCTTATGATACCCAATCAATGGGAGCAAGTAGATATTTTAGAAACTCTCCTCAGTGAACTTTCTAATTTGTTATTGTCACATCAGATTGATCACAACTTTATTAATCATGAAAAGCTAATGGAAGAAACATTGGATTTTTCGGTTTTGATTTTTTGCCGGTGCCAATGCTTGTATCTTTCTGAGCTGAAACGTCTTCAGAAATTTGTAGACGAGGGAGGTAGTATTGTATTTTTGCATTCTCTTCCCACTATCAGTGTCAATGCCAAAAATCAAGATGCATTTGATGTTACCCTTGCTACTTTGCTACAATCAAAAAAAGTACGGTATTTTTCTCAAAATGAGATTACAAATCCCTTCACTTTTTCTATGAATCCCAAACCTATTTTTCAAGTGTTTCAAGAGCAGCAGATTCATTCGGAAGTTCGTTTGCTTGATCCAGATTCCAACATCCATATCGTTCATCGAAAGGCAGGGAATAGGAATTTCTATTTTATTGCCAATACGGGTCCTTCTGTTGCAAACAATGCCATCATTTTCCCGGATCAACATAAATTGGAAATGTGGAATGCAGAAAATGGAAAAGTACAACCTATCCGCATTCGATATCATGAGAAAAAAGATGTGTATTCTGTACGGCTGTATCCCTATGAGACTAAGCTTTTTGTAAACGATCCTGAAAAAGAAATTGTTCCCTCGTCTGTTTTTGTTTTCCAAAACGGGCATTATAAGATTGGGGGAATTCCTTTGACGGTCAATGGTATTCCGTCTGCATTTGTCCTTCGAGGGGATTGGTCAATTGCAATCAATGAAAAAGACTCTTTGGTTTCCAACCTGTCCTCTCTTCAGCAGCTTCACTATGAGGAAAAAGGTATTTTCCAGGTGACCTATCGAAAAGATTTTGTCATTCCCAATGAGTATCTACATTTTGGATTGGTAGTCGATTTGGGAGAAGTGAGAGACAATGCAGAACTATATTTTAACGGGAAATCGTATGGTCTTCGTTGTTGGCCTCCTTATCGTTATCAAATTTTTAAATCACTATTGAAAGGTGAAAATACAATCGAAATTCGCGTGACTGGTAGGATTCCTAAACAAACCATCGGGTTAAATCGAAGAGAAGGACTGATGGGTCCTGTTCAGATTATTCCTTACCAGGCGCTATAAGGAGCAACGTACATGAAAGAAGAATACATTGGTATATTGGTTGAGAATGGCGATATAGCAGGGCTTTTGAGTCTTTTGCGAGATCCACGATACCCGTATCGCTGTGAAATTATTCGAGCCTTGAGCAAAATGAAAGACAAAGAAGTGTTTCAGGCGTTAATGAATGTTTTGCGCTCAGATCCAAAGGAAGAAGTGCGCAGTTGTGCAGCGGAAACTCTTGGTTTGATGAAGAATATATCTGCACTTACTCCATTGATCATGGCTTTAAAAGATCCATCAGGAATGGTACGGTCTAGAGCTGCACAAGGATTGGGCAGATTAGGCGACAACAGAGCTGGGACCCAACTGATGAAAGGTTTGGAAGATCCTCACCCCGCTGTTCGTAGAAATTCGATCCTTGCTTTGGGCGTGATGAAATATACAAAAGCTTTTTCTAGGCTTTGTGAATTGCTCAATGATGAGGATCTTTATGTCAGAGCCACTGCCGCTGGATCCATTGGAAGGTTGGGTTCCCAAAAAGGAATTCCAGTTTTAAAGAAAATGCTATTGGATCCCTCCGACAAAATGGTACGATCTGCTATTGAAGGACTGGGGCGATTGGTCTTCCAGGAATCGCTTGATGTGCTACATGATTTTCAGACTTCCGAGCAATGCCCCCCTCGTGTAGAAAATGTATTGCGACAAGTGATTCAAAGGTTGCACACAAAACTGAATCAGCAGGAAATGAAAGACATTGTGGACGAGATGCAACAAAACAATGCAAATACAACCTATAAGAATTTTAAGGAAATGATAGAAAAGATTCACGATGAAGAGCTTTAATACCGTTGTTATTGGCGCAGGTCCAGCGGGAATGATGGCTTCTATTGAGGCAAGTAAAAAAGGGAGCGTCTGTCTTCTTGATTCCAATCCTTCTCCAGGGCAAAAGCTCCTTCTGACCGGGGGAGGACGTTGCAATGTTACGGTTTCTGAAAATGCACGCAACTTTCTAAAAGGAGTTCCCTCTCATTCCTCTTTTCTTTATTCTTCCCTTAATCAATTTTCTCCAGCGGATACGCAAACCTTTTTTAAAAATCGAGGTGTCTCTTTGCAAATTGAACGTAACAAGGCTGTTTTTCCTGTCTCTAACAAAGCCGAAACTATTGTTCAATGCCTACTAGAAGAAATGGATAGGCAAAACGTTGTATTTCAGCAGGCAACGGTACAGAAGGTACAAGCAAAAGAGGATGCACCCTTTTATATAGTCTCGGAACACCAGGGAAATACTCATGTATGGGAAGCCAATCATGTGATTCTGGCCACAGGGGGGAAAAGTTATTCACACACTGGTTCTACTGGAGGAGGATACTTGCTTGCCCAAGCTCTTGGGCATACGATTGTACCAACAGAACCGGGGCTGATTCATTTGGTTGTAAAGCCAAATATCTGGACAGATTGCCAGGGGATTTCTTTGTCCTCTATTGAAGTAAAATGGTGTGGAAGCAAGGAAAAATATCGGGGAGATTTTCTTTTTACAGAACATGGTTTTTCAGGTCCTGTCATATTGAACATGAGCCTGGAATGGTTTCGGAAACAAGAGCTATGTATCGATTTTTTCTCCTCCATAACGGAAGACGAATGGTTCGATGCAGCAGAAGATTGGCGACATTTTCATCCGACAATGAAAATCTCTTCCTGGCTACAGAAGCGGTTTCCTAAAAAAATGATTGCTGTTTTTTTATCCCAAGCTGAAATTGCAGATACAATTCCTGGGGCGGAGTTTTCTAAAAAAGACCAACGCAAATTGTATATGCTGATCCGCGGAGGGATTGTAAACTATGTACAAAAAGGATCGATTGAAAAAGCAATGGTCACCCTGGGAGGAGTTGATTTGAAAGAAATAAATCCTGGCACAATGGAATCCAAAATGCAACCCTCCTTGTTTTTTGCAGGAGAAATGATAGATGTTGCTGGCAAAACAGGGGGATACAATATACAAATTGCTCTTTCTACTGGTTTTGTAGCAGGACAATTAAAAACAAATCATCAAAGAGGTGAAACATGAAACATCGATTTCAAATCCATTTCATTCTTTTGTTCTTGATTGCAACTTTGTTGGTTGGATGTGGCCGAAAACCCAAAATATGGGTGTGGGAAACCAATGTAGGAACCATTGAAATGGAACTATATCCATGGGTTGCCCCTCAAAATGTTAAAAATATTGTCAACCTTACAAACGATGGGTTTTACGATGGGAAAAGATTTCATCGTGTAATCCAAGGGGAATTGATCCAAATAGGTGGATTTGATCGCGGAAGCAAATCGATGGACATGCTGGACTATAAGATTCCTGACGAAATAAATCCCAAGGATTTGCGATTGTCGGATGAATTGATTGAACAGTATGAAGAAAGTGGATATGAGTACAACTATAAAGTGCGATCGATGCCGCTTCGATATGGTGTTGTTGCTATGGCCAACCAAGGTCCTAATACAAACCAATCACAAGTATTTGTTGTTACAAATCCAGATGGTCTACAGTATCTAAATGGTCGATATACTCCCATTGGACAAGTAGTACAAGGTGTTTCGGTGATGAAACAAATTGAGCAAGCCCAGACAGATCGATTTGATGAACCTCTTGAGGAATTCTATATCCAGAAAGCAACGATACGATAGTATTATTTCATTGCTTGTTCAAGAAGGATCCGTTTTCTTTCTTTATCAAGTTCTAGAATCGTTACTTCCACAGATTGCCCAATAGGATACAGTTGAAATGCTTTGTCAACGGATGTTTTTAATGGCATGAAACCATTGTATTCGCAGCCAATGTCAAAAAAGATTCCAAAATCTGTAATGTTTGTGGCAGTTCCAGAAAGCTTCATGCCTACTTGCAGGTTTTCCATTTTGTAACAAGAAGATTGACTAAGAGGTTCTTGCAGTGTGTCTCGAAAGTCGCCTTCTCGCAGGCGAAGAAAGGTAAGAGTTTGCTGGATAGATTCTTGTGAGTCGACATTTTCTTTGAGAAAGTCTGAGATGCAAAATGTTTGCAGTCTTTTGTCTGAAAGAACTGGATCTGACTTGAACTCTTCCTCTGATAGACCAACAAACGATAGAATTCTACGAGCGATAGCATAGGATTCTGGGTGTACAATTGTATTGTCTAAAGCGCAGTTTCCATTTGGAATGCGACAGAAACCAGCACACTGCTCATAGGTTTTTTCTCCAATACCTTTAATACTTTTCAGTTCGTCTCGGTTTGTAAAACCACCTACTTCTTTTCTTCTTTGCACAATTCTGTCTGCCATTTTGGGCGTAAGACCTGAAATATACTGCAGAAGATCCACCGATGCAGTATTTATATTCACGCCTACCGAGTTGACAACCAGCGACACTTCTTGGGCAAGATATTCTTGCAACTTTTTTTGTGGAAGATCGTGCTGATACATACCAACTCCAAGCGATTCAGGTGGAATTTTCAGAAGCTCTGATAAAGGATCTTGCACTCTTCGTGCGATAGAAATGGATCCTCTGTGCAATACGTCAATGCCCGGGAGTTCTTTTGCTGCTCTTTCTGAAGCAGAATATATGGAAGCTCCTGTTTCGGAAACTCTACGAAACCGCGCTGCAGGTTGTCGATTCTGAATCCATTGGGCTACTACTTGTGAAACTTCGAAGCTGGCAGTACCACTACCGATTGCAAGTAAAGAAAAAGGATGTTGTTTGTACAGTGTATCCAGCACCTTTTGGGTTTCTTCTTGCTGGTTTTGTGGCGGAGCAGGATAAAAGGTACCAATCTGAACAACTTCTCCATTTCCGTCCACAAGAGCCCACTTTGAACCCATTCGATAGCCCGGGTCAACTCCTACAATCGAAAGAGAACCAAGAGGTTTTTGTAGAAGCAACGACCGAAGATTTTTCCCAAATACAAACAAGCTTCTGTTTTGTGCATATTCCAGAAGGTTTGATCGAATTTCTCTTAGAACACTTGGAAGGATTCTTTTGCGCAGAGCTGTTTTTCCCACTTCCAAAAACTCTTTTTGATACGGGTGCGATGGATGAGTGTAGGGATGCTTTCGAAAAATCCTTTCCATCCACTGATCTGGCTCGGAAAAATGGACTTGTAGTACTTTTTCTTTTTCCCCCCTTGTGATGGCTAGTATTTGATACGGTTTACAACGAGAGACAGGGCGGGAAAACTGATAGTAATGTTGGTAGGTTTTGTTCGTATCATTGTCAGGTTTTGCCTTGATGAAAAGAGAAGAATACCTGGAGTATTGGTAAGCAATTTCTTGATGAATAGAGTGCTGCATCACAAAATCTTCTTCGACAAGCGAACATATGCCTTCCCAAACAGATTCTTCCGTCGGAAAATCAGGAGTACAATACGTTGAAACTAATAGTGACAACCGTTTAGAAGCTTTCACAAACTGCTTTTTCAAGGTTTCAAGTCCAGCTTTTCTCGCTTTTTCTGCTGCCGTGATACGAGGCTGTTTATATGGTTTGTATAGGTCTTCTACTTCTGATATGGTTTGAGCAGCATCTAGACGTTCTTTTAGGAGGGGATGAAGCCGATCCTTTTTTTGGAGCAATGCAAAAATAGCTTCTTTGCGTTTTTGCAAGGTTCGTCTTTCGTCAGCGCATGAAAAAATATCTCGCAACTCCTGGTCGGTGAGTTTGTTGGTGATTTCTTGTCGATATCTGGCAATAAAAGCCAAACTACAGCCCTGTTCTCGCAGAGAAAGGGCAGCATGAATCTGGTTTTCTCTTATCCTCAAAATTCTTGAAATGTATGCTATATCATGTTTTGTAAGTGTTACTTCTTGGTTTGTCATAGTACTCCTTTCATAATAATGATATAATGAACATATCCATTTGAAAAACTTGGAGGGATATCGTGAAAGGATTTTCTTTAGAACAGGCAGTTCGAGATGGTTTTTATTTTTGCTCAAGTGTAGGGCGTCGCAGTAAGCCTTTGTGGTTGTTATTTTTTGTTGCATGGGGGTTGTTGCTGATACAAACCTTCATGATGGACGCAGTGCTAGGAATTTTTTTTGAAACGTTTGGTTTCGAAACAGCCGCAGAATCTTTAGTATCGCAACCGACATGGATTGCACAATTAAATCCTACTACTGTAGGGGTGTTCCTTTTTATCATAATGGTCTTGGTGCTACTTGTTCATATGGTACTTCAAAAGGCAGCTATGTTGTCGCATCGATTTTCTGGAGAAGAGATACAGCCAGATTTTTTTAAGGTGCCCGGAAACGTAATTTTAAACTACTTATGGCTCCTTCTTATATTCAATCTTGTCGTGTTTGCAGGCACTCTTTTTCTTATTATCCCAGGCGTTGTTTTATCAATTACGTATGCTTTTGCCCCTTACATGCTTTTGGATAAGCAAAAGGGAACCATGCTTTCGTTTCGGTTGAGTTCTCAATTGATTGATGGTGTTCGGTGGAAATATTTTTTATGCGAGTTGTTGGTAAGTGTTATTGCAATAATATTGGTACTAGCAGCTACGCAACCATTTGAAATCTTCCTAGGCAGTGGATCGATGTTTGTACCTCTGTGGAGCAATTTTCTATCTGCCTTTCTTGTTTTTTTCCTCATTTTTTTCCGGGCTTCCATATACCGACAACTTATCGAAAGCATCAAATTCAACCCAGCGATGGAACCAGAATTTGTAAAGAATTATTTTGTGGTTCGATATCGTGATGACGAGGCAGATGCGAATGACAATATCGAATTCTCAACTAGAACAGAAGCAGACTAAGAGATTTGCAAGGGGTTGTATGTCTTTTTTAATGAATTGCTTTGGAGAAGTTAAAAAAAGTGTTACAATTTTCACAAAAGAGAAAGAATTCTCTTTTGTCTTCATCAAAACACCCCATGGGCTCCGCGATAACCAGAACCAGGAGCCCTTTTTGTGGGACTTTAAAAACAAGATTTTTTATCGCACAGTTTTACTTTTTCTAGTACTTTTTGTGTTTTTCTTAAATTTTTATGGTTGCAACCCTAAAAAGAAGTTATATAATGCTGTTTTTTTACCAGTACCGGTTCATCAGTTGCCTTCACTGCCTCCCCTCTCATGGGATGATTTGCCTGCCGATGAAACCACTGCTTTCTATCAATGGGTCACTCCTTTTTTGCAACAAGCACTTGCTCTGGATATTTTTACATCTTTGGAAGTGCAAACTCCTGCAAAAACAATGTCCAAGGGTCAATTTCTATCCAAACTATGTTATTGCCTGAAAAGACCTTCTCAAATAAAAGCAGCTATGCCTTTTGCAGACATCCCCTCCCATACCCCCCTCTATAACGATGTACTGTTTGCACTTCAGCAAGGAATTATTGAAAAACCACCAAGCAATGAACTAGACCCGCCCTTTTTTCACCCGGATGCACCCATAGAAAGATGGGAAGCTGCGCTATGGTTCGCGAATGCGCGTCAAATTGATTTCTCATACTACCAGGAAAATGTGTTGTATATTTTGACACAAGACGGCACAGAAAAATTTCCTTCTGAGCAAGCTAGATTGGCTATGGCAATTAGCTTCCACCCAGCCTATCAGTTTCTTCCGTATCGATGGTCTACCAATCATGAATACAGACTAGCCAAACCCTATGGACTCCTTACTTATTGCGAAGCAAGTTTTGGACTGTTTCATGTGCTAGTACCTCCCGTGAGCCAAGAACCTTTGCATATTGCTAAAGAAGGAATGGCCCCTAGCAGCGATGTGATTGCCAAGGAAGACTTTGATCTTTTATCTCCGTATCTCTATGTTCCAGCTATTAGTGAAAGGGATATGCATTGGGGGTTTTCCCCTCTTTTGGTTGAATCCATTCCCCATATTGACAATGGTAGCATGCGGATACTAGATGATGGAAGAGTACAGTGTATATACAAGATTCGCGATTATCTCTTTTGGTCCAATGGAGATCCTATTGTTGCACAAGACGCCATTACAGGATTTCAGTTTGCCATGCAGTTTGTCAATTCATCGGTACCTTTTGATTGGCTTTTAGGCATAAAAGTAGAAAGCCAGAATACTGTTTTGGTTACATGGAAACGTCCTTTTTATGGAATAGAGCGTGCGTTTTACTTGTATTCACAATCGCTGGAGTTTCCACTCCGCTGGGATCAGTATATTCATTGTGCTTCCTTTTCTTTGGATACCTGGGACAAGGAAACAATCCATTTGGTAGAAAACCGAAAATCTGTTATAGGGACAATTCCGGATACATCCATTTACATCGATTTTTATCAAAACGCGCCCCCTGCTATAGAAAAGTATGATTTGATTATACCTACAATGGATTCCGATTGGATTGAAATCCCCTCTTCTTATTCCACTATCTATTCACCTACCATGCAGTGGGAGCATGTTGATCTAAAACTTCCGAATCGCATTCTGAACGATATCTCTGTTCGAGAAAAAATAGTTTCCGCTATCCATTATGAGGAGTTAAATCGATTCGTTTGGAACGGGAATGCATGGCTATCTCCCGGTTGGTTTCTACCTCTTCATCCTTCTCTCCAGGGAAAAGTAGAATCCTTGCAGAAAACTTTGGAAAGCTCTATAGATAAAGCTGTTGGGTTCGACCCGGAGATGGAACATCTCGATGTAGTAACAGACGAAGAAGAACCAATATCTCTTCGCCTGATTGTTCTTTCTTCCAATGATAGAAGAGAGCAAACAGCAAGTTTTCTTCAATCTTCATGGGAAGACATTGGCCTGCACGTTGATTTGGAATTTCTTGAGGAAGAAGCTTTTTTTGCCTTGTTGCAAGAACCTTCTAAAGAAGAGGCAAGAGCATTTCTGTATTCATGGGTATTTACCCCTCAAACCAATCTGTTTTCCATTCTCCACTCAAGCTGCATTCCTGGTGCAAAAAAAAACCAACAGGCAGAAAACCATACAAGTTTCCAAAATGCTCAAGTTGATTTACTATTACTCAAAACTCTTTCCGAACCAAATGCCGAAAAAAGAGCGCAAAACTTGTATGATATTCAAGTGGAAGCTTTGCAAGAGGCGCGTACCATTCCATTGTTTTATGTACCAAAAGCAGCTATAGTTTCCCATGATGTGCAGGGATTGTATAATCCCCACTCGGGCATTTCTATTGATTGGGCCCCTTACTATTTGTATGTATCCACTTCAAAGGAGACGCAATGAAAAAATTACATGTTTCATTAGACAATGTAGGAGATGTTCTACCCGAAGATTTGACAGAAGAACAAAAAGCACGAGTTAAAACGCTTTTTTACAAAAAACTGTCGTTGGAGGCTCATTCCTTTTACAAAGGAAAAATGCAAACATTTCCAAAGGCGGGAGTGTTTGGGTTTAACTGGTTTAATGCCTGGTATACACCCGGCATATCAAACATCTCTACCACCATTCGCGACGACAATGATATGTCTTTTACTTTGACGAATCGAGGAAATTTGGTAGGCATTGTTTCCGATTCTACTCGCGTCCTAGGAGATGGTGATGTCACCCCTCCAGGCGGATTAGGTGTTATGGAGGGAAAAGCCTTTTTGATGAAATACCTTGGAGGAGTCGATGCGAATGCATTGTGCATGGACAGCAGAAATGCTGAAGGGAAACCAGATCCCTCCATTATTATAGAGTTTGTAAAACGAATCCAGCATAGCTACGGAGCGATTAACTTGGAGGATATTTCACAGCCGAATTGTTACGAGGTGTTGGATACGTTGCGAGACGAATGCGATATCCCTGTTTGGCATGATGACCAACAAGGAACCGCTTGCGTCATATTGGCTGGCTTGATTAATTCATTAATTCTTGCTGGCAAAAACATAGACCAGGTTCGCATCGTGTTTAATGGTGCTGGTGCTGCCAATATGGCAAATGCACGATTGATCTTGGCTGCGGGAGCCAAACCAGAAAACATTGTGATGTTTGATGTCCAGGGCCCACTAAATACTTCGCGAAAAGATTTTATGGAAGATGCTCGATATTATGCGCACAAAGCGATATGTGAGACGACCAATCCCCGCAATTACCAAACGCTCAAGGAAGCTCTTGTGAATGCAGATGTTCTGATATCGTGTTCCAAACCAGGACCAGGCGTGATAAAAAAGGAATGGGTTTCAAAAATGGCAGAGAAATCAATACTATTTGCTTGTGCCAACCCAGTTCCTGAAATTTATCCGTATGAAGCCAAAGAAGCAGGAGCTTTTATTGTGGGAACAGGCCGAGGAGATTTTCCCAATCAAATTAACAACTCTTTGTGCTTCCCGGGCATATTGAAAGGTGCCTTGCTTGTTAGAGCAAAAAAAATAACCGATCCTATGGCAATTGCAGCCGCAAAAGCTATTGCAGCGTATTCTCGTAAAAAAGGAATTCATGCAGAACAAGTGATATGCAAAATGGATGATATGGAAGTGTTTCCGTATCAAGCTGCAGAAGTTGCTACAGAGGCTGTTCAATCGGGAATATCAAGAATACAAAAAACATGGCAGGATGTGTACGATGAAGCCTTGGCAGATATTCGAACTGTCCGTTCCATGATGAAAGACATGATGGATGCCGGTTGGATTCAACAAATTCCACAAACTTTGTTGCAAGATGCTTTGCAGTGGTCTTTGGAGGAGCTTCAAAGGCAGCAATCCTAGGTAGGAGACTAGTATATGTTTGAACAAAAAAGGATTTCAAGAGAACCGCTGTACGATTTTTTAATGAAAGTATTGCAGAAAGTGGGATGTAAGGAGTTTCAAGCCTCTGCTGTGGCAGATGTTTGCCTTGAAGCTGACATGAGGGGAATATCCTCCCATGGAGTGGCACGTCTCCCTCGATACATAGACCATATACAAAAAGGACTGATACAACCCGAAGCAGAACCCGAGATTCTCTTTCAAACGGGCGTTTCTGCCGTGTACGATGGCCATCACGGAGTAGGTCAGTATGTCGCTAAAATTGTATGTGAAAAAGCAGCCCAAATGGCTCAAAAAAATGGAGTGGGCATTTCTGTAGTACGAAATTCTAATCATTATGGGATTGCCGGGTATTGGGCAGAGCAAATCATGAAAAATGAAATGATTGGAATGAGTACTTCCAATACAGCCCCACTTGTTGTACCAACATTTGGATCGCAAGCAGTTTTAGGAACCAATCCAATCTCGGTTGCCATTCCCAGTTACTATTCTTCTCCCATTATGTTAGATATGTCTACAAGCGTAGTTTCAAGAGGCAAACTGGAAGTGTTTTCTCGGAATAAAAAGCCAATTCCACATGGTTGGGCTGTGGATGCAAATGGAAAGTCTACAGATGATCCAACAGAGGTACTGGACAATCTTAAAGAGCAAAGAGGAGGTGGCATTGTACCTTTGGGAGGAGAAACAACAACCCATGGTGGACACAAGGGCTTTGGTCTATCCTTTATTGCCGAATTGCTAACCGCTGGGTTGAGTTTGGGAGCATCTTCGCTACATACTTACAAAGAACATGGGAATATTAGTCATTTCTTTATGGCTATTCGGCTGGATTTGTTTGGTGATAGCAATGCGCTACTGGAACATATGCACCAGATTGCTCTGGAAGTTAAACAAACCAAGCCTTGCGAAGGCCATTCGGAGATCTATATTCATAACGAGTTGGAATATCGCTCTAGAGAGGATGCATTGAAAAACGGAATCAAACTTGATATACCTACATATATAGAATTGAAAAAAATTGCTGACCAATTTGTGTTAAATTTGTAAAAATTTTTCGTCAAACCCTATGGAACCGAAAGATTTCATGATACACTAACGATATATCGTACTTTGGGAGACATTGTGCAAAGAATAATCATTGGTATTGTTATTTTTGTTTCAGTTGTGGTTACCTTCCTGGTCGTTTTTGTGTTGCTCAGAAAGTATATACTGCAAATCAAAACAAAAAGAGAAGCTGAGATTAAACAAAGTATCTATGAAGAAATTGAAGACAAGTTGTTTTCTTTGGCACCTGAAGAATTTACAAACTATTTTAGTGATCCAAGAAAAAGACAATACATCTACGACGTTTTGAAAGAAATGGTTGTAGAGAATGGGTATGATTTTCATGGGATATTTGATGAAATGAATTTTACCCATGAGATGATGGAAAGAGTAGAAAGAAACGCAGATCGACAAGCTCTAAAAGATTTGTCCTTAATTAAATCTCCTATCTCGTATGACTATTTATGTCAGCTTCTTCAGTCCGATGATATCGAGCTAGTGTACAGAGCTGGCTATGCTCTTTCCTATATATCACTAGAATCCTATCAAAAAAGAGTTGTGATTGATCTTCTGCTACAAACCAAGATCACAAAGCAGCGACTAATGGAAATTATTTCCACCATGCAACCATCCATAAATCTTTTGTTGGAAGAACTTGAGAAACAAACTTCTCAGCGAGAGAAAATTATCCTCCTAAACGCAATGAAACAAAGAGTTATTGGGTATACCACTCGATTTCGTTTTCTAGAAAAGAAACTTCGCATTCAGAATCAGGTTATTATCGATCAGCTGAAAGGGTATATAGATGACGCAGAAGAAGTTGCCATAGCGGCACTAGATGTTATTAGTGATACACGGCAAACGCAGGCCCTTGATATTGTTATACATGCAGCCAATACATGGGAAAATCCGTTAGTGTTAGCCGCAGCTGCGGATTGTTGCTCCAAATTTCCACCCGAGCACAGGGCTTTGTCTTTGTTATACCACTTAGCACAGCATACAAACTATTGGGTTCGCCTAGCGTCTTTTGAATCGCTCTCAAAAATGGGAGAAGAGGGCTATCGACAGATCTTCTTGTTATCGATGAATACAGAATTTCTCTCCAAATATCCCTCCACCTATTATTTGATTTACCAAATCATTTCTGAAATACCCAATATGTCAGTTCTTATCGAGCGTTTTAAGCAAGAGCAATATACAAACCAAGACAGAGTTTTAAATGCTAGTTAAAATATTCATCATACTCAGCTGGGTCATTTTTGTATATTTTATTCTTATCTGTGTTCAATATATATTTTTGATTGTTGTTTCGTTTTCACGACTTCTTCATTTTAACCGCGAGGAACGAACAGGGTTTCCGTTTGAAGAAGCTCATGCTTTGCCTATATCCATCATTATTCCATCGTTTAATGAAGAAAACACAATTTGTGACACCATTCATTCTCTTCTTTCTCTCTCGTACCCAAAGTTTGAAATTGTAGTTGTGAACGATGGATCCAGAGATCATACCTTGAAATATATCATTGATGAATACCAGCTTCGCCGCGTGGATATTCTTCCTCATGGGAATATTCCTACGGAAAGAATCAAGGCTGTGTACTCCAGTTACAAATATAGCAATTTACTGTTAATTGATAAGTACAATGGTGGGAAAGCAGATGCCCTGAATACAGGAATCAATATGTCTTCCCATCCTTTGTTTTGTTCCATTGATGCTGACAGCGTCATAGAAAAGAATGCCCTCATGAGAATGGTAAAGCCATTTTTACTAAAAGAAGATGTTGTTGCTGTTGGGGGCATTGTTAGAGTAGCCAATGGATGCGATATTGAAAATGGGGAAGTAAAAGCAATACATCTTCCTAGCAATCGTCTTGTCCGATATCAGATTATTGAATATTTACGAGCCTTTTTGTCCAACCGTATTGGTATGGAAAAATTTAACTGTTTAGCTATTGTATCAGGTGCTTTTGGCTTGTTTCGTAAAGATATTGTTGAGAAGATTGGTGGATATCGTAACACCATTGGAGAAGACATGGAAATTACCTTGCGTATCCACGAATATTTACGACGAAATCGTGTGAAATACTACATTGATTTTATACCCAATGCAGAATGTTGGTCGCAGGTACCCAATGATTTTCGTAGTCTTCGTTCCCAAAGAATACGTTGGCATATTGGTTTAATTGATTCTCTGTGGATCCATAAGAAAATGTTTTTCAATCCGCGATATGGATCTGTAGGGCTATTTGCAATTCCCTATTATTGGTTTTTTGAAATGGCAGCTCCTTTATTTGAATTTTTAGGATATTTAATCTTTCTTCTTCTTCTTTTTTCTGGCGCGATTTCTTATTTTGTTGGCATTGTGTTTCTTATGGCTCTTTTGTTTGGTTTTTTCTTTTCCGTATCCTCTATTGTGATGGAAGAGTTTTCCTATCAGCGTTATAGCAAAGTAGGCGAAATTGCGGCTTTAATCTTGTACTCCATTTTTGATCAATTTTGGTACCGACCCATGCAAGCTTTCTTTCGACTTCAAGCTTTTTTTATTCGGCCTAGTAGAAGACAGAAATGGGGAAATATACAACGAAGAACATTTGCAGAAGACCTTGAGAAACAAAGAGAGTAATATGAAAGCAAAGAGGTTGTATGGACGCACATAAGAATCTTTCCAAAAATCCAGCACAAAAAAAGAAAAGAACATTTTCGGAAACAAAAATGGCTGCTCTCATTTTTTCTGCCATTGCTCTTGTTCTTATTCTTACGCCCATTTTGCTTTGGTCTCTCCAGCCATACCACAAGCTTCATGTTTGGATACTAGACAAGACTGTTCCCACCCAAGAGTATCGAGAGCATCGCGGTACCATGTGGGCCCTAAACTATTATCGCATCACAGATACAAAGATTGATCACTCGTATTACCGCTATAACAAAGATTACTACGGGTTTTACCCTATATCGTCCGATGAATTCTCCATTAAAGATTTAGTGTATGCTCCGCCAGATCCTGATTTGATTCTATTCACAGATACCTATGGGGTATACAAAGATGATTATTGGATCCCCAATAAAAAGGGGAATCGGTCCTCTCTTATATATGGTGGTTTGTCCCGAGAAGATATTTTTATGCTCCGCAAGAATTTAAAATACAATACTACCCTGGTTACTAGTTTTAATACATTTGCTCAACCTACCGATGAGGGCACTCGGAAACAATTTGAGAAAATTATTGGTGTGGAGTGGAAAAGATGGATGGGACGATTTTTTATTAATCTCGAGCGAGACAAAGAAGTTGCTGTATGGATGGTTCGCAATTGGGAAGAACAACACGATGCTGTATGGGATTTTACTGGTCCCGGGTTTGTACTGTGTTCAGATTGGGATCAAGTAGAAGTCATGGAAGAAGGGATTCATTTTCACAAAGAAAAAGATATCTCTTTTGCTTTTCTACCACCCTATACAGAAGAATTTAACTCCAAGACAGATATTTCCTACTACTATTGGTTTGACTTTATTCAGCCCTTCGAAGAAACTGAAATACTAGCAGAATATACAATGGAAGTCACAGAGGAAGGCCAAGATTTATTAGATTCCTTAGGACTGGATTCGGTGTTTCCTGCCATTACTCGAAAAAGAACATCGGATTATACCGCCTACTATTTGGCTGGAGATTTTGAGGATCACAAAACAAGTTCATTTCTTTGGCATGTATATGGCCTAGATACACTTCGAAAATGGTTTAGTCTGGATTTTCGCGGAGAAGCTTATGAGTATTATTGGAGGGGCTACTTGCCCTTCATGAAAAAAGTACTCCAAGATGTTGTAGCAGAGCGCGAGAATTTTAGTCCACCCCAAGAAAAAGAAAATGTTGAAGTACGCAATGGCATCCATTTCATTAGCAAGACAGAGCAAAAGAATTTACAGCTTTACAAAGACGATGCCTGGGAGAACTTTTTTGTGAAGGGCGTCAATATTGGCATGGCTCTACCCGGTTACTGGTTTACAAATTTTCCAGAAGAAGACGATGTTTATTATTCTTGGTTTGAGAAAATTGGCGACATGAATGCCAATACTGTGCGAGTTTATACCCTCATAGATCCTGCTTTTTATCGAGCTCTTTATTTGTACAACCTGGATCATCCTGCGAAGCCTATTTATCTGCTCCAAGGCATATGGCCTGAAGAACATCCTCCCAATGGAGATTATTGGGCCCAAGAGTATATGGATAGTTTTGTGAAAGAAATACAATGGGGCGTGGATGCAATTCATGGAAACGCAGTGATACCAAAACGTTCAGGAAGGGCTTGGGGGCGTTACATTGCGGATGTTTCTCCCTGGACGCTGGGATATCTTGTGGGCCGAGAATTTGAAGCCATGGAAGTTTCAGCAAACAATTTGATCAATCCTGGTAAGTTGTATACTGGCACCTACATTGGGGTTACCGACGAAGCAACACCTACAGAGGCTTGGATTGCTTGGGCATGCGACCAAACGATGGACTATGAAACAACAGAATATCAGTGGCAACGACCCGTTTCTCTTGTCAGTTGGCCTACTCTAGATGTAATTGAGCATGAGTCGGAGTGGGACGACCTTACCGATAAATCAAATCAGTTTAATGACATGGAGGTTGTTGATATCCGGCATTTTGTCACAAAAAAAGCTTGCGAAGCTGGCTTTTTTGGTAGCTACCATATTTACCCAAACTATCCTGATTTTATGAACAACGAGCTTCTATATCAATCTTACAGTGATGAGCAGGGAACCTTAATGTACGCTGGATATCTAGATGAATTCATGAGCACTCACGGGGAGTATCCAGCCCTTGTTGCAGAGTTTGGTATGGCTACGGGCATGGGAACCGCTCACGAAAACCCGGATGGGCTCCATCATGGAGGTGTTACCGAAAAGCAACAAGGAGAAATGACAGTTCGCATGATGAAAGCTATGCAAAAGTATGACTATATTGGGGGCTGCATTTTTGAGTGGATGGATGAATGGGCGAAGAAAACTTGGACGACGGAGTCGTTTATGATTCCTTATGAACACCATGTATATTGGCACAATGCAATATGCCCTGAACAAAACTATGGACTCCTTGCAAACGAAACTGTCAAACCCCAGACTCCTGGTCTTGTTATTGAAGAAGATAGAGAAGAACTTCTACGAAAAATGGAGATTCGAAACGATGCTTCTTATCTCTATTTGGATTTGTTTTTTGATCAACCCATTTCATTGGATCAATACGATGTTAAAATTGGAATTGATACGTATGATAAAATTCTAGGTAGTTATCGATATTCTCCCTCTTTGTTGTTCCATTCTCCTACAGGAATGGAGTTTCTACTTCATTTTTCCAAAAATAGCCAGGAAATTCGAGTGAACCCTGGATACAACATTGGACGCATGAAATTTTCATCGCAGATTGATTATTCGGGGCAATTTGAAATTATTGATCCCATCATTAACAAAGAAAGAACGACCCAAAATGGTCGCTATATTCCTGAAATTCGCGAAAATGGAAGCCGTCTTTCGCAAGGTGAGTTTAAAGGGAGCACCCATCATTACAACATCAAAGATTCACGTATTCTGCAGATTCGAATTCCATGGGGTCGATTGAATGTAACCGATCCTTCGAGCCGGACTGTTTTGGACGATACAAAACAATACAATTATTATCCTGAGCGAGATACATTCAGTACGAAAGTTACAACAGGATTTCTCATCACAGCTGTTGTACAAGATGCTCAAGGAACATTGGTTGATGTTTTTCCCGGTACAGTAAAGTCTGTGAGAGATCAGTCTGTAAAATGGGACACACTTGTCCCATACACCTGGGAAACATGGACATGGGCAATACCTCCTTATGAGCAGAGATTGAAAGACAGCTGGTGGATACTTCGAGACTACTTCCAATCGCTAGAGGGCTAGTTTATCTCTATCGTTCTCTATCTTTATTGACCAGGGGGCCTGTATTTCATTTGCAATGTGATTTCAATTTCTTCGCAATCAAATGGGTCCGATGCTTCTTCAATAAGCCATAAATTGATCGTGAGTTTCATTCTGTCTTCTTCTAGTGGTATGTAAATGGCATCTTCACCAAAAGAAGTTTGTTTGTATTCTGCTTGGTAATAGGGGTAGTATCGTTGTAAGTCTGCAAACTCGTGCTTAAGGGGGTCAAACACATAGGACCGAAACGATAGATAAAAATCCTCCCATTGAATTTCATGCATTGTTTTTTCGTACTCTGACATTTCAAGAGAAAACCCTTCAGTGTATTGAGGGACAGGAGTTTCTCCTTCTTCCCAGGAAGGCCATAATACATACCAACTATTGTGGTCAATATCGACCCATTCTCCCGATTCATTTTGTTTCGGGAATCCCCATTTTGAAAATTCAAGATCTATTTCTGCACGGGCCGTGGGAAAATCTGGGTCAGATTTGTACAGAAAGATACCCAATACCACGTTTTGGTCTAGCCTCTCTAGGTTTTGGTCAATGATAAAAGAATACGTACCGTATTGTGCAACCTCCTGGGAAACGATTTGAGCACATGTCCATGCATCTAAGTTGCTATCATATCGAAGCGTTAGGTGCAGTTTGCCATCGCGATCAACCGATACATTCTTTTCACTATCAGAAAAATAATTCCCCCCCGGTGCAATTTTTGTCCAGAGGGAGTTTGTTACTTGCCAATCTTGCTTTGCAAATTGAAGGATGCGATGAGACTCAGATTGACTAGGGGAAGGATGTCCTAGGAACGAAAAGGCAAATATGAAGATAAAAATACTAGCCAAGCGACTTCTTTTTCTTGAAATCATTTTGTCTCCTTTGATTGTTTCTTATAATACCATTTAATGGACAGAATGTTACAAAGAATGAACAATTGACAACACGATGTGTATTTATAGGTAAGTATACTTTTCCTGAAAGGATGAATATAGATGGCACCACTATTTTTAAAGCGAGTTTTTCTTTTGTTTCTGTCTTTTTTATTGCTACTTTCTTTTTCTCATTCCTCTGTAGACGCATACCCAAATCGCCTCCCACTGTATCCTTCCCAATGTGATTACCAAGAGATATCGTCCATGGAACATGGATGGGAAAATGCGTACCGAACAGGGTATGTGTATTATGATGATTATTTTAAAATAGAAGGCAATACTTCTTTGGCGATACAAACTGACAGACGCGACCGGAGCAATATTGTAGGGGCCTCTATTTCATTTCCACCACAGACTTTTGAATACAGAGCTTTCCGTTTCTTCGTACGCGTCTCTGATTGGAATGATGTTGAGCTGTTTAGCATTTTGATGAATAGCAATGGCATGTGGCACGATATGTATGCTGTTGATGTGAAATCTTTGTTAACAACTCCTAACAACGAAGAATGGATTGAAATTGTATTGTCGCGCAGTGAAATGTTTGCTGTTCAACAACCAACCTGGTCCTCCATTAACAAAGTGATGTTTCGATTGATATCGAAGCCCGATACTGAGCCAACTGTTTGGGTAGACAATTTTGGTCATTTTGAGTCCGCTAAAAAGCCCTATTTATCTATCATTTTTGATGACGGAATGTCGGTGATATACGACCATGCTCTCCCCGTTTTCGAAGAATTTGGCGTGCGGGGTAGTTGTTTCATCATCCCCGATTTTATTGGTTTGGAAAGGGATGGGTTTATGACACAAAGACAACTGGATTTTCTGGCCTATTGGCATGGTTGGGGAATTGGAGGGCATGACTGGATGAAGCTGACGGATCTTCCTATGGAGCATTCTCCAGACGATCCAAGCTGGTTGTATACGCTGGATGAATCGTTAGCTAGGAACAAGGCCTATTTTGAAAAGCATAAGTATCCGGGTAGGGATTGCTATGCCATTCCTTATGGTGCTTACAATGAGAAAGTGCTGGATACAATTTTGAAGTATTACACCTATATACGTCCTCACAATAACCTTTCGCAACCTAGCGGATATGTTTCTCCTTCAACCATCAATTCTCATGTTGTCTATGCCGATCTACCCATTGAAGAAGTGCAGCGCTGGATTCACAATGCAAAAAAGAACGGTGATTGGGTAGTATTGGTCATGCACAGAGTGGTTCCAAACCCTAGAAGCGGTATTGATACAGAAAATTCTGTTGAATATTTGCGGCAAATACTAGAATATGCACTGTATATCGAAGAAGTTGACGTTTTACCTTTTCATGAAGTTCTAGAAGAATATTATCCTCTTGCTGGGTAGCTTTATTGTGCCTTTCCTTGATTGGCCACTTTTTGCGTAGCAGCGCGAATAGCATCTTCATCTCCAAGGTAGTAATGGCGTATCGACTCTAAAGTATCGGTCATCTCGTATACAAGCGGAATGCCTGTAGGGATGTTAAAACCAACAATTTCATCATCCGGCACTTTATCAATAATTTTTACCAGTGCTCGTAAGCTGTTACCATGAGCGGCAATGAGAATATTTTCTCCGGCACGTATGTCAGCTTGTATAGCTCCTTCCCAAAGAGGAAGCACCCGGGCAACGTTGTCCTTTAAAGATTCGCACAAAGGCAATTCTTCCTTGCTTAATGTTGCATAGCGTGGGTCATTTCCCGGATATCGATCATCTGTTTTTTCTAGAGCAGGGGGTGGTGTGTCGTAGCTCCGCCTCCAAATATGCACTTGTTCTTCTCCAAATTTTTTCGCCATTTCGGCCTTATTCAATCCTTGCAAAGATCCGTAATGCCTTTCGTTGAGCTGCCAATACCGAACAACAGGAATCCACATAAGGTCCATTTCATCCAATGTAATCCAAAGCGTACGAATGGCTCTTTTTAAATAGGATGTATAAGCTTTTGAAAAAGAAAAATTCTTCTCTTTCAGAATTGTACCTGCCGATAGGGCTTCTTCTTTGCCTTTTTCACTCAAGTCGATATCGGTCCAGCCTGTAAAACGGTTTTCTTTATTCCAAAGACTTTCGCCGTGACGTAGTAATACAATTTTTTTCATGTTCTACCTCCTAGATTGCTAATGGTATGGTACTATCATACAGAAAAAAAGGGAAAAATGGAGAGGAAAGAGACAGCTTTTGATTTGGAATTCATGCAAAAAAAAACTCCCCGAGAGGGACTCGAACCCCCAACCTATTGGTTAACAGCCAACCGCTCTACCATTGAGCTATCGAGGAATTATGCACAACGATGATTATATTGAGGATTTTTTAGAAGTCAACTATGATTTCTATCATAAAATGAACATTGCATCTCCGAAGCTATAAAACTGGTAGCAGTTCTGAACGGCTTCCTGG
The DNA here is from genome assembly GCA_964493625.1 of uncultured Caldisericota bacterium. GTDB lineage: Bacteria > Caldisericota > Caldisericia > UBA6126 > UBA6126 > JAGLCW01. The sequence continues at coordinate 46,324 of CAZBOU010000006.1, forward strand.
TAAGCTTTCAAAACATACTCTCTGTCGTACAAGGCAGATACGAGCATGATGAGTGTAGAGCCAGGAAGGTGAAAATTGGTAATGAGTCGGTCAATGATTTGATAGGAATAGCCTGGCTTTATAAACAAGTCCGTGGTGCCACTACCTGGATGCACGATCCCGTCCTTTGCACAACTTTCTAGAGTTCTTGTGACAGTAGTCCCCACCCCTACGCACGCATGACCATTTTGTCTAGCTGCGTTAATAGTGTCCGCTGCTTCCCTGGACACTTCATACCATTCAAGATCCATTTTGTGATCCTCAATGTTTTCACACTTCACCGGCTTAAAGGTTCCGGGGCCTACATGAAGCGTGATGGTTACAATGCAAACGCCTCGATTGGATAAATCGGCAAGAAGTTCATTTGTAAAATGCAAACCAGCTGTTGGGGCAGCAACAGAGCCATTGTATTTGGCATAAACCGTTTGGTAATACTCTTTCCATTGGTCTGGGTCTGATTTGATATAGGGGGGGAGAGGGGTTTTTCCAACCGTTTCTAGGAGTTCCATAAAGGATTCTGAAGAATCCCAAGAAAAATCAATGATTCTTTCCCCACTACTAAGGACGGCCAATACTTTTCCTTCCAGTTTCCCACTAGAATGCTGTAAGATTTGTCCCACTCTTGCTTTTCTGCCAGGTGTTACATAGCATGTCCATGAATGATCTGGATTGGGTCGAATCAGCAGTACTTCTACGTGGCCTTTGGTATCTTTTCTTTCCAGGAATAACCTTGCGGGGATCACGCGCGTGTCATTAATGACAAGCACATCTCCTGGGCGGAAGTAGTCTACTACATCTTTAAATGTTTTGTGAGCAATGGTGTGGGTTTTTCGATCCAACACCATCATTCTTGCCATTTCTCTTTGCAGGGAGGGGGTTTGGGCAATCAATTCCGTGGGAAGATCAAATGTAAAATCAGTTGTTTTCATTCCTGTGTAGTCTCTTTCTAAGGGTCAGTAATCGCTGTTTAAATTGTTTTTCTTTGCCTTCTTCAGAAGGGCAATACAACTCTGTGCCTTGTAGATTTTGTGGCAAATAGTCGGTAGATACAAATCCATTTTTTGCATGAGGGGGGTAGATATAATCTTTTCCATACCCTATTTGTTTCATAAGTTTTGTGGGGGCATTGCGAAGAAATAGGGGAACGGGTGCATCTGGATTTTCTTCTAGAATGGCCTTGGTTTTATGAATTGCTTCGTAAACCCGATTGCTTTTTGGTGCTAGGGCTAAATACAATACAATTTCTCCCAATATAACATCGCATTCTGGATACCCAATTTTGCTGCAGGCTTCAAAAGCATTTTGGGCAAATACTAGGGCAAATGGATCAGCAAGACCTATATCTTCTGCGGAAAACCGGACCAATCGGCGAGCTACATACAAAGGGTCTTCCCCTGCGTCAATGATGCGCATAAGGTAGTATAATGCTGCATCTGCGTCGCATCCTCGCATGCTTTTGTGCAGTGCTGAAATCAGGTTGTAATGATATTCCCCCGCTTTATCATAGGACGGGATTTTTTTTTGAACAATGGATAAAAAATCTTTTTTTGATATTTCTTTGGTGGATTGACCAAAGGAAGAATGGGCAATTTCTACCAAGTTTAAGGCCATTCTGGCGTCTCCGGATGCATAGTTGACAATAATACGCAAGCATTCTTGGGGCAGTGGAGTTTTGAATACCAATCCTTTAGAGGAATCGTTTAGAGCTCGGTTCACAACTGCCCAAATATGGTCTTCTTCAAGCGGCTTGAGAACCACCACTTTCAATCGAGAAAGCAAGGCATTGTTTAAAGCAAAAGAGGGGTTTTCTGTAGTAGCACCCATTAAAATGATGCTACCATTTTCAATATAGGGTAGAAATGCGTCTTGCTGCGCTTTGTTAAACCGATGAATTTCGTCGATAAAAAGAAGAATGGTTTGATGTTGTTTTTCCACTTCTTTAATGAGTTTTTTAATTTCTGGAATTCCAGAGGTCACAGCACTAAATGGAACAAAAGGAAAAGAAATGTGCTGCGCAATGATTCGTGCAATGGTGGTTTTACCAGATCCTGGTGGACCCCAAAAAACCATGGATGGAATTTTTTTGGACTGAATCACGTCAGACAAAAACCCTTTGGGACCAAGCAGGTGCTCTTGTCCCACTACTTCTTCAAGGGAAGAAGGACGCATTCTCTCTGCTAAAGGTTTCTGCTGAAGGTTATCAGGCGGTGATGTTTCAAATAAATGTTGCATGCTACTACTGTATGGAAAAGATCAAGCGAATCAAGCAGTACTTACAACCATTTCATGAAAGGTTTAGTCAGAGGTATCGTCCGGGCTCCAATTTTCAAACATATCCTTTTCAATAAATCGCGTGCCCAGGAAGTGAAACTCAAATTGACCGTTGGAGCGAACTAGTGAATAAAAGGCTGTGTCTTGCGACAATTCATCAACAAGGTTTTGTTCGTTGTCAGCAGAAAGAGCTACTACATGATGGATGCTACGGTTTAGCGGATACCAGTAGCGAGAGTCCAAAGCATTGAAAATCCATGCTGAACCCTCTAATTGCGGCTCCCACAGAAGGATATCATTTTTCTTGGACGAATAACAAATCCGGGGATTGTCAAATTGGTACAAGGGGTGAGGAGAAATGGATTGAAGGCGTTCAATTGCAAGGGTTGCATCGTCGTTGGAAGATAGAGCCAAAAGGTGTGTGGTTTGATCTTCTACGAGTGCGGCAATCGTTTGGGCTTCGTAGTCCCAGCTAACAATGTTTTCTTTCATGGTTACCAAGGTGCGAAATGCAATTGTAGTGCCAGGGGGTGGGTAAGGGGCTACATAGAAGGTGCTAGCAGATTCATTGGAAGTAGCAAGAAGATATTTTTTTTGCTCTAGCTCTACTACTTCTATTTGGTGCAGGACGGCAATTGCATCCACTGCATATTTCGCTGCGGGAGTCTGGGCGAGGATATCAATGGCATGAATAGCCTGGTAGGCGGAAGCGTTTTCTGTGGGTTGCCCCGTTACAAGCATTACAAGGGTATCCTTGTCTAGGGAGATGCTTTGCGCTGTTTCATGACTGGGCAGGGCATTAAGCCAGGAGGGGTACTGGGCATAGGCTACCGGGTTTGAACCCTCAAGGGGATATCGCTTGATACCCCCGTTGCGGATGCCCAAAGTATATAGATGGCTAGCATGCAAAATAGAATCTTTAAAAAACAGTTCTTCCTTCACTTTTTGGTGCTTTAATAAAACCGGCATTACGTGAAAATTCAAAGAGCTTTGAGAAAACAACAATTTAACACGTCTAATATTGGAAACGGTTTTTAAAAAACCACAGGAAACCAGGGGGAACACCAGGAAGAACAGCAAAAGAGAGAGAAGAATTCTCTTTTGCTGTTTGGGTAGAAAAAAAGTGGTGGGGAGAATTCTTCTCTCTTTCATGTATATTACTCCAGTTTTCCGTCGCGTTGCTCATCTAAAATGCAGACCATTTTAACAGGATCCTTCAATTTGCCGTAGTCTGTTGGTTGATGGATTCCATAGCCTACCTCCCCACATTTTTGATCTTCAGATTCTTTTTTGATCCACAGACACAATGTGCGGATTTTATCTCCGCTATGGGCCTCGGCGTATTCCACGGTGTAAAGCTCTGGATCGTCTGGGTCTCTGGGGTCATCGCCAACGATATATTCATAGCATGTATAGCAGCAGACAATGCAATCAATAGAACCGCAGGTGCTGTCCTGGGGAAGGTAGAAGTTGTTCCAAGGGTTGGCGCGAAGGTCAGTGCCGTCGTCGGGATCTCCAATGACAATGACACCAGGATCTGTGCCAAGTTCGGGCCTGAGCCAGGGGGGGATATAGACAAAGTCTTTTCCAATAGGGGCTGCACCTAGGGGTAGAATAGGGCTACCCATAATTCCTTTTTGCAGGAATATATTCACAAGGTTTTGCGGGTTCCATTCCTGTATTAGCTTGTTGTTGACAATATCATAGTCATAAGAGGCTACAGGATTACCCATTTGATCGGTTAACAGGACCACATTTCCCAAATTGTCATTGTGAAAATAGTATTCACCGCTGTTTGATCCACCCACGGGAGTGTAATCTGTGTACGTCATGGAAAGAATTCTTCCGTGCACGTCGGTGGTGAAGTTTTGGCTAATTTGCAGGGTATTGTTTGGACTATACTTGTATGCTTTTTCCAGGCCATTTGGACCATGGTGAAAGAACCAGTAGTCCACCTGAATTCCGTCGTAAGAGGTTGCCAGATAGGTCATTTGACCCCTTTTGTTGTAGCTTATGCTGTAAGAGATCATGGAACCCATTTCTGTATAGGATACGTTTGAGATTTGGTTTGTGCTATCCCAGGAAAGCTGAATGGATGCATTGCCAGGCAAACTCACGTTCGACAATTTGCCCAGGCTTGCCCCGTAGGTGAAGGACGCTGTGCCAAGTCCACCAGGGTATACGATGGAGCTTATGCGACGATTTCCAGTTTGCCGTTGGAGGGTGTAATTGCCTAAAAGGGAATCTTGGATTGTCTCTAGGAGGCCACTTGTCTGGGAATAGGAGTAAGTTATGGTTTGATTGGAAGAAGAGGTTGTAATGGATTGCATTTTGCCCTTATTGTTTCCGGATGTGTAATACTGAAAGGAGTGGGAATCTGAAAATTGGTTTTGACCAGCCACTACAGAGTGTTGATAGGTAGTTCTTTGATCAAGACTATTAAACTGGGTATCGGTAGCGGACAATTCAACTTGACCAGAAGAATCCAATACCTTGCTCTGATCATGGATTTTGTTGGAGTAGGTTTGCAAATACTGTGTGCTGTTAGGATTTGTAATGGAGGCAAGTTGGTTTTCGCTGGTATAGGTATATAAAAAGGAACCTTGCTGCGACTTGGAGGTATTGTCTAGCGAGTACAGCAAATGCTTGTTGTTGTATTGGAAGGCATAACTGTTGAGTTCCCCTCTGCCAGTAATGGAACCGGGAAGATCCAAACAGGAGAAACCATTTTGGTAGTTGAATGAGGCTCCATTTGCCCCTTCTTGCCAAGTGCTAACTCGGCCTGTAGGGGTGTAGGTGTATTGGATTCCCTTGGATTCACTTACAAATCCATCGGGCGTATAGGACCATGTATCATTTCCACCACCAACATAATTGATGCTAGTTTTTCTTCCTATAAGGTCGTAGCTATACGTTCCATGTTCATCGGCTAAAACATCTCCCCGAATAGAGTAGGAGTAATTGATCGTGCCTTGGATTGGATGATCCAACACAGTGATCTGACCAATATCATTGTACTGCCACGTTATGGTGCCCTCTTTGGAGTTGCTAGAAGTGACAGGACGATTGTTGTTGTCGTAGGTAATTTGAGTGGTAGTGCCATCAGGGTATTGAATAGCATTGGTGTTGTAATAAGCATCGTAGGAGTAACTTACCATCTTCCCTATATGGTCGGTTTTGGAGGCAACATACCCATTGTCAAAATAGGTGTAGGTTGTTTGATGGTTTAATGCATCTGTTTTTGTATATGGATTTGGCGAGTATGAAGGCACTGTAACTGTAGGCAGAGATTGAAAACCCATGCTCAAAAGTCCGTAAGGATACGAGTACAGAGAAGAAGGAAGTGCTTTCTTATCCTTGTTGGACATGGGAAGAGTGGCATTATTGATGGTCTGTGTATAGGCAAAGGATTGAGTGCATCCCGTTTTGCTTGTCCAAGAAACGGTTTCTCCATTGACTCCGTATTGATGAGAAGATTGTTCATTTGTTATTGCGTCTGATGTTGCTGTCATTTGATTGACAGAATCATAGGTGTAGCTGAGGGATGAAACAGGGGTGCCCGTTTGAGCATCTCCTTCAAACATATTCAACTGTACAATAACCCCATTGTGATTGTATTGCAAGGAAGACTCATTGCCATCCGCATAGGTGATTTTTGATAGAAAATGATTGGTTGGATGGTAGCTGTAGGTAGTGGTAGCAATACCGTTTTCTGTGGGGTTGGTTGTAGAAAGGATTTGACCAAATGCATTGTAGTCATAAGTAGTGGTTTCACCCAGGGCATTTATTTTACTTGAAGCAAGATTTGGTGCGTCAATATCGTTGTATTGATAAACCGTTTCATTCCAAATCATGGGAGTGGCCTTTTCTTTAAATGAAATCAATTTCCCATCAATGCTATCTGGAGGTGCATAGGTGCGAATGATTTCATACGATTCACTACCCACAGAGGGAGGAGCGTTTTTTTGATAGATTAAATGACCTACGTCGTCATAGCCAAATTCGGTTGTATTGTCATTGGAATCACGACTATATTGAATCCATCCTTCTTGAGTGTAGGAAATGGACTGCTTGGATTCAACTCCATTGTGGGTTTGTGATATTTTTTCAACATGGCCGCTGGTGGATCCAAAATAGTAATGTACGGTATGGTTTTGTGCATCTTTTACTTCTGTTTTTTTGGAGTAGGGAGTGGTGGCTGTTAAAAACTGAAAGGTTGTTTGGTCGCCAGCAGGGGTTTCCCAACTGGCAATGGGATAAGGACTGGCAGTGGTATACGCAATGGTATAGTCAAAACCAGCAAAATCTTGATGCCCTGTTAGCAAGGAGTTTTGATTGTAGGAAAAAGTACAAGAGGTAGTTTGGTCTGGTTTCTGAAGAGAGGTAAGCTTTTCTTCCGATGCATCGTAGGTTAAGCTCCATGTTTGATTCATTCCATCGGTTATGGACTGTAGCATTCCATTTGCATTCCAAGAAAGAGTGTAACCAATAGAAGAATGAATATCGTCTGTGATTTCTATTGGAAGGCCACTTGTGTAAGTGATAGAGAAACCAACTCCCTGGGGAGATTTTACTTGGGTCAGTTTTCCTTGGGTGTCAAATTCATAGGAATTCTTATCAAGCATGGTGAGGGTAAAAGAATCGTCAGGGTTTTTCTCTAGAGCTCCCTTAAATCCATAAGGATTGGAATACGATTGAGTAGCCGCTTGATATGGGAAGAGAAGAATAGCTCCAGATGGATGAATGTATCGGATATCCTGGGTTTGCGAATCTTCTTGTAAACAGCTTTGGACGTTTAAAATCCATCCGTTTCCAATCCCAGTATTTTCACTTGCATTAAAGGAATTGTATGTTAGCTCAAGGGGGATGTCCAGAGCAATTCCGTGTAACACAGGCAGCTGGGTGTGGAAAAGAAAATTACCTGATTTCAAATCAGCGCCAAGAGAGGTCCACTGAGAGGTTGGATGAAAGATGTATTCAGCGTCAGATCCATATCTTCCCGCCTGGCTGTGACCATATCCCTGTGATATGGAGGAGGGGTGCAAGGTAGAAATGGAAGATCGCTGTTTCTCCATTGCATGTGTATGCAAAAGAGAAAACGGTTGCAAAAGCAAACTTAGAATAACAACAATGGATACAACAATGTGTCTCTTCGTAAGGACGATTCCTTTACTCATACAGATCTCCTTTTCAAAATAGAAAAATGTTGACAACAATTACATTATAAACCCAAATGCTAAATATGAAAATACAGAAGTATATAAAAAAGCATACTTTTGTATAAAAAAATTATCTATTTTAACATTTCTTGCACCACATAAAAAAAGAAGTATTGACAAAAGGGTTTTCAAAAACTCTTTTTTTATTCATAATAGAAGTATATTTTCGTACGTTATCTTTTGCAAGGAGGGAGAAATGATACGTAAAAGTTTGGCCTTACTACTGATTGTTGCTATCCTATTTATGCCGTTTACATCCAAAGTTACCGCCGTTCGAAATTCCTCCCCTTCTTTTTACGAGTTGTATTGGTTCATACCCTCATCTGTCAAGGTAGTGCGACTTTTTGAAGAGTTTACCTTGCAAGAACTGAAACAGCTGGAGATTGCAGCTACACATTTAAATCCACAAGAAGGAGAGTATTCGCATTCTGTTTTTTCACCTTGTGGAGGGGCTATCCATCTGCATTCTATGGAGTCGATGAATAGAGTTTACAAGTTTTATCCAACCCTGCGTAGCACATCTTACTATAAAATGCCCAATGGAGAGATGCAGAAAACGCTTGTTTTCTTATCTTGCGTTAGAAACACAAAAGGAGATTGGCTATTCTTCCATTTTGATATGCACAAAACACTTTCTTTAAAAGCAGTTTTGCTGGATCAACATGCCACTATTCAATGGGAACATTTGGACGATTCTCCTGTAGAATCAACCATTGACGGTTTTATGGGCTTGTACCAAACGGTTTGGAATGAATTTGAGGAGAACCAGTGGACGGACTATCAAGACTTGCTTTCTATTTGTTTCTCGGGAAAACTCTGGGAGAGTGTATTGTTTACTTGTCAATCCACGGACCTTCCTTCTTTTGTATCAAGCCAAGAAACCCATGATTTTGTAAAAGCAGATTCTCCCACAGAGCTCTTACACTGGTACAAAAAAGATTTTGAAAAAACAAAAGTGCGAGATTATCGTTTTAACAACAAAGATCGCGATGCTCTAGCAAATTTTTTGAATCACACAAGAGAAAAAGTAGATTTTTCATTTAACAGTTTCAATGTTATTGCCTATACTGATTATTGTTATCACTTAGAAGATGACTCACGTCGGCGCCTTTTGTATGTGGGAGAAGTTACCTATTGTCCTATTCCGGAGTGCTTTAAAGATTGCTGCTTGAAGGCAGTTCTAGATGAGAATGAAGAATGGTCTTTTTCGTATACCAACAACACCATGATAAAAAACAAGGTGTTTTTAAAAACGTATGGGCTATCGCCATTAATTGAGAACTGTCAACGAGATGAGAAATTGTATCTTCAATATTTGCATACTCTTGGACTGGTGCTCTTGAACGAGGAAGATGTCTCATCTAGTGAGTTAATTACCTTGTTGTTTTCGATGCGGTTAAACGATTCATGTTTAAAAGAATACTAGGATGACTGCTTCATAATGTTGGTGATTTCTTGAATATGAGATACTTCCTGTACAGTAGAGGGTAGATGAGATTTTTCCATGCTACCGGCAGGTACAATAATGGGATGAAAATCTCGTCGCAATGATTCCTTGATTCTTTTCTCTGTTCCGACAACAGGACGGATTTCACCTGAAAGACCCACTTCGCCAAAGGATATCATTTTTGGAGAGAGCACCAGATTCATGTGAGAGGAGAGCAGCGCCATAGCTATTGGTAGGTCTGCTGCAGGATCTACAATGCGGCTTCCTCCGGTAATATTAACAAAATAGTCAAACCCAATAAAACTTTGTCCTATTCTTTTTTCCAAGATGGCTGCTAACATCAGTGTGCGGTTCATATCAGTTCCGTTGACAACGCGCCTTGGAATAGGAGTATAGGTTTGCGTGCACAATGCTTGAATCTCTAGAAATATTGTTCGGATGCCTTCTAGAGAAGGAAATATAATGGTACCAGATTGAGAGGCATGGGTTTTGCCTAGGAATACTTCGGAGGGGTCTTCGATAGGAAGAAGCCCATGTTCTTTCATGGAGAAAATGCCCAATTCTCCCGTTTCACCAAACCGATTCTTGTTGCCTCGAAGCATGCGAATCATCCCGTTCTTGTCTCCCTCTAGATACAAAACAACATCTACAAGGTGCTCTAGAAATTTTGGGCCGGCAATATTCCCATCCTTTGTGACATGACCTACAATAAAAACTGTTACATTGTCTTTTTTTGCTAGTTGCACCAAGCGCTGCGTGGATTCTTTGATTTGAGATATACTTCCTGTGGTCCCGTCGATGTCTTGTGTATAAGTTGTTTGGATAGAATCTACTATCAAAACTCCCGGGCGATGTTCTTCTACCAGTGCTTGCAGGCTGGCTATTTCTGTTTCAAATGTAACCAATATAGTTTCTTGTTGAATGTTCAAACGATTTGCGCGAAGTTTGATTTGGGATGGAGATTCTTCTCCAGAAGCATACAAAACTTTGATAGATTGGGACAATGCCTCTGCAATTTGCAGAAGCAATGTAGATTTTCCAATGCCAGGTTCCCCTCCAATCAGGATGACACTTCCTCTGACAACCCCTCCGCCCAACACTCGGTCTACTTCTGCTAGATGCGTTGGGAGTCGATGATTTTTTTGGTCGGATAAGTCTTTCAGAGAAATGGGGCTAGATAACGCTGATGATGTTTTTTTGTCACTCAAAGCGGCTACATTTTGAACGGGAGAAAAGCTATCCCACGATCCACATTCAGGGCATTTGCCAAGGATTCCTGGAGAAATATAACCACAACTGCTACATTTGTACAGAAGAGTTGTCTTTTTTTTCATCTTAATACAGTATGAGCAATAAGATGCCTAGACCCAGACAATAGAATCCAAACCAATGCAGTTTTTTTGTTTGCAAAAACCACCTGAGTATCCACAGTGCTCCAAGGCCAACAAGCAGTGCCACTACAAAAGAAACGAAAACAGGAAATGTGAAAAAGGAATCAAGACTTCCCATTTCACTAACTTCTAAAACAAAGGCTCCTAGAATGGCAGGTATGGAGATTAAAAAGGAAAAGCGAAAGGCTTGATCTTTTTTCATACCAACCAATAAGGCACCTACTAACGTAAAACCAGAACGAGAAAAGCCTGGGACAAGAGCAAATGCTTGGAAGATGCCAATCAATAAACAGTCTAGCCATGTAATGGAGAGCATATCTTTTTTACCATCTGTGATAAAAAAAGTAAGAAACAAAAGACCGGCTGTTCCAAAATAGGCCCATCCCACCAATTGGGGGCTTTGAAACATATGAGAAATGGGGTCTTTCAGAAATAGCCCTACCATAGCAGCTGGAATCACAGCGATGATGATTTTTGTAAAAAGGCTCCACATGGATTTATCAATGATCCATAAGCCTTTTACAATGGTCTTTATGTCCTTCCATAAAAAAATTATTACAGCTACTAAGGTGGCAATATGGAGCATAACATCAAACGATAGAGGCACTCGTTGGGGGAATTGAAGGAGAAAGGGGATAACAGCGAGATGGCCCGAACTGCTAATAGGTAAGAATTCTGTGATGCCTTGCGAAAAAGCCATGATGAATGATTGAAATAATGTCATACACACCCTCTTTTTTGGAAATACTTTTCTATATCTTCTATATCAGATACTTTGTCTATATCGACAGCAAGTTCTGCATGATCGGTCAAAATGCCCCTTACACAAATTCCAGATGCCTTGAAGAATGCCTTTTCTAGTTCAAGGATGGAGATGGACTTCGTGATGATCAGTTTTAAAAGGTTGAGAATGCCAAAGTGAAAGGCTAGCTTCAGAACGCTCTTTCTGTTCTCTATAAATTGATTCATGATTGCGTCTACTTTTGCAAAAGCACTTTGTCGAATCATGAAGCAGTTGGCTATTTTGACAGATCCTTCTTTGATTTTTCCATAGGTTCTATGAGAACCAGGGAAACGATTATCAACAGAAGATTTTTCAATGATGGGAACATAGATATCAATATTGTCCGTTTCTTGTATCTCTTGCAGCAAATCGATAATATGTTCGGCTCGAATGCAAGGAATATCGCCAGTGATGATAAGAACAACGTCTCCTTTTACTTGCTCCATCCCAAGGCGGACATTGTCTGATAGTTTTGTGCTTTTTGGCGTGAGAACAAATGTGTCAAAATGCTTGTGGAAGCCTTTTTCTTGGAGAATTTTGGTACCCAAAAGGATGGTTCGCATGGGAAACTGCTGCGATATGACAGCGTTGTTTTTGGTGTTTTGAATAGCCTCAACAATCCATTCCAAACAAGGTTTTCCATGAAGGGGAATAAGGGCTTTGTTCTCAATGGGAGGTTGATACCACTGTGGATCGCTTCCTCCTGCCATCACTAGAATATCAATTGTCATGATGATCAATCTTCCGAGGGAAGTGGCGGGAGAAGTCCATCAATCGACCCTGTATCTGTATCAATCCCGCATCCTACGGCATTTATTACCTTGTCGTGGACAAAAGACCAGATTGTGTTGTTTTGTGCCCTTTCATAGGGAACCGTGAAATGGCCTTCTTCATCTGCCGTTACATAGGTATCTTCTCCAGATCCATCAATAAAAACGCCAAGAGTTAGTTTTCCCCAGCGCCAGGACGTTTTTGGGAAGAGTTCGCAACTTGCTTTTCCAAGGTTGGCAGCATTGTTTCTACGAAGCTGATAGACATCGTCACCTTGTGCATCTACAAAGAAACCAAGGCCATTTGCATTGCCTCCACCCAAAGCCAAATTAGGCGATGTGTACGTATCGTTTCCCTGGCGATCAATGAGATATCCAAGCGATACATCGTGGCCAGCTCCCTGCGCCATATTCAAAAGGGCATCGTAGGTATCATCCCCTTCGTCGTCCATGAGCATGGCAATTCCAAAATGAGCAGCGCCTCCCTGGACATACCAAACGCCTTTGTAGGAATCGTTGCCCTTTCCGTCATATAAGACACCCGTACCGGCCCAATAGCCAGTACCTTGTCCAAAAACACCACAGGTGTACGTATCGTTTCCTTCTAAGTCGATCAGCAAACCCATTCCTCCAGACATGGAATTGCCTTCCGATAGATCGGCTCTTCGGCCAAAGCCAGCTCCTTGACAAAAACTAGTGTTATGGTCGGAGGACTGAGGATTGGTTCCTGCTACATCTTCATCATTGGCAATGTAAATATCGTCACCACTATCGTCTAACAAGAGCCCAAAGCCTTTTACGTATCCAAAGCCCTGGCTGAAAGAAAAGGTATGATAAACATCGCTACCACTGGAATCATGAAGAATGCCAATGCCAAAAACCCCAGAGCCTTGTGCAAGATAATCGCAATTGTATTGATCGGTCCCGTCTTGATCCCACAGAATTCCTACGCCAAAGCAACCAAAGCCTTGACTGTATTGAGTGCTTTGGTAGGTGTCATCTCCTTGCAGATCGATCAAGGCACCAAACCCAAAAACACCTGCTCCTTGGGAATAAACGGAAGGATCTTCCATGGAATACAGGTCATTTCCATTCAAGTCAATACATATGGAAACTGGGTTCCACCAGGAATCATTCCCTCCTGCACTGTTCATGTAATGATCATTTCCTCCAAGATCAAGTGAAAACAAAACATTTCGAAATGTGTGGGTGGTTTTTTTGCTAGGATGGATAAGAATATGACCCATGGGAGTGTCGGTGGAAAATGAAATGGAATCAGGAATTTGCATGGAAGACAACGCTTGTAGAAAAGTATCCAAATGATGGTTTAGGACAATACTTGCAAAATACAGTTGCCCATAATTTACGTCCGATGCAATTTGGAGGATATTTGCATCCAGGGTATCTTCGGTCAGGATAGCTGCAGGATTGTTAAAAGCTCGGATCAGGTTTTCTGTAGAAGTATTGGAAAAGGCTTTGTCTCGAGCTAATTTGAATTCCATAGAAGCAAAAAGAACTCTAGCCATTTCTTTTTGTAGATCGATGGGAATTTCTTCGGTTTGTGTTTTTATGTTTTGAAAGGCGTGCGAAGACAACGGTTTTTGGTGTAGAAGATAAATATCAGCAATTGCATACAAAAGGGGAGCAGCTTCCACAATGCGGTGGTCATACGTTGGTTCATACTGCGGATAGGCCGCTACCATATACCCCAATCGATAGGAGGCATACCAGTTGATATTGCGTAAGGAATCTCTTTGCGCAATGCAATAGTCAATGTTGTTTTTTAAAACACTAGGGGTTTGGAGTGGATTGCAAAGCTGGTCATTAAAAAATGGAAGGCGAAATGGATCGCTACCATATGTTTTTTCTATTGCTTCCTCGCTGACAACACACATTTCCTTTGTGAACTCAATGGATTGTAAAACTTCTTTCACGATATCAACTTCTGCGGTCGCTATATTGGTTTGTAAAAGAAAAAAAATAGAAAAAAGGAAAGCAAACCAACGGCGAAATGAGTATTTCATAACAACCCCCAAAATGTAGTTTTTCTTTATTATACTAAGGGAAACTGTAGAAAGGAAATGAGAGAGGTGATTTCTTTAGGAACTATTCAAAAGTCTTGTAAGCAAAAGAATAGTGGCTTCTTTGTGAAGAAACTGGTTGTCATTTCCACATTTAGGAGATTGTATACAGGCCGGACATCCATCTTCAGCATCGCAAGTGCATGCTTGTACCAATTCAAGAGCTGATTCTAGCAAGGTATGAATCAGAGAATACCCTTTCTCGCTTAACCCAATACCTCCTAGAAAGCCATCGTAGATGAATATTCTGCAACAGCCTGTATCGGGATCATACAAGGTGGACAACCCTCCTAAATCTCGTCGATCACACAATACATACAAAGGCATAATGGCAATCATGGCATGTTCGGCACCATGGATTCCACCTTGCAGCTTTCGAGTGTCTATTGTATGCAGGAGCTCTTCTTGAATACTAGGCTGCAAATCAATCCAAAAAGAGGTGGTATCAAATCTGTTTTTTGGAAGCTCTAAAGGAACTTCTTTTACTACCGTAGCCCCCTTTTTAATTTGGTAGGCATAATGGTCTTCTGTAACATGTACTTTTCCAAAAGAGATCTGAAAAGGAATAAAATTCTGTGTATCTAGCGTTTTTAATATAGCAACGTCGGTGTGGATTTGAGGTTCGGTTGAAAAAGGAGTAGAGGCTGGAGAAGCATGGATGACATGTTTTTCCAAATCCAAAGAATGAATCAGGTACGTTTCCCCTTGATGCAAATAGATAGCTCCTTCGTAGGCCTCTCGAAAGGCTTGTTCTTTGTCCATGGTTTCGAGTAGTTTCCCGTCAGCATACAACAGAAACATATCCGAGCCGATTGTATTGATGGAGACCTTTTTGAAGGGTTCGTCTAGAAGGTTGTAATACCATTTGCCATGCATCTTTGTTAACAATTCCTCGCCAGTGAGAGTTTCCAATTCGTCTAGCAAAGAATCTCCAAAGTACAAAGTATCTTCTTCCATAAAAGGAATCTCTTTGGCAGCACAACATAAATGCCCCCACAGAATATAGGGGTTGTGCAAATCAATAATGGCATATTCCGGCCTTCGAAGAAAAAACTGATCTGGATGCTTCATAAAATATTGGTCCAATGGATTTTGCCTTCCTACTAATATGGCCAGCGATTCCTCTGTCCCCCTTCCAGAACGTCCTGCTTGCTGCCAGGTGGAGATCATAGTGCCAGGATATCCATTCATAAGAACAGCATCTAGTGAACCAATATCAATGCCAGCTTCTAGGGCATTTGTACTAACAATTCCTTTCAATACCCCTGTTTTTAATTGGTTTTCTATGGTCCTTCTTTCCTCCGGGAGATATCCTCCACGATACGAAGCCACAGCGGGTGTTGTTCGCAAAGGAAAAGCAGTCTGAAAGTGTTTCTGTACTTGCCGTGTAATCCATTCGGTGTTTCGCCTTGATAAAGAGAAGCAGAGAGTTTGAATATGGGAGGTAACGAGTTTTTGTAACAACCATTCTGTTTCAATGTTAGAAGAAGTCCCGCCATCTTCAAACTTGTAGGGGTTGTAGAGCACAAAATGTTTTTTTCCTGTGGGCGCTCCATTTTCATCAATATGGACACATTCTTCTCCTACGAGTTGTTCGGAAAATGTAGAAGGATTTGCAATGGTGGCTGTAGAAAGGAAGAAAAGAGGGCTCGAGCCGTACAAGGCACAGATGCGTTTTAATCGGCGGATTAACATGGCCATATTGGATCCAAACACTCCTCTGTAATAATGGGCTTCATCCAAGATGATGTATTGCAGAGAAGAAAAAAAGGACCCCCATAAATGATGCCAGGGGAGGATCATATGCAGCATGTAGGGATTGGTTAAAACGATTCTTGATTTTTTTCGAATTCGCGAGCGTTTTTGTCGGAGTGTATCCCCATCGTATACAGCGGGGTGTAAAGATTGATCTAGTTCTTTGTCCATTTTATGCAGTGTTTTCCACTGATCATTCGTTAACGCTTTGGTTGGAAACATGTACAGAGCGCGAGCCTCCGGGTTTAGAAGAAGGCCTTCTATAACAGGAATATTGTAAGAGAGGGTTTTTCCCGAAGCAGTGGGTGTTGTTAGCATCACATGAGACCCGGACCGAAGCGCTTCGATCGATTGTGTCTGATGGGAGTACAGTTGGATCTTGTTGGTTTCTAACCAGGATTCAAGCAAGGGAGGAAACGGGGTTAAAACCGATTGGTACGAAGCCTTTCTTTCTTCCACTATATGATGCGCTTCCATATAGGTTTGAAAGCGTTTGATTGCTAGAAGTTTTGCAATTGCCTTTTGAATCTTCATGAGGCTAGAGGAGGCATTGGTCAGTTATCGCCAAATTTGTTGCAAGCGAAAAAAGATTTTTGCCAACGTGATGATATCTTGCTGGTTGTGTTTGATGATAGGGACAATGGTTCCAATTTGACGGCTTTGCAGATAGGTTTGATAAAAAGCGGGGCAGAAAGCACCTGGAACGTCATCAAAACGGTTGATATGGAAGATCTCCTTTTCAATCGTTTGCAATTTGCAATTGGGTAGATCTTGCTTCCATACTTTTCTGGCAAAAAACAAAGCATCGAAATTGGGCGGGTAGGCTGTATGCTCTAAACGATGATAACGGGATCGGTTTTTAATGTAAGGGATATCAAAATATTCTCCATTGAAGGTCACAAAGAAATCATCCTTGTGCATACTTGCGGATAAATTTACGAGGATGGACGATTCTTCCTCGATTGTACGAGCAAAATATTGTATGATATGGAGAGTGTTCTGCAAAATTCTCCCTATTCCAATAAGCGTAATGGGCTGAGAACCCAAACCCATGGTTTCAATATCCATAAATACCAATCGATCTGTGGGGATTAAACGGGATAATTGCAATAGGTCGGGGTGGTCTTTCCCATATACTTGATGAAAACTCCAATACAAATCGGTGTAAGGACCCTTTTCAATTTGTTGTATATATTGATTGGCTATGGGGTAAAAGCGTGATGAAGTAGGTATTTGGGAAAATGTAAAGATGGTTTCATGATGCAATTGTCGCTCTGTTGTGGGACCAAGCCCAGGAATTAGCTGAAGAGATGCCTGCAATCTATTTTTTGTACGTTGAATTTCTCTAGAAGGAACTTCAATAGGAACAGATTGCTGTATACAATAGCAGCTCCCAAGTGCACCGTGAACTTCTTTTCCGGGGAATACTTTTTCCAAGGGAATGTTGTGGAATTGTGCCCAAAGCTTTTGTCGGAGCTGAAGCATATCATGGGGTAGATGATTTTCCTGGCTACCGTACGATGCAGTGGGTTCGGAAACACGGTTTGATGGGGCGTACTTTTGCTGCTTCCAACGTTGTAAAAAAGTATTGTCTGCCCTCATTGGTAAAAAAGTTAGAGGATTTGTTTTTTGGCGTACATCTGGCTAGCAGCCAAAACAGTGCATATAAAGACGGGGAACACAAAACTTCGTATGACATAGATAATCAAAAGAATCCACAAGCAGCAAATGGTTTGCCAGAAAAAATACCGGGAGGAATGGCCTTCAATGAACATAAATTCAAAAGGATAAATGAAAGCGGATATAATGAGCACAAAGATGTTGTGAATAGGGGCAAAATGTTGCAGAAGAGCTGGGATAAAAACAAGACAGAAAAAGGATGTGACCGGAGCTGATATAAATACCTTATACACAACAATCCATCGAGATTTTTTTGAGCGATGATTTTGGTGTTTGTAGTGGTGATGAGAAAGCTTGTCTTTAAAGTTACTTCGGCGTTTTCGATAAGATAGTGTTGCCCAAAGTAGGATCCCACATGATAAAACAAAGGTAAGTGCCCATGCATATTGGTTCATATTCACCAGATACAGGGAAGGAAGGATGTTGGGAAGGAAATAGACTCCAACTACTATTACAATTCCATACAAACGGATGCGAAACACAAAATCCAATCCAATCCATTGGAAGGAATTTTTTGCCTTGTAGTGAAGCCAGTCAGTCATAACGTATTCCTTACATATAGTTTTAAACGAAACTTATTATACATTTTTTCCTTCGAAAGAGGAAAAAACGAGAACCAGTTTTTAAAACAGAAGATTTTTTTTGAAGTCTCACTTTTGACAAAAAAAAACTGGCGGAGAAAGAGGGATTCGAACCCTCGAGGCAGTCATCCCGCCTACACGCTTTCCAAGCGTGCGCCTTCAACCGCTCGGCCATCTCTCCACACTCAGCGAAAAATGATTATATCATTTTTCAGTTCGATGTAAACACTGGATCATTTTGAGTTTCTATGGAAAAATGATAGAATATTCCAGAATGCCAAAGTGGCGGAATTGGTAGACGCGCTAGGTTCAGGTCCTAGTGAGGGTTAAACCTCGTGTGGGTTCGAGTCCCACCTTTGGTACTTCTTCAGAAACGTTGCTAGTTTTTCCAGTGCTCTTCCCCTATGACTCACTTGATTTTTCTTCTCGGAAGAAATTTCTGCAAATGTTTTTTGATAGGGAGGATAGTAGAATATGGGATCGTAGCCAAACCCTTTTTCACCTCGTTCAAAACCAAGGACAAAACCGTCCACACGTCCCTCAAAAAAGTAGTATTGATTTTGCACCCAACAGCACAACGCGCAAGTAAAATGGCAATGCTTCTGAGTGAACTCAAAGCCACGAAGCATTTGTAGCAGTTTTTTGCGATGGTCGATATCTTTTCCCGATGGAGCAAAACGAGCAGAATGAACCCCTGGAATGTTTCCCAAAACGGGGACTTCTATCCCTGAATCATCTGCCATACAAATGAAATTGTTGGAGGAGGGCAGTTGCTGTAAAACTGCATCGCATTTTGCTTTTGCATTTTCACGATACGTCGAAAACTTTTCTACAGTGGAATCCACAGTGATGTCTTTGTCAGAACTTACCTGCAGGGGGATCGAAAGGAATCCAATTTTCTCTTGTATTTCCTTGAGTTTATGTTGATTTGAAGACGCAAGAATTAAGTGCATGAGCTAGGGGGTTTGATTTGAAGAGCCTGTTCTTGCAGTAGCATAATCTCTTGAATGCCTGTAAAACCTAGGGAAAGGATGGTGTCTAATTCCGATAGCGTAAACGGTTTTTTTTCACCCGTTCCTTGGATTTCAATGATTCGACCTTCTTCGTCCATTACAATGTTGCAGTCAACTTGTGCTTGAGAATCATCGTGATAATCAAGGTCTAAAAGGATTTCATTGCGAACCATTCCCACGCTGATAGCGGCAATTTTTTTCTCACAAACGTGGGGGCTAATGTTTCTCATTTGAAATGCAAGCATAGCGGCAACAAAGGAACCTGTTATGGCAGCGGTACGTGTTCCCCCGTCTGCCTGGATGACATCGCAGTCAATGGTTACCGTTAAGTCCTTTAAATAACGCAAGTTGAAAGCCGTGCGAAGACATCTTCCAATCAGCCGTTGAATCTCCATATTGCGACCGTTACGGTGAGAGCCATTGTCCCTGTTGTTTCTTCCGTCCCCGCTACACGGGAGCATCGCGTATTCTGCCGTAATCCAACCTACATCACTGTTTTTTAGAAAATAGGGTGTTTTTTCTTCAATAGTGGCACCGCAGAGTACTTTTGTATAGCCCATTTCAATAAGAACAGAAGCAGGGTGCTTTTCGAGGTAGTAGGGCGTAATCGTAGTTTGTCGAATTTGATTGTAGGGTCTTTCTCTATGCATTAGTCTACCGTCAATGTTTTGCTAATGTTTCTAGGAAAATCAGGATTTAGGCCAGCTTGAATGCTTGCATAATACGCTATTAATTGCAATACAATCACAGTGGTTAAGGGAATGAAATAATGATCAGAATCGGGAACGGCAATTAATTGGGAAGCTGCTTTCATATATCCATGGTACTGAGGAGAAATGACAATGACGTTTCCTTTTCGAACTCTGATTTCGTTTATGTGGCTTATCACCATATGATCATCTGCAGGACTAGCAGGGAAAAGGATGGGATACCCCTCATCTACAATCGAAAGAGGCCCATGTTTAAACTCGGAAGAATACATTCCCTCGCAGTGCTTATAATACACCTCTTTGATTTTTAAAGCTCCCTCTAGGGCAGTACCATATTGGATGCCATACCCAAGGCAATACAGGTCAGTTCCTCGTTGTACTAGTAAATCGGCTATTACTTTCGCTTCTTCTTTGGTTTGATCAATTGTTGTCTGCAGCAAGTTGGGGATGACGGAAAGCTGGCTGAACACTTCTTCTGCTTTGTCCAAATTTTTCTTTCTACCAGCGTAGGCAGAGAGATATAGAAAAGCAAACAGCTGATTCATGTACGATTTTGTAGCTGGAACACTTGTTTCAAGCCCCGCTGCTACATTGATTACGATTTCGGATTTTTGAGCAATGGAAGATCCTATCACATTCACCATACTGATAATTTTGGCACTTGTATTGTGAAGAATAGGATTGATTACATTGATTACGTCTTTGGTTTCCCCGCTTTGCGATACACAGAAAATAATATCCTTGGCAGTGGGGGATACGTTATAGTATTCATTAAAATAGCCTGCAAGTACTGGTACTGCATGAATGCCGGCAAGATGGTTTAAATAGTAAGCCCCTACAACGGCAGCATGGTAGGAAGTGCCCGAAGCCACTAAATAAACGTGCTCTGATTGATTGATAAGATCAATACAGTCATCCATATTGGACTGGGTATTTTCCAGTAAATCATGAAGCTCTTGTACTTTTTTTGGTTGTTCATGGATTTCTTTGATCATATAGTGATCAAACCCAAGCAAATTAGCTTCTTCAATACTAATTGTGCATTCTTCCATAGGCCTTTGAAGTTCTTTGCCTGTATGAATGTCGTATACGTGGTATTCAGAATCGTTGTATAAAACAAGATCCCCATCTTTCAGAAAGACAATGTTGCGAGTAAATTGTAAAATGGAACCCAGGTCAGATGAGCAAACAATGAAGTCGTCACCAATGCCCATATACAAAGAAGACCCCATTTTTACAGCAAGAAGCTGGTGTTGATTCACGTTTCCACAAATGAATGCATAGTCTCCTTGTAGAAGGGTTTGCGCTTTCATCATGGCTTGTTTTGGGTCGTGAAGCTGGTCATAGAATTTTTCGTAGGCGTGCACAACCATCTCTCCATCATTCGTACCACGGACGATCATGCCATTTTCTTTGAAATCTTCAATGAGCTGTTCCGTGTTGACAATATTTCCGTTGTGTGCCCCTATAATGTCTTTGTCCGAATCATAGTGTGGTTGAGAATTCTCAAAATTGGGCTCACCAAATGTTGCCCAGCGAAGCTGAACAATGCCTCTACTACCAGTAAAACCAGAAATGTTTTCTTCGCGTATGATATCTTCTAGCATGCCAGGACCTTTTCGAAGCAATGTAGAACCCTTGTCTTGAAAAGCAGCAAATCCAGCAGAATCATATCCTCGATAAACTAGTTTTCGTGAACCTTTAATGAGAGTGTTGCCCAATTCATTTGTGTCTTGGGCATAAATAATTCCAAAAACTCCACACATGAAAATCTCCTTATGATTGGTTTATTTTCCTCGCAGGACAATCAGTAGTATCCAATTAAGAACAGAAAAGGCAATGGCTGTTAACAATGCATATGGCCAGAAGGAAGGGATTGTAATGCCATCAATGAGGGACGAAGTTAGAAATAAAACGACTGCATTAATTACAAAGGCAAAGAGCCCAAATGTGATGATGTGAAGAGGGAGAGTAATGATGGTAAGGATCGGCTTCAAAATTGTGTTGACCAATCCCAATACAAGACCTGCCAGAAGAGCTACTTTCCAATTCCTCACCACCATCCATGCCGGAAAGAACTCTCCTACAATCAGAAAGCACAACCAGTTTGATACAATGGTTACTAGGATCCGTCGCATTACAGTTCCTCCATTTCATACTTCTCTCTACCCTTAAAAGCAGCTTGAAGGGTTTTTGAATCTGCAAACTCAATATCTGTTCCCGTTGGAATGCCAGAAGCCAATCGGGTTATTTTTAAAGGCACCTGTTTCAATTGATGGATGATGTACATACAGGTTAAATCACCAGTTTGACTAAAATTAAGCGCAAGAATAATTTCCTGAATAGGTTCTTGTTGGATGCGGTCAAACAGTTCTTTGATACGTACTTTTTCTGGCCCCATGCCATGTAAAGGGTTAATCGACCCTTCTAAAACATGATACAGTCCTTTGTAAGAGCCAGTTTTCTCGATCGCTAAAACATCCTTTTCTTTTTCTACGACACATATTGTATGGGAATCTCTCGATGGGTCAGCACATATCGTACACAATGATCCTTCGGTTAGGTGAAAGCATTTTTTACAAGGGTGGACATTTTTTCTCATTGATTCCAATACATCCATAAACTGATCAAAGTAATCAGGTTTCAGGTGAAGAATGTAATCGGCTAATTTTTCTGCGCTTTTTGGCCCAACGCCAGGTAGCTTGCTTAATTCTTCGATGGCTCTTTGGTAGCCGGGAGTGTAATATGCCATGCACTACATGGGCAAGTTAAGGCCCATCTCCTCAGCTAGTTTTTTGGTTTCTTTTTGAGTGGCTACCTTTGCTTTATTGAGGGCCATGTTGACTACGTCGCGAATACTTTTTTGTAGAAGTTCTGGGCGTACTTCTTGAATATAGTCGGGATCAATTTCAATGCTTTTCACGTTCATGTCCCCTTTCACAATTACTTTTACTGTGTTGGACTTGTTTTCTGCTTCATAGGCCATCTTGCTTAATTCTGTAGCAATTTTTCTATATTTGTTTAAATTTTTTGCTCGATCAATTACGTTCATCATAGCTCCTTATTGGTTTTTTCAACACTATCAATACTTGTTTTGAATGTTTTTAACGTATCTATTATAACGGGATCCTTTATGATTTCTTCCTTTTCTTCTTCTTTTTTAAAGTCCAATGTGGCTTTTTCATGGTTGAAACCAAGCTTTGGGATTAACTGGAGGGACATATTCGGATATTTTTCTTCAAATCGATGATTCAATTCTTGAATGTTCTTTTCTTTGTTTAACTGTTGGTAGCTAAACTTGTTGTCTAGTGCAAATACGATATATGCAGTGGCCTCATTGACTTTGATCAATTGTGTTCTCATGATATGAATAAACAGATCGGGAGCATCTGTTTTGAGGATTTGTGTAAATTCTTTCCAAAGAGGATCTTTTATTTCTGGAGGTTGTTCGATTGTGATATCTTGCTGCAAGGGGTTTTTTGATGTGGCTGATGAGGATGCGAGAGCTCCTGGTGTATTTTGTGGAGAAGAAAGAGTTTCCTGTACAGAAGAAGTGGTATTTGTTGGAGGTGCATTCTTGACAGAATTTTTTTTGACGGGGCTTGCAGAAACCTTCTTTTTGGATGGGTGATCAATGACAAACTTCATTTGTAGAAGTGTTGTTTCTAGTAGTAAAACAGGGCGAGATAAATATTTCATGGTAGGAAGGATATTGGAAAGAAGCAGTGTCAGTTTCATAAGAAGAGATAAAGGAATCTTTTTGGCTTGTTCAAAATAAAGGTCATTGTCGCTATGGGGTATTGTTGTGAGAAAGGTACTCTTTCCAAAAGTTTCTGCGAGGACAACAATATCCCGACAATACGAAAGAAGATCTTGCGTAAACAAGAATATGTCGGTACCCGAGGATACTAAGCCTTGCAAGGCGTCCAACAGCGAAGAAAAATCGCCAATAAAAAGACTTTCCACCATGTTGTACAAAGTTTCTGTATTGCTTTTGCCAAGAAGGGCTAGAACATCGGATTCATGGATGGCTTCTTCGGTTCCTGACAACACAGAAAGCTGATCTAGGATAGATTCCGCATCTCTCATAGCTCCATCGCTACTCTCTGCTATAATTTGCAAGGCTTTAAAGTCGATATGAATGCCTTCTGCCTTTGCCTCCATTTGTAATTTTTCTGCAATATCATGGGAGGAAATCCTATGAAAATCGAATTTTTGGCACCGACTAACAATCGTTTTGGGTAGCTTGTGAGCTTCTGTTGTTGCCATAATAAAAATCGTATGACTAGGGGGTTCTTCGAGGGTTTTCAAAAGAGCATTAAAGGCTTCCCCTGTGAGCATATGAACTTCGTCAATGATGTATACCTTGTAGCGACATTCGACGGGTGTAAGGTGTACTTTTTCACGAAGTTCTCGGATATTATCTACTCCTCGATTGGAAGCAGCATCTATTTCAATCACATCCAAATTGACACCCGATTCAATAGAGGCACACGAGTGGCATGTTCCGCAAGGTTGTACGGAGGGACCTTCTTTGCAATTGAGACTTCGAGCTAGAATTCGTGCACACGATGTTTTTCCTGTCCCTCTTGGTCCACAAAACAAATAGGCATGATGGATTTTGTCATAGAGAATCTCATTTTGTAAAACGCGAACAATTTCTTTTTGTCCAATAATTTCATCAAAGGAGCGAGGCCTCCATGTGCGATACAGAGTTGTGTTTTTTTTTCTCATCACATTCTCTCCGGTGCTTGAATGCCTATAATGGAGAACAGGACCGATAAGAGTTGTTCAATTCCTTGTACCAATAAAAGTCTGGCTTTGGTTCGTTCAAGATTTGTAGAGTCGACGACTCTACAGTTTTCGTAGAAGGAGTGGAAGTCATTGGCAAGAATTTGGATATCTTGTGTAATCAGATGAGGGGCTAGCGAAGAACATGCTCGGTCAAGCAGTTCTGGCATGATCGCAAAACGTCTCATTACCTGTATTTCGCTAGGATCTGTCAATAGCGTTGCATCAATTTCATCGAATCGAGAGGGGATATTGATATGGTGAGAGTCTGCTTCTCGACTAATTCCTTTGCATCTTGTATAGGCATATTGAGCATAAAAAACAGGATTTTTTGGATCTCGATTTTTGGCAACATCTAGGTCAAAATTTAAATGCTGTTCATTGCTCCTACTTAAATAAACAAATCGGCTGACGTCTGGGCCAACTTCCTGTAACAAATCGCGGAGGGTAATGTAATCTCCACCTGATTTGGACATTTTGACTTCCTTGTTTTCTCGAAAAAGGTGCACAAGCTGAAACGTGATTGTTTGTAGTCTGTCAGATGAAAAACCAAGTGCCTCAAGACCCCACTTCAAAGGGTTCACATGGCTTTGATCTGCTCCCCAGATATCCACGCAGAGATCGTATCCTCTTTCGAGTTTATTCCTATGGTAGGCAATGTCTCCTAATAAATACGTGGGAAGCCCGTTGGAACGAATGAGAACGCGATCCTTTTCGTCCCCAAAGTGGGTTGTTAGAAACCAGTGAGCGCCCTCTTTTTCTTCCACTAGGTTTTTGGCTCGCAAACGCTCTAGCGTATCTTGAATGTAACCATTGTGCAGTGAGCTTTCGTGAAACCAAGATTGGAAATGGATTGCAAAGTAAGCCAAATCTTCTTTGATAGAGGATACCATTTGGGCAATACAGTATTCTTCCAGGATAGCAATAGCTTCTTCTTGGGGGATGTGGAGAAGGGAATCGCCTTCTTGTTCGATGTAAGAGGCTGCCAACACAGGAACATAATCACCTGGATACATTTCTTCCGGAAGAGCAATGGGGTGATTTAACTGCTGGGCATAATAATAGAATGCGGAAAGAGCTAATTTTTTTGCCTTTGCTCCTTTGTCATTTATAAAAAATTCTCGATCGCAATGATACCCTTGCATTTCTAGTAAATTTGCAATAGCATCTCCAAGGGGAGCGCTTCGTCCGTTGGCTACAGTTAAAGGCCCGGTAGGGTTGGCGCTAACAAATTCCACCAAAACCTTTTTCCCGCAACCAGAATCATTGCTGATGTATTTGCGAGGGTTGTTTAGCACTGATGCAAAACAAGAGTGCAGAAAGGGAGTACTAAAGAAAAAATTGATATATCCGTTGGGGAGTGGTTGAACCGACTCAATTTCATCCATGGAAAACTCTTTTGCTATTTCAATGGCAATTTCAGAAGGTTTTCTTCGCAGTGGTTTTGCTAAGGCTAGAGGTAGGGTGGTTGCAAAATCTCCCATTTGAATCTTGGGAGGTTGTTCTACAATAATATTCTCTGGGACTATTTCCCACCCTTTTTTGAGTGTTATTTCGTGAAGTTTTTGAGCAATTTTAGATCGAATGAGCATACAATCTCCTTACGTAGCGTTTGCGTTATTCTTTTGACATCCATTGTAGCCATATTTTTCGCCTTCTTGGACCATCAAATTCTGCGAAAAAGATATCTTGCCATGTTCCCAGTTGAATTTGACAGTTTTCTACAATAAACGTTTCGGACGTATGCGTGATGGATGTTAATATATGTGAATCACTGTTTCCTTCTGCATGCAAATAATCATCTTGTCGTGGGATTAACGATTGCATTTTGTGTAAAATATCTCTCCCTACATTGGGATCTATGCTTTCATTCACAATGATCCCGGCAGTAGTATGAGGAACATACACGGTTAAGATACCATTTTTCCACTGGTAGTTTTGAACGGCGGAATCTAGTTTAGAGCCAATGCGGACTAGCTCTTTATTCATATGTGTTTCGATGTGAATCACCTTCATGTTTCACCACTTTCTTGTTTTTTTTTTTGAGTTGACACTTTCACAGGTCATTATACAATAATCTATTAGAATTGTATATTTGCGGGAATAGCTCAGGGGTAGAGCATTAGCTTCCCAAGCTAAGGGTCGCGGGTTCAAATCCCGTTTCCCGCTTGTACTGAGGGGCGACATAGCCAAGTGGTAAGGCAAGGGTCTGCAAAATCCTCATCGACGGTTCGAATCCGTCTGTCGCCTTTTTTAGGAGGATACTATGAAGCGAATCATTTCTTTTTTCCTTTTCCTTTTTTTAGTTGTAGGACTTTTTTCTACTGTCTTTGCTTCGGAAGTAAAAGTAATCACAATGGCGGTTGGTGAAAAAGAAGCAATGGTCAATGGGGAATCTGTTTTTCTTGATGTACCCCCTACGATTGTAGAAGGTCGAACTTTAGTACCACTTCGGTTCATAGCAGAAAGCTTTGGGGCAGAAGTGCAGTGGGATGCTGTTGCTCGTTCAATCACGCTGATAGCACCTGATGGTGCTGTACTTCAACAAATGTTGGAAGCAATGACCGAACAAAATGAAGCCTTGCAACAAAAAGTTGAAGAGCTGAAAGATGAAAACGCAAAACAGCAGACTACTATTTCTTCTTTAGAAGAAGAAAATGAAATTCTGTCTGAAAAAGTGGGACTCATGGATACCTTGATTACCAAACTAGAAGATCAGATTGCAGACCTTCTTGAAGAAAATAAGAAACTCCAAGAAGAAGTGAAAGATCTGAAAAAGAAGCTTGACAGCGGTGATGAGTCGGAAGATACTACACCTCCCTCTATTGTCATTCACAATCTTTCTCCTAATGAAATACTAGAGGAAGAATCAGTGGCACTCGATATTTCTATCGAAGATGATTCACGTATTGTTTTTTCTAGGGTGTTTTTGAATTCTGTTTTGTTGACAGAAACCCTTGGTGAATATGGTGAAGTTGATCCTAC
Source organism: uncultured Caldisericota bacterium (assembly GCA_964493625.1). Taxonomy (GTDB): domain Bacteria; phylum Caldisericota; class Caldisericia; order UBA6126; family UBA6126; genus JAGLCW01. The sequence continues at coordinate 73,841 of CAZBOU010000006.1, forward strand.
CAAACTAGTCAGCGGAGACTACTCTATAGTTGTCCAAGCCATTGATGGACACGGCAATATTGGTACAACTACTGTTCCTTTTACTGTGAAACATGATCTTAAGAAAGAACCCATTCGCTTTACTCTCAATGCTATCGATATTGCTTCCATGCCAGGTATGCAATCGTCCATCCAAGAGTTCAAGGTAGCAGCCACATCGCAGCCTTATCTCATTGCGAATTTTCAAAATCGAAGTATGGCTTCTTATGAAATTGTGAATGTCCAGGCATTTGACAAAGAGGGAGTAGAATTTCAACCTATGCCAGGCATGAATTTCTACGATCTTATGAAGGAGCAGTTTGGTCTACCCGATCATCTTATTATTGTGAGCGGGGATTCTTATACTACTCCTTGTGCCATCAGTTTAACCGAACAAAATATGACCCCCGAAGAATATTTTGATGGATGGGAAATCAAAATCACCCTACATGATTCGATTCGGGAGCTTGAATTTATTAAAACAATTCGTTATTCTAGATAAGCGTTTGTATATGAGTGCCGGAGTGGCGAAATTGGTAGACGCACAGGACTTAAAATCCTGCGGTAGCAATACTGTAACGGTTCGACTCCGTTCTCCGGCACTTTTTCCATTGGAGGTCAAATGAGAAAATTCACTGTTCCGAAAAATGCCTTGAAATATAGTATTGTTGCACTTCTCGTGATTGCGATAGGACTGGGCAGCTTTTTTCTAATCCGAGGAGTTATACGGAATAAAGAAAACCACAAAGCGTTTCGGGGAGATATTGAAAACGTATATTACTATCTGAAACAAAAATCCAAGGATATGTACCTTTTTTCCAATCTGAAAGATGGGGATAGTGTAGCATTATCTGCATGGCATAACACGCAATCAACAATATCCACTCAAATTAAAAACTATGAAAAAGCTTTCGCTGCTCACGAAAAGCATTCTACTACATTTAAAGAGTTTGCACTAGTGGAAGATATCAAAGAATACATTGGCGATTTTAGTAAAATTGCTGCGTATATCTCGATGCGCGTGTCACATCCAGAAGAGTTTTCTGATGAGCAATACCAGAGCATGAAACAAGAACTGGATGAAAAATTGAAAGCCTTTGCAGAAAAGGCAAAAGAATACAAACTGGATCTACGCTAACTACTACCCAAACATACGAAAGGGTTGCCATGATTGAATTGCTTGAATGCCAACTTCGAAAGTGTTGTGAAGTCTCTGATTTTCATCCTGAAACTTCAAAAAATTTAACTCCTTCTTTGAATATTATTGGTCAAGATCGAGCTATTAGGGCTATTGAAACAGGATTGCATACCAAAACAGACGAGTTCAATATCTTTATATCCGGAATGTCCGGAACCGGACGTAACTCCACGATTCGAATTCTGTTAGAGAATCTAGCTCCTAAAGAACAAGACCCCCCTGATTGGGCCTATGTCTATAATTTTAAAGATCGCAATTTCCCCAAAGCCATTTCTTTTAAACCTGGCCAAGGAAGTCAGTTTAGTACTGATTTTGATGAATTCATCGAACTCATCCGAACCAAAATTTCTGATGCATTCAAAAGCGACCATTATGAGACTGAGCGCAATAAAATTGTGTCCAATGCTCAAAACCAAATCAAAGACGTCTATCAGGAAATGAACCGATTAGCTCTAGAAAAGGGCTTGTTGATTAACACAAACCCAGAAGGGATTTTCACAGTACCTGCCGTGGAAGGAAGAGCTATGACGCAAGAAGAATTCAATGCTCTTGATGTCAAAGAAAAAGAAAAATTAGAGCAGGCTAGAATCGATTTGCAATCCACCATTAACAATGGTCTCAAAAAAATTCAGGACTATGAGAAAAGAACTCGATCTGATATATCTTCTTTGGACCATAGAATTGGAGATTTTGCGGTCCAGATATTAATTGATGATTTGAAGCAAAAGTACAACGACAACCCGAAACTGGTTAATTATCTTGATGAAGTGAAAGAAGACATCTCCGACAATATTGATTTTTTTAAGACATCGGAAGACGATGCCGGAGACGAAGAACAAAATAAGAAAAAGGAAGATTTTTTCCTACGACGCTACAAAGTGAATTTGGTTGTTAAAAATCAAGTAGGAAAAGGCGCTCCTGTGATTCATGAAGTGAATCCAACCTACTACAATTTGTTTGGTTCTATTGAGTATCATCAAGAGATGGGCTCTTGGGTAACAGATTCCTCCTTCATTCGTGGAGGATCCTTGTTGAAAGCAAGCGGAGGATACCTCGTACTGCAAGTCAATGATTTATTATCTTCCCCCTACGTATGGGATGTATTAAAACGTTGTTTAAAGTCCAAACTTCTGCAAATTGAAAATTTGGATGAACAAGTAAAAACGATTCCTACGTTATCCCTAAAGCCAGAGCCTATACCTATCCATACGAAGATTATTTTAGTTGGTAGCGAAGAAGTATACAACCTTTTGTACCACCTAGATGAAGATTTCCGAAAATTCTTTAAAATTCGAGCTCAATTTGACTACGAGATGGAGCGAAATGAAAAAACCGAAAGTTTGTATGCTTCCTATATTGCTATTCAATGCAACAAAGTAAACGAAAATGTTCATTTTACACCGCAAGCTGTTCGCATTATTGTGGATTACGGATCGCGCATTGCTGAAAATCAAGAGAAGTTAACCACACAATTTACTCTGATCCTGGACATTGTTAAAGAGAGCATTCACTGGGCTCAATTGAATGGCCGGGATGTTGTGAATGACGAAGACGTTCGCAGAACACTTAAAGAGAAACGATATCGCGGGAGTTTGTTGGAAGAAAAAGTGCATACATCTATTGTAGAAGGTCGAATCCATATAGAGATTGTGGGTGAAAAAGTTGGACAGATCAATGGACTGTCCATTATCGGCAACGGAGAGTATATGTTTGGGCAACCTAGTCGCATTACCGCCACTGCTTTTCCCGGTAAAGGCGGCGTCATGAGTGTAGACAAAGAAAGTGACATGAGTGGTCCGATTTTTGACAAAGGGGCCATGATCATCAATTCTTACATTGCTCATTTTTATGGGCAAGAATTTCCATTGCCTGTATCCGTTTCGTTAGCCTTTGAACAGAATTACAGTGGCATTGATGGAGATAGTGCATCCGCTGCTGAAATTATTGTATCTCTTTCTGCTATCTCACGACTACCTATACGGCAAGATATTGCTATTACTGGTTCTACCGATCAATTGGGCAACATGCAGCCTATTGGTGGCGTTAACGCGAAAATAGAAGGGTTTTTTGATATATGCAAAGAAAAAGGATTGACCGGCAAACAAGGAGTTGTCATTCCCAGGCAAAATCAAACGAACTTAATGCTGGCACAACGCATTATTAATGCAGTTAACAACGGTTTGTTCCATGTATATGCGGTCGATCGAATTGAAGAAGCAATCGAGATTCTGTTTGATAAAAAAGCAGGCGAGGTTGATGAAAAAGGAAATTTCCCAGAGAACAGCGTAAATTTCTTTGTATCGGAAGCTTTGCAAGGCTACCATGAACTAGAAGAGAAAAGCAAGCACATGGAAGAAGACGAGTGCGACGACGACGAATAAATAGTTTTTTTGATAAAAATAGCAAACGGGGGTGAAAACCCCCGTTTTTTTTTGTTTTTCTGAAGAAAAGGATGGTGTGCGAGAGGAGGGACTTGAACCCTCAAGGTCGTGAAACCACTGGATCCTAAGTCCAGCGCGTCTGCCAATTCCGCCACTCTCGCGAAAAAGGCAAAAAAAATGGAGCGGAGAACGAGATTCGAACTCGCGACATCGACCTTGGCAAGGTCGCGCTCTACCACTGAGCTATCCCCGCACCTTTGGGTCGTACAGGACTCGAACCTGTAACCCGCTGATTAAGAGTCAGCTGCTCTACCAATTGAGCCAACGACCCTTTTCTTTTAACGAGATGTATTATAGTACATTTCGTTTGCTTTGCAAATGGCACGCCCAGCAGGAGTCGAACCCGCAGCCTACAGATCCGAAGTCTGTCGCTCTATCCAGTTGAGCTATGGGCGCATTTACCATTTTCAAACACATTGTACTCATGGGCCTAACAGGATTCGAACCTGCGACCTACGGTTTAGGAAACCGGCGCTCTTCCCCTGAGCTACAGGCCCAAAAAATGGGGTGGATAATGGGACTCGAACCCACAACTTCCGGTTCCACAGACCGGTACTCTAACCAGTTGAGCTATATCCACCACTACGCGCGCCTGGAGGGATTTGAACCCCCGGCCACTTGCTTAGAAGGCAAATGCTCTTCCCCTGAGCTACAGGCGCATGTGCACTATGCATTTATACGGATTATTGCGAAATAATCAAATATTTTTTTCATCTTTGTGTTAGAATAATAGAAATATACTGCAAAGGAGAGCTATGAAGAAAATATCTTGCAACGATGTTACCAAAACAATTAAAGAAATGTGCATGGAAACCAATGTTACATTAAGTCAAGATGTGCTTTCTTTACTACAGGAAGCTAGAGAAAAAGAAACGTTCCCAGTGGCTCAAAAAATACTCAATCAAATTTTTGAAAATGTCGCCTATTCAAAAAAAAGTTGTATTCCTTTATGCCAAGATACAGGCGTGGTTATTATTTTTGCAGAAATAGGACAGGATGTCCTGATAACGGGAGGAAGTCTTTCCCATGCTATTCAAAAAGGAGTTGCTCAAGGATATAAAGATGGATATTTGCGGAACTCCATGGTGTTTGATCCTGTTGTCAACAGAATCAATACCAATGACAATACCCCTGCATATATCTATTGGGATGTTGTTGCGGGGGATGAGATTACATTTCACCTTGCTCCCAAAGGGGGTGGCTCTGAAAATATGAGCCAAATAACAATGATGAAGCCGGCTCAAGGAAAACAAGGTGTGGAGGATTTTATCCTGCAAGTTGTGAAAGATGCAGGGGGAAACCCCTGTCCGCCCATAATACTAGGAATTGGCCTAGGAGGCAGTTTTGAGCAAAGTGCTTTGTTGTCAAAGAAAGCCCTGTTTCGTGATTTTTCACAACCAAACCCAGAACCGATATTGCAAGAATGGGAATGTGTGATTCGCAATCGCTGCAATCAGTTAGGGATAGGACCCATGGGCTTGGGAGGAAGAACCACCGTGTTGGGCGTTAGCATCCTGTGGAAGCCATGTCATATCGCTTCTATGCCTGTTGCTGTCAATATCCAATGCCACTGTGCCAGGCATCAATCTAGAACACTCTCGGGGAGTTCTGTATGAAAACTTGGACCATACAATCACCATTGCAAGACGTAGATATGACACAGTTTAGCATTGGAGATACCGTTTTTATCTCCGGTGTTATATATACTGCAAGAGACGCTGCTCATATGCGTCTTGTTGAAAAAATTCGAAACCACGAAGAATTGCCTTTTTCATTGCAAGGCGGAGTACTATTCTTTGTTGGTCCCACGCCTTCTCCCCCGGGGTATCCTATTGGCTCGTCTGGCCCAACTACCAGTGGACGCATGGATGCTTTTTCTCCCCTGCTGCTGGACAATGGTTTAAAAGCCATGATAGGAAAAGGACCCCGTAGTGAAAAAGTGATTCAATCTATTGTCCGAAACAAGGCATTGTATCTTATAGCTGTAGGTGGAATTGGAGCACTGTTGTCCCAGAAAATTGTTGAATCGACCGTGATAGCCTACCCAGAACTAGGCGCAGAAGCAATCCGACAGCTGCAAGTAAAAGGCTTCCCAACGATTGTAGGCATTGATGTCTATGGAAGGGATCTTTATAAAGGGGGACCCAATTCTTATTTGAATGGGTGGAAATAAGAAAGAATGGTCGGAGAGAAAGGATTTGAACCTTCGACCTCGTGGTCCCAAACCACGCGCGCTACCAAGCTGCGCCACTCTCCGATTAACAGCTACTTATTCTAAACGTTTTTCAAAAAAAAACAACACAAATTCATTTCTTTATGCAAAAAAAACTTCTTATTACGATACTTCTTATGAACGATTTTTGTTCAATCTTTTGAAAGCAAAGGAGCGTCTGTATGACAACTGTCGAACTAAATGGATATGTAACTGTGTACTTGTCTACTGGTGGAGAAGATCGAGTTAGTTTCAATCTGCGAAATGTTAAATCGACTGCTACCGACCAGGATGTATATGATATCGTAACCTCTATTGTAGCTTTGCTTGAATATCCTGTCGATGAAATTCTTCGACATGAAAAATCGAACTTAACCGCTTAATAAGGAGTGTAAAATATGGCAGATTATTCCAAAAAAGTATTGCAAATGGTCTTTGAAAATACCTTAGGGAAACAAACAACCATCTCCATTCCATATCCCAAAGAATCCATTACTTCCCTAGAGCTAGAAACACTAATGGATAGTTTTGTTACAAAGAACATCATATCCGTGAACGGAGCAGAGCTTTCCCAAAACAAAGATGGCGGAATTATCGAAAAATCATTCACTGATTTAGTGGATTAACGACTCAGTTATTATACACATGGGAGCGCTATGTGTAAAATAGAGTACAAGATGTAGAAAAGTGGGCAATAATTTTCACAAATGAGAAAAATATTGCCCACTTTTTGTTTTTTTCTGCGTTTTTTTCCATGGATTTTCTATTGTTGAAGAACAACCACTTCATATACTAATAGTGGGTATCGTATCCACTCTGTTTCGGATGTTGAAACTAGATCTAGAGAGGTATGATGGGCAAGTGTAGAGATTCTTTTTGTTTCTCTTACATGGACCACTTAGCTTTCTATATCAGTCACTGAAGAGGCTGGTTGAATGTGATATCAAGTCGAGGTAAACGAAAGTTTATGTTGGCGCAGACTATGTGTGAATCTTCAAGAAAGGAGAACATGAATGAAAAAAACACTTAGTTTATTGGTTACCATCATGATGGTGGCTGGATTATTCCAATTTGGTTTCATGTCTGCTCCAAAAACGGTTGAAGCTGCAGAAAACGTAAACGGTACATTTGCTGCCGTGCGTTTTGTACCTGTAGGCTATGACCGAGATGGGACAGAACTAACCAATAAGAATTTTCCTTGGCAAAAAGCCGGTGAAGACGTCTGGGGACGTACTGATTATGGCATGCCAGATTCCAATGTAGCTTTTGAGAATGGTATGAACATTCCTGCTACATCTGTCGGTCTGCGTGTTAAACCTTTGTTCTGGACGGACTTTTACTTGGATGTTACACCAGCTGGTGGCCGCTCTACCGTATCTGAGCATTGGTATGCCGTATACGATGAAGCAGGTCAACTCTGGTTAGATCCCGATGGTCGTTTTAACGATTGCCGTTACTACGAACCGGCTGATCCAGCAAATTTGAATGGCCGTTACATTTCCGAAGAATGCAAAGCCAATCCATTTGCAACCGTGGATCCATCTACTGGTAACAACACCCAAGGACCGTACATTTTAGATCCTCAGAATGATCGCTTCAATGCAACCATTGATAGTGATGGAAACACATCTATTTATTTCTGGGATAAAAATCGTACCGGTCGTTTGTTCAGAATGGGTTGGATCGACATGGACGATTTTCCACTAGTGAAATCTTCCGAAGGTGTAACCTATTCAATCGTACAAGGCAACGGTGAAGAGATAGAAGGAAACGACTATGTCGTCACTACTGACTGGGATGCTGCTCCATTTGGTGCTGACACCGGTTATGACCTGAACGATTTTGTCTATTGGGGTAATTATGACTGGAATTGGATTTCCGAATTTGGTAGCTTATCTCCCATTTTCAATGTATGGGGTCCAAATCCTTCTCAAATTACCGCAGATGATCCTGGTACCAACCAGTATCGTGGAAACACTTCTCCTTATGCAGATTGTTCTTGGTATTTCAACAGCGAAAACGTAGACCCCGTTACCCGTGAAGACATTTATTTTCACTATGGTGACGAAGTCCACGCCGCTAACATTGCGATGGAAGAACAATTTGTACAAGATCCCTTAGAAGATGGTGAAACTCGCTGGACAGTGGTAGACAACTACAATCCTGGTGAATTCATCTATCGCAAAGGGATGGGTGCTGATTACTACCCAATGTACTCTACGTATGTACAAGAAGGGGACATTCGTTTGACCCATGTTTCTATCTACAAAAATGGTGAAACGAAGAATTATCCTGCCGAATCTATCGTAAAGGCAACCGATTGGGACTGCTATTACGACGCAATGGGTATGATGGTCAACCCAGAAACGCAATTGGCTCTGTACCGCTTCCCCATCCATTTTAACAAAGATGGTGTACGCGAGAAGTATGCTGGGGATCAAGTTCATGCTGACAATCAAAAGAAACCATCTGATTATAAATTTGATGAACAATGGTATACTTTTGAACCAGGCGAATGGATTTATCAAGAAAATGGAAACATTCTTTCTGATCATGGTATGGTAACCGTTGGAGACTATCGTTTGACCAACGTTAACAAACCTGTCGAAAAAGGTACCATGAAGAAAGAAAAAAATCGCGGGTACATTTCCAGCGATGTTTCTTTGGTTCAAAGCCCACAAATGAACGGCAAGTATGTACCACGCGTACAGGGAGACCTTTTTGTCTTGGCCGAAGTGTTGTTTGGCGGATGCAATCAACCTGCCTACAACCTTTCTGTTCAAACTGATGTATGGGAAGGCATGGTACCTTCCGTAACAGCAGCAAGACTTCGCTCTCCCAACAACGATGTTAAAGTTTCTGCTCAAACTGTTCAAAAGAACACCGTTTTGGGTCAGAAAGGTTCCGATTTTAACATTCCTGCCACCACCTTCCAGAATGTCAACTTAAAATACCGCGAATACATCGGTGTTGAAATTTGGAAAGATGACGGAATTGATAACAATTGGGGCATCAATTTTTCAGGAACTCCTCCTCCACCAGTCGATACTCTGTATCCTTACAATCTGTCCGATGATTATCGTGCAGGTCGCACGGGTGAAGAATATTTGGGCGCAAGCAATGGAATGTACGCTGCCAAAGATTTTGGCAACGATCTACTTCCATTCCCTAGCGATATCATGTTCTATGATACCGAAGGCAACGACCAATATGGCTGCGGAGAAACCATTTACAAAAACAACGATGATGACAATGATCCTTTTACTCCAGAACTCGTTTCTGAAGGTGATAAGAGATTGTCTGTTGTTACCGTCAATATCGGTAACAATGTCATCAAGTACAAAGCTGGAACAACTGTTGCAGCTGGCGATGCTGACGTTGGTTTTGAGCTAAACAATTTCCATGCTTGGGATCTTTTCCAAGATGAAAATTGGCCCAATGAAGACATTCCTTACAACTGGACCTACGATGTTGGCGAAAATATCTACAAAGTTTCTGCTGATGTCAGAAATGGTTTTGTTGGCGACGGATATAAGTATTTCATGGGTGTCCGTGATCCTGCCGATACCGATCCCGCTCCCGATATGTTTACCAATATTTTGTACGCCGACGTAGACAATAGTGGCACAGCATCTCCTGGCGACATTCGTGTATTTGACCCAAGCGGTCGCTACGAAAACGGATCTGTTATGAACTGGAAAGATTTGGATTGTTTAGGCGGTTGGTATTATATTGATGCCAACGACTTAAGCTTGAAAGATGTTCCTGTTAGTGGATTGGTTTCTTATGAAATCATTTACCGTGATGATATGTCATTTAACTCTATCTCTGGTGCCAATTGGCAATATGCTCCTATGGCCTATTTGGACATCGATGGTTCCGGTGATATGACCGTAGGCGACGTGCGATTAACTCGCATTTTAACCTACAAACCTTTCACAGCCGTTAAGGCTACCGATACCGACTATATGGCCGGCATTGATACTGCAGAATGGAGCTATGTAGCTGGAGATTTTGATATTGCCCTGTTTGACACGGTATATCGCAATCTTTTAGTTCTACAAGGACCTTCTCCTGACAACAGAATCATTGACGACGGCGACCTATGGTTAACCTCTTATTCTGTTCGTACAGGCGATATCCGATTGACCGAAGTTACTGAATCTGACGTAACCTACAGCTGCGGATCCAAAATTGGTGACAATCTCGATTTCTGGATTAATCAAAGCACTGTTCATGGTCTTTCCATGGCCAAAAACTGCGATTTCCGTTACATCGACTGGGAAGTCTATCCTTCTGACCAAATTGGTATGTCTGTGAAAATTGACAAACCTTTCCAAGTAGAACAAACTTCTCAAATTGACATTACTGTTGATCCTGCTCCAAGAGCCGCTTATTGGGAAGACGGCGTATACCATGAAGCCGAAAAGGTATACATCTTAATCAGCAATACCGAAGGCCCAACAAGCGACAAGATTTATGAAGATTACAAAGCAATCACAGCAGACAATCCCGTTGCTACTTTCCAATTCACTCCTTACCGCGGAACTTGCCCTCCAAATGGACAATACGACGGCTTTAAGAAAGTATGGGAAAATGGCAAATGGGTTCTGGAAGATTATGATTTACGAGTTCGCATCGTGGCGATCAAAGACGACGGTGGCGTAAGCCCTGCTCCTGAAACCCACTATATCGATGAAGCGGGAAAGACCAAAGACTACAAGTTGATGGATCCTTTCTGGAAACTTCATGATAACAAAGGCGATCTCCGCTGGGGTCACATTGAAGGTACCAAAGCCTGGGGTCCACCTAGATACCAAGTACCTCCATTCCCAGAAGATCTCATGAACAAGTATGATTGCTATGCACAGAAGAAGTACAACGTAGCTCCAGAAGGCATTAAGTTCAGCGCTTCCAAGAAGTGCGTGGGCGTTCTTGATCAAAGATTCCCCAACTTAACCATGAAACTGGAAGACGTTGACAATCCTAACGATGTAAACGATCCAAACGGCATTCGTATTTCTGTACCTGATGGTGAAGAAGTTGCTGTCTTCTACAATGCACACAATGCCGGTATTGACTATCTGTTTACTGGATTTGCCATGTCCAATGGCGTGGTTACTTCTCAAAAAGTTATCGTCCAGGTAAACCTTGACGGTACCTACTTGTATTGGAATTGGGACGACGTAGGACCACATCCTGGTATGTTGGATGCTCAAGACGTATTGTGGAATCCGAATCCAAAATTCCCCAACGAAGGTCCTGAAAGAATTCCCAATTGCGTCAAAGTAGAAGAACGACCAAACTTCATTGATGCTGATTGTTCACAAGACAAGAATCAATGCAAAGTATGCGGTGATGGTTTTAAAAAGCTCGGATATGTTTCTTATGGAGACATTTTTGGAGACTTCTTTGTAAGCACCTTTGGTGTACCATCTTACCTCATGAATTATGGCGAAAGAACTACAACTGACGAAGGTGGAGAAATTCAAGTCGCAGTATTGGCCCGTGATGCTGCAACCAAATTGGAAGTACGAGTTTGGACTCAAAATATTATTTTTGATTACAACTCTACCATTACCCATCCTCCTTATTTTGTAGTGGATAAACCTGTGGCTCCTGTAGGCGAATTTGACTTTGATGTCAACACCTATCCCAATGTACCATATAGTGGTGCTCGCAACTGGGAAACCATGGGAATTGATTATTGTGGTGTAAAATCCTTCAAAGTATTGGCTCCCGATCCATATGTGAACTTTGTAGAAATGTCTACAGTAGACCATGCTCTTCAAAATTCACAAGTCAACTACACTGCTGGCCCAAGTGCTTTGTCTGCAATGAATGTACCTACACCTCAAATTCAACATCCATACAACCCCTTAATTCTTGATGTAGGAAAAGACTGCCGCGCATATCCCGGCGGACAAACCCATACCGGAAGAGTACAGGGTGTTGTTACTGCTGGTGGCGTGACCCGTACCGATCAAGACCACTGCGGTTGGAATGCATATCCAGCCATTTGGTGGTGGTATTGGTATGATGATGTGGATTACAACAATTTCACAGACTTCAACCGCTTAGGTACGGAGTTCTTCCCCTTAACTGATTACGGTCTATATTTCATCCTCAAAGACATTGATGGAAATCATTTGAGTTTTGACGAAGATACCCCCATTGATTTCAAACTCCGTAGAGTTGTTATTGACGGACCTTTTGCACAACCCAAAATCTTTGATGATAAGAAAAACACCGTGACCTCCGATTATGAGTACAATGGTTTGCGTCATGTACCCATTGCTTATGATTGGTCTGGCGAAGTCGTTATTGATTCTGCCAATATGAGAGATTATGAAAATAGTTGGGGACAAGATTGGACCAATGTGGACCGTGATGGTGGTACCTACCGCTATACCAACCCACTTTTGGTTGACAACAAGCAACTCAACTACACCGGCCTTGAAAACGTATTCCGTTTTGAAGAATGGATTCCCATTTCTTATGGTAAGTTAAATGTTTCCGTTACCCTTTGGGACGGTACTGTTAAGATTTACCAAGATTGTTGCGCAGAACCACCAACCGACGGTATTGATATTCATGCATTGGAAGTTTCTTCCGACAAAGACAAAGTAACAGCCGACGTGGACAACAAGATTGAAATTACTGTCAAAGAATACGAAGTAATGCAGTCTGTTCAACCTACAAACGATGCCTTTGTTTATGCATGGCAAGACCGTGGTATTTTGAATCCTAGAACCAATCTTTATGATGGTGCCGGAGATGGTTGGGTAACCAATCCTCCTCATTCTTCCGATTTCTCTGATCGTGCTCCTCAGTACTTCAGTGAAGACGACCTGAATGAAGACGGAAAGATTTCCTTTGGCGACAAAGAAACAGAAATCATTGGTTCCTATGACTTAGCAACCAATACTTGGACAGGCGGCGTCATTGATGCCAGAACCTTCCAACGTAACAATGGTGTCTATGTATTTGACCTTTCTGAAGCCAATGGTTCTCGCATTGATACTGTTGGTGTAGATTTCGGTGGAGATAAAGGCGATCCTGATCACGTAATTTCAGAATTTGAAACTTTACCTGTCATGGTTACCGCTTATAAGTATGGCGACGACAACAACGATCGTAGTTTCCGTCCGCTTTACTCCTTCCCTGGAACCACTCCTCAGTATTCTCACGAAGTATATCTCTCTGGTCAAGCCTTTATTGAAGTTGCACCTATTATGGATCTTTCCGTATCCGTGCAGCCCAATCCATTAACTGCTGGCGTAACACCAGAATTAGTGGATCCTGTTTCCCCATTGTCCTTCTCCATTACCAACGAAGAAGGCGAACCAGTTGATTTAACTCGTGGTGTTCCTGACAATGATGGAAAAACGTATGTAGAAGATGACGACATTTGGAATCATCTTTTCAAAGATATCCATCCTGATCCATTGCCAGAATATTACTGGGTACGTACTGATCTTCATAACGATGACAATACGAAGATTTCCAACCGTGAGCTTTACAGCACTCCTGCAAAACCTTTCCAACCCATCAAGATTGACTTCAGTCTTGCCAAAGATGGAAAGTATGCATTCCGTGGCTTCTGTGCTAACGACGAAGGTGAATTTGATGTATACATCTATACACCGGATCGTAAGCATGCTGCTAAAGCCAATGTGAAAGTTGTATTGCCAACTGTTGAATATTCCATTGTCAACACAGAAGATCCATCAGGTACAGAATATCAAGTACCTGGCGAACCAGACTTTGTATTAACAGCTGCTGATAACAGAATCTACAAGATTACCATCACAGCTAAAAATGCACAAGGCCTTCTCTTGAAGGGTGTTAGCAAAGGCGTTAGTACGTGCGGTGGAGGAATCAAGAATACCGCTCGATTCACTCCTTATTCCACAAGACCTGCTTCCTTTGATTTCAACGAAAAAGATCGTTATCTCTTTGCAGAACATTTCTTACAGGATCTGTATCCCTTTACATTGAATATAGGATTTGACTTCAACGATAACGGCAAAGTAGATTGGCGTAATGCTGAATTGTTCAGCCTAGGTGCTTTCAACCATACCCAAAGAGCTTCCAATCAGATTACTCTTGGCAAGGTCTATTACAATACTTGCCTTGTTATGTATGATGAAGAATCTATTAAGGGTGGTTGGGATGTCGTACCCAATCCTAACTTAACACCTCCTCTAACCGGATGGGGTCTTGGAGCTATTTACAACAGTGCCCATAGAGGCGGATATTTATTCTCCGACATCGATGGTAACAAGCGTTTGGATTATCACGACTCTCTTGGACTTGATGTAAATGCTCAAACCACGTTCTACATTTTTGCAGAAGATCTTTGTTGGATCGGTGGCTTGGTTGGAGACAATATCTATTGTAACAACCCTGACGAAGCTGACCTTGCTGGTTATCCACCACCTAACAAACAAGATCCTGCTTCTGTAGAAAAACGTTTCCACAGAGCTCAAAATTCATCTGATTATAGCACGAATGACGGATCCTTCTTACTTGATTGGGAAGCTTTCCCCAACAAAGAAGTACAAATTGGTTCCCCATCCTTGCGTGTACTCAGAGCCGAAACCAGTGAAGAATTAGGGAAAGACCTTGTCAATCCTTCTAATTACGATCTTGTTTATGCTATTGAGAATCATTTGATTGTTGAAGTTCGCCCTGCTGACAACCGTGATCGTGAAATGCATGAAGATGGCCGCGTCTATATGATCGGCAACCAACATCAAACTGCTATTTACGGACATACCAAAAAGTCAGCAACCGATCCTACCGTTATGACAACAACATTGCACTTCACCCCCACAGGTCTTGGTGAAGATATTGCTGGTATGGGTTATTTCAATAAGAATAAGTATTACCTTACAGCTCCTTATGATCTGAAGAATACTTCTACCTATACTGTCCGCAATATCATCGAGTTTGATTCTGTCGTTGGATTGCAAGTTCATGTCATTCCTGAAGGACCATTACACCCCAACAAAACAACCGGTGTAAATGTTAAAGTTACTGAAATTGGTACACAAGCTCCCGTTGAAGGTGCTAACGTCACTGCCAAAGGACCTGGCGTAAATGCTTCTAAGAAAACCGATAAAGACGGTATGGCTGTCTTTGAAATTACACCCAATGACAAAGGCATAGTTGTATTTACCGCAACCAAAGAAGGGCGTATTATCGGAGTAGCCGAACTTCCTGTTATTCCTGATACTTCTGCTCCTTGGTTACAACTAGATCCTGTGAATCCTTTAACCAACAATCCAAGTCAAAAAGTAACAGGTCGAACCAACCCTGGAAACAAAGTTACCCTAAACGGAACTCCAGCTCAAGTAGATCAAGATGGTTCCTTCACCGGAACAGTTACTTTAAAAGAAGGATTGAACACCATTGTTGGTGAAGCTATCAATCCAGCTGGATTGAAAGTTCGCAAGCTTATTACTGTAACTCTTGATACAACTCCTCCTAGTATCTTTTTAGATGATCCAGGAAAAATTATTTACAGCACCGACATTGATCCATATCAATTTACAGGCCGTGTAGATATTTATTCCTCTGTCACTGTTAACGGTATAAAGGCAGAAGTTGTACACGATATCTGGAAAGCTAAAGTTGCCATCAAGCCTGGCATCAATACTTTAACCATGGTAGCCGTGGATCAAGCTGGAAACAGCAGTACCGTTACTGCTGAAGTAAAGGTTTGGGAACGAAACATTATCAAACTCACTATTGGCAATATTGAATGGACCAAAAACGGCGAAGCCCTTACACCATTAGAGGCTCCTGCTCAAATCATGGCTGGCCGAACTATGGTACCTCTTCGTGCCATCGGAGAAGCGTTTGGTGCAATAGTAGATTGGGATGGTATATCAAAAGGTATTACCATTACCTTAGGCGACGAGATATCCATTGCCATGACCGTCGGCGAACGAGTCGCAAACGTCAATGGTGAAGAAGTTATTCTAGATGTTGCTCCTGTCATTGTTGACGGAGGACGTACCTTGGTACCCATCCGTTTCATAGGAGAAGCGTTTGGTGCTGAAGTATTGTGGGATGACGCAACTCGCACCGTCACCATTATCAGAGATACTTTACCTAAATAAAGAACAATCTTTAAAGATAAAGGTCTTTGAAAAAAAGCCCTGGAGGTTTTCCTCCAGGGCTTTTTTCTTTGGAATCTTCTAACAGGTGTATTGAAAGATGCTCTTTTAATTCTTCCTCAAATGAAAAAAGGAAAGAATAGAAATCTAGGGAGCTTTGGGATAGTAAATTGTGACCGTTTGTGTGGAAGCTTCCCATTCCACCGAAGCACCTAGGTTTTCGCTCACAAACCGTAAAGGAATCAAGGTTCTACCTTCTACAATAATGGGAGGGGCATCAATAGATATTTCTTTTCCATTCACAATGGCTATCTTTTTACCGATGAATAGAGTGATAACAAGATCGTCCTTGTGGAAAGTAACGGATCGGTCCTCTGCATTCCATTCTACGTTGGCTTGAAATACTTCTTCGCTGAGGAAGCGAATAGCAACGTAGGTACGTCCATCAAAGATAGTCGGAATGCTCCCTTTGTCTAAAGAGATTTCAGTTGTATCATTTAGGATGGCTATAGAGCTACCGATTTGAATGGCAATTTTGGTACCCACTGCATCGACTACAATTTCAATCTTCTTGGAATCTATTTCCAGGGTAGGAAACGAAACAGTAATGATGGCTTTGTTGGTTTCCCAGCAGTTTAATAGTGTGCCATCAATTTCGTATATCATGGGATCTGTAGGGTAAATGCCACTACTTTTTGGGAATGTAATCCAAGGTACATCTGCTGTAAGCTCGTAGGGGAAATCGGCATCTTTGGGTTCCACGGTGCAGGGGATCGAGAATGACTTCTTCGAAAAAACGGAATACTTCTCATGTAAAAGGGAAATGGAAGGAAAGGAGGGCATTGGTTTTTGTAGTACTTCCTGAAAAACTTTGTGATAGCGGAAATTCCCGAAATCAGATATGTAAAGGGGGTCGGATTTTGAGGTATGGTTTTTAGCCATACGTATTTTCCATGCACCAAACAACAGGTGGGGGTTTTCTTTGTAATGTTCCTTGGTTCTTCCTGCAACAATAGTCCCTTGTTCCCCATATGTACCCAGCAATTTTCCTTCCATGTTATAGTGATATACTTGATCTGTCATAACATCTGTAACATAGAATGTATTGTCGCATACTACAAAAGATGAAAAAATGCCTACCAATCGGCTTTTATCGTTGGCAAACTCAAGCGGGATTACATCCATAAGATCCGTGTCTGAATCAAAGACTAAAAATGTTTTGTTTTCAGCATCCAAAAAGTACAACAGTTCTTCTTGTGTATCGTACCAAAAGTCTAACCAAAAAGGCGTGTTTTCGGGTTCATAATCGGAGGTTTCATACGTGAAGTGTAGTTCTTCGTCTATGTCACCCCAAGAATCGATACTATACACTACTGGGTAGTTTCCCTCTGGGTTTCCGATACACATTGCATATACAAGCTCATCCACTACTTCGATACTGGTTGAAAAAGGCAGAGCAGAATCACTCATGAAATTGTCTGCAAAAAGAAGCTCCCATTGTTCTGTTTCAAACGAATACCGAGCAATAGAAAGAGCGGACATAATAAACGCATTGGATATGTATAGATACTCTTCGTCAATCTCCATATCAAGAATGAGAGGGAAGAAAGAAATCATGCCCATAACGCTACTTACAACATCAAGATCAATAGGAATCCTTTTTTCAAACGTCCCCATATCATTGAAAACATTAATATAGTCTTGCCCTATACTTGTTTCATACAACCAATGGTTTGCATCCACTGCAAAGGCAGAAGAACCACAGATTTGACCATCATCACTTGGATACGACCCAATAGGAATGGTGTCTTCGTCCTGTATGCAAAACGTTTTGTATTGAAAAAGATCTTCCATCATGCCCGTTGATATGAATTGTACAACTTCGTCAGAAACCTGAAGGGAGACAGGAAGAAAACCGGCTCCTTGTACAGCAATATCATCTTGCTTCTCGAGGGTGTATTTTTCTTCTTTTTGTTGCATTTCTAGTGTGGAGATATAGCAGCCTTCCAAACTCATCAATCCATCCATGTTAAACCCACTAGTGTATAGGGTGGTATCGTCAAAAAAGGAAATAGTACTGATGGATTCACCACGGTCATCAAAATTGTATGTAACAAGAGTTTCTCCATCAAAGTTGAGGACGTATAGTGTATCCAATGTGCAAAATGCAATCTTGGATTCATCCGGAGCTACTGAAAAACTTGCTATAGCAGGGAAGTAGACGGATGAATCGAAGAATGAGTCTTCTAGTAGAATTCGCTGGACTTCATTGCCAGAGGTGTCTATAACCATCCATTCAAGTTGTGTTTCGTCGTCTTGGTCAGGATTTTCATCTAGTGGATATTGTTCCAACGATAGAATGTGGATATGGTCTCCAACAACACAGAATAAAGAAGAGGTGCTAGCGTTTTTGTGTGGATTCGATACAGCGGGTAGAGAAATGGATCGGATTCGTTCCCCACTATCCGCTGCGTATACTCCGAAAGTATCTTTGTTTTCAGCCACAATGCATTCTTTTGATTGGCTGATGCCCAAAGAAGGGAACATCCTATCTATGGCCATCAAGTTTGTCTGGGTAGGGTCGGTTATTGGTTCAGAACTACTCAAAGAAGAAAACATCCGAAGCATCTCAACCAAATTTAAATTCTTGTAGCTATTTGCATCCGATTGAATGGGAAAACTTTTTAGAAATGTTCCATCGGCTGCATCAAACTGAGAAATGCCAAAGATGTCAAGGACATATACGATGCCACCAGCATATGTACTTGCCATAGGCATGACAATGTTCCCTTCAACGGGACCATGCCCCATAATAGAAGTTTCCGCTTGTCCAAGTACCTTGCGATGATTTGGTGAAAGAAATAAGCAAACCATCATGATGACGACAATACAAATTGAAACAGCTTTGTTTCTGCGTATCATTGTTTCCTCCTTAGAAACCTAAAAAAAATACAACTAGTAAGTATTGAAATTTTACCACTCGGGTATGCTTTTTAAAAGATCTTTGTAGTCTTTCCAGCGGGGACACATTTTTGTCAGATAATCTTTAAATTCTTTCCCGTGGTTCATATGTTCGACATGACAAAGTTCATGAATAATCACATAGTCGATTGCTTGCAAGGGGGCTTTCCAAAGATCCGTATTCAAAGTAATAACCCCTTTTGATGAACAGCTACCCCATCGCCTTTTCATGCGTCGGAATCGGAATGAAATGGGGATCTTATGGGGATGAAACTCATAGGTCGTAAGAATATACTGTATCCTTTTAGACAAATAGTCAATTGCCATTTTTCGTGACCAATTCTGAAGGATCTTACGTATGTTTTCTTGGTTTGCATCCAAGCAGTAAATGTGGAGACCGTTCACGTCCCACAATACTTCATTTTTTCTCTTTGAATGCTGCGTGATATGCAAAGGAAAACTTGTACCGACAATAGGAAATGGTTTTCCCTCTGCGTACTCCATTGGTTTGGGTCGGTTTTGAACCCATTGGATGTAGTGTTTTACAATCCATTTTTCCCGTGACAATAGAAACGAAAGCCACTGGCTTTTTCTTGTACGTTGAGGGACGCGAAGGATAATCTCACCTTGTTTCGTAATGGTTATGGAAAGAGTTTTTCTTTTTGAAAAATAGACCGTCAAGGAAAAGCACTGATTCTGTAGTGCAATCGTCGAATGGAGAATTTTAGTAGCTATCTGTTTTCCCAAAATAGTCAATCACTTACCACAGAAACCGTTTTTCGTTCCATTGTAATTATTCTATTGCAGAGTCGACGGGAGAAACGGGGGAATCTGGAGAGTGTTTGTGTGTTGGACATAAGAGAAGAGGGATGTTAGGGATACGAATAGTAAACACACAACCTTTGCTAGATTTGTTTTCAAACAGGAGAGTCCCGTTATAAGAGGCTATTAACTTTGCAGCAATGTTAAGGTTCAGATCATTGGCGCGCGAGGTTTTTGGGATGTCAGAAGAAGAGTTTTCAACCGATGGAAAGGGTTGGGCTCCAAGAAGCTCAGGAATTCCTTTGCTTGAATCGGTAATATCCCATAAAAATGTACATTGTGTTTCTTCTGACAGTGTATGGCTTGGGGATGCGTATTGAAGGATATCGATCAATCGAATATGTACATCTACGGTGCCCGAGGGCTCTGTATGGTGCAAAACATTACGGAGAATACCCGCAGCAATTTGGTAGATTTTTTGTCGGTCAAGTATGAGACAATACTCCTCTCCATCACAGCGAACAGAGAATTGAACGTCTTTTTTCTGAAACAAGGGCTTGTATTCTTTTTCCAACTCTTCCCTCAGCTCGTGCAGCTGGACCGGTTCTTTTTGACAAGACACCTTGGTGGTGGTTTCAACTGTTCTATAAACTTCCATATTTTTGGAAAGATATTGAAGAGACTCTTGTGCTTTTTGAAGTGTATGGATAGGAGTCTGTAGTGAGGTTTCTTTCGATTGCGTAAGCAACTGTTGAAGAGATGTCGAGAGGAGTTCTAACGGGGGATTCAACTCATGGTTTATAATAGAAATAAGCCGATTCTTTTCCTGGCTGGCTGTAGTTGCTTTTGTTCGGGAAGAAAGGACTTCATTTTCATAGATTCTTTGTATGGAAACATCCCGTAGTAGGACTTGACAGAATAGTTCCTTGTCTAATACAAAAGGACTGATTGTGACGATGACAGGTTTGTGCTTATCATCGCCTGTTTTACAAACAAGAGATAACGGGGGGATGTCAAAATTTTGTGTATGGATTTGTTTTTGAATCTTTAAAATTGTCGATTTTGTGGACGTGCCATCTTCTTGCGTTTCAGGAAAAAGATTTAAAAAGCTTTCCGATAGTAGATTGTCTTTCGATTTGAATCCAAAAAAAGAAAGGGCTTTCCGGTTGCATTTGTATATATTCCAATTCTTTAACATAAGGATTGGATCGTTGTTAGTGTCAAAGAGCATTCGGTACAAAAGCTCATTGTGCTGGATTTTTTCCTGGATTTCTACCAATTCCTGGTTTTTTTCCTGCAAAGAAGAGATTGTTTTTCGAATGGTTAATGCTGCAAGAATAAATATTGCAATGACAAGAACCCGCGTTAGAAAGGAGAAATAGGAAATGTTGAACAGAAGTGCATCTGAAAATTGGAGAGGTTCATTGAAAAATAAAAATGAAATTTGCTGGTTTAGGGATAGGAAATCATATATAGAATAGAGTACCCAAAACCCTATTGAGGCCAGTGCAACAGAAATACCAAAAACAAAGGTGCCTTTTTTGTCAAATGTTTGTTTCATTTATTTCTTTCTTGTGTAGCTCCTTATAAATTTTATTCCATTATACAAAAGAAAAATCAATTATAAAATAGGAGAACAAATAAAAAAGGAGGATAATTTTCCATCCCCCTTTTTTATGAAGTTCAAAAATATGGGTTCTACATTTTCGGTCTTGCTTCATTTACTCGGATAGTACGACCGGAGAAATCTTTTTCATTGAGTGCAGCAATAGCAGTTTGAGCACTTTCTTCGTCTGGCATTTCAACGAAACCAAAACCCTTTGAACGCCCTGTATTACGGTCTTGAATGATACGAACGGAAGTGACTTCTCCGAAATTCTCAAAGGAAGCACGAAGGTCGTCTTCTGTAGTTTGATACGGCAAATTCCCAACATAAATGTTCATAAAAACTCCTCTAACACCATGCATCTCATTTGTCTACTGACGATAGAATCAATCATGGCTAACTCGTAGTACGTAACTGTACTGAAAATAGTACACAACTTGTTGTATATCAATTTTTTATCCAAATACAAGAAATATTTTAAAAATAGTAAAAAAAGCGCTACAATTTATACAAATACTCTTTATCTCAATCTATTTTTGGAGGAACCATGACAAGACAAGAAGCAATAACCTTATGGAAACAATACAACTCAGAAGATCATCTTTTTCGGCATGCTTTAGCTGTTGAGGGAGCCATGAGGGTATATGCAAAGAAATATGACCAAGACATTGATTTGTGGGGATTGTGCGGTCTTTTGCACGACATTGATTTTGAGAAATATCCCGACGAACACCCTGTAAAAGGTGTTGAAATCCTTCAAAAAACAGGTTGCAATCCCGATATGATTCAAGCTGTACAAGAACATGCAATGGATATAGATCACCGTGAAAGCTTATTGTCTAGAGCTTTGTATGCTTGTGATGAAATGGCTAGTTTTATTGTAGCTGTTGGTTTTGTTCGTCCTGATGGACTCCAAGGAATGAAGCCTTCTTCGGTAAAGAAGAAAATGAAAAACAAGCAATTTGCTGCAAAAGTAGATCGAGAACAACTTGTGAATAGTGCAGAAGACCTTGGAGAAGACTTGTCAGATCATATACAGGTCATTATTGAGGGGTTGCAGGAGCAAGAGAAAAGAGTCCAAGAAATGGATGGGTTTTTGCTGCTATCTCATTAAAACCTTTTTATGGTTCTGTTGGTGGCAGTTCTACATGCACGCGTAGCGTGTCAATGTTTACCGGACGATTCCCACCTACCTTCCAATATGCCCTCCAAGAACCTCTATCATCCAATACCAAGTTGACTTGATTCGACAATAGACCATTGCCATCCATTATGTAGTCCATTGTATGGCTTTCACCTTGCGTATCTTCAAAGGTGAAGTAATATCCTTCTCCCGGTTCAACGGAAATTTTATTGTTGAAAGGGGTATATAGGACACCATCTACGTTAGTGGAGCGTTTCCACATGTTTACTTCTTCTTCTGTCCAGCCAAGACCGAGTTCTTGGTTTAGCAAATCCCAGCTCTGTCCATCGTAGTCATTCATAGGCAGCCAAGAATTGGTTTCATTTTTGTACTCGATCATAATTTCTGCAAGCCCGATGGAAATATCATGTACTCCCTGTCCTAATCTTGTTTCCGTGGAATACCATCGATCGTACCATTCTTCTTGATCGAGGCTATTCCAGTATTCATGATCCTCTTGCGATGGGAGAACCGCAAGTTCTTCGGAATTTTCAAGGGCTGTCTCTACTTGAAGAAAAACCCCTCGAACGCTATTTCGTAAAGTGGGTATTGCCGAGATGATAACGAGAGCGAATACGGCAATAATCAGGCTATATTCGAGAACGGTTTGCCCCTTCTCATTAGGACCATACTTAAACATGCTTTTTTTCATGGGCACTTCCTCCGTACAATCAATACAGTTTTTCTTTTCATGCTATGATTTTTTCCAACTTGCTTTCCCATCTTCTATCGTTATTCCTTCCCATATTTCTTGTAGGGCCGATAAGAGTTCGGTAGCAGGAATAGAAGAGAAGGTATAGTTCCATTCAGAGTATGAAGTTGCGATATGGAGCTTACTAGGACGAATCTTTCGCGGAGGAGGGTCTAGCAATTCATTTGGGTCAAATAAGTAGGAAATGCTTTGAATATCGACAACAGAAATTTTAAAATTATCTTCATGCTCTTCCAAAATTTCTGCTGGATTCATATCAAAGTATTTGGCATAGTAATATAGCGTTACTCCCATTCGTATACTTCCTACTCCGATAGGAGATCCTTTTTCATTTTCATACTCCTCTTTTTTCCGTTTCATTTCTTGCTGCAGTAACTTTTTAGTAAAAGTTGCATGAATGATTTCCTGAGGGAACAAAACGACATTGCAACTGACAGAATGAAAAGCATTTTTTCGCAATCCAGTATAAGGAATGACTGCTAATGCTTTTTCATTTTGTGGGGGCTGATTTTGTAGTGTTTGCATATAGAGCTCCTTACTTGGATTTGATTTATGTACATTATTATATACTCTTTTTCATATCATGGAACTAGCAATCTTATGCATTGTGTTGTTTTTTGGGTATTTAGTAGGACAGATTCAGATCAAGAGAGTATCTCTTGGTACATCTGCTGTGCTATTTGTAGCACTCATTTTTGGCTATTTTGAGTATTCTCTATCTCCGATTCTTACTGAGTTTGGACTTGTCCTTTTTATGTACTCCGTGGGTCTACTGGTAGGTCCGCGATTTTTTCGCATGTTTCGAAAAACAGGGATTCATTCTATTATTGCAGCCGCTGTGACGGCTCTCAGCGGAGCCATTGGTGTATGGATTGTCTTTCAATGGCTGCATATACCTTATGATATCGCAACCGGGCTCTATTGCGGAGGTTTAACCAATACTCCAGCATTGGCAGCCGCTATGCAAACAGCGGAGAAACAATTCTCCATGGATGTTGCCGCTAGCATTTCTTCGGGATATGGAATTGCGTACCCTTTCGGAATGGTGAGCGTTGTGATTTTTAATCAGTTCCTTCCCATTTTCATCAAAAAGGATCCACGGCAAGAAGAAGAAAAGTGGAAAAAAAATACCGAAAAAATGTATCCTCCTCTTGTTGCCTTCCAATGTATAGCAGAAAATCCGGGCATTGTCGGGAAAACAATCCAAGAGATAAACCCAGACCGGCGATTTAGAACTAATTTTTCTCGCATTCTACGAGGTGATACCATCCATATTGCTTCCCCTTCTTTTGTGATTGAAAAAGACGATATTATACGCCTTGTTGGACCAGCATCTGAACAAGACTTAGTGGAACAAATGATAGGAACCAAAACGGCAAGCTGGGAAGACAAAAAAGAACAGAAACGAGTGCGAGACGCTCGAGTAATGGAGTCTAGTGTGATTGGGAAACGACTGCGGGAACTTCGTTTCTTTGCAAAACATGGCGTGATTGTAACAAGGATCATCCGCAGTGGGTTTGAGTTTGCCCCCAATGGGGGGATGGTTCTAGAGATGGGGGATATCATCCGCATGATTGGCGATATGTCTTCCCTGGAAGAAGTAAAAAAAATGGTACAAGGCGATACAAAACAGCTTGAATTAACCGATTTTGTTCCTTATCTATTGGGACTTTTAATAGGAGTCGGCATTGGTTTTATCCCCATTCCTATCCCCAACCATTTACGAATTACACTAGGGGCATCGGGGGGTGTTTTTATCACAGCTCTTGTGCTAGGACATTTTGGCCGCATTGGTCGCTGGCGTTTTTATGTGCCTACCTCGGTACATAATTTTTCCATGGAATTTGGCCTGATGATCTTTTTGGCGGGAGCAGGAATGGTGGCTGGATCGCGCATCATTCCCATCATAGCACAGCATGGTTTGATTCTGTTCGTTGCAGGAGCAATTGTGACTTGCACAACCATTTTAATTACATTTTTTGTGATGTGGAAACTATTGAAAATGAACATTCACGATATGCTTGGCTCTTTGAGTGGTGGGATGACCAATCCTCCCGCTCTATCAGCAGCCAACAGCCAATCTACCATGGGTCTTCCTACTATTGCTTATGCTGGTGTTATGCCGATGGCTCTCATATTTAAAATCCTGGTTGCTCAGCTATTGCTTTTGGTATTGGTCTAATGGAAAACATAGGAATTGCCTTTTTATATACTCTGATTGCTGGCTTGTCCACAGGCATTGGTGGAGTCATTGCTTTTTTTACGAAGCAAACCAACACAAAATTTCTTTCTGTCGTGCTTGGTTTTTCTGCTGGCGTGATGATCTATATCTCCTTTGTAGAGATTCTTCCAGAAGCCTTCGACGAATTAAACCATCTCCTTGGATCGTTTCAAGGGTCACTTATCACCATTGTATCTTTTTTTGCTGGGATCGGCTTGATTATGCTTATAGACCGATGCATTCCCTGCTATGAAAACCCTCATGAAATCAAAAGGGTAGAAGATATTGCAAGCAAACAATCGTTTCCCAAAAAACTTGAAACGAAATGCAAGAGACACAATAGTAAATGTTTGAATCTTTCTACGTTGAACCCAGCGAAGCTCAAACGAATTGGTATTTTGATGGCCGTTTGTATTGCCATTCACAATTTCCCTGAAGGATTTGCAACCTTTGTGACTGTTTCCAAAGATCCAACCTTGGGCATTATGATTGCGCTTGCTATAGCTATTCACAATATTCCGGAAGGGATTTCGGTTTCTATTCCCATTTACTATGCAACAGGCAATCGACGATTGGCCCTATTCTATTCTTTTCTATCTGGATTGGCAGAGCCTTTGGGAGCCATAATGGCCTATTTTATCCTCCAGTTTTTCTTATCGGATTTGGTACTAGGGATTATCTTGGCAATTGTTGCCGGCATTATGGTGTTTGTTTCTTTTGATGAGCTTCTTCCTGTTGCCGAAGAATACGGAGAACACCACCTTGCTATTTATGGATTAATTGGAGGAATGGCATTTATTGCCATCAGTATGCTATTCATATAAAAAAAGAGGATAGCACCTTCCGGTTCCACCCTCTTTTTCAGCATTGTAACCTGAAAAGAAAACTTTATTTCAGTTTTTCAATCTCTTCTTCGACTTCTTCTGCGCCTTCTTTGTAAAATTTTTCTTCATCAGGAGCAAGCTCTTTCAGTAGTCGTAAAAATTCTCCCGCGTGCACTCGTTCTTCATCGGCAATGTCTTTGAGTACTTCTTGTGCCAATTTGTGATCAATTGATTCTGCTAACTGCATATACAGCTGAACTGCCTCATACTCAGCAGAAATCATAAAACGAATGGCTCGAATCAATTCTTCGTGGGTTAGCTTACGATCTTCTTTTAATCCAGAAAACGGATGTCCAAAATCTGGCATATGTATCTCCTTTCCTAAACAGTTCAAAGAGTATTAACAACTACTATTAGTATATAAAATCAGCAACTAGACTCAAGATGTAGATTTCTGTCAATATGACCCCTTTCGTGTGCCTGATTTCTTGGTTATGCTTGTTTATGGAACCAACCAATCTAGAACGTTTATTTTTTTGATTCCTGAAAAATCTTCATTGGGGTCATCATCAAGAGTAAGGATGTATTTAGGATAATGATCCGGTATTTTTTGCAAGGAGAGTAGTTCTCGACGCAATGTTTTTTCATCTCGAACGGAAGCCGTTACTTGATAATAAATAATACTTTTAGAATTCAAAGCAACAAAATTAACTTCTGTATTATCGACCTTTCCTACAAATACACGAAAATTTCTGCGCAATAGCTCAAGGTAGACAATGTTTTCTAAAATATGACCTAACTCAAGATTTCTTTTTCCAAGCAGCAAAGATCTTATCCCTATATCGACACTATAATATTTATCTAAAGTCTTCAGATATTGCTTGCCTTTTATATCGTATCGTTTAGCTTTATAAAGAATATAACTATTCATTAGAGCAGAAATGTATTTTTCAACTGTTTTTACATCTACCTTCCTACCTGCAGAGAGCATAGAGTTGCTGATATTTTTTGTGGAAAGCTGGTTTCCGATATTGTCAAACAAAAAACTCAGAATGCTCTCGAGCATCATGACGTCAGAGATATTATATCGACTCACAACGTCTTTTAAAATAACCGTACTGTAAATTCCTTGTAAATACTCGTTGATTTCTTGCTGATTCCCTTTCAATTTTGAAACGTAGGGGAACGAACTGGTTTTGATATAACGGGTAAATTTGTGATTTAGATCATTCTTGTTTCCTGTGTTTCTAACGAATTCAGCAAAAGAAAGAGGTAGCATTTCAATGGTGATATACCTACCAGAGAGATAAGTTGCTAATTCTCCAGAGAGAAAATATGCGTTTGAACCTGTTATGGTAATATCAATGTTCTTTTTTAAAAACAAACTGTTCACTACTGTCTCAAAGTCTTTCACATTTTGAATTTCATCCAGGAATACATAGGTGGTAGTGTCTACAGAAAGACGATCCATTATGTAGGAGTGTAAACTCTCCGGATCTCGTAAATGTGAGGTTCCAAGATCCTCAAAATTGATTGAAACAATCTGCTTAGATTTTACACCGTTAGAAAGAAGATAACTCTGGAACATTTCCATAAGTGTTGATTTACCACACCGTCGTACCCCGGTAATCACCTTAATGATTTGTTTATCTTTCCAAGCAATTAAGCGATTGAGATACTCTGTACGTTCAATCATATTGGTTCCTCCAGAATTGATATGCTCCAACTATATCCAAAAACATTAAAAAAGCAATAATTATAGGAAAACATTCCTAAATAACAGAACAAAATAAAAGTTATTGGAAATAAATCCTAAAACTATTTCATATGAACCGTATACGAGAAGGAGTAAATCCTGATGCACAGGAAATCACCGTAACCTATCCTGCACCAGAAACGGAAGAGTAGATCAATAAGCGATTTGATGTAATAAACTTGATGAGATAAACACAAAGTGCCTCTGAGAAAAATACCACAGGCACTTGTCGGAATAGTGTCTTTATCAGTTGCACTACTTCTTTAGTTTACATTAAACAGAATGCTCAGGTAGTCTCGTTTTCCATATAAAACTCTGTCAATAAAGATTTGTCATTTCTTTTCTTTGAAATAGGTTTGGATCTCTTCATGAGAAAACCATCCTTCTTTTTCTCCTGATTGTCTTCCTGCTTCAAGATTTCTCATCAAGCGTATAGTTGCTTGTATCTTACCATATTCTTCGATGTCAATAATCGCATATCGCCCTCTGCCATTTTTGGTTAAAAAAACAGGCGCACCCACTGCAACATCTCGCAAAACTTCATTATAGTTTCGTAAATCTGAAACGGGTTTAATGTTTGGCATATACAGCTCCTTTCATACTACCTATATTGTATAATTATCTTCGTAATATTCAACGTAATATACAACATCGTTTTAACTTCAAGTGTATTCTCCATTCCATCAATCATCTCACAATTCAATTATGTTTTGTATCCAAATATTTACTTTTTTGTCTTGCATTTGAAATTCTAGAGATTACACTATGATTATCGTTCACTGAACGAACTATTGAATTCTTTGCAAACTCCTTACACAAGGGGAAAGGAGGCAGTAAAGAGAACAATACTTGGTTTGCGGTGTATTTCGTTATTTGTGACGTAACAATGGTTTCGTGACCGTCGGAAAATTTGTTTTGATGGTGTTTTTGTAAGTACAAATTTGTAAAATTGATGGAGGTCTTATATGAAACGTTTTTTACCTTTTCCAAAGAGAGAGAGAGAGTAATTTTCATTCTTTCATTTCTTTACTAACGATTGTAACCATGGCATTGGCAGCTATCGGACTATCCCCCAAACCACAAGTCCAAGCCAATAATTATGATGTTGTAATTGAAGCGACCATAGGACAAGAAGAGTACAAAGTACTGGAAATTAACAATACAACGGGGGATGTCAATTTCTACGAATTCACTGTCGATGGCGACCCTGTCCTCGATGGCAACAACGAACAAACTACTTTTGTTCCCGGTGACAATGATTTTGAAGACCGATTGTCCTACCTGAATGATGTCATCATTTCTACTTCTTTAACCATTACTTCTTCAAACGAATTTGCCCTTCCTATTTTTGTAGGAGACGGCTACTACGGAGATACTATTACGCAAGTATGTTATGATGGAGATTCTTCTACGGATTATCGGGTTGTTCAACACAATGAAATAGATGATCCTTTTATCCCAGCCTCTCTTCTTGGCACCTTCGCTTATATGGAAGTAGGAGAAACAACCTATACGGGCTTCCGCTACACTCCCAATGCCCCCCTAGGTCAATGGGATCAAGCTGCCATAAATGGACCAAACTCCAATTCAACTTCAGCAGAGGTCTACAGTGATGATGTTAATAGACCTGCTAAATTCACCATAATCGGAACAACATCTTCTGGGAAAACTATCAAAATCGAAGACACGGGCGATGGGACCGGTTCTCATGTGTATAAATGGGTTGATAAAAATGGTGACGGTGAAATTCAGGAAGACGAATGGGAAGAAATCGAGGATGATGAAGAAATTGAAGAAATAATAGATGAAGTTTGTGATGATATTGAGAATGGACTTGGATCTTATTCAGGAAGTACTTTCGATCAAGATGGAAATCCTATAGACTTAATCATCTGGTTTAAGAAATCTGATGGTACTTATTGTGGATTTAAAATAACGTATACTGGCGATGGTACTAATCACTCCTGGGATTTAGAAGCTAAAAATAATGTATCATTAGACTGTATGCATTATTTAGGTTATATTCCTTCTTCAGGAGATAATAATCCTGATGGTGCTTGGTCAATAGGTTCAAAAAAATCAGGAGCTAGTAGATATGGCTGGCAAAATTATTGGAATCATTCTCAGTATTGGTTTAGTGGGGGAACTACTCCAGTTTTTTGGCCAATTAGTGGGAATCTTACTGTTCGCAAAAATGATACTAATGGATCATGGCCGACAGAGCCATGCCCACCAGTTTAAATTATAAGAAGTGTGGTGATGAATTATGTCGAAGAATTTTCTATTGATTAGCATTTTACTATGTCTGTTGTTCACATCCTTTTTGATTTCTGCGAAAGCAAATGAAAAAGATTCTCCAAAAAGCTACCAATACATCTTCAAAGTTGGATCGGTTGATTTCCATGGTGTAGTGGATGGTGTAGAGGGAACAGGATCACTTCTGTATCCAATTCTTATTGATAAAAATAGTGGTAGAGCTGGGATAAGTCACCTAGTACCTTTTCCCAGTAGGCTTGACCCTCATATGTTGCTTTACACAACAAACCCAGATGAATTCACGATGATCTATGGATACTCTAAAGAAACAAGACTGTTTCTGCATTATCCAAGTCAGAAAGCATATATCAATGATGAAGAGATATCAAATCCCTTTCTTGTGAAACGAGTTAGAGATGGAGTGAATCCTAACGCAAACTGGAATGGTATGCTATTTTCTCCAGGAGCTAATAGCTCTTTTATCGCTCCTCTCCGCCTTGTTTTTGAATTCACCGGTCACAAAGTAGATTGGAACCCCGATACACAGGAAATAACTGTAACCTATCCTGCACCAGAAGCGGAAGAGTAGATCAATAAGCGATGTGACTTAATAAACATGATGAGATAAACACCAAGTGCCTCTGAGAAAAAAACACCAGAGGCACTTGTGTACACAATTCAATTATAGTTTGTATCCAAAAATTAACTTTTTTGTCTTGCATTTGAAATTCTACAGATTACACTATGATTATCGTTCACTGAACGAATA
>CAZBOU010000007.1:0-82766 GCA_964493625.1 uncultured Caldisericota bacterium
TCCGTGAAGGTGGCCGTACTGTAGGAGCGGGAGTTGTTACCAAGATCATTGAATAATGCATTCATGATCACAGAAAGTAAAGGTGTAGTTTCTAATGGCAAAAAAAAGTAAACAAAATCGAGACAAAATTACATTAGAATGTACCGTGTGTAGGCAACGAAATTACACGACTTCTAAGAACAAGAAGAATACAACCGACCGCATTGTATTAAATAAGTATTGTCCCTTTGATCGAAAACATACAGAACACAGGGAGGTAAGATAGGCGCGTAGTTCAATTGGTAGAGCATCGGTCTCCAAAACCGAGTGTTGGGGGTTCAAATCCTCCCGCGCCTGCTTTTTATGAAAAAACATACGAACAAATTTATTCAGTTTTTTATTGATGTCTGGTACGAGATTGTACATAAAACTACATGGCCTTCCTTTAGCAGATTATGGCAAACAACAATTATAGTAGTCCTTTTTGTAGCCGTATGGTCAGCATTTCTTGGAATTGTAGATACGACGTTTGCTAAAGCCATGGAGGCATTCATGAGATTTGTGACCGGAGGATAAAATGGCTATTGTCCAGGATGATAATCAAGCGCATTGGTTTTTGATTAGTACATATTCCGGTAAAGAAAAACATGTGAAGACATGTTTGTTAGAGAGAATACGTTCTTTTGCCCTAGAAGGCAAGATTTTAGATATTCAAATTCCAGTTGATTATCAGCGGAAACCTGGCAAAAAAGATCCCGTTGAAGAAAAGGTATATCCTGGTTATGTTCTTGTGAACATGTTTTTGGATGATCAAACATGGTATACCGTACGTAGAACACCCAATGTTCTTGGTTTTGTTGGTCCTGAGGGAAAGCCGACTCCATTAACCAAAAAAGAAGTCGAAATCATGTTGAATCGAGTGACAGAAGAAGAAGCTCGAGCACGATTGAACTTTAGCGTTGAAGACCACATACGAATTAACAATGGACCTTTCCAAGACTTAACTGGAATTGTTGAAGAAATTGATGAAGAAACCGAGAAGGCAAAAGTCCTCCTCACAATGTTCGGTCGTCAAATGGCAGTAGAAATCGATTTTCCCTTTATTGAAAAAATATAGTATCGGATAAGGAGAACTTACTAATGGCAAAAAAAGTAACTGGATACATTAAATTACAGATACCTGCTGGTGGTGCCACTCCAGCTCCTCCCGTAGGACCTGCTTTAGGACAAAAAGGTGTCAATATTATGCAGTTTGTAAAAGAATTCAACGACAAAACTGCTGATAAGAAAGGTTTAATTATCCCCGTGGTAATTACGGTTTATGCTGACCGCACCTTTAGTTTTATCTTAAAAACACCGCCTGTAGCAGCCCTTATTAAAAAAGAGTTAAAACTTGAAACAGCATCCGGAATACCCAACCGGAAAAAAGTGGGAAGGCTAAATGCAAGTCAGGTTAAAAAGATCGCTGAGATCAAAATGCAAGATTTGAACACAATCAGCGTAGAATCTGCTATGCAAATGGTAGCCGGTACTGCAAGATCGATGGGCGTTGACATCGAAATTTAAATTGCAGTAATAAGGAATCACAATGCCCGGAAAAAAGTACAAAAACATTGTTAAAGACCTTGATCTTTCGGAAAAAGAGTTTTTGCTTGAAGAAGCTTTGGATCTTGTACCTAAGCTCAAGACAGCGAAATTTAATGAAACTGTAGAACTCCATTTTTCCTTGGGAGTTGATCCCAAAAAATCAGAGCAGAATATTCGAGGTATGGTAAGTTTGCCAGCAGGAACAGGAAAAGATGTTCGAGTATTGGTATTTGCTAAGGGTGACATGATCCAAGTAGCAAAAGATGCTGGTGCCGACTTTATTGGCGATGAAGAGAATGTAGCCAAGATTAAAGGTGGCTGGTTTGATTTTGATGTATGTATAGCGACCCCTGATATGATGGGTGTTGTAGGACAACTTGGCCGATTGTTAGGTCCTCGTGGATTAATGCCAAACCCAAAGCTTGGAACTGTAACAAACGATATTGAAAAAACTGTTAAGGATATGAAATCTGGAAGAGTTGAATATCGTGTTGATAAGTTTGCCAACATCCATGTACCTGTAGGAAAATCTGATTTTACAAAAGATGATTTAAAAAAGAATATTTTTGCTTTGACCAATGCTATCGTAAAAGCAAGACCACCTTCTGCAAAAGGTCAATACATGAAGAGTTGTTATCTTGCACTTACAATGAGTCCTTCATTAAAAATCAATGTAACGAATTTAACAAGAAGCGTAGCTGGAACTTAACCGTTTATCGTTGCGTAACTTCCCAAAGACTGCGGGAACCTACAAGGTTTAAAATTTCTCTCGCATAGGGCTGGTCATTATACTTTTGAAATTGTAATGCCTTCCCTGTTTTTTGGGAAGGCATTTTTTGTAGAAAGGAGGAAATATGATTACAAGAAAGAAAAAAGAAGAGATTTTTGAGAAAATGACAGACACATGGAAAGAGGCAAAAAGCCTTGTTTTTTACAATTATTCTGCAATGAACGATGAAAGTCTTACTGAATTTCGAAAAATTGTAAACAATGCTGAGTGTTCTGCCTATGTAACCAAAAATACTTTGTTTCGAAAGACCGCTCAAAATGTTGGGATCGAATTTGACAAAGTATTGGAGAAAGTCATTTTTACGGGTATGACGGGTGTCGTTTATTCGAAAGATGATCCTTTACTAGCTCCGAAAATTGTAAAGGATTTCACAAAAGGTAAAAAAACACCCACAATCAAAGGTGGTTTCTTTGAAGGCAAACTGTTAACTAAAGAACAAGTTATTACGCTTGCTTCCGTACCACCAAGAGAGGTCCTTTTAGGACAAGTTGCTTTCTGTATGAATGGCCCCATGCGTAATATGGCAATTGTATTGAACAACACAATAACAAAATTGTGTTGGGCATTGAATGCTGTTAAAGATCAAAAACAACCTGAATCATAGGAGGATATGATGAATAAAGACGAAATTTTACAAGCTATTGAAGAAATGAAAGTTTTAGAGTTAGTTGAATTGGTTTCTGCCATTGAAGAGCGTTTTGGCGTATCTGCTGCCATGCCTGTTGCAGCTGCCGCTGCAGCACCATCAGGTGATGCTTCTGGTGATGCCGGTGCAGAACAAACTGAATTTGATGTAATCATTGCTGATGCTGGTTCTCAAAAAATCCAAGTAATCAAGGCTGTCCGTGAGATTACAGGTCTTGGATTGAAAGAAGCAAAAGCTTTGGTTGATGCAGCACCAAAAGCTGTCAAAGAAAAAGTTTCTGAAAAAGAAGCTACCGACATCAAAGACAAATTGGCTGCTGTTGGAGCTGTTGTCGAAGTCAAATAAGCACAACATGCATAAAAAAAACGGGGAATTCACAACATTCCCCGTTTTTTTGTACAATAATACCATGATAATTGCCATTTTGACCGACATACATGCAAATTACGAAGCGCTAGATACCATATTGCGATATCTTGATTCCATTGATGTTCGTGATATTGTATGCTGTGGAGATATTGTTGGGTATGGACCAAGTCCTGTCGAATGCATTACTAGATTGCAACAGTATTCTTTTCGTTCGGTGTATGGAAACCATGACCAAGCATTTTTAACCGATTCCATGGATATTTATTTTAACGAGGATGCAGTTGTTGCACTGAATATTCAAAAGAATCTAGTGCACAAAGAAGAAATTAGTTTTATTCAGTCCCTACCGGCAGTTATCCAAGATAAAAAGTATACCATTACTCACTCTTACCTTGATCCACAGCATCCCTATCGGTATGTGTTGGATGAAAATACCGCCTATAGAAATGCCATCCTAAACAAAAAGAATTCTGTTTTGTTCATTGGACACTCTCACAATCCCTCTATCTTTGAAATTCACAGCAACAACAGTATTGATGTTTATAAGGCTAAAAATGGTCTGGATTGGACACTGCAACCCGATTGTAAGTATGTAATCAATGTAGGAAGTGTAGGACAAAGTCGAGATGGAAACTCTGATTGTTCTTTTGGTCTTTTTGATACAGAGGCAATGCAGATTAAAATTTTCCGCTTTCCCTACCCTATTTACAAAACCCAAGAAAAAATGACTGAGAAGGGGTTTCCTGAATTCCTGATAAAGCGTTTGGCGAATGGGTTTTAACATTTCCTAGATGCCATTAGAACAAGCTAGAACGATACAGACTGTATTGATTCTTTTCCTTTCGAATACTTCCTCTAATTTCTAACAATGTTAAGTTTTTCATTAATTCCGAGGGAGAAATTGGGAGTCGTTCACTAAGAGTCGAAAAATCAAGATCTTCTGTTTGAAGTAACTCAAGTATGCTTTTTTCTACAGGAGTAAAGCTTTCCTTTTGTATAACCGCATTGGATTGTTCTTTTGGACAACAGGGCAAACTTGTTATGTCCTCTACTTGTGTAAGTACTCTTACTCCTTGTTTTAGCAATTCATTTGTCCCTTGACTAGTGGGACTATCAACAGACCCAGGCAAAGCAAATACTTCTTTTCCCTGATCTATGGCCAGATCAGCAGTGATCATTGCCCCGCTCTTAATGGCTGCTTCCATTACAATGACAACCATTGATATCCCACTGATTATTCGATTGCGTGCTGGGAAATGATAAGGCTTTGGTGCAGTTCCTATAGGAAACTCCGACAATATACATCCATTTTTTTCAATTGATTTCATCAGATTGGCATGAGTTTTTGGATAACAAATATCTACTCCAGTTCCTACTACCGCAATTGTTTTGCCTTGTTGCTCCAGTGCACCCTTGTGAGATTCTGAATCAATCCCATAGGCCATTCCCGAAACAATTGTAAATCCAAAAGAGGACAATGCTTCCGCAAAACGATAGGCATGCTTTTTTCCATAAGAGCTTGCTTTGCGTGAACCAACAATAGCGATGTTGTGAAGGTGATTCAATTGAATATCTATCGAGCTTCGGCTATACAATACAGGCGGCATCCCTTTGTAATTGCGTAAGATGGAAGGATAGGTTTCATCATGAAAGGAATGGATTTGAAACTGGTTTAGCGACGCTATTTCTTTTTCTTTGCTAACAAATGTATCGGTTTCTGAAGAACATAGAATCTCTTGTATTGAATCAGGAATTGCTTCAAAGTTTGATTCCCATAGTTCGTTGTACTGACGGTATTTAATTTTTCGCGTAACATACAGATGATACGTAAACCGTAGAAACAAATCCCGGATGGTCGGTACTACATTATTGATTGTCATGGAGAATCCTTGGAATCGTTTGTTGGAAAATTTCAAACAAATGCTGGTTGGACTTTTTCATTTGCAATTCCACTTCTTCCATCGTAAGGGGCGTCGGAGAAATGCCTGCAGCATAGTTTGTAACAATACCGATGCAGGCATACTCCATTTCCATTTCCCCCGCAAGGACAACTTCTGGGTACCCTGTCATATTGACAATATCTCCGCCAAACATGGAAAACATTTTGATTTCTGCCGCTGTTTCATATCGCGGTCCTTCTGTAACCACCATGGTTAAATTCGATTGATAAGAAACAGGAATCTCTTCAAAAGAATTAACGATATGGTTGTTCAGAAAGGAAGAATAGGGTTGCGTTTGATCAATATGAGATACAGCAGGAACAAAATGATCGTAGAATGTATGCTTTCTATTTTTTGTAAATTCCAGGTAGGAAGAACAAGTTCCAAACATTCCTGGCGCAAGATTTTTTTGCAATGACCCGCAAGCAGCTGTAGCAAGAATGTGAGTAACTCCTACTTGATGCAGCGCGCATAGGTTAGCCCTATAATTTATTTGATGGGGTGGTATATGATGCTGCTTTCCATGACGAGGTAGAAAATACAGTTGTTCATCAAGAAATTGAATAGTTTCTATTGTGGCTGATCCATAGGGCGTTTGTATTGTATTTTCTGTCACCGTTGTAACAGCTGGAAACGAACGAAATCCAGAACCACCTATAATACCTATTTTCATATGCTATAGCTCCTTTGTCCTGTCAAATTGTAAGCAATTTCATTTACTCTTTGAATTGCATAGTTCTCATCAAAAGAAACGATTGTTTTTTCTTTCATCACAAAAGTACCTTGTATGATAACAGAGTCAACCTCTGATCCATTGGATGCATATACAATGTTGGAGATGGGGTGATAGCAGGGTGTAGACGATGGATGTTTCATAGTAAGAAAAACCAAATCTGCAAAAGCTCCTTCTTGAATTACGCCGCATTGATCACCAAAGAGCCATTGACCAGGAATAGACGTCCCCATTTGGAAGGTAGTATTGGCATCTAATGCCTTGGGATTCTTTGTAGGATACACTTTCCCCAGAAGTGAAGAGAGCCTCATTTCCGCAATCATATTTATTTGGTTGTTTGAAGAGGCTCCATCCGTTCCAATGCTAACTTGAATTCCTTTGTCTAGATACGTTTTTATTGGGGCTATACCCGAGGAGAGTTTTAAGTTGGAGGAAGGAACATTTACAACCAACACATTCTTTTCCTTTAAGATTTGTTGTTCTTCTTCAGAAACATGTACACAGTGGGCGGCAATAGTGGGGTTGTCAAACAATCCTGTTTCCGCGATTTTTACAATGGGAGCAACACCACCATGCATGGCTTTAAAGTCATTCACTTCTTTTTCGGTTTCGTTTAAATGAATATGAATACCAATGCCATGTTTTTGAGCAGTTTTGGCAATTTGAGAAAGAAAGGACAGATTGCACGTGTATGGTGCGTGAGGTCCAAAAGAAATGGAGATTCTCCCATTTGCACTGTTGTTAAACTCATGGAACATTGCAAGCACCCTTTGAATGCCCTTTTCACCTGATGAATCCATCATTCCTGGCGATAGCATGGCGCGAATTCCAGAATCGTCTACTGCTTTAATCGTTTCTTCGGTGAAAAAATACATATCGTGAAAAAAAGTACATCCTGAACGGATGCATTCTGCAATGCCAAGTAGAGAACCATAGTAGACAGCTTCAGGAGTAAGCTTTGCTTCAATTGGGAAAATTTTGGTTTCCAACCATTTGTGTAGCAGTAGATCGTCTGCATACCCCCTGAAGAGAGTCATGGCCATATGCGTATGCATATTCATCAGACCTGGAATGAGAAGCTTTCCTTTTCCTGTATATACTTCTTCATCATTTGCGTAGGGTGGCATTTCTTCTCCAATGGATTGTATACGCCCATTTTTGATAGAAATATGACCTTTCACCCACTGCATATCTTTGTTGATATAGGTGCAGTCTGTTAATAGCATGTAGACTCCTTCATTGTAGAAATTTGCAATTACCCAAAGCCACCACCAGAACCCCCTCCACCTCCAGAGAATCCTCCTCCACCGGAAAAACCACCACCAGATCCACTACCAATAGACCAGTTTTTTGACCATCCACTCGATCCACTGGTATTCAGTTTCATCATGTTGTATCGAGGGGTTCCCATAGCACTTATTCGGTTCGACAATGACCCAATAACAAGAGGTGTATTCCACAACATAGTCGTTCCCATTGTATTCATTTTTTCTATTGTGGGCAAATGAAGCTTTAAAGCTTTAACAACATGTTTACTAATGCCAAACATGGTTGCATAGATCAAGAATTGTTCCCAGATAATAAGGGAGTCAGCATTGTAATTTTTAAGGTTGCTGAAATCCATAAGGAAGTTTCGAAGAGCTTTCCATTTCACGTATTCCTTTTTTCCTTGTAGGGTTCTTTTTCGCAAGTTTCGTGCAAAAATTCTATAGAGAAGAGCAGGAATCAGCAAAAGAAGATAAGATGGAGAAAATGCAAAAAGAATCAGAGTTGCAAAAAGCAAAAAGGACCCTAAAGAACGAACAATGGAATAAGCTTTGAAAGAACTTTTGTCAAACCAGCCCTTTTCCTTTGCTTCTGCATTGACTTGCTTTCGAATTTTATGATAAGGATAGGCGTATACAGATTGGTATCGTTTAATCTTCTTCTGCAATTCTTTAACAGAGGTTGAATCTTGTTTGCTACGAAACAGTACCTCTTGTAACAATGTTTTTTCAAAATCCAGCAGATAAACATCCTTTTGAACCCAGGTAATCTGAGCATCTTTTGGATCTCCCGGGACGGGCTCATACGAAATGATTTTCCGATGAATAAGGTGGAGGATGGTAGCAGATATGTATCGTCTGGAGAATTGCTGGAAATAGTATAGCATACCGACCAATGCTGGTGACTCATCAGAAGGAGGTTCGCGAAGGTATGGTATAGCAATGGTATCGTGTTCTTTTCCATATTTAAAATACAGGAAAATGAAAAGTACAATCAGAAAAATGGTAATATACAGCGGGATTCGGTTCACCAATTCTCTTTTCAAATTGGCCTCCAAGGCCAAACGTTGTTCTTCTCTTTGTATATTGTTAAAAACTTCCACAGAAGATTGATCTCCTCCAAAGGAACTATCGAAACTACGAAAGTAAGAGGATGGCAGTAAAAGACGAACCCCAATGATTTCTCCTGGGTTAATAGTATGGCACTGTACTTTGCATTGCGTTTCATTGACTTTTTCTGCTACACCCTGGGGAGGTCCATGCCCCCAAATATGGTATTGATCCATAGAAATTGGATTGGTCCATCGAATAGTAGCATCGAAGTGAGATACAGAAATTGGCCAGTTTTTTCCTTGAAGCTGCCAATAGAATTGTCCATAATCTTCATACAATTGAACACTGCCCAGAATTTTGTAACGAAAGGTTACGGTTTTTGTTTCATTGATAGCATCAAAATAATAGTAAACAATGTACTCACTTGCATTTTCGTCCAAGTAAAATGTATTGGCTTTCATTTCATTGGCGGATGCTTCTGAAAGAGGATTTCCGTCAATCAAAACTTGGACATTTTCCAGATGGGAGAAATCTATTTTTTTCAAAGTATAATACCCATAAGAGAAGGATCCATTAAAAGATAGCTCTCGGGTCTCTCGAAGCAGAACACTTCCGTCTTCTTGGATGTGTACATCAAGGGTAGTTTGGGTACAGTACACTGATTTTTCTTCTTGTCCAAAAGACGGGATGGTTGGTAGCAGAAAAGTAGAAGAAAAAAAGAGGATTAGAAATAAAAGAGTCCAACTATTTTTCCACTTGATTTGTGAAATCACTCCTCGAAACCAACTCTGTTTATGCATCTTTCTCTCCTATATTTGAAAGGAACGATGAGCGGACCCAATAACACTAGAAAGACTGATTTGATGTCTACAGCAGTATTTTTCTAACCCGTCAATGATGGAGGGCAAAATGCAGGGATCAACGAGATTCATGGTTCCAACCTCTACAGCGGTAGCACCAGTGGCAAGAAATTCAACCACATCGTTTGAGCAGGCAATCCCACCACAGCCAATGATCGGTAGCGATGGGTGTGTTGTATAGGCCTCCCA
Source organism: uncultured Caldisericota bacterium (assembly GCA_964493625.1). Taxonomy (GTDB): domain Bacteria; phylum Caldisericota; class Caldisericia; order UBA6126; family UBA6126; genus JAGLCW01. The sequence continues at coordinate 9,412 of CAZBOU010000007.1, forward strand.
AACAACCCGCAATGCAATCGGTTTGATAGCAGGTCCTGACAAGCCTGCAAAAATTTTATGAAAGAAAGGCTTCCTTGTTTCTGGATCAATAGCGACACCGCGAATAGTATTGCCAATACAGACCGCATCAAAGCCCTGTTGCTCAATGATGTCTAGGGCTTCTGAAAGCGGAGTTGTTTCAAGAGCAATTTTGGCAACTAAAAAATGAGTGGTAGCTTTGCGAACTCTTCGAAGAGTTTCTTTGAGAATTCTCATGTTTTGACAAAACTGTACTCCGTTTTCATGAACATTGGGGCAAGAAACATTTACTTCCAATGCATCGACGGGAATTGTATCCATGGTAGATGCCAAGGATTCGAATTCGTCAATAGTGAACCCGGCAATACTGACCCATTTCGATGTGTTTAATGATAGCAAGAATGGCTGAACTACATCGAGAAACCATTCCAAGCCTTTGTTTTCAAGACCTACTGAATTCAGTAACCCACTAGGAGTTTCATATATTCTTGGAGATGGATTGCCATTTCTGGGGTTTACGGTAATGCTCTTTGTCAATACAGCTCCTAGTTGATTTATATCGTACTGTGTTTGCATGATAGATCCATAGCCAAATGTGCCCGATGCTGGAATGATAGGGTTATTGAGGATCATTGTGCGATGTTTTGATGAAAGATTTGTTCGAAGTTTTGAATGGCTCATTGCAGGCTCTCCCATTTTACAATAGAACTGTCAAACACTGGGCCATCTTTGCAAACCGTCTTCATTCCTTCTGTTGTAAGAAATGAGCAACCAAGGCATACGCCAAATCCACAGGCCATTCTTGATTCGAGAGAAACCTCAAGCGGAATATGATTCTCTTGGCAGTAATTAGCAACACTTTCCATTAGTTTTGTTGGACCACAGCAATACATTTTGGAAGGTTTTTTTGAGGATTCTTTTTGATATTTTTGTAAAAGATTCTCTGTAAAACACAAAGAATTGTTTTCTGAAAGCACGAAATCTGCGTGATGATGAAGGTCAATATGATGACCTGAAAGCAAAGACAAAGGAATACACTCTTCCTGATAAGAAGTCCCCACCCAAAAATCAAACGAAGACTCTGGATAATTGTTTGTTAAAAAATGAAGAGGAGCCATTCCTAAACCTCCCCCTATTAGTACATTCCAACCATTTTTGACGGGAGGGGAAAAGGAATTCCCACAAGGAAGAATCATATCCAAAGACTCTCCTACTTGTGTTTCCAAAAGATTTTCCGTTCCTCTGCCCACCACTTTATATAGTATTGTAATGCTATCAGCAGAGGCTTCAAATATACTAAATGGTCGCTTCAACAATGTTGTGTTTTTCCCCGGGCAGGAAAGTTGCACAAAATGCCCTGGAGAAATATCAATACCAGAAGAAGGGATGTGAAGAATGAGTTGAAAAATATTCTTTGCAATGCTTTTGTGATCTACTACAAGACCATTAGTTATTATCACTGTATACAACCTTTCCACGAAAAATTGTTGCTCGAATTCGTCCTTGCAGTCTTTTTCCAATAAACGGAGAATTGGTACTTTTTGAATGAAAAGTAGAGGGCACTACATATTCTTGTTCGTCAACAATGGTGATGTTTCCTTGAAAACCTGGTTGAATCTTTCCTTGTTCTTTCAGCTGCAGGATAGCGCTTGGACCTGTGGTGAAAAGGTGAATTAATTGAGGAAACGAAATCCATCCTTGCAAAACTAATGCTGAGTAGCTTGCAGCAAAAGATGTTTCAAAACCAATAATTCCAAATGGAGCAGTTTGAAAATCTGCATTTTTTTCGATGCTAGAATGAGGGGCGTGGTCAGTGCCTATACACTGAATCACTCCCCTTCGAATTCCTTCTTTCAGAGCTTTTTGATCTTCTTCTGTTCGAAGAGGGGGATTCATTTTGAAATTTGTGTTGGTAGGATCCATATCTTTTTCAGAAAAATACAAATGATGAGGAGTGGTATCTGCTGAAAACTGATACGACTCTTCCGAGAGACCTTTCAGAATAGCAAGAGATTGCTTCGAGGAAAGATGGGTAAAGTGAGGGGAATAGTTTTCCTCATGACATATAAGAAGATCTCTGGCAACACATACCGATTCTGAACTAGAGGGAATACCAGGGTATCCAAAAGAAGAAGTGTGTTGACTCTTATGAACAACACCATTGTCAGAAATACTCGCATCTTCTTCGTGGAGTATACAGAGATAATTTTCTTTTTTTGCAATCTGTATTGCTTTTCGAAACACTCTGGGGTCGGCAAGGCCTACTCCATCATCTGAAAAGACAGAAGGGTAAGATTCATTATGAGATGAATTTGACGGAAAAGAGTCCCGCAAAAAAATCTTGGAAAGGTTCTGACCTTGTAGGCTACTAGTAATGGACCCAGCCTGGATAACCTCCACGATGCTATGAGTTTGAATAGTATTTTGAACCTCTCTCCATGCATCCAGAGAATCTATTACGGGATTCGTATTGGCCATTGCTACAATGGTGGTATATCCGCCTGCTGCTGCTGACAGGCTTCCACTAGAAATATCTTCTTTATGGGTTTGTCCTGGTTCCCGAAGGTGACAATGAATGTCAATAAAACCTGGAACAACAAACTGATTTGTTGCATCAATTTCATCCATGGACGAAATGCTAGGGAGACTTTCCGAAACTTGAGTAAGGATCCCATTTTCGATTTGAACATCAAGCGTTTGAAATCCAATCAATGGATTTATGAAAACGTTCCCGTTCCGAATAATGATGTTCCCGGTAGATATTTTCATAGTAGAGCCTCTTTTTAATTCATGATTTGTTTTTATTATAATATATAAGGATGAAGTATTGCATAGGATATTCTTAGAAAAGAGATAACATGATGAAAGCGTATTTTACGAATCAAGAAACGTCCCAGACTACACAAGTATCAGATTTTTCATTGAAGAACCTATGGATCCATTGTGTACACCCATCCTATGAGGAACTAAAAAGATGTTCTGAAGCGACGGGTGCGAACATGGATTTTTTACGAGCAGCTCTTGATATGGAAGAAGGATCCAGAATAGAAATTGAACATGATCAAATGATCATTATTATCGATATACCCGTATATGACGAAAACGTCAAAAATGAAAGATTCTTTGACACGATACCCTTGGGGATTATCCTGTTAAAAGAAAAACTTATTACTGTCTGTCTGCAAGAGAACTCTATTACATCAGAACTTGAGAATGGGAAACCCAAGGTACACACCTTTAAAAGAACGCGGCTTTTGTTGCAAATATTGTACAAAACATCACAAATGTATATTCGATACCTTCGTCAAATCGATCAGCAAACTGACGAACTGGAAATTGCAATGCACAGAGCCACTCATAACAAAAAACTAACACAACTCTTAAATCTTCAAAAAGGGATTACGTATTTTTCTACCTCCCTTCGATCCAACGAAGCTACCGTAAATAGATTGCGAAGTACGCAATTTAAGAGTATACATGAACCAGAGCTCCTTGAGGGGAAGCGATTTTTAAAAATGTATGAAGAAGATGAAGAACTTCTAGAAGATGTTCAAACTGAGAATAAGCAAGCCATTGAAATGGCAGGAATCTATGGTAGGATTCTTGAAAGTATGGGTCATATCTTTAGTTCCATGATTTCTAACAATTTGAATATAGTCATGAAGTTTTTAACTAGTGTTACACTGATTGCTTCTATTCCTACTTTGATTGCAAGCATCTTAGGAATGAATGTTACATTTCCATTTGATACAATATCAGTTACTGCTTTTTGGGGCGTAATGGGTACGACTCTATTGATTATCTTGATCTTTGTTGTTATTCTACGAAAGAAAAATCTCTTATAGGGGGAATGTTGATATGCAGATAAAAAAGAAACACGATCGATTTAACTTGTTTTTCGGAATCATTGTGGTCGCAGCAGGAATTTTTTTCCTCTTACAAAATTTGTTTCCAAATATTGCAGTTTGGGATTTTTTCTGGCCTATTTTGCCTATTCTTCTTGGGCTGACATTGATACAAATGGGCACTCTGTTTCATGATGGAGGGCGATCCTTTTTTGTCTTGGTTGGCTCTATGTTAATGATGGCAGGGTTGTTAATTTTGATTCAGAACTTTATCAAACATCCTTATTGGTGGTCGTATGCATGGCCTTTGATTTTTCCTGGTGCGTTTGGGATTGGACAAATCATATGTAGCATGAATGGATCAAGGAAAAATACTTTTCACAATGGATTGTCTTTTTTTATCATAGGCATTGTTTTCTTTGCATTTGGATGGCTCTTGTTTCAAGTTGTATTTCGAAATTCTCTTTTTAATGAAGGGATGAGAAGTCAGCTAAATTATGGCTTTATGTTGGTTTGTCTTGGGATCTTCATTCTTTTGCCAAAAAAGTACTGTTTTAATCAACACGTTACTCATTCTTTTTCCAGGGCAAAAGAGAACTTTTTCTCTGCCCAGGATAAAAACAAAAGCCAGACTTCAAACACACAACACAATGACACAGAACCTTACGAAGAGTCCGTAAAAGAATACAATGAAGGTGGTTCTCAAACACCCGTAACAGATGAAAAAACAAATCACTCTGAAGAAGTAGACGAATTCTTAACACATTAATGGATTTGATGACAAAACTGAAAAAGCTTACTCTGCAACAGTTTCACAGATACCCCCTTATGGAGGCTATGGATTTCCATAAACTCATTTTTCAAAGCACCATGGGTCCAGCACATTCTTTAGCATCCATTGAAAACGCAAAGAAGTGGTTTCTTGAAGAATGGGCTCAAACGCCACCTTTGCAAGATGTCCCCATGATAGAAGACATTTCTTGTTCCACCCCCATTTTTCGAGTGCACTTTGCTCCTTGCAAAGCACAATGTATACCTCCAGAAAGACTATTGAATTGTTTTATAGAATCCAGTGCCTCTTTTTTAGAGAACTCTGCGATGTATCAAGAATGTATCGAGGCATTTGCAGAGATCACAAAGCACCCACCGTTTGCACAATTTCATACAGATTTCCAAGAAATAAAGAACGGAATTCAACAGAAAAAGGCTGGCATACCAAGGCACTCAGCTGCTTTTCGAACAGTATACCAGCCCCATTATAGAATTGTTTCTGGGCATTATTTGCCAGCTATTACACCCCATATATAAATGTAACCGATTTGTAATGTTTGAATTTTTAGGGGTGCTGATCTGAAACCATTAATCAGCTTTTTCAGTATCACCCGTCCAACTAGGAAAGCCTTGTAGCATGGAACGGACATCTTGATACCCGGCATTTACAACCCATTCTGCAGCCAATTTTGATTTTGTTCCTGTTTTGCAATACAGGACAACTGGAAGGGACTCAGTTTGTTCTGAAACTTTGGGGAAATCTTCTAACAATGAATTGAAGTCCACATTCATTGCTCCTGGAATATGCCCATCTTTGTAGGCAGCCTCGTCTCGTAGATCCACGATCATACACTCAGTCTTTTCTTCTAGTGCTTTTACCAAATCTTCTGCTTTGATTTCAGACCAAAACGTAACACATTCATCTTCACGAACAGGGATTTCTTTTGGATATTCTATGCCTATAGTATTGGGTGGGGTCCAACTTACAAGCGCTCCGAGAGTTTCTGAAACAAAACGCAACGGCACCAGAGTTCTTCCATTTTGAATAAAAGGAGGGACATCGAGTGTGTGTTCAAACGTTTCTCTGTCAATTTTTGTCCAGGCTTTTGTAGAGCCTATGACTAGGGTGATGGTAGATTTACCAATCGTGTACGATACGGTGTCTACTTTTTTTGTTTCTTCTGACATCGTAAACGAAACTTCTGCGTCAAGCTGTTCTCCAATCCAGCGGAAAGGTACAAGCGTTCTACCGTTTTGCACCAACGGAGGGGTTTCGAGCAGGATTTCTTCCCCGTTTACTAAGGCATTTGCATTGTCTGTATACATTTGAAGAACCTTCTTGTCCATCGCTTTGACATACACGTTAACAATGGAAGAAAGACGAGAATTTTCTTTGGAACCAACTAGAATTTTAGCACTCACTACCCCATCAATATCTGCTTCATCTGAACATAAAATGCGAATTCCTAGAGTCGTGGCTTGCTTTGGTTGCAAAGGACCTACGTCGTATTTTTCTTGCACCGAAAAACCGTCCAATTCGATTTTTAATCCATAGTCTGCTGGCAATTTCCGTGTAATCGAAACAGTGTACTTGCTTTCTTCATCCAGTAGATTTGTCAAAGGAATTTCTGTATAGGTAGTAGAACCTAGCGCAACAGGGATCATAAAACTGGTTTGTGATAGTAGTTTTTCCTCTGCAAGGGTAGAGTGAAAGCTACATACAGAAAATAGTAACAAAAAAGAAACAACGCTACATAAACATTTTGACATGTTTTTCATATCATTCTCCTTGCAAGGTCTAATTTTCACTTTCATCATCATCTTGATTGCCATAATCAGAAATGAACTCTCTTGTTTGTTGCAACTGGAGTACTCCTTTTTCCAATTCCTCCATGCAGTCTTCAATTTTCGAAATATCTTGCTGGTGAATGGCAGTTGGAAGGTCGGTTACCATGGCTTCGAAATGTTCTATAGCCCCGCTGTATTCTTGATGTATATGGGAAAGTGATGGAGTTGGACTCATAGTACGGGATTCTTCAATCAGCATTTGCATCAAAAACAACACTTCGTAGATGCTCTGTTCCCATTCTTCTACATTTGTTTTTTTTACCTGTAGTGTTTCATTTAATTCTGAAAAAAGGTCTGCCCACTTACTGATTTGGTTTTCGAGTTCATTTATATAGAGTAAATCTGGATTTTGTAACATCATATCCAAAGTTTCTTGATTGTCCTCTATGCGTTTTTGTTCTTCATAGGAAGTAGAGGGATGGTTCTGCTGAGAACTATTTTTGTGAGTTAAGAAAAAGACAATGGCATTGCCCAATAGGACGACAATAATTCCCCAAATCCACCAGTTATGTACCCAATTTGTCTGCGGCTTTGTATCTTTTCTCATATGTGTTTAAATCACCTCGTTAGTAGATCGTTATCTATATCGCTGTCATAAATTCTTTACTTTCATCCAGTTAAAAATATACTTATTTTTTTGAAGAACAATTTGTAATTTTTATTGCGTTACGAAGTATAGTATATAGATTCTATGCTTTTAAGTATAGCTTGGAGGATTGTACATGGGTAGAGAACAGAAAATTAAGCAGCTTCGCAAAGAAGGAATTTTAAAATCTGTAAAAGTGGATAAAAAAAGAAAATCCGCGATTCGGAGTTTGTATATTTGGATTCCTTCTGTCCTTATTGTTATTGTACTTGTATTTGGTATGTGGGCCTATTCAGCGAAAGACACCACTGCTACTGTAAATGGTAATCCTATTACCAACAGCGAAGTGGAAGAATTGCTTGAACCCATTAAGGGGCAAATGCAACAACAAGGGATAAATCCTGATGATCCAGAACAGTCAGCAAATGTGGAGAAATATCGAAGTAGTGTTGTGGAGATGTTAATCAACAAAACATTGATTGAGCAATATGCAAAAGAAAATTCGATTACTGTTTCTGAGGAAGAATTAGAAGCAGTAGTTGACAAAGAAATGGAACAAATACGCTCTCAGTATCAAACTGAAGAAGAGTTTCTTGATCAGCTACGACAATCAACGTTACGTAACGAAGAAAATTTACGTAAAGAAATCCGTCGATCGGTTGAGCCAGCTCTTCTTGAAGATGCAGTTTTATCTGAAAAATATGAAGCAGTTAATATAACCGAAGAAGAAGCTAGAATATTTTTCAATGCTCCTTCTAGCGTAGAAGCACAACGCATTTTTATAGCTACCGATCCAGATATGGATGAGGCTACATTAAAAGAAAAAGAAGAACAGCTTATCGATATTCGTACCAAGATCGTCAACAACGAATTGTCTTTTGAAAAAGCTGTTACTGAATATTCCGAAGACAATGCCAGCAAAGTAAATGAAGGCCAAATCTACTTGCAAGAAGGTAGCTACGAAGAAGAACCAGAGCTTTGGGAAGCCGCACAAGATTTGTCAGAAGGCGATATTTCAGGCATTATAAAAACCGATAAAGGGTATAGCATTCTCCGTATTAATCGAGTTGTACGCAATCGACAACAGTATGATCAACCAGAGCATGCAGACATTTTAAAAATTATACTTGAAGCACCACCGGGTGCTATTGAATCCGAGATTTCAGATATGCAAACAAAAGCACGTGGATATGTGAATACGATCCGCTCTGGAAAAGAAACTTTTGAGAATATTGCAACTACCTATTCCAAAGAACCCGACCAAGGATTGAACCCAAATCCTCTTTATAAGGGCTCTAACCCGCCTGTTGATGAAGTCGTGTTTGGTTCTTTGCAAGAAGGCGAAGTATCGGATCCTATTAAAACTAACGAAACAACTTTTGAGATCATAAAACTTGTTAAACAGTATCCTGCAAAAACTGCTGTGTTTGAAGAATTGAAAGATGATATTATAGAGCGAATGGAGAATCAAGAAAAAAGTAGAATTCGGGAAATGTTTCTAGAAGATCTACGAAGTCAATCCAGTATTTCTCATTCGAACCCTTGGCAAAGAATGTCAGCATGGTGGAGTCAAACATTTGGAGGATTTTTTGAGTCCGTTAAAAATTGGGTACGAAGTTTTACAGTAGATCCAATTCCAGAGAACTTAACCCCTATGGATGGTGGAGATTTCCAAAGCCCTATGACCATTCCAATTCAGGGAGAAGACGGACAACAGTCTATTACAATTGACCCTTCCATGATGGAATCGATTGATGTACCCTTTGAAGGACAAACTCAGAACCCATAAGGACAATATTATGAACAAAGAAAAATTACTTCGTAACAAGAATAAAAATACAAGTCAAAAAGGTTCTTCGAAGAGAATTCATTGGAAAATGCTCTTCATCATTATTCCCATCCTAGTGCTAGCTTTTGTCTTTACCTGGTTTTATCAAGCCAAAGATATTGTGATGAGTGTTGGACCACTTCCTATCACTACAGAAGAGCTTGAAATCGAAAAGCAAAGACTAACCCCTCCGGATTATCAGCAGAAACTCAAAGGTATGGATGAGGAAGATCGCATTACTACCGAAGAGCGCGTTCGTGCAAAAGCTCTAGAGAACCTGATGAAGTTAAAATGTGTTTATTTGTATGCACAAGAGAACGATATTACTGTAACCAAAGAAGAGATAGAAGAAAAGATTGAAGAATATGCCCAATCCTTTTCTTCCAACCCAGATGAATCGGTTGACATTCGAGCCACTTTGTCTGACTATGGGATTCCATGGCGTTCTTTTTGGAACGATATGAAATATCAAGCCCTCTATGACAAAGTTTTAGAACCCATTCGCAAAGGGGTACAAGCAACCGAAGAGGAAATGCGTTCACATTACAATGAATTTGCTCCCTATTACGATGTTCCTGCTCGAGTCCAGCTTCACTTTATTGTTGTTGAAGAAGAGGAAGTGGCCAAGGAAATTATGGATCAACTTCTTGATGGGGCAGATTTTGAAAAAGTCGCTCAAGAGAAATCTATTAGTCCCACTGTAATGTCGGATAAAGGTGACATGGGCTGGGTAACAAAAGATGAATTGTACACAGAAATCGCTAACAATGTCTTTTTACCTGAGTTTTTACTCGGAGAGTATTATCTTCTTCAAGCCAGAGATGGATGGTATATTCTTCGAGTGGACGAAAGAACCGAAGAAAAGAAGAATACATACGAAGAAGTGAAAGATCTGATAGAAGAAGATGTCATTTACCAAAAACAAGATCAAGCCGTAAATGGCTTCATGAATCGTCTTTCCGATCAATATGAGTTTCGAATGGTTGTCGGTAACCGCTGGACTGAATTTTTAGAATGGTGGGATCGACTTAGAGGAGTGGTTGAATGATGCAGAACCAATTAGAAGAAAAAGATACACAACAGCAGCAAAGCAATATACAGGCTACAAATAGCGATACTCTGATGAACGATCAAAATCTCTCCGGAGATGATACAGCACAATGTTCTACAAAATCTTGTTGTCGTTTTCGTTGGGTAGGTGCAGTGGTTGTATCTCTTGTTGTACTATTTTTCTTCTCTTTTCTACTGTATTTGCTCATACCATCCCCATCCAAAGCAGTACGAAACTTTTTTTATGCCCTAATGAATGAAAACTATCCAGTTGCCTATTCGTATACCGCCAAAGATTACAAGAAAAGTCGCGGATCCTTGGAGAAATTTACAGCCGACTATGATAATGCAGTGAGATCAGGAACAAGAACTCGTGCGATACGCGTGATTGAAGATCGAAAAACGAGAGAGAAAAATCAACGTATTGTTGTTGTTGAAATTGATGTTTTGTATCAGGGATCTGTTGTAACTAGTGTCGGGGCTTATCTTTGCGAACGAATACCCCAAGAAGGTTGGAAAATTATCGGCAATGTAACCAACGAATACAATAAAGAACAAGCTCAAAAGCTTGTACCTCAGCAATAAAGGAGATGATTATGAATACGCAGTCCAACAAACCTTTTCCAAGCGAAAAGAATCCAAGAACGATTTTGTATATCTTGGGTGTCAGCGTTCTCGTTATCCTTCTTGCCTGGTGGGCGTATAGTATGTATGCTCCTTCTCCAGCAAAAACAGTAAAAGCTTACTTCAATCATATTGCACAAGAACAGTATGAAGAGGCTTTTGATTTGTTAGCTGGTAACTACCAAAAGAGTAAAAAAGATGTAGAAACATTCCAGGCTCAATTTGAAAACTCTAGAAATCATGGAACTGTCTATCTAGGTGTAAAAATCGAGAAGATTACTCCAACGGAAAGAAAAACCCAAAAAGTAGTTGCTTTTACTCTTCTTACGAGAGAAAAAGGTAGAGATACTCAACCACACGGTCAATATGTGCTAACAAAACTGGATGGTGTTTGGAAAATTACTGATTCTTTGAACTAATTCTTTGTATTTGCAAAAAAAAATAAATATGCGGGAGCTGTAATTGCTCCCGCTTTTTTACTATACTTAAGTAAATTGGTTTAATGAGTAGGGTGCTATATGAAAAAGACAGTTCTTTTTATTCTTTTAGGAATATTCATTATCGCAGTTGTTTTGGTTTGGTTTTTGTTTGCTTCTGGTATTCATGTTCATGGATCCATTGAAGATGCCTTAACCCAAAAACCAATACCGAATGTTACCATTACTTTAGGAAAACAAACCATTTTTTCGGATGCAAATGGACTCTTTGATGCCTATACTTCAATGATCCCAAAACAAATCATTACTTTTTCCAAAGAAGGGTATAAGCCTTTATCAAAACAAGTTTCTTTTTCTTCGATGGTTGAGACAAAGGAATACAAGATTGTACTGGAACCTTTATTTTACATGAATATCATTCATTCTGCCACAGAAGATCTTCAAAAGTACACCTCTTTCATTTTTCAATCGTCTTGGCAGCAATATATTGATATGCCTGACCAAGAGATTACCTATACAAAATATATGGTAGACTCACAAGGTGTAGTGTATTGCAAAATGCTAACAGATGATAACAAAGGCAATGCGGTATCCGAGAAAGAGATTGTGATAGCTAAGCAGAAAATTTATTATAAAACTTTAAAGGATACTGATTGGGTTTCTTTTGATGCTTCTGAAATTCGCGGAACTGAATTGCAAAAACCCCAAGATCTTTTGATTCTTTTCAATGCTTCCATGGAAGATCCTTCAGAATTCCGTGAGGAGGGATTGGTTAACTGGTATCTTAATGAAGATGGCTCCATATCCAAAGAACCTGCGAATAGTCAAAATCCACAACCCTATCCATTGCGAAAATTTGTTGCAAATTGGCCCAAAGGTAAAACAGAACAAAGTGCAATATTATATCTCACAGAAGAAGAATATGACCTTGTAGCAGGAGAGTTTCACATCACTGCTCCTATTGGCTTAGACGAAGACAAACCAGGCCGGATGAATCAACAAATTATCACATTTAAGATGAGTCGTATCAATCAGCCTGTCGATATTGGTATTCCCTCTGTAGAAAATCAATAGATAAAAAGTTCATTCAGCTCCTTAGCGAGTTGTTCAGAATAAGTATGTAGACAAATCGAGAAAAGATGGTTCTAGTGAAATAGGCAATATGAATTGATCCATGTAGTTTGGAGGAGTCTATGGCCACGAATGTTGAATGTACAAACTTTTCTGCATGCTTATTCCAGAAGTCACTTACAGGAGCTATGATACTAAGTGAAAAAGGTGATATCATTCAGGTTAACGATGCTTTCTCCGTCATGCTTGATCTAGAAAATTCTGACACACTATCTCGCAGTTTCCATGATTTCTTGTCATCTGACCATAAAAAACTTTTCATAAGTCAATACAAGGAGTTCTTTAAGCACCCTGAAGGAAAATCTTTTGAGCTGGTTTTGGAAGGACGAAAAGGAAAAAAAGTAGATGTACAGATAACCGGTGTCAAAACGGAAGACAATCAGGGCAATTCTACAATCAAAGAAGCATTGTTGATCAATGCAACCAATATTACTCAACTGAAACAGACTCAAAACGACCTTGCTACTAAGAAAGAAGAATTGCAGCAGCTATTGCAAAGAGTTCAGGAAAGCGAGGAAACCTATCGAAATTTATTCCAAAATGCCCAGGTAGGATTGTTCCGAACCCGCATTTGTGATGGAAAAATGATGGAAAGCAACGAGCAGCTTGCAAAAATGTTTGGGTATGACAATAGGCTTGATTTTCTTTCAGAATACCTCACTTCAGAGAACTATGTGGATGAAGGCACTCGTGAAAAAATGCTGAAAATGATCAAAGAAGATGGCTTCATTCAAAACTATGAAGTCCGATTTTATCGCAAAGATCAATCGATATTCTGGGCTCGATATTCTGCAAGGATTTACACTGATAAAGGATGGATTGAAGGAGTTGCCGAAGACATCACTGGGCAGAAAAAAACGCAGAGAGCTCTTCGTGAGAACGAACAACGATTTCAAAAAATGCTAAGCGTTGTTCCTGATATGATTTCAATTCAGAGCCCTGACATGGATATTCTTTACAGCAACTGGCAAGGTTTTGCTGCCGCTCCCAAAGACAAACAAAAACTTCATACCAAATGTTACAAAACCTACCGCAATTTTGATAATTTCTGCCCCGATTGTCTTGCAAAAACAGTTCTTGAAACCCGAAAACCTTTTCGTAAAGAAGCTCGATTGCCAGATGGGACTTGGCAGGACATTCGCGTTATTCCTTTTCTAGATGAAGATAACAATGTCGAAATGTTTATGGAATGAGTACGCGACATTACCGACCAAAAAAAAGCAGAAGAAGAGCTAAAAAGTATTGAATGGATGTTGAGTAAAAAAACAACCAAAGAAAACGAGAACCCAGCTCCTTTGTATGGCGATCTTTCAGAGTTAAATACCAGCAGGTTGATTCTTGATGCAGTTGGAAAAGATGTGCTTAAAACTATTGCTAGTGATTTTTTAGGATTACTTGAGACGTCATCGGCTATATACGAGAAAAACGGGGACTACGCCATGGGCATTTTTGCTTCAAGCTGGTGTCAGTTTATGGACCAGGCCTCTCGAGAATTGTGTGAGACGGATGACAATAAAGAAGCGCTCCATTGCGGGAAATGGTTATGTCACGAATCGTGCTGGAAAGAGTCAGCCAACGTTGCAATGAGTACTCGTAAACCCGTTGACATAGAGTGCACGGGTGGAATCCATATGTATGCTTTGCCTATTTTTGCAGGCAAGGAAGTAGTTGGTGCGATCAATTTTGGGTATGGAGATCCACCGCGTGATGAAGAAACATTGACCGAGATTGCTCAAAAATACAGAATTCCGCTAGAGGAATTGTTGAAAAAGGCAAAGGAATACGAATCCCGTCCACCCTACATTATTGAAATAGCAAAAGACCGGCTACAAGCTTCTGCCAATTTGATTGGAGAAATTGTTACGCGTAAAATAGCAGAGAAAGAACTTCTGAAACTTAACGATCAATTAGAAAAAAAGATTGCTGAAAAAACAAAAGACCTGAAAGAACGAGTTTCTGCATTGGAACGATTCCATGACGCCACTATACAAAGAGAATTCCGCATCAAGGAACTGCGAGAAGAAATCAAACAGCTGAAAATCAAACTCGGAAAGCACGAAAATACTGCGCTTACAGAGGAGAACCCAAGCAGTGAAAAAACGAATAACAAAGGTATAGGCTATGACGATTGATGCATTGGTGGTAAGCCTGTTAACTCTGGTTGGTATACGTTTGATGGCGATGTTTGTTTTTATCCATCTGTATTATCAAAAACGAGACAAAAAATACATTCTATTGGCAGCAGGATGGTTATGCACTGCTTTAGGTTCTATATGGGCTCTTCAAACATATGTTGCATCGGGTGTAATGGATCAATACTTTTCCAGCTTATTGGCAGGACTTGGTACTCTATGGATTCTTTTCGGAGCACTTCTGTATTTCCAAGCCATTCAATGGCGCTACATCTATATTGGTAGTGTTATCACCATTGTATACGGATCTTTGCCATTTTTTGGTTTATCCGTAGGCCCCTCTCCAGGAGTTTTGGTTCAGTTTGTAATCTCTCTCCTACTCACATTCATCGTACTATTTAAACGTAGGATTTTTATTCGTTTAGCGAAGAGTATCTATTTCTGGCTTGTACTATTAGCTGTTTTAACAGATGTTTTAACATTCGCTTTTATCACGGGTATCGTGCAAGATGTGGCAATTGGTATTGCAGGAACATCCATTGTTGTGCTAGTAGCCATCATATTTTTCCTTCATCTCGAATACAGTATTTACACACGCTCTCTAAAAAAGAGCGAAGAGGAATACCGTAGCATGATCAAAAATCTGATGGAAGGTTTCAATAGCGTTAGTATTGATGGGATTCTGTTGGATTATAACAAGGAGTTCTCTCGCATCTTTAACCTCGATCCTGAACTGGATCATAGGGGGATCCAAATTGATCAGTTCTGGCAAAACCCCGATGAGAGAAAAGTTTTTCTAGAAGAGCTTCTTCAATCTGGTGCAATTCGGAATTATGAGATCAATGCAAAAACTGCCACTGGAGATTTAATGTCTGTATTGGCAACCGCTCGATTGATAAGAGATGAACAGGACAAACCCATCAGAATTGAAGGCTGCTATTTAGACATCACGGGAATTAGACAATCTACTTCTGAACTTAATGAGCTGAAGACGAAACTAGAGATCATCGTTGAAAATCGAACCAATGAACTGCACGAAAAAGTAGAAAAGCTACATAAGAGCGAAAAAGCGATGCTCTATATGGTGGAAGACCTAAACAATCTAACAACGGAACTCCAAGAAGAAAAGCGAAAGCTTGAACTTTCCAACAAAGAATTAGAAGCATTTACCTATTCTGTATCTCATGATTTACGGGCCCCGCTACGGCATATCAATGGTTTCGTAGAAATGCTGAATGAAAATTACCTTACTGATCTACCTGAGCAAGCACAACATTGCTTATCGGTAATAACAAAAGCAGCTCGACAAATGGGCATTCTGATTGATGAACTTTTACAGTTCTCAAGAATGGGTCGCCAAGAGCTGCGAAAAACAAAAATGGATATGAATGACCTTGTTAAGAATGTGCTAGAAACTATCGTACAGAATACGAATACAAGAGAAATTCTCTGGACTACACAAAAATACCCTTGGGTTTTCGGTGATTCCACATTATTGAAACAGGTTTGGATAAACCTACTGGACAATGCTGTGAAATATACCAGCAAAAACCAACAAACAGAAATTGAAATTGGTTTCACCGAGAACGAGACTCATTTCGTGTTTTTTGTTCGTGACAATGGAGTGGGTTTTAATATGAAATATGCCCATAAATTGTTTGGAGTTTTTCAAAGGCTCCACTCTCAGGCTGAATTTGAAGGCACTGGCATAGGGCTAGCGAACGTACAGCGCATTGTTCACAAGCACAATGGGAAGGTATGGGCCGAGGCGGAACTTGGCAAAGGAGCAACCTTCTTTTTTAGTCTACCAAAAAACGGAAAGGAACTATCGTGAACGAGCTGAAAACAATACTGCTCATCTAGTTTTGTGTTACAAAACATTTGTTACGTCGAATGGTAACAACCATTCCTGTTTGCATGTCTTGAAAAAACTGAGGATCTATTTCAGAAACAAAAGGAATCCCTCCTAGAATTGCTCCTTCTACTAAGTTGTAATCGGGAGCATGAAGAGTGATGATTGCCAAGGGTCCCTTGTTTCGTTGAGCCAATGAAGATAGAATAACACAACCACTTGAAGACCCTTTTGAGGAGTGAAAAGCAAAAATAGTATGAGCAATTTGTAGGGTTTTGCCAGGACTGTCGCTTTTCATGATTTCACCCGAGTTGCTATCAATATCTCCTAAAAATGAAAAACTATGAGGACAAATAATACAGCTACCTGTAATGTCTGGAATCAAACCTTCTTTTTCATGAATTGATTGGCCGGTTTTTCCTACTAAAATTCGATTCCCCTTAAAATACTTCATAATCATCTTCCTTTTGGCTATGTGAGGTCACAAGTTTTCCTTTCATTGCACTTTCTATACATTGATTTGTGGACAGTAGTGCTGTTTTTACACCCAATAGGTTTCTGGAGTAATGGAGCATTTTTAAACTATTGGAAAGCATTGTTGAAAAATATGGAAAGGGAAGATTGTATTGGTCACATATATTTTTCCGCATATGCGATTCTACTGGGCATGTGTCAGCAACTAATTTGATGCCGGACTTGAGGAGTTTTTCTGTATATCCGCAGTGAGATGCTTGCAGTTTTGTCATACGGTTTGTGCAAATCCAAAAAGTAACATCTTGATGAATGCGTTTCGATTCCATTTTCTCACTTACATGTCTAATCAATTCAAGGTTTGCATGTGGGCAACCCAATACTACAAAATCAATAGGTTGATTTTCGTAGATCCTTTGAAATCTGTGTTGAACGTCTTCGATTTCACGATGCGACAAGAGCACTTTATTGAAAGTGGTTTTGTAAAGCTTTTTGTAGTTGTTGGCTTCAGGTGTCACTCCTTCCATGTGGAATAGTGTTACAGAACCAGAGGTAGCCATGGCAGCGCCAAAGGATATCATCTGGGTCATTGTAGGTTGCTTTAAGTCTGAAAGAAATATATACGGTACCTGATCTTGTGCTTGTTCGCCGATGATATAGCCTAAAGTAGACCATTGGTCGATTCTAGATAATTCCCTTGCTTCTAGAGATACATCAAAGAAGCACGTGGGAGTTCGGTTTTCATCCAGTAGATATCCCATGGCAGGGTATTTTCCAGTGATGGAAGAATACCTTGTAAACAAACCTCCTCTATTCGTCCTAGCTCCAAGAAGACTATTAAAATAAATGATAGCACTACTCTCTACTGAACTTATGTAGCTTCCCATTGGTGGGACGAAACCAATTTGCTGTGGTGTACAGGTAAAAGTTTCTAGGATGCCCATTTTTTGAAATGCTAACTTTGTTTTGAGCTGTGTTTCATAAAGCTGCTTTGGACAATTGGTAAGTGAGGAGTTTTCCATGTCGCAACACAGAGTAGAGCTTGTAGTAGGAACCACTACCTGAACGTTATGATTGGCAAAGGCTTCCACATCTTCACAAAAGCCATCATATATGGCCATTTCTGCAGGATAATGACAGTAGGATATGGGAACTAGTTTTTCTGCTCCAAAAGCGACTCCAAATTGTACAAGGTAGTCTAATGCTTTTGCACGAATTGACCCGTATTCCCCTTGAAGCATTTTTTTTTCATTGTCTGTTAATTTCATTGTTATTTTTTGCCACATGTTTCTGGGATGACGTCTAGAAGGAGATAGGATTCACTGCCTGGTTCATGGTAGATGGTCTGATGGGCAACGTCAGTATGGATTGCTTCTGTGGGATTCTCTTTTGTATTGGCATGAGGATAAAACTTGGGGCAGGCAGATGAACTTATTTCCAACCGTATCTGGTGCCCTTTGAAAAACCGGATACCGGTGGCCCATAAATCAACAGTAAGGTGAATGACTTGATTTTTTTCTAACCAGGCGGGTTTCTCTAACGAATCGCGATATTCAGCTCTTTGAATTCCGTCACAAAGCTGTATTGCTTTTCCATTTGGGTACACATCCACTAATTTGGCAGTAAAGTCTGTTCCCGGAGAGGATGAGCTACACACTAGGTGCAAGAATACCCTTCCACATACCACACAATCCTTTTGCAATGGAGGAGTTGAATAGACTAAAACATCGGGTCTTCTTTCAATCGATTGTTGATCGCACGCTTCTCCTAACTGCAATCGCACGGGATCGGTTACATACGGAACAGGGTCTTGCGGGTCGTAATCGTACTGATCAGCAGGTTCTGGTTTGGATGGTGGAACGGTTGATAAAACTCCATCCCCATATACACTGTTGGCGCTTCCTTGGCTATGAAGATAGTATTTTGTTGAAACAGCTTCTTTTAAGGGCCAATCTGAGAAGCTATGCCACTGATTTTCTCCCATGATAAAGAGACGGCAACGATTCTGTGGATGGTTGTATGGCAATCGGGAACATTCTTTCCTTGAATGTATTTCGCCAGCTAGATGTTGAGAGAAGAAGAGGAACATTTCTGTTTCCAAATCTATAAGAGCATTGGGTCCAAAATTCATATCCCCACATTCAGTGCTTTTATTGAGTTTATGGGGCCACGGTCCAATAATCAGTTCTTGGTCTCTTTTGGTTTGGTCTGATTTCGCATTTTTCCTCATACCGGGAAAATTCTTGTAGGTAGAAATTCCATCATCATCATACCATCCACAGACATGAAGAATGGGGATATCAACTTGATTCCATTGGTGCATGTAGCAAACCTCTTTCCACCATGCATCCTTTTCGAAGTGTTCCATCCAATGCTTCCAAGTTGTGCTATTGTCCATTCCGACTTTTTTTGCCATATCTTTTAAGGGACGAAAGTTGTATAGCGAAGGCCAATCAATAAACGATATGTTTTGATTTGTTTTTCCATGAACAAAAAGTCCCCATACAATCATGTTCCAAAAAAAAGCTCCGTTTTGATAGGGAACATTGATTATGGGATCAGGCAAGGGGACAAGGGGTGCAATAGCTTTTAATGCAGAATGTGAATTGGGTGCTTGAATCCAAGATGTATAGCCTTCATAGCTTCCTCCTGTCATTCCAATGTTGCCATTGCAGAATGGTTGTTTTGCAATCCAATCCAGCGTATCCCATCCGTCCTCTCTCTCGTTTCGAAAAGGTTCCCACTCCCCTTCGCTGTCATACCTTCCTCTGCAATCTTGGAAAACATACCCAAAACCTCTTTCCACAAACCATTTTTTCATTTGTAATCTTTGGGGATCGTTATTCCCATAGGGAGTACGTGTTAGAATGATTGGAAAAGAACCTTCTAAAGATGGAAGAAAAATATCTGCAGAAAGAAGAGTATTGTCCCTCATGGGAATTTTAACATCAATATGAGGGTGAATTGTATATGTTGGGAGTATGGTTGTTATCATGATGCCTCTTTTCAAAAAATAGGATATTTTTATCATACCACGGCAAGAAAAAAAACACAGTTCGGCATGTAGAAACTTTACAAAAACCATTTTTTATCTGAAACTATAGAAAACGTACAAGGAGGATTTTTCTATGGCAATACAACGATGTTCTACAGAAGAAGAAATCAAGACAGCTTTACAAGAGTTTCAGGTAGAAGTGTCTTCTGATGAATTGGACCTAGTGTTGGATGAGTTTGAATCCGTCTATGAAGATCCCGTAGCAGTTACACTGGCAAATTATATGGATGCTTTGGATTCTATTGTGTATGAACAATGCGGTGACTGGGTCGATTACATTGATTATGTTCGTTATATGAAGGACTTGATTGAAAATGAAGAGAATCAGTTTAGTCTAGTGAAGGTAAACAATGGATACTGCATTGTTTACCAAGATATGCCAGAAACCATGGAAGATGACGAGGGAGACGACGACGAAGAAGAGTGTGAAATCGATATCCCGGAAATGTAGTAGAATCTTTTATAGTTTAATTTTCTTCGTAAGAAGTGTTGGATTCTTCCCACCTAAACAAGCTGTACATAATTCTTCCAAGGGCATACGAAGGCAAACGGGGAGTTTTTCAACAGTCATATAGGTGACAGAATCTGCATTGATTTGTCTCGCAATTGCCTCAGGACTATCGTTAGTAAATGTGATTAATTCTTCTTTGGTAGGGAAATTAACTCCATAATGACAGGGATTTATGAGAGGAGGACATGTTGAAAAAAAGTGTACCTCTTTTGCACCACGGTTTCTGATTTTTTGAATGATCCCTTTGGATGTAGTTCCTCGAACAATAGAGTCGTCTACGAGGAACACAATTTTTCCCTTAACCACATCTTCAATGGCTCGGACATTCGCAGCTACTTCATGTTGACGTATGGTTTCATTGGGCTTGATAAAGATGCGACCAATAAAACGATTTTTTTCTAATACGTCCTTGTATTCTGCGCCAATTCTTTCGGCAAACACCACTGCTGCAGGTCGAGATGTTTCCGGAATAGGGGCGACAATGATTTTCTCACTGGACTCTTGTAAATTCTGGTAGAGAGGGCTTTCTTTGTAAATCTCAGCCAGTCGTTTCCCCAAATTCCCGCGGGCTCTATTGACTCCAATGCCCTCAATAATGGAGGTGGCACGAGAGAAATAAATCCACTCAAACATGCAATGTTGGGGAGTTTGTGAATCGATGATTCGAGACTCCATTTGTAACTGTGAGTCGACAAAAATGGCTTCGCCACATTTAACATTATAAACGTCGTCTACGATGCTTTCGATCGCAACACTTTCAGACGCAAACGCCCAGCAATCCTTGCTTTTACCATATACAAGAGGACGAATACCGTGAGGATCCCGAAAAACGAACAGCCCTTCCCCTCGAATCACAGCTATTACAGAGTAAGATCCCAATAAAACAGACATCACTTTGGAAACAGATTCAAAACATTTTTCTTTTGCAGAACTTTGTTTGGAGCTATTAAAATAGTATGAAAAAAGATTTAAGATTGTTTCTGCATCGCAATCAGAATCAGTATATATACGTTTTTCTTCAAGAGCTTCTCGGATATCAGATTCATTCACAATATGTCCATTGTGGGCTACACCAATTCCACCGGTGCTATCGTAGAATGGTTGGGGGTCGTGTATACCTTTGGTTGTAGGGTAACGAACCTGGGCTACTCCACACTTTCCTTCTAATGAAGCAAGTACTTCTTGATGAAAGACTTCTGCAACAGTGCCACGGTTTTTGACTAGATGAACTTGCGTATGATTGTCGATAAATAGACCAGCTGTATCTTGACCTCGATGCTGTAGGTCCAATAGTCCATTGTAAAGATCGTATGCAACGTTTTTGTTACTTGAAATGATACCAATAACTCCACACATAGTTGTTATCCTTTCTACATAGAAGAACTGTAATAGGATACTCAAAATAGGAAAGAAAAAAAACTTTTTTTAAAAAAGAAGATGGAAATGTATACTTTTTCAGTATTCTACAGGAGCTTAAAACATGAAAAAATTGAATCAAGATTACTGGGTACAGGTATTGTTGGAATGGTTTGAAAAGAATAAGCGTACCTTGCCCTGGAGAATAGATCGAACGCCCTACAAGGTTTGGATTTCTGAAATCATGCTACAGCAAACACGGGTTAATGCAGTTGTTCCTTATTATCAAAAATTTATAGATCAATTTCCGTCAATAGAGGCACTGGGAGAATCTTCTTTAGAAGATGTTTATAAGTTGTGGGAAGGTTTGGGCTATTACTCTCGAGCCAAAAACATGGTTGCTTCAGCTCGCTTGATCGTAGAAAAATATCATGGTGTTTTTCCGGTTTCTTATCAGGATATCGTAAGCTTACCAGGAATTGGAGACTACACAGCAGGGGCCATTCTGAGTTTAGCCTTCAATAAGCCTTATCCAGCGATAGATGGAAATGTATTGCGTCTCATTAGTAGATTGAACAATGATTTTTCAGATATTATGGATTCTACGTATCGGAACAAAGTGAGAGAAATGATTCAAGGCGTGTATCCCTCTGGACAAGCACGAAACTTTACGGAAGCTTTAATGGAATTTGGATCTCTAGTCTGTGTTCCTGCGAAACCAAGTTGTCCAAAATGTCCTTTGATAGACTTTTGTTTCGGGTACAAAGAGCAGAATCAACTGATTCTCCCGATAAAAAAAAAGAAATTGAAAAGCGAGATTATTCAGATGACCGTTGCAGTTGTGGAGTTATCTGGAAGGGTTTTGATTGTAAAAAGAGAAGAAACGGGCATGCTGGCAAATTTATATGGATACCCACTGTTTTCTGTCTTTTCTAGGAAAAGCTTTTTAAAGGAGTTACACGATTTCTTATCTCAAAGACAAATACCAACTTCTTACAAAGCTACTTACAAAGGGATTGTTGAGCATGAGTATTCGCACCAAATATGGAGAAGCAAAATATATACTGTAAAAATTCACCATTTGGATGAAATAAAAAAGGAACCATTCAATTCTGCAGAAAAAAATTGTGTAAAAGATGGGATAAAAAAGGAAAATAGAGGAGAAGAGAAATGGATGTGGGTAAAAGAAGCAGAAACGGCTATGTATCCGATTTCTCGTTTTTTTAGAAAAGTGGAAAATGTGCTAAAGGAAAAGCGGGATCGAGGAGATTCGAACTCCCGGTCTCCAGCGTGACAGGCTGGCGTGTTAAACCGCTACACCACGACCCCAAAAACGAACTGTTATAGACATACGATTGAAAAGAATAAGGAGAAAAGTGCCGAGAGATGGAATTGAACCATCGACACATGGATTTTCAGTCCATTGCTCTACCGACTGAGCTATCTCGGCATAAAAAAGCGGGATCGAGGAGATTCGAACTCCCGGTCTCCAGCGTGACAGGCTGGCGTGTTAAACCGCTACACCACGACCCCGTATGTATGGTGGGCGAAGCAGGATTTGAACCTACGACTTCCTCGGTGTAAGCGAGGCGTTCTACCACTGAACTATCCGCCCTTATTCTGCCGAGAGTGGGACTCGAACCCACAAGGATCTCTCCACACGCCCCTCAAGCGTGCGCGTCTACCAATTTCGCCACCTCGGCGTATGCCTAATATACAGTTTTCAAGGAACAAAAAACTTTTTTGTTATTAACCGGTTCTTAATACTGCAAGAACGAGTGTAGAAATACCAAACAAAATGCCGGACCATAAAATAACTTTATCAAGAAATAAATCAAGAGGTCGTCGTGATTTATAAACAGTAGCATTACCAGAAATAGCGCCTAGACCGGAAGCTTTTGGTGCTTGCAGCAAGTATCCCAATATAATACCAGCAGAGGAGATAAAAACGAGTGCTGTTACAATCGTTCGGATGGTCGAAATACTTTCCATATGTTACTTGCCTTTCTACAAAATTTCGATTTATGAGATTCCATGCGAAAACTAAGAAAACTCATAACCGTTGCAAAAATATGATACTGAATTTAAAATGTTTTGCAAGGTGGAACTTTGAAAAAAGTCTGCACATCTTATACTATTTTTCCGGTTGAACCCGATACCAGAGAGGATTGGAGTACGCATGCATCAAAAAAAAAGGCTTAGCGGAACGAGACGAATTACCTTAGCAGCAATGTTGATTGCAATTACACTGTTTCTTGGTTTTACAGGATGGGGATTTATTCCCATAGGAACGCCCGTGATTGCTGCAACATTGTTTCATATCCCAGTCATTTTAGCAGGAATTCTATTTGGACCTGATATAGCATTGATCTGTGGTATTATTTTTGGAGTATTTACCTCTGCTTTGGGATTTCCTTTTTATATCGTTGTCCCTGCAAAAATGTTTATCGGTGTTGTTGCTTATTATGTTTTTGTAGGGCTTATCCACGTATATGCAAAAAAACCACGAAACAAAATTGTTGAGATTCTAGTCCTTCCCGCCTCCATAGCAGGCATTGCCGGTTCTATCACAAACACTGTGTTTACTCTTGGATTGGCTACGGTTTTTCGGTTATTCGGTGAAACACTGCAAGCGAATCTAGCAGTTGTCTATGCTAGTTTTGTTCAAGCATCCATCGAAGCGGTAGCAGCTGCTGTCATCTGTGCAGCGGTTGTGGTTGCCCTATATCCTTTAAAATACGTCTTCACATTGCCGTCGTTTGCTACTCATAAAAAGAAAGAAGTAATGGAATGAGTCAAAGGAGATCCTCTTTTTCCACACACTACCTGTCATGATTCTTGCCATAGATGTGGGGAACACGAACATAAAATTTGGCTTTGCCAAAAAACGAACGATCACACACTTTTTCAAAATTGCTACGGATCGAGGAAAAACTTCTGATGAATATATTCTTTTGTTGGAGATGTTCTGTCAACGATCTGATATATCAATAGCTTCGATCAATCATATTGTGATTTGTTCAGTGGTACCTCCTCTCAACCCAATATTTGAATCGCTTGCTAAGAGATTTTTTCATATACAGCCACTATTTGTTCAACCCGGCATTAAAACCGGAATCATTATTATGGCAGAAAATCCAAAAGAAGTTGGAGCAGATATTATAGCTGGAGCTGCAGGGGCTGTTTTTTTGGGACGATTGCCTGCCATCGTAATAAGCTTTGGTACGGCTACTGTGTTTTCTGCAATTTCATCTAAAAAAGAATTACTGGGCGTTGCCATTTCTCCTGGAATGATTCGTTCTGCAGAATCTCTTTTTATGAATACCGCCAAACTGCCTAGAATTGAAATCAAGAAACCTAAGAATTATCTAGGTCGCAATACCAAAGATGCTATTCAATCAGGGATTTTTTATGGATTTCAAGGATTGGTAAGAACCATGATTCATGGCATCCAAGAAGAGCTTTTAGAACCTCCAGCATATGTAATTGGTTGCGGGGGTCTTTGCAAAGAAATTGCGCAAGGTGTTCCTGAAATTGATATTGTGGATCCGATTTTAAACTTGAAAGGACTTCTATCCATTTATGAAAAAAACATGGAAGATTCAGACTCTTTCCTTACAGAATAACCTTGTCCTTGCTCCTATGGCTGGATATACCGATGCACCCTTTCGTAAGATATGCCGGCGCTTTGGTGCAGGACTCGTTGTAACTGAATTGATCACTAGTTTGGGTATGTATTTTCAAAACCAGAAAACAATGAATATGCTACAGTTTTATCCAGAAGAACACCCGGTGGCTCTTCAAATATTTGGTGCTTATCCTGACAAAATGGCAACAGCAGCCAAAATGGGGCAAGATCTTGGATACGATCTTATTGATATCAACATGGGTTGCCCTGCACCCAAAATTGCTAGAAGCGGTAGTGGAGGAGAATTATTGTCTGATTTGTCACAGATTCCTTCCTTGTTTCGAGCTATCGTTAAAGCTGTTACGATACCCGTTACGGTGAAAACAAGAGTAGGGTATCGACCCAACGAACCACTTGCTTCTGTAGTGGGTAAAATGGCAGAACAAGAGGGCATCTCTGCTCTAACAATACATGGAGCAAGCGTAAAACAGAATTCCAAAGGAAGTCGAAATTGGGATGAAATAGCCAAAACGAAGGAGCAAGTGTCAATACCAGTATGTGCAAATGGGGGGGTAAAAAAGCCCAGTGATGTTTTGGAAATACTCTCTTACACAAATGCAGATGCTGTCATGATTGGGCGAGCTTGTGTTGGCAGACCATGGTTTTTCCAAGATGTATTGGATATTTATGAGGGAGAAGATCCAATGGTAGTGGACCTTCGCAAACCCTCAGCAAAAAGAATTTTCGACACACTTTATGAGCATATTCAATTAGAGATTGAATTAAAAGGAGAAAATCAAGCAATACGAGAAATGAGAAGACCGATTCATGATTATTTACGAGGGCTGCCCAAATCTGGCAATATCAGGGATCAAGTCAACAAAGCACAAGATAGCGAAGCACTTTTCCGTATTCTCAGAAATTATCAAAGCACTTTTTTTCATGTATAATTACTATGCAAAATTTTATAAAACTTTATAGGTACACCATGAAGAAAGTATTAAGTTTGAGCATGGGTTCTTCTAAAAGAGACCATGTCGCAGAAGTTTCTTTGTTTGGAGACCGTTTCCAAGTACAAAGAATTGGCACCGATGGCGATAAAAAGAAACTAAAAGAATTGTATGAGTTGTATGATGGACAAGTCGATGCTTTTGGTATGGGTGGTTTTGATCTATGGGTTCATTACGCCCATAAAGTATATCGATTCAGAGATGCTTCTCAGGTAATTCGACATGTAAAATATACTCCCGTCGCCGATGGATCTAAAGTAAAAAGTACTTTGGAAGCAATGAGTGTCCATTTTCTTGTTGAACAAGGAATTATTCATCCGGAAACTCAAACCGTCATGATTCCCTCTGCTACTTCCCGGTATTTCTTGTACAAAGCCTTTCAAAAGGAAGGTTTCAAAGTTCGTTGGGGCGATATTGCATTTGGTTTGGGAATTGGACAAGATGCAATGGATAGTGAGGCACTTATGAATCTTGTTGCCTATATCGCTTGGCCACTCTTAGTAAAAGTTCCTTTTCATTGGTTGTATCCCGTTAAAGATCAGGATACAATCGAACCCAAATACCAGAAAGCATACGACAGCGCAGACATAATTGCGGGAGATTTTCATTTTATCTATAAACATCTTCCCCTGTCAATGAAAGGGAAAACTATTATTACCAATACATTGACTGAGGAAGAAATTGGTGTTCTAAAAGATCGAGGCGTCCGGTATGTTATTTCTGTTACTCCTGAGTTTCAGGGTCGTTCTTTTGGTACCAATGTTTTAGAAGCTTGTATTTGTGCTTATTTTGGTAGATCACCTGATCAAATTAGCATCGAAGAATGCAAGGAATTGTTTCAACAATATCCTATACAACCGCGCGTAATTAAGTTATCTGATGAAGGAGATATGCAATGACTGAAAAGAACAAAAAAGCAACGGTAAAAAAAGTTTCTGAAAAGAAAACAAATACTCTTTCGAAAAAAAAGACTCCATCAAAGACTTCAACAAAAAGCACCAAAGCAACAAAAGAAAAGGAAGAAATGGTGTCAAAACAAGACAGTTCTCCTGTAAAAGAAGAAACAAAGAAAGCATCTGAAGAAAAGAAACGAGTATCTTCAACCAAAACAAAAAAGAAGGCCACTGACGCGAAAAAAAGTACTACTAAAAAAGAGACTACTTCTACAACAAAGCCAAAGGCTCCCGTAGCAAAATCAAAAAAGAGCACTGCCTTAAAAGAGAAGCCAAAAGCTACCACCTCAAAAGCTCATGATAAGAATGAAAAATCCTCTTATATTGATATTTCTTCCGGTATCAAAGACAAAGATAGCGATACATTTAAACTTACCAAACGAGGATTGGAAATTTTAAAAAGTGAATTGAAAGAACTAAAAACTGTAAAACGGGCTGAAATTTCTGAAAGAATTCGGCAAGCCAGAGCCTTGGGTGACATTAGTGAAAACTCTGAATATGAAGATGCAAAAAGAGAACAGGCTGTAGTCGAAATACGGATTTCAGAACTAGAAAATATGTTGCGAAAATCTGTCATAGTCGATGAAGATTTTAGTGACGATAATAGCGAGACTGTTAGAATGGGTCATAGTGTTGTCATTGAAAGCATTGAGTTCAAAGAGCGTCAAACCTATACAATTGTATCTGTGCTTGAAGCTGATCCATTTACAAATGCAATATCAAATGTTTCTCCATTGGGCAGTGCTCTAATAGGGCACCAAGTGGGCAATGTTATTCGAGTGGTTTTGCCTACAGGAGCTGTCCGATATCGTTTGGTGGAGATTCGAAAAAAGGAGTCTTGATGTCAGAACATAAATTATTTGATGCAGAAGCCTTACAGCTTCTTGATGAGTTACGAAATGAAGGATACGATCCGTATCCATTGAAATTTACGCCTTCTCATCAAGCCAAAGAGATTCTTGCCAATTTTGCTACGTTGGAAAATACACCAGTGACAATTGCGGGTAGAGTAATAACCAAAAGACTTCATGGTAAAGCTGGTTTTGCTCATCTTTTGGCAGGTGGAACCAAAATACAGATATATTTCCGAAAAGACAACCTTGATGAAGATACATTTCGTTTGGTAAAAAAACGTGTCAATGTCGGGGATATCATTGGTATCACGGGGGAGGTTTTTAAAACTCACACCGAAGAGATTACCGTTAGTGTTACTTCATGTACACTACTCTCTAAATCGTTGTCCCCTTTGCCCGAAAAATTTCATGGTATCGAAAATGTTGAAGTTCGTTACAGACAGCGCTATCTAGACCTTATCATGAATGAGGATGTCCGAAAAACCTTTCAAATGCGTTCCTCCATTCTTCGATCCATTCGAGAAACTCTGCACCACGAAGGCTACATGGAGGTTGAAACTCCAACGCTACAAGATATGTACGGGGGGGCATTAGCCAAACCCTTTACTACCCATCACAATGCACTTGATCAAGATTTTTTTCTTCGAATTGCCCCTGAGCTTTACCTCAAACGCCTGATTATTGGGGGGCTTGATAAAGTTTTCGAGATAGGCAAAGCATACCGCAATGAAGGAATTTCTGTGAACCACAACCCAGAGTTTACCTTAATGGAATTGTATGAAGCTTACGGCAACTATGAAACCATGATGGATATTTCAGAGAAGCTTATACGAGGAATGCGAGATTCTGTCCTTGAAACTGATATTATTGAATATAGAGGAAAAACCATCAACCTTTCGGTCCCATTCCGCAAAATGAAATTAGCGGAAGCATTTGAAGAATTTGCACAGGTTGATATTGTCAAACTGCAAGATGAGAAGTATGCAAAAGAATATCTCAAAAAAGAAAAGATTCATGTTGATAAGAATCTTAGCTGGGCGACCATTGTAGATGAAATTTTAAAAAAGAAAGTAGAACCTCAGCTTTCCAATCCAACTTTTCTTTACGAGTATCCCCTGCCATTGTCTCCTTTGGCTAAAAAAACATCGCCTGGATCAATCTGGGTAGAACGTTTTCAGCTGATCATGGGATCTCTTGAAGTTGGGAATGCGTTTACAGAATTAAATGATCCGGTGGATCAACAAGAACGATTCTTGTCACAAAATGAAGCAAAACAACAAGGAGATGAGGAAGCTCATTCTTTTGATCGCTCCTACATTGAAGCTTTGAAATTTGGATTGCCACCCACCGGCGGGTTGGGATTCGGTATTGATCGAATTGTCATGATACTAACGGGTAGTGAGTCTATTCGCGATGTACTCTTCTTTCCTCAACTGCGGAGAAGAGAACCGTGAGTGTTCTACTAGATGGTCATTCCCTATCTTTAGATACAATTATTGCCGTTGCTTGCAATAGAGAAAAAGTAGGAATTCACCCAGACTCAATTGGTAAAATACAAAAATCAAGGGACTTTGTTGGTAGAATTCTTGAAAGTGACGATGTTGTATACGGTATTAATACTGGGTTTGGAAAGCTTTCTTCCACATCTATTAATGAATCTCAATTGAGTCATCTTCAGGTTAATCTTATTCGAAGTCATGCTGTGGGCGTAGGAAAACCTCTACCAGAAGAGATTGTACGAGCCACTATTCTAATACGGATTAATTCCCTTCTGATCGGACATTCAGGTATTCGGAAAGAACTTATTGATGGACTCATTGATGTACTGAACCATGAAATATACCCCTTTATTCCTTCCAAAGGATCCTTAGGTGCTAGCGGTGATTTGGCTCCCTTAGCACACTTGGCCTTAGTATTGATGGGAGAGGGAGAATGCTTCCAAAACGATGAAAAAATCCCTTCCCGTTTTGTATTGCGAGATCATGGATTGAAACCAATACTATTGGAGCCTAAAGAAGGATTGGCTTTAATTAATGGTACTTCTATGAGTACTGCCATGCTATCTCTTACCCTTATTGATATTCTCCATGTATTGGACAGCGCATTCTGCTCCATGGTTTTATCGTTAGAAGCTTTTTGTGGATGCAAAGCAGCTTTTTCTTCCCTGGTACATCAACAAAAGCCTCATCAAGGACAGCAGCTTGCTGGGAAAATATTGGAGACTTCTATTTTTGACTCAGAGCTTTTAGACTCTTCCTCGCGCGTGCAAGATCCTTATTCTTTCCGTTGCATACCTCAAGTAATTGGACCTGTTCTTGATACAATTCGCTATTGTTTGCAAGTGAATCATGCAGAAATGAACTCTGCCACCGACAACCCTTTACTTTTTGTAGAAGAAGATCAAGTGATTTCAGGCGGTAATTTTCATGCACAACCTATTGCAATAGCAGCTGATTACTTATCCATTGCTTTACAGACTATGGGAGAAATGTCTCAGTATCGCGTGAACCAAATGCTAGATCCAAACTTGAGTTGTGGAATTCCTGCTTTTGGCGTAAAAGAACCTGGGTTGAACTCTGGCTTAATGATTGTTCAATACACCGATGCTGCCCTTGTTTCACAGAATAAAACGCTAACCTACCCTGCCACTTCTACTTCTATTCCTGTATCAGCGAATCAAGAAGATTTTGTTAGTATGGCACCTACTGCTTGTAGTAAGCTGCATACGATAGTGTGGAATACATCTCGGATCATTGGAATTGAACTATTA
This sequence comes from uncultured Caldisericota bacterium, assembly GCA_964493625.1. Taxonomy (GTDB): domain Bacteria; phylum Caldisericota; class Caldisericia; order UBA6126; family UBA6126; genus JAGLCW01. The sequence goes on from CAZBOU010000007.1 coordinate 40,142, forward strand.
ACAGCTTTTCAGTGCTTAGAGTTTCGGGATCGGAATAAAATGGGCACAACTGCAAAGAAAATTTATGAGTTGGTAGCAGGCCATTTCAAACCTATTCTTGTGGATCGATCCATACACAAAGAAATGGAAGCAATGGGAGACCACATATTGCAAGGGATGTTCCAGGGAATTCTTCCTATTGAAATTATCCTTTAATTACTCAGTTAGAGTACTTTTGATGTGTTGTGACTGGTATTGTTTTTTTGCAAATCGATGAGATTCATCCCGTATTTGTTGAAACAACCGAAGTACCTCTGATCTTTCTTTATCCAACCGAATGGGTTGGGAGTTGTTTTCGGTGAACACAAGCTCTTCTTTTTTGGCCAGTGATAGTACGGGGAGCTGAATAGCGTTTTCTTGTAGAACATTTGAGACAGCATGCAATTGACCTATTCCACCATCAATCAAAAACAAGTCTGGCAAAGTGCCAAAATCTTCATCATCGTGTTGAATCCTTCTTTGAATTACTTCTCGAAGAGAACCGGTATCGTCTGGTAAGGCAGCGAGTCTTACTTTAAAGTATCGATAATATTTTTTGGCCGGCTTCCCATTGATAAACACTACCATTGAACCAATTGTATGTGTTCCTTGCATGTGAGAAATATCGTAACCCTCTATTCGATAGGGAATCGATGGCAACTGGAATCTTTTCTGTACAGCAATCAACAATGGATTCAATGTTTCAAAATAGTGAGGAAATTTTGTTTGAAAATGTTTCTTTGCATTCTCTAAACAAAAATCGATGAGTTGTTTTTTTACTCCTCTTTTTGGGTTCTTTATCTCCAGAGAAGATCCAGGAAACTTCGATTGTATCTGTTTTTTTATATCCACAAGAGTGGGACATTCTATATTGATAAGGATTTCTCTTGGAGGGGAAAAGTAGCTTAAGTCTAAGTAGTATTGAAGTAGAAAACTCTGCAAAATACCTTCTTCATCTTCGTCAAATGTTTGGTAGTAGTAAAAATGATCTTCATATATTACTTTTCCTTCTCTTACTTTCATTACATCAATAACGGCCTTATCATGAAGGGAAAATATTGCCAATAGATCGCCATTAAAATCTGGATTGGTGATAACCCTTTGTTTTTCCTGAATAGCATCAATGGACTGAATTTGATCTCGCAAAAGAGCGGCATATTCATATTTTTGTTCTTTGGCTGCTAGTACCATGTTTTCCTTCAATTGGGATTGAATTGTGTGGACATTGTTTTTTAGAAATTGAATGGCCAATTGTACTTGTTTCTTGTACTCATCTTCGGTAATATTCCCATTGCAGCACCCGGGGCATTGATTCATGTAATATCGGAGACAAGGCTTCTGATCGTTTTTTCGCAATGTCTTCTTGCAGTTTCGGAGGTGGAACGTTTTTAAAATTAACCGATGTAAAAAGGATGCTTTCTTTGCACTCGTAAAAGGACCGAAATAGATTCCATCATCCTTTCGAATTCTCATTGCTTTTAAAAATGACGGGAACGGATGGTTCGTAAACATTAAGTACTGGTATCCTTTTGCATCCTTCAATGCCCGATTGTATTCGGGCAAAAGACGTTTGATAAAATTGCACTCTAAAACCAAGGCCTCGTACGCTGATTTTGTAGCAATGTATTCAATGGTAGATACATGTTCCATTAAATCACGTATACGATGGTTTCTTTTTTGGTGGTAAAAATACGAACTCACTCTTTTTTTCAAAGACGTTGCTTTTCCAACATATAACACTTCTTCGTTTTGATTTCGCATAATGTATATGCCCGGTGAATCCGGGAATGAACGAACTTGATCTAGCAGAAGATCCCATTTTGGGTTTTTTTGGTTGGATTGCTTATCGTTTTGCATTTCTTACGATGTATTGTAACATTTTTTCTGTTAAATTCTGTTACTATTAGTAGCAGATCAATTGTATGGGGTGTTATTTTGAGAAAGACGATCATTTTGTTCATTGCGGTATGCAGTATAGTCATGTCTGGGTTTGCACCTACCTTTGCAATAGAGGGTCAAAAAGAGTGTACTATAGATGTTTATTCTCATCTTGATGTGGAATTGTTTCATACCGTTGCCTTTTTATCTTCCATTGAGCAGTATTCAAATTGTCAGTTATTGACGAGTGTTTTTCTATACAAAGCCAAAGAGTTTTTTACACCTTGGAAGGATCATTTGGTTGTTCAACAATACAATGAACTAAAAGAAGAAGATCTTATTGATCTTGTTTACCAGATTCTTTTGCAGGGCGAATCATGGGAAGATATGGAACCAGAGCTTTATGTCAAGGATAGCGATAGAGAGAAAGTAGCATACTTTTTAGAGACTATGCGCTCTTTTGCAGAAGAGTCTAACTTTGATCAATTTATGACCAAAATGAAATACCCCTACTCACAAATAGTTTCTTCGTTTCGACTCACTAGCCATATTCAAGAAGAACTTGCTACGGCAGAAGTTTTTTTTGGCTATAGTTTCCGCAAAGTTCATGTGTTGCTTTGTCCAACGCGATTGTATACCATGAATACTTTTGTTACTGTGGATCCTGATTCCCAACAAAAAGATCTGTTTATTCTTGCATCACTAACGGATGTACAGAATGGATATTTGCAGTTTGGTACAAAGGATTTGTTTAGTGATCTTATTGCAGAGACAGTTCCTATATATCTTTTTCGGCATGCGATTCATTATTATGGTTTAAAAATGGATCAATTTGCAGAACAAACCAACCAACCCTTTGTTACACAGCTTTGTGAAGCTCTTAGAATAGCTGTTTATGGTACCGTTTATACGGAAATGCCCATTGAGGATTATCTTCATCTATGTAACCAAAAAGGAGATACCTTTGTTTCCCCCATTTACTCTCTTATTGATCAAGAGTATACTACAGCTAGAGAAGAGTATACCCATTTCATATCGTATACCCCTCAATTTTATCAGTCAATGATAGCTCTTTATAATGGAGGTGATGTATGAGAATTGCTGTTTTAACCTCTGGAGGAGATGCTCCAGGAATGAATGCTGCAATTCGAGCTGTAACCAGAACGGCTATCTACAAAGGCCTGGAAGTGATGGGTGTTAAAAAAGGATATGCCGGCCTAATGGATGGTGAGTTTCAAAAAATGTGCTCCCGCGATGTAGGTAGTATTCTTTCACTGGGTGGAACCATATTACTAACTGCAAGAGCCCCAGAATTTGAAACGGAAGAAGGTATTAATAGGGCACTTGCTTCGCTGGAAAAATATCAAATTGATGCTCTAGTCATTATTGGTGGAAATGGAACTCAAAAGGGCTCCTATGCTCTTCACAAAAGGGGTTTTCCTGTAGTTGGTATTGCATCAACAATTGACAATGATGTATATGGCACTCACAGCACTATCGGTTTTGATACTGCACTGAACAATGCAGTAGGAGCAATTGATAAAATACGAGACACTGCCACTAGTCATCAACGAGTATTTGTTGTTGAATTAATGGGAAGAGACAGAGGAATCCTTGCTTTGAATTGTGGTATTGCCGTAGGGGCTGATTGTATTGTTATTCCTGAAAAATCCTTTAATATTAATCAAATTTCGGAAAGGATTAAGGGCAACTTTGAATTGGGCAAAAAGCATTTTATTGTTGTTCTTGCAGAAGGTGCTGCAAAGGCTGAAAAGTTTGCAGATGCCTTGCACCTTGTTTCTGGTATCCATGCAAGTATAAGTGTTTTGGGATATTTGCAAAGAGGTGGTAATCCTACTTTTCAAGACCGATTTTTGGCAACCAATTTTGGAGTGAATGCTATTGACCTAGTGGAAAAGAAGAAGTTTGGGTATGTGGTGGGAATTCAAAACACTCATGTTATCCATATACCTATGGAAGATGTTGCTACTAATATCAAGCCAATTGATGAAACACTGTTTGAATTACAGAAATATCTTTGTATTTAACTTGTTTTTGATGGATCGTTAAAATCTTTTTTCCTAACACAGACCATCCATTAAGGGGTAGTTTTATCTGGCAACAATATGAGTTTCTCAAAGTTGTCTAAAGAAATAGAAACAGATGTTTTGTGGAGTATTTTACCAGTCATATCTGATACAGGAAAAGGTTTCATAAATAGTACTTCTCGCTGCATTATCTTCAAATCCAACGTATTGTTTTGTTGATCTTCGTAGTATATGTGGGTTTTATCAGGATCTGGAATAAAATTCTTTTTCATTTTTTCCAGGGATGGTTTCCATTGAGAAACCCTCCAAGGATTCTCAATATATTCAAGATAGGAATGGTCATGAACATTCTCATTAAGAGATGATTCTCCTGAAGGATAAAATCCTTCAATACGAAGAGAAACTTCCTGTGCATAGCTACTTGAAAACTTCTTCATGCGGTACCGATTCTGAGTGAACCATCCTTGGGCAGTAGAGTAGCTGGAATCTAGTTCGGCTACAAGAAATAGATCACTATTTTCTTGGAAACCCAATACAATCATTCCCGCACTTCCATCGTAAATTCTTTTCTTTGCAATCCATTCATAGGAAAGATCAGGATATTGATTGAACAAGTGGATGTGATCCGTTTTGCCGTTGAAGTAAATTTGTATAAAGTCAGCATCATAAGAACTTCTAGGATGGTTTTCTAAAAGAATATTTTCACCGCTTGAGAACATTTTGTTTTGAAAATCTGGATAAAAACCTGGAACTGCATAGCAGTTTTTTGTACCATCAACTGCATGAAATGTTCCCACAAAACCATTATGTGTGGCAAAGTGGACCGAGATTGTATTTTGATCCACCGATACATTGGGAATAACGCTACAAATAGAATGGGGTGAATGACTGCTTTTTCGATTGGTGGGGATGTGAAGCAAAGAAGTTTTTTGCAGAGTAATATGAGAGGGTTCTGTTTCAACAAAATCTAGAATGATTCCATATTCGCTACTATTCATATTATACGACCCAACCATAAGAATGTGGTTGGAGATGACACACATGTTTTGTATGGAAATACCACTGCCCGAAAAGGTAAGAACATCTTGCAAGGAAGAATCTTGTATTCGGTTTTTATCAACAAGTAAAAAGTGTAGTTGGTTCTGAGGGTTATTGCCAAAGGTAGTTGTTTCAAAAACAAGGTATAGTGAGTGTTCGGTCGGAAACCAGAAAAGAATGTCACTAGTAAGATTTTGATCTATTGGAGGATTGTAAGCAACTGATTCAAGAATAGCTCCGGTACTATCTGAAATGAAAGCTACGAGTTGATCAGAACCATCCCCCCCAACAATGGCAGCATGGATTGTTTGATCTACGTTGTCAACACGGGATGCTATGGATACGGTTTTTGTAAAGTGAAGCGTTTCATCGGTCTCTAGTTTGAACTGCCTATAAGAATGTGAGGGCGTGCATGATAAAAAGCTAACACAGAAAAGAATGGGTATGAAATAGACTATATACGGAAAGATATGTTTTCTATATCGGTTGGCTTTCTTCATGATAACTCCCTAAACAAAGGATTGTTGATTTCGGTTCCGAATGGAAGTGATTCCAAAGTTTCACCACGGAAATAAATGTGAAAGGATCGGAAACCAGTATTCTCCGAAAGTGTTAGAATGAGCTGCTCCAAAAAATTTTCTTCTTGTTGAGCATTCAGAAATTCGCTCATCTCCATATCAAGATCAATCATGAGAGAATTCTCCTCGCCAGGAGTGACAGAAATCAATTTCGTGCCAGAGGGGATATCGGATACTATTCCCATATCTCGTTCATCCGAAGAGGGGCCTTTTAAAAGATTCTGAAGAATATCTTCAGGCGTAAAGGATGTGTCCTGTTTGGAGGATCGAAAAACTGGTAGCAAATAGTGGTTTTGATCTTTTTTTAGCACATAATACAAAATAGATGCGTTCTCTATTTCGAAACCATGCCAACGTTGATAAGGTTCTAATGAAGAGGTATGACCCCCAAGAGTAGAAACGTTTGTCCCATCAACTTGAATGCGAACGTTTTGGATTTCAGGGAGCTCTGTTAATGACAAGGTAATTGAGTTTACCAAAGCTAGCTCAGCATTCGCTCCATAACGGAATCTTTGAAACTCAGGAGTAAGATCTAAAAAAAGACTTCCATCTTCTATCAAAATGCTGTTTATGGATACTTCTTCTGGGAAAAAACTTGTAATATCTTCAACATCTCGATACCGAATCATGAGTTGGTTTACAATGCTTGCCACTGTATCATTGATTTCTGATGAGGCAGGTATTTCAACTTTTGTTAACAGAAACATGTTCGTGGGAAGATGGTAATAGTACATTCGAACATACTGTCCTTTAGGCAACTGACTTGCTAACCGAATCAATGGTTCTGAGAGCGAAATATATTGTTTAAATGTGGGATCTTTTTTCCCCTGGACAGACAGTTGTACTTTTTGAATGGAATCCAGTTCGGTTAAAGTATTTACGATAGAGTACACTGCTGCTGCTTCTTGAGAAACGGAGGAGATGGATTTGGAAATCATGTCTTCTTCTAGTACAAGACTGCAAATACCCTCCTTTAAAGAGACATTCGATATGGATCCATGAACTGGTATGAAAGACTGTAAATTACCCTCTTTTGGAGGTTTTGAGAGTTCTTCTAATAAAATTTTAACAATTTTTTCTGTTTGTCCCGATAGTGAAACTTTTCGATTTACAGGGACTAACTCGTCTTTTTCTGAGTCATAAAAATACAATTTTGCAGTGGAAATGGTAAGGTCATGACGATGCTGGTAAAAATAGTACCCTGCCATGACAAGAAAGCAAAGAGTGATGACAACAAATAGTATGCCTTGCTGTTTTTTTTTATGCTGCAGTGAATGAATGATGTATCCGTTTTTTTTTCTCATGACTCAAATTGATAACCAAAATATTGAGAAAGTAAAGAAAAATCTTTTCCATTGACACTATATGTAGGATATTCCAAGGGAACCATGTCCATAGGATCATAAGGAATGGTTACAACGTCTGGGTGTATAATAGATAGCGTAGTGTAGGTGGATATTTGAAGGATTTCTTGTAAGTTTTCTTTCACAATCAAGGCAGGAATATCCTTTGGGGTATGATAGGTATCCCATACGTTTTTTCCACTTCTCCAAAAGAAAACACAAGGAACATTGTTTTGGTGAAAAAAGTATTGATCAGACCCACTCCATAAACCCCCAGTAATGAACTCTAATGGAATGTTTAATACAGAAGATGCTTCCTGAATACTGTTGCAAAGATCGGGATAAAATCTAGCATCCGTCCCTGCTATTAAAGGAGTATCTCCAACTCCAACCATATCTAGGTTAATGACGCCAACTATTTGATCAAGGGGAAACAGAGGGTTGTTTACATACCATTTAGAACCGATCAATCCCTCTTCTTCTCCACTGAATGCAATAAAAACAATATGCATGTCGGTTGTAAAGAGTTGGTCTTGTAACGTTCTGGCTATTTCTATCATGACTGACACACCAGAAGCATTGTCATTGGCACCGAGATAATAGTCTTTGTTGATAGAATCTTGTCCAAGGTGGTCGTAATGAGCAGTGATGAGAAAGGATTCCAGAGTGGGGTTTCGCGAAGGGATGAAACCAATTACGTTGGAAGTCGTTCGAGCTTCCTTTTTCACAGTAATGTCTATTTCAATGGATTCATGGATTGCAAATGAAAATGGCTTTCTGCTCGATTCAATCGTGTCAATAATTGTTTTTGTTGAATGTGAGTATGATTCCAGAATGGTATCTCCTGCGTCAAGAGATAAAAAGCCGCTCAATATGGAGGGTATGGTACCAGGATCGTATACTTCTTTTTTCTCCCAATTTACATCGATTGATTCGGCATTACGATTGATTATGAGGATTGCTTTAGCCCCTTTTTTTTTGGCTGTTCCAATTTTGTGTTGGATGTTGGAATAATCATAGGGTAGTGCAGATAAAAAAGAAGGCTTTCCGCTTAAAACAATCACTACCTTGTCTTGAACATCCATATCTTGATAGTCGTTATACCCTGTCGTTGCAATGCCAAAACCAGCAAAAACACCCTCAGAAATATGCGAACCGGAGTCACTTTTGAGATAGGGATAAAACTCGTTACGATAGAGAAACTCTTTGGCAGGATTTCCATGAAAGATACATCTTGTTGGATTCTCAATTTGAACAAAGGGAACAGAAAAGGTTTGGAGATAACTCCCTGGTTCATCCATTTGGCAAGGTTGCAAAGAAAGGCCATTCATGTATTGGGTAATCCACTCTGCAGAATGTTCACACTCGATCGTTCCTGATTGTCTTCCAGCAAAGTCGTGGGAACAAAGAGCTTGAATTGTAGAAAGAGCATTGTCGGCAGAGGTTTGTGAGCTGATGTACTTGTAATAAGCCGATCTTTGTGCTTCTAAAGGAGGTTGAGAGGAGCCTGTGGGAGAAGACAGATGGAGTGGAGAAAAAAGCTGGAAAACAATAAGAATTGTTGATAATAATTTCATGATTTTACAATTGATCGATTTGATCTTTTTTGAATTGTTCCATCTGATTCAATATGGCTTGATAGGACTCATGGATGTACTCTCGGCGCTTAACTTGTTCTTCGTCTTGTTGTTTAATCAGATTTCGAAAAGTCTTGTGTAAGTTTTGGAGAAGCCTAATACATTCTTTTTTGGTTTTTTCTTTTAGTTCCTGCGATTTTTGATGAGCGAGTTGGACAACTTCTTCTTTGTTTACCAGTTCTTTTTGATGATTCTTTGTATCCTCAATGATACTGGCAGCTTCTTGTCTGGCTGAATCTAAAATGTCGGAACGTTCTAAAAGTATCGTTTGCCCCCTTTTGATTTCGTGTGGATAGTTTTTTCGGATGGACGTTACAATTTCTTCTAAAATCTCCTTGTTAACAATGACTGTCCCCGTTAAGGGAACATTTTTTGCATTTTCAAGAATGGAAACAAGCTGGTCTAAGGTATCAATAATGCTCATATTATCTCCTTTTTTCTAGGTACTCAGCAACAATATCGGGAACAAATACGCGAATATTTCCTTGAAAATGAATCATTTCTTTCACCATAGAGGAGCTTAGGTTTGCATGTTGCATGTTGCTCATAAAAAAGAGCACTTCAAAGTTGGGGTAAATCTGTTTGTTGGTGATGGCCATCTGAAATTCATTTTCAAAATCAGAAAGAACTCGTAAGCCACGTATACAAACAGGAATGTCGTTGCATTTCATGAAATCAACCAAAAGACCGGTACAAACTTCAACATGAATACGCGGATTTCCATGAAAGTATTTTTGTAACAGGTCTACTCTCTCTTCGATTGAAAGAAAAGGGGTTTTTTTTCGGTTTTCTGCAACTAGTATGGTAAGGTTTTGAAAATATCGTAGTGATCGTTGTACAATATCGATGTGCCCAAAGGTTAGGGGGTCAAAACTACCGGGATATACAGCTTTTTTATTGCTGCACTCTTCGAATGATAGAGAGTTTGGTTCTTCCATAATGTCGTTCCTCACAATCTAAATCTAATGCTTTTGACATAGTTTGTATTTCATTTCGCTTCGTATGTTCAAGGATAATTGTACTATAGGGATTCATTTTTTTCGAGATTTTTTGCAACAGAAATAAATACTGATCGGTAGAATAGTTATAGGGGGGATCTAAAAAAATAAAATGAAAAGAATCAATCTTGCGATGGGTAAGATAATACTCAGCTGTTTCTCGAAAAAGGAGGAATTGATCGTCAGGGAAGTTCGCTTGGGACAGATTTTTTTGGATGATTCGTAGACATGTAGGATTCTTTTCTACAAAATATACTTTTTTTGCTCCTTCGCTGATTGCATTGATTCCAATAGCTCCTGTTCCTGCAAACAAATCCAAAAAAAAACAGTCCGGAATCTCTTGTCGCAAGATATTAAAAAGAGCTTCTCGGACTTTGTTTGATGTAGGTCTTAAAGGAAGATGCGCGGGAGAAACAAGTGTTTTCCCGCGCCTGTTCCCAGAAATAATTTTCATTACTCGTTAATTAATTCCTCAACTGCTTCCCATAAGTGATCCATTAAGGCAAGGGTAAAACCAGTGTGCTCGTAACGGATTTTTCCATTTTTATCAATAAGGTAGGTTACGGGAATGGCTTGAATACCATAGAAATTCTTTACTTTGGAGTCTAAATCCCAAGGAATTGGGTAGGAGACATTAAGAAATTCAACATCTTTGAGGATTTGGGGTTCAAGAGCTTTGGTGGAATCAATTGTGATTACTAAACACTCCAAACCTTGATCCTTGTATTCTTGGTAAATTTCTTCAAGATGAGGCATTTCTTCTTTGCATGGTTCGCACCAAGTAGCCCAAAAGTCGACAAGAATTAATTTGACATCGGGATTGTCAATAAGAGCCTGTAAAGCAACTTCTTCAACGATATCTAGGTCGGGATTGGGATTTGCAACGATGGGAAGTGTCCAATCGCCAGCATCTCTAGCTTCTTCTGGAGAAATAATTCCTCCACCGCTACCACCGTCTTTGATAACTTGACCGCCATTGTCAGAAGTATTATCATTACAGCCAGTCATAAAAGAACTAAGACCGATTACCATCAAAAACATTACTACAATCGATACAATTTTTTTCATCAAATTACCCCCTATGGTAAAGTATTCTTCCATTCTACAAATTCCTATCATTTTGGCAATGTAAAAAATGACACTTATAGCCTATTTTGAATGCAAATTTCTCGCAGGGCATTTAATCCTATAAAGAAATGCTTCATCATTAGCCCAATATAATACATGCCTTTTTCTGTTGTGTAGTAGCGAGTTTTATTTTTGCCAATGATGGAGCTTATTTGTAGCAGCAGTAACTCGGTAGAAACAGCCTTTTGATATCGTTTTTCCAGCTCTACAAGGTCCAGTTTCATACCAAAAAGTTGTGTGAGCATAAAATAACGAGCCGCTTCTTTTTTTGTAGCTTTTTTTTGCATGACAATGGATACATGATTTTTTTCTACTTGTTCAATGTAGTTGGTAGGGTGAAATGTGTTGACCAAAAATGTATCTTTTAAGAATCCTACCGAACCAGCCCCAATGCCGATATACTCAGGGTGATTAATAATATATTCGTCAATTTTTTGATCTCCTTTTGAGAAGCACCAGCATGTAGATGGTTGAAAATCTTTTTTCATTTCTTCTTGCAGAAGATGGTAAAAAGAAGATTCGCGTTTTGAATCAATCGCTTGAAATTGTCTTTCCATGGCACTTTTTTTATGGGGAGACGGCATTAAGGGATAAAAAGTAGCCTGGTTTACTCCACACTTTTTAACCATCTGTATATCATGATAAAAATCTTCCAGTGATTGACTGGGAAAATTGAAAATGAAATCGAGATTGATGGTTGGAAAATGATGATGAGCTCTTTCTATGGAGTGTAATGCTTCTAGGGAAGTATGAGAGCGTCTCCCCATAGCAATTAACAATTCATCTTTAAAACTTTGTACCCCAATGGATAAGCGTTGAATACCAATATGCTGGAGTTCTGTTACGGTATTGGCAGATAAATCACTGGGGTTTGCTTCTATTGAGATTTCTTTAATAGAAAACATGTTCTGGATATCTTTTATACAGGAGCTTAGCAAAGACAAATTGATTGTGGGTGTTCCTCCTCCAAAATATACTTCTTGGAAGTCAAATCCAAGATCTTTATAATAGTGCAATTCTTTTTGAAGAGATTGAAAATATTGTATGGCTATTTCTTCTTTGTAAAGGTACCGGTTAAATGAACAGTATGGACACAATTTTTTACAAAAAGGAATATGGATATAAAGCGATGGTTTTGAGGATTTGTCATACTGCAATACTGTAGGGTCAAAACCGGGGGTCAATTGTAAAAATTTTCTTCCTTCTTGTGATACAATTTTTTCTATACTGTTTGCTAGGAGTCGGTTCATTTTGCTTCCTTAAAAAAAAGAATAAAAGTAGTGTAACAAATCTTGATTTAAATTGTACTAAATACAGAAAGATGGTTAAACGTGATAGAAATTGACAGGGAACTATTACAACAAGCTAAAGATGGTGATAGAATGGCACAAGCTGAAGTATTTAAGTACTACAAAGATTATATTTTTCGATCTGCCTTTTTCATGTTGCGAAATGAAGATGAGGCAGATGATATTGTAGAGAACGTTTTCATCAAAGTTTTTTCAAATTTTTCTTCATTTGACATGACAAGATCCTTTCATCCTTGGTTATCAAGAATTGTTTTGAATGAAACTAGAACCTATATTAAGAAAAATCGACGTGCCTATACCAATCAAGATTTTGCTCTAGACAATATACCATCACGCTCAACAGAAAACAGAGAAAAAGCACAACAAATCCAAAGGTATATGAAAGAGCTCAATGCAAAGGATCGGGAGATTATATCCATGCGCTATTTCCAAGAGCTAACTATTGAGGAGATTGCTCGAGCTGTAAACATATCTGTTGCAAATGCTAAGGTGAGAATTCATAGGGCCACAAAAAAATTAAAGCAAATCATTGAAACGAAGGAAGAAAACTAATGGATCAAGATAAAAAGTTAATCCAATCCTTTTTAAACTCTACAATCCCCTCCCATGTAGTAGAAGACACCAAGTTTCTTTCTATTATGGAGAAAGTAGAATCCCATCAGAAATCTCGTAGAATGGCAACTATGACCAGGCGTTTTGCTGTTCCTGTTACGCTTGCTTTGCTTATTTTTATTACTTCCTTCTTCCCTGTTTTTGGAAATGAAAAGGGTTCTCTTATTGATGTGTATAACAGCTACAAATTAAACCGAAGTTTGGATGCCTTTAAAACCACAGCCATTGCAGCACCGCACGATCAATCTATTGCACCTCACTTGATTTCTTCCTTGTTGGAGCAGAAATATGGTATTGATCCTGTAGAATTTCTGGAAACTCGGTTCATCTACAATATTCCTCCATTTGACGCTGTTTTTTTGCTTTTGGTATCGAAAGAGGCAAATATACCTGTACAAAATCTTGTACAAATGAGGAAGAACAGGCTTGATTGGGGAGTGATCTCCCGCCATACCAATGTAACCCCCTACCAATGTATTCAGTTTCTTCAGGATTTCCAATCAGCCTATCAGACTACTCCAAAGGAAGGTTTTCTTCTACAAGGAAGAGTCCGTCAGATTGTATTTGAGAATTCCAGTTTTTTTATTGAAAGATTCCCTTATCCAATATATGTACGGGGAGAAACTGCATTGCTGGATACTATTCAAATTGGAAGTCCTGTTGCTATCAAAATCATGTACAATTACACAGAATATAGATACGAGCTTCTTTTCATAGAAGTTAAACCATTGCGACCCAATGGACCAATCTCATTTACGGGGTATCTTATTGCATTGAACCAAGATCATTTGGTTTTGGGAGCAAAAGATGGAAGGAGAATTGTACTCAAGATACCTCCTCATTTTTCTCATGTTTTAATGATGGATTCTAACGTTACAACAGGCAGCCTTATTTCTATTTTGTCTTTTACAGATCGCAATGGTAACCGTCAAATGATTGATTACTCCATTCTTTCTTCTTCCGATGAAACAATAAATAGTAAAAACCCAGGTTCTTATCCGCATGATGTTTCTCAAAAACAAACATTTGATGATCGTCAGAACGCTACTACCAATGAAAAAGAGGAACATCGGGAAAAAGAACTAAGCTCTGAAGAGTTAAAAAACGAAATCAAAAAAACCGAGGAAGTTCTTCGAAATAAAATTCATGAATTAAAGCAAAGAACACAGAGATTAAAGCCATAACATAAGAACATATCCTACTTGGAGGATTGAGAGATGTTTCGAGCTTCTTTCATTTTCGATTCCAGCATTTGAATGTCCTCTTTACACATGAGGGGAGTTGAGGCTCTTTGTGATTGGATAACCAATTCATATATAGCTTCTAGTTGTTCTTTCAATTCCTTGTATAGATGCGGGAATTTTGTATTAGCATTGACATACAAGTCTTGTTGAGAATCATATGAATATACATCAATCCATTGAATGGCTCTCCCAGATGCTTGCATTCGTTCTTTTCCTTCAAAATTCGATGCGGTGTATCGTAGAATAATTTCTGGAAAAGCTTTTGGAGGACTGGATAAGTACTCCATTTGGAAATGCAAATCCCATGAACCACTGATAGAAAACAAAGAATGATCAATTGTGCCATCGAGTTCTGTCGGATGGAAATTAAAAATTTTGATAAGATCTGGTTTATGATTTCCCTTTGCTATTGTATCTGGGGTAACTTGATCATTTTGTTTTGTTGAAACTAGCAAATAGGTGTGCTCGGGATCATGCAGTTCTCCAAGAAAAACCAAATGGTCAAACAAATAATACTCATCATTTTCGCTTGTTTGACCTCCTAGAAACTCGTCATTGTGGATGATATGAAAAGTGCTCGCTTGATACAGGGATAAGTGGTTGTTTTCTGCAAACATGTACTCGTTATCATTCTCCAAAGGAATCCATGAGTACATTCTAAAAAACGGAAATGAGGTTGTTTGATCTACTGCTACAGAGTCTTGGATAGTGAAAGGGTGAACACCTTCCGCAATCATGTTAGTTTTTTCACCATCCCATGAATACAGAGTGCTATTTTGACTAAAATACAAGGAGTTGGATGCGTCTGACCAGGTGAATCCAAACAGCCAGTCTTCGTAACTTTCTGGACCAATGCTGTTCCATATAGTTCTAATTGCGGAGCCCTCACTCCACCAGAAAAGAGTTTTTTGTGGAACGACTGTTTGAACACTTTCCAATTCTTGAAAGTAGGGTGTATAAGGGTCGGTATTTGTTGACCCAAAGAATCTGCCTAGTTTTTTGTCATATTGATTGATCTGAGAATAGTAAGACCAAGGATTTTCACTAGGCAGTTTTTGTCCTGTTGCAGCATCTATCACAAAGGGATTTTCGTGCAAAGGAGAAACCACAATTCGTTCTCCTTCTTCAACAAAAAACAACTGATCTTTTCTATCTTTTCTTGGCGTGTAGATTGTTAACTCAGAAAGATATTGAACCGAGTCTTTTTCCAGGTCTAAATAGCAAATATGAAAGGTTGTATTTGTTTTTTGAGAACTAGGATGTATTTGGTCTTTTCGACGTAGGAAGTACAAGCGATGCTGTTTCACAGAATAGTAGGGGAAATCATCATTTTCTTCGGTTAATGCTTGCACATTTCCACTTTGGGGATGGAATACTCGAATTCCATAACCATCAGGGTTTGCAAAGAAGACCATAGAAGAGCGAAAGTCCTCGGGGGGGAAAATGGATTCTTTGGGCAAAAAAGAGCAGCTTGTAACAAAAAAGGAGCAACATAAGAAAAGAATTGCTCCCGTATAGAAAAAAGGTCGAACAAAAAAAGACGCCTTGTATTGTATAATATTTTTCATAAGTGTATTATACTTAGAATAGAGAAAGGGTAAAAACATGACAAAAAAATATATCGTTACCGCCATTGTTTTTGTTTTTTGTGTGTCTTTGGGATTTCATTCTAGTGTCGCTCAAGACAATAAGGTAGTTCATGAATATTCAGCTCTTGAATACACGTCATGGATTCCCTTTGAAAAGAATGTAGCAATGGAGATATTCACTGCTACATGGTGCGGTTGGTGTTACAAATCGTATGATCTGTTTGATGCTTTACAGGAAAAATATGGTGACAAAATAGTAACAAATATTCGATATCATTGTCAAGACGAAATATCGATGGAAACAATCAATGATCGTATCTACTACTACGGAGTTACTGGATTTCCTACTGTTATCGCCAATGGAACCACGAAGCAAACAGGGGTATCAGAGGATTGGTTTGAAAAATTTTCTAAAGCCATTGAAAATGAGCTAAGTGAACCATCTGATTTGGCCATTCATTCCAATATTACGGTTCGAAATCAAATGATTTATTTCGATGTCTTTCTGCATTCCCCTGATCGCCAAATTGAGGGAAACTTTATGGGACTTACCATGGTAAGTGGTATGACTATTAAAGACTCTGTTCACGATTATGTGGCGGAAAGTATATTTCCTTCTTTTGACGGACTTCATATGGTACTACAACCACAAAAGATATATCATTTACGCTTTTCTTTGCCCATCCAAGAAAACATCGAATCGAAGTATTACAGCACTTTATGTATGTTTCAAAATGAAGCTACTAAAGAAGTATATAATTCTCAATTCTACTCACTTTATTCCCAAGTAATAACAAGTACAAACCCAACCCCTTTTGAGATTGAAGTAGACCGAGATCATCAGTTTGAGTTACAGTTTCAAGATGGGGTTATTATTAAAACGCTTCAATCGGATCAGTTTTACTTTGTTGATAGTGATGGAAATGTAGTGGAGGCTGAGTGGTCTTACAATGCTACCTTAAAAACGGTAACTATAGCCCCTTTATTGCTTTTGAAACCTACCATGCAATATATTCTTGTTGTGAAGGGAGGACCTGAATCCTTCAAATCAGTGAACCAACAACATTTGTATCGAGATTTTTTTATCCCGTTTCAAACATCTTCTGAGCCTGATCTTGACATGTATTATTCAGCAGATTCATTACAGTTTGACAACGTTTCCATTATTGATGAGCCATATTCGTATGTGTATGTTGAAGAAACGCATGGCAATGAAGTTCGTGTCAGTATTACCCCGGATGCTCGATGGATTCAGTGTAGCCCTGAAGAAGTCCTACATTCTCAAGTCCAGATTCGTGTGCAGCTAAATCCTTTGTTTATGGTCAATGGAAAAAATACGGGCACAATTGAGATACGTTCTTTAGCAGGTGTTCATACAATTAAGGTAGAAGCAAATCGTCTGAGTGACAAGTACCCAAGCATACGATTAGATGCTTACCCTCTTATGACAAACCTAAGAGAAATACAACTGTCAGGAAAAACTGATGGTTACAAAGTTTTTGCCAATGGAAAAGAAGTAAACGTAGAAAATAGTGGTGATTTTTCTTTTACTACATCCTTGCGCGAAGGTTTGAATTATGTATTGGTTGAATCCAAAAACATGCGGGGGCATACTTCAACATATCCTGTCTCGATCATTCGCTTGAAACCGTAAGAGGATCTTTGATGATATATTTCGGGATGGTACTTGAAAGATTGCACAGTATTTCATAGGGAATCGTATTTGCCCAGCTTGCAACATCGTTTGCAGTAATCTCTAAAGAACCTTCTTTTCCAATAATAGTAACCTCATCACCTAGATGCACGTCTTTACATTCACTAACATCAATTGTGAATTGATTCATGCAGACATTGCCAACAATAGGACATTTTGTCTGTTTATATAGCACATAGCCCCGGTTAGAAAGAGAGAGAGGAATGCCATCGGCATATCCAATGGGAACAATGGCAATTTTCGTTGGACGTGTTGTCTGAAATGTGCGATTGTAGCTAATATAGGAACCTTTCGGTAAGGATCGAATGACACTAATGTAAGATTCCAGGGATAGAACTGGATTCCAATCGCCTTGATCTTGTGGGAATGGACAAATTCCATACAGAATTAAACCAGGACGTATTGCATTGAAGTGATATTGAGGAAACCGTAAAAATGCAGCACTGTTGCATGTATGAATCAATGGTTCTTGATGAATAAAAGAACTCAGTTCTTTGGAAGAGTGCGCAAAGTTTTCTGTTTGCCATTGGGTATAATCGGAAGATAAATTGCTAGCATCAGAATAATGTGTGCAAATCCCTGCAATTCTTTTTTCAGCATTTCTTGAATGGATATGGTGCATTATTGGAGGAAGTTCTGAAGTAAGGAAACCAATCCTTCCCATTCCTGAGTCAATTTTTAAATGAAATGGTAGGGTACTTAAAGTCTCTTCTTCTAAAAATGCCTCTAGTTCTTTCATGGAACCAATCACAGGAAGGAGGTTGAACCGACCTAAAAATCTCATATGATGCCGTAACAATGCTCCAAAGATTAGGATTGGAGTTTGGATACCCTGTTCTCGAAGACAGATTCCCTCCTCAATTGTGAAGACACCCAGATAGTCAATGCCAAGTGAAGATAAAAAAGAAGAGATAGGAAGGATTCCATGACCATAAGCATTGGATTTAACCATTCCAATAATCTTGGTTTTGTTCGATAGCTTTTGTTTGATAGATTGAAAATTTTCTTTGAGATGTTGTAGATGAACAATGATTCGATTCGAAGGCTCTTTGGATAAGGCTGCTAATTCATGTTCGTCAATCATAGTAAAATTAATCATAGGGAAAAAGTTATTCTAAATCGTGTAATTGTCAAGAAGAAGCAACATTTCATTTAAATACTTGACATTGGAAGGTGTGAAAATATAGTTTCATCATGCTGTTTGTTAGGTTTAACATAGCGTTTCTTATTGTTATTTTATCAGTAGGTATGGTTTTGCCATTTCCAGTACGTCAATCTTTGTGTGTGACGTATGCTTCTTCAGGTTTGCAAATTGTGGAACCATCACCCGGAGAAGTGATATCTGGTTTTATTCCAGTCGTTGTAAAAGCACACGGGTCCAACTTATCCTTGGTTTTAAAAGTGATTGACAAAACAGGGCAAGTGAAAATCTATCCTTTCTCTTATTCCGATCAATTCTACCGCATGAACCTTAACACAAAGAGTCTTCCTAATGGAAGCCATTATCTATATGTCCTTGAGGAAGGATCAAAGCATGTTTTAGATTCTCCCATTTCATCGGTCGTAGTCGATAACACACAACCTTCCTTACAAGCTGGAGTTTCTTCAAAATTGGTTCGAAGTGGAACGACTCTCACCATATTTTTGGATACTTCCAGTGAGTTGGAAAGTGTCAATGCTATGATTGACGATCAAGTTCAGATCGCAATGCAGTACTCTTCTTCAGAAAAGAAATGGCTCACTCAGTTTTTTGTTCCATATACCATGACAGAAGGGACTCATGTTGTAAAAATTGTTTGTCAGGATATCAAAGGCACTATTGTGCAAAGCGAAGTGAGTTTCATGATCTGCAACACAGAACCTTTTTTTACATTTCCTACAGCAGGGTTGTCGGTTTTATCCAATTCTATCGTTCTCAAAGGAACGTTTTATCCGGGCAATGACCTTTATTTATATAGAAAAATGAAAACGGGCTTTCAATTTATTGAAAAGTTAAAAGCTGACCATAAGGGTTATTGGGTTTCTCAACCGGCTTCTTTGGAAAATGGGTTCAACACTTTTTCTGTTCATGCCGAAGAAGCCTTGAATCCAACATGTGTTTTTCCTTCTCAACAAGTTGTTGTTGAATTTTTTCACAAGGGGCTGGTGGTATTGAATTATCACGACATCTGTGAAGATGGAAATGTTTTTTCTCGATCACCCCCTCAGTTTAAAGCTGACATGGAGTACCTGTTGGAGAATGATTTCAATTTTGTTTCACCAACTTTGTATCTGAGTCATGTAGAAGGACGAGCTGATCTGCCTACAAAACCCGTACTCATCACTTTTGATGATGGTTTAAAGGGAGTCTATACACATGCATTTCCAGTTTTACAGGAGCTCGGTGTTTCTGGGTT
The DNA here is from genome assembly GCA_964493625.1 of uncultured Caldisericota bacterium. Classification (GTDB taxonomy): domain Bacteria; phylum Caldisericota; class Caldisericia; order UBA6126; family UBA6126; genus JAGLCW01. The sequence goes on from CAZBOU010000007.1 coordinate 59,673, forward strand.
CTTTTTTCTACTTGTGAGTCGAGTGGGTACAACGGAGCATTATGTGTCGTGGGATGAATGTATTCAGATGCAGTCAAGCAGAGTGTTTAGCATTGAATCTCACACACTCAATTCTCATTACTTCGTGGATGACAAAGCAGGAAGACACGCAGCTTTAATCAGCAGAATGCCTTTGCCAGACGGAACCGTTGAGACTACTGAACAATATACCAAAAGGGTGTCTGAAGACCTTTTGATCTCGAAACAAATTATTGAAGAGAAAACACAAAAAAAAGTTAATTTTTTAGCCATCCCTTTTGGGTATGGAAACAATGATTTGAACAAAATAGTGAGAAATCAAGGTTATAAGGGCACCTTCAATTCGGGAGGAGGAGTAAATACTCTTCCCCTGCAATCCGGTTGGAGTATAAAACGAATCACGATTCGTAAAAATGATGATTTATCCGAGATACTTTTTTAGGAGGACTGAGTGAAGTTATTAGAATACCAAGCAAAAGAAGTGTTTAGAAGTGCTGCTATACGAACGCCAAATGAAGCCATGGTAACGACTCCTCAAGATGCCGTAAAACTGGCTGAAGAGTCTGTTGGTTACCCTTGCGTAATAAAAGCCCAAGTACCAGTAGGTGGACGAGGAAAAGCAGGCGGTGTAAAGGTTGCAAAGAATGCAGAAGACGTTTTGCAAATTGCATCGCAAATATTGGGTATGAGCATCAAGGGATGCGTAGTTGAAAAGATATTGGTATCAGAAGCTGTTACCATACAAAATGAATACTATTTAAGCGTTGTCCTTCATAGGGCTTCCCAAAAACCTATGATCATCATGTCTCCATCTGGAGGAGTTGACATTGAAGAAATCAGCAAAAATCAACCCGATAAGATTTTTAAAGAAGAATACGATTTTATTGTAGGATTTAAAGATTATAGTTTGCGCAAAACGTATCAAAAAATGTTCCAAAACCAGGAAGAGAGAGTTTCTTACAAAGAGTTCAAAGAATTTCTAAACAAAATAGTGAATGTGTATTTTGAAAAAGATGCAACCTTGGTGGAGATTAATCCACTCATTGTCTATAAAAATGAATGTATGGCCTTGGATGCAAAAATTTTGCTTGATGACAATGGATTGGAATTTCACCCGGAGTTTGAAAAATATATTACCTCAAATGCAGAAGAAACCGAGCAGGAAAAGATGGCACGGGAAGCAAATCTAACCTATATTTCACTGGATGGTAATATTGCCTGCATGGTTAACGGTGCTGGCCTGGCCATGGCTACAATGGATACCATTAAGCACTTTGGAGGAAGCCCTGCTAATTTTTTAGATATTGGCGGAAGCTCTCATCCAGAAAAAGTTGTGAATGCTTTGAAAATTATTGCTTCAAACAAAAAAGTAAAAGCCATACTCATCAATATTTTTGGAGGAATTACCAGATGTGATGATATTGCACACGGATTCAAAGAAGGGCTTGAAAGAGTTTCATTCAATTTACCCATTTCTTGCCGCATCATTGGTACCAATGATGAAAAAGCACATTCCATCTTACGTGAAATCAACATTCCTGTAACAACAGATATGGACGAAGCCGTGCAAAATGTTGTGAAACTTGCAAGGGAGGGTTAACCATGAGCATCTTACTAGACGAAAACTCAAACGTGATCGTGCAGGGAATAACCGGCAGAGATGGTTCATTTCATGCTGATCAAATGATTCAATATGGTACAAACGTTGTAGGTGGTGTTACTCCAGGAAAAGGAGGTCAAACCATTCTTGGAGTTCCCATTTTTAACTCCGTCCAAGAGGCTGTAATTGAAAAAAAGGCAGATGTATCTCTTATCTTTGTACCTGCACCATTTGCATCAGATGCTATTGTAGAAGCAGCAGATGCGGGTGTCCGACTAATTGTTTGTATTACAGAGGGAGTCCCTGTAAACCAAATGCTAAAGGTACAGGCATATCTTAAGTCAAAACCAGACGTTAGACTTATCGGTCCCAATTGCCCTGGTTTGATTTCACCTGGAAAATCCAAAGTAGGCATATTGCCGGGTCACATTTTTAAACAAGGAAATGTAGGGGTTGTTTCGAGAAGTGGAACACTCACATATGAAATCGTGTATAGCTTAACTTCTGCTGGTTTTGGTGAATCGACTTGCATTGGTATTGGGGGAGATCCTATTATTGGAACTGATTTCATTGATACTCTTTCCCTGTTCAATGATGATTCCCAAACCGAATCCATCGTCTTGATTGGAGAAATTGGAGGAGATGCAGAAGAGAAAGCAGCTGCCTATATCCGACAGAACATCAAGAAGAAAGTGGTTGCTTTTATTGCTGGTGTTACCGCTCCTCCTGAAAAACGGATGGGCCATGCAGGGGCTATAATTTCCCAAGGAATGGGCACTGCTGAAGGAAAAGTGAAGGCTTTTCACGAAGCAGGAGTGAAGGTAGCATCAATTCCTTCTCAAGTTGCAGACTTACTACGATGAAAGCTACCATAATTGGCGCAGAAAATGGTGGCAAACAAGGTCTTTTTGATATTTTAACCCAGGGAAAAACAGCAAAAAGCAAAGGAAAGCTTCTAGGATCAACCAATGTTCCAGACAAACGAGTTGATAAAATGGCAGTTGCATTCCAGCCAAAGAAAACGACCTACGCTCAATTGCATTTCATTTCCGTATCTCTTGAGCCTGTTTTCCCTTTTGAAGATCTTCGTTCCTCGGATGTATTTGTTTTTGTTATCAAGGCATATTCTCAATATGAAGGAGATGTTGTCAACGTTATCAAAGACTATGAAGATGTCGATATGCTCTTTCGATTAAAAGATATCGAACTATTGGAAAGATACATTGATAGGCACAAAAAAGACCCCAAAGCAAAAAAAGAAGTAGAAGAATGTACGCAGCTGATTCCTTTAATCGAAAACAATCAGTTAGAAGCAACATCACCAATCATCCATTCCGACGTTGTAAAAAATCTTGGACTGCATTCTGTTGTTCCACGAATTGTTGTTTTTAATATTGATGAAAAAAGTATCCATCACCAAGCATCCTTTGAAAAACAATGGCAAGAATCATACGGAAGTGTTCCCTATGCCAACATTTGTATCTCACTTGAAGAAGAGCTTGCCTTGTTAAATGAAGAAGACCAAAAAGAATTGTTCCAAGAATATTCTATTGAAAAACCTGGATTGCATACTTTACTCCATGCTGTTTATGAACATCTAGATTTGCAGACTTTTTTTACTGTGGGCGAGGACGAAGTAAAAGCTTGGACAGTAAAGAAAAATATTACTGCCTTGGAAGCAGCTGGAAAAATCCATACCGATATAAAAAAAGGTTTCATCCGAGCTGAAATTGTTCACTATGAAGATTTCGAAAAAAACCATTTTTCTATGAAAGAGTGTAAAGAGAATGGATGTTTTTTTCTTGAAGGCAAAGACTATATCTTACAAGATGGTGACATAATGCACGTCCGGTTTAATATTTAAGCCATGAGTAGAAAAGATTCTTCCCCAAAGCTGATTTGGAATATAGCAGAATTAGTCGCTCCGTGTAGCGATGATGGAAAACCTTTACGAGGGGAAAAACAAAATGAATTGTTACGAATACCTCAGGCATATGTTGCTATTCAAGATGGGAAAATAATGGATTTTGGACCGATGATATCCTGTCCGACCGACTACGAATTATTTCCCAAGATGGATGTCCACGGTTCATTGGTAATGCCTGGATTTGTGGATCCTCATACACACCTTGTTTTTGCTGGAAATCGAGCAAAAGAGTTTGTTGCTAGATTACAAGGAGAAGATTATCTTTCAATTCTAGCAGCAGGTGGAGGTATTTTAGAAACAGTTCGAGCTGTACGCAAAGCTAGCTTAGAAGAGCTGGTAACAAACACAGAACGCCGCATGAGAGAATGTTTGCACTATGGAACAACTGCTTTTGAGATAAAAAGTGGCTATGGTTTAACGTTGGAAGACGAAGTCAAAATGTTGCGAGCTGCAAAGGTTGCCTCCACAAACATAGGGACTTGTATTTCTAGAACACTTCTTGCTGCTCATGCTGTACCCCCTGAATATAAGGGGAATATTGATGGGTACATACAGTACATGAATCAAACCATTACTCCCTATATTGGCAAGAATGATCTCGCAGATAATATTGATGTTTTTTGCGAAGAAGGAGTTTTCTCAGCTATTCAATCGAAAGAAATCCTGCAGTGTGGTATCCAATATGGATTGCGTCCAAAGCTTCATATCGATGAGTTTAAGTCCATCGGAGGACTCCCTTTGGCTTCCCAGCTGAAAGCAATCTCAGCTGATCACATGATGGTATCGAATCCATCAGAATTTCCTGCATTTTGTGATGCAGGAGGTATAGCTGTGGTTTTACCTGGTACTAGTTTTGGATTGTCACATGGAAAAAAAGATTACAATTATACCAAACGATTGATTCGTGCCAATATCCCTGTTGCAATAGGTACTGATTTGAATCCAGGCACCTGTATGTGCAGCTCTATGCAAATGATGATTGAAATTGCCATTCTTCAAATGGGGCTGACTTTACCTGAAGCAATCAACGCTGCCACTGTAAATGCATCTTTTGCATGTGGATTGGAACACGAAACAGGTCTTATGGAAAAGGGGAAAAGAGCAGACCTACTGGTGCTTTCCACTCCCTCCTTGGAAGACATTCCATATCGATTTGGACTCAATAAGGTTACAAGAGTGTTACTTAATGGAATTGATTTTGTTTGATTGTTCGTGTATTATTTTTGTAAATTCTATTTTTTGTTAAAAATTTATATGGGTTATGATTCAGTTTTGGTGAATTGTAATTCAAGGGGGTTTTTTACGATGAAGCATCGACTGAATAAATTTCTTAGTATTATGTTGTCGTTCATTTTGCTTGGCAGTGTTTTTTCTGTTTTTCAACCGATAAAAACATCTGCTTTAACGAATTTCTTTATGACCGTACAACCTAGAAAAGTTGCCACGAGGGCAACCTATCGATTTAATGTAACCATAGAAAAACGACTTAAGGTACACGAAGCAATTACTTTAGTATGGCCTCCTGGTACCATTATTGATCCTCCAATTCCGGAAGATGAAAAAAAGCGCAAAGAGCGACTTACTCAGATTATTGAGTCTATGTCCATTGGTCTTTCGCCTTGTTCCGCTTGCCAGGGTTTACCTGTGATTGAAGATACCCCAGATGGTGGAATATCTTTGCGGTTCAATACTCATATCGAGTTGAACCCAGAAATTGAAGGATATAGTGATATTGTTGTTACAGTCCCAGATACTTGTGGATTTGTAACCCCACCAAATCCTGCTAAATACCAGTGGAAGTTTTCTACTGGAGCAGAACCTTCTTTTGTTTCTTCGGAACCGTTTGAAATTGTTGAAAGTGCTATTGGTGTCCCCGAAGGAATGCCTGTAGTTGAAGTTCGACCTTCATCTTTCCGAGCCAATGCATCCTATACGATCACTTTTAATGTAGGAAGAGGCGGATGGTTGCGAGAAGGAGATGGAAGAATCCGTGTCAAGTTCCCTGAAGGCACTCAATTTGCTGACGAAGAAATTAAAGAAAAATTCCTTCTTGTCAATGGGAAACCAATCACCAATTCTCCACTTGCAGTACGGAACCAGCTTACTTTTATTACTCCCATTGAAATTCCAGATAGCGGTCGCGTTGAGCTATTTATTGACGAAGGTGCTGGTATTATTAATCCACCCAAACCTGGCGAATATGTCCTTGAAGTTTCTACAATTCCAGCAGACAAAGATTGGGTTGCCTCTGCTCCTTACTTAATTGAAAAGGGCGGAGCTTTACTCAAAGTGGTGCCGGCCAAAGTAAACAAACCAGCTCGATATTCCTTCTCTTTTATTCTTGAAGCTGGAAAATCAATTGACGTTGGCAGTAAAATCAATGTTAAATTTCCAGAAGGTACCATCCTCCCATCATCGCTTAATAAAACCAAAATTTTTATTGGCGGAGAACCAATCCGAGACATTTCTGTAAATGGTTTGGAAGTGGTGATTTCTTCTGCTGTAAAATTAGAATCAGAAAGCGCTGTCGATGTTCTGTTTGCAGCAGATGCCGGAATTGTTAATACAACAGAACCAGGAGAAATTAAGTTAGGGTATAAGCTTGAAAGTGAACCTGACTATTTGATGACCACCCCTGTTGAATTAATCGAATCCCGTCTGGATATTTTAGACGTTACCAATGAACCCAAAAATGCATATTCTGTAACTTCTTGGACAATTCAAGGCCTTACAGGCGACAATGGCGCTCTCAAAAAGGGAGATTTCATCGCCATTACATTCCCTGAAAATACCGAGATGCCACAAGAAGTTAATCCAAGCTCTGTTACAATTAATGAAATCCCTTCAGAAAAAGTTACCATTGAGGGAACAACAGCGAGTTTTTATGTGGCACAAGAAGTAAAAGGTGGCATGGAATTTGTTCTACAGACCACTTTTGAATCTGGCTTTCGAAATCCCACCGATGAAAAAGTAGGCTATGTACTAAAAATTACCTCAAACACCGAAGATTTCGTAGCCACTTCTCCAACCTTCTTTACAACTCCAAAGTTACCAGTTTCCACATATGAAATTATGGGTGGAATAAAGGGTGAAAACGGATGGTATTTAGAACCCCCTGTGGTTTCCTTTTCATGTGACGATCCAACAGCTGTAATAAAGCTTTATTGGGATGACAAAGACAATCAAATCATTACTTATGACGGAGGCGCAAAACCCCTTGACATTGGCCAATACGAATCCCGTATTACATACTGGGCAGAGTCTATTACTGGAGTGGAACCACCAAAATCTTTTGTCGTTAAAGTAGACACTGTTTTACCAGAAGTTGTAGTCGAAAAACCTGTAGAACCCAAAACAATTACCACAGAACCAACGATTGAAGTATTAGCACGTACAACATTGATTAAAACTATACGTTTTGGAGTTGATTCACTTGAATACGATTTAATTGCTTTCATTAATAATGAAAAAGTAGAAGTTGATCCTGAAACGGGATACTTTTCTGCTATAATTGATCTAGAGCAAGGTTTAAATAGTATTGATATCCTTGTAAAAGACGAAGCTGGTCATGAGAAATTACTTCAATATGAAGTAATTTACGATACCGAGCCACCTGAAATTAACATTACCTATCCTTTAGAAGGGGATGTTGTTACACAGCGTCGATTCTCAGTAACAGGACAAACAGACCCCACAGCACAACTTACCATTAACGGCGAGTTTGTTTACCTAGAACAAGACGGTACTTTTGCATATGAAGTGACACCTAGAAAAATAGGAAAAATGACATTCGACTTTGTTGCTACAGATCCCGTTGGAAATATTACAGAAAAAACGATCCAAATTACATTTGGTTATGTTATTGAATTAGTGATCGGTAAAAAGACAGCTATAAAGAACGATGAAACCCAAGAGCTAACAATGGCACCCATTATTCAGAATGGACGTACATTGGTTCCTATTGGATTTATTGGACGAGCCCTTGATGCTGATGTTGATTATACACAAGATCCCAACACAAACCTTGTCGATATGGTATGGTTAGAGCTTGATGGCACAAGGGTAGAATTAAGAATTGGTTCGAACATTGCGAAAGTTAATGGAAAAGATGTAACCATGGATGTTGCTTGCCAGATCATTAGTGGGAACACAATGGTCCCTGTCCGATTTGTTTCCGAGAGCCTTGGTGCTGATATTGGCTGGGATGGTGACACGGAAACAATTACGATAACCTATCCAAAATTATAAAAATCTAGTAGGAGGCGGTGTATGAGAAAGAATGTTAAAAAGCTTTTAACCTTGAGTTTTGCTTGCGTGTTCACATTTCTAGTTGTGTTTGCAAATTATCAAGCACCTTACAAGGTATATGCATCAAATGGTGGCGATTTTATACCGTCTCCTTCACCTGTTATCGTGGAGCGTTTTACAGGTGGATGGTGTGGAGCTTGCCCATATGCCTCTGCAGGGATGCATTATGCCGAGATGGTTTTAAACGAAACGGAGGATGTATTCATTCCTCTTGCCTTTCACTATCGTGATTCACTCGCATCTGCTGATACAGAAAAAAGGGCTGACTATTACTCAATAAATTCTTACCCCTCTGTTGTAGTAGGTGGAATTGATTTAATTGTAGGGGTTCCAAATGATGGGCAGTATTTAGACTTTGATCAGTATGTTGCTGCGATTCTTGAATGCCAGAATCAACAACGAATTTTAGCTGATATCCAATTAACGGGTGATTTTGATGACCATGTTTTTCAGGTAAAGGTAAAAGCTAGAGAAGATTTTGGAAAACGTAACATTAACATCATTGCTGTCATCTACCAGGATTGGGTAATAACCGAACAAGCGAATGGCGAATACATGAACCGCTATGTTGTGCAAAAAATGCCCTATGGCGTTACCGGAAAGCCTGTACGATTGAAAGCAGATCAAATCTATGACGAAGAAAGAAAGTTTGTTCTTACCACTAAGGCTGCTGCGCAAAGTGGCATCGTCGTATTTTTGCAAGATCAGGATACAAAAGAAATTGTAGGATCCGCTTTGCACAAGTTTTCCGATGAAAGACCGGCCCTTTTCTACTGGAATATTCCCCAAATGGGACTGCAACAGAAACACACATCTCTTGATATTATGACCTACAAAGTGGACAATACAAGGCGATTAAAAAAACTACTTGTTAGGCTAATGCGTGCAGACGATTACTATACTATTGAATCTGCAAGATTACCCGATAGCATTGCCGATAAGGCAACCATTGAGTTTAGTCCTAGAAAGGGTGAGATTACTGTTCTTTTTGACACTCCCTTTACAGGATCCGGAGATTTGTTTGAACTCTTGGTGAATTTCAAAAAAGATACAGGCGATAGTGGGGTGATTTTTAAAATCATTCAGTTTTCTGCTTCTGACGACCAAGGAGAAATCGTTCCCTTCGAGTTAATTGATTTATCCTTTTTCAGTGGTCTTAAAGTGGTCCCCAATATGTACGACCTGGATAAAAACGGTACAGTAGATGATAGTGATGTGGTTCTTTTAGGCAAATCTTTTGGAACTATGCGCGGAGATAAGGGTTTCATGAAAGAAGCTGATTTCAATGATGACAGGAGAATCGACCTTTACGACATCAACCATTTGATGTTGAATGAGGACTGGCGGATACGTAAACTATTTCCCTAATCAGAGATAAAAAGAACGATTGCAATGGCATATTCCTTTTCATGGGAAATGCTCACTTGCAGTTGACTAGAAATCAAATCGTTGCGATTTGAAGAAAAATAGGGCCTGCCCTCGGGAGAGTGAAAAACTTCAACATCCCCAAGGGCAGGTTTTTTTATATAGTTACTCACTGCTTTGATATATGATTCTTTGGCAGCAAAAATGCCTGCTAAGGACTCTGAAAAGTTGTTTTTGGAGTGGGCATAGTCCCATTCCTGTTTGGTTCCTATATGACGAATCCACCAATCTGAGTGGTATTGGAGACACATTTTTTGAATACGATCAATTTTTACAATATCAATGCCGGTAGAAATCATTTTTTCTCCATAAAAGTTTTTTGCTTTTTCGCACATTATATTATATAATGATTGTTTGTTAAATTAAATTTTAATTTTTTTCTTGTTACGGGGATTCTATGGTAATTTGTAGCCTTGTGATTTATTTCATATGGTAATAAGGAGTTTATTGTGTCACATCAATCATTTACGTTGAGAGATTTGAACAAAATAAAACAAGACTTTCAAGCACCTGACCTTCTTGATATGCAAAGGAAATCCTTTGAATGGTTACTTGAAAAAGGAATTCAAGAGTTGCTTGATGAGTTTGAAGAAACCGATACGAGCTATGAAAGTGGAAAAGTATTGGTTCGCTTTCTAGGATATGAAGTTACAAAACCCAAGGCAACCCCTGGAGAATGTAAAGTAAAAGGGAAAACTTACAACGGAGAATTAAATCTCTCTATTCGATTAACGAATACAGAGCTTGGGGAAGAGATCCACCTGCAAGATAAAAGCAAGCGCATTGCAGTAGGAGAATTTCCTTATATGACCCCTACGGGTTCTTTTATCATAAATGGTGTTGAGCGAGTTGTTGTAGGGCAGCTAACACGCTCACCCGGAGTTTATTTTGAACAAAATATTTCTCCTAAAACCGGAGAACCATTATACAAAGCAACCATTATACCCGATCGCGGCTCTTGGATTGAATTCGAAACCAATGAGAATGGGGTGGTTTTTGTTTATCTTGATAAACGAAGCAAAAAACTACCAGCAACGGTTGTTCTTCGTGCCATGGGTCTTACGGACGACGAACTTAAAGATGCTCTAAAAGATGATACTGTCGTTGAACTGAGAGTGAATTCCAAAGAATACTTCGATGCTGTAGGGAAAAAGTTATATGACGATATATATGACTTAACCACCGGCGAAGATCTCTATAAAAAAGGCACCGTTCTTACTCTTTCCATCCTTGAAGAGATATCTCAAACAAATATAAGCCGAATACACATTTATGACCGAGCTTTATCTCGGTTTGCTATTGCCACATTAGAAGAAGATAGCTCCAACGACGAAGAATCTGCAAAAAAATTAATCTTCTTAAAATTAAGACCAGGAGAACGATATACCAAAGAAAATGCAGATATACAATTCAAACAAGTTTTAACCGATCCTCGACGTAATGATTTAGGAGAAGTGGGTCGATATAAAATGAACAAAAAGCTTGGGTTGGATGTTCCAGATAGAACCGTCACACAAGACGATTTACTCAAGCTAATACAGTATTTTGCAAAAATCGAACACAACACGGGACAGACTGACAATCGGGATCACTTAGGAAACAAGCGTTTACGATTGGTTGGAGAACTCCTTAAAAATAACATGAGAATTGGATTACACCGAGTCATGAAAAATACATATGAAAAGATTTCTGTGACTCCTTGGGAAGAAATTCACAAACACACATCTAGCATCATAAATCCACGACCCTTAGAAGCAGCAATAAAGGAGTTTTTTAGCATGGGGCAATTGTCTCAGTTTATGGACGAAACCAATCCTATTGCTTCTTTAACTCACAAAAGAAGAATTTCTGCCCTAGGACCGGGCGGTCTTCACAGAGAAAGGGCAGGAGCTGAAGTTCGAGACGTCCACTATTCTCATTATGGAAGAATATGCCCCATTGAAACACCGGAAGGTGAAAACGTAGGACTTATCAATTCTCTGTCAGTGTATTCCAAAGTTGATGACCGAGGTTTTATCGTTGCTACCTATAAGGTCGTTGAAAACTCAAAGGTTACCGATAAAGTTGTTTCATTTACAGCTGACGATGAAGACGATAAATATATTGCTCAATTTGATACTCCTGTGGATGCTGACGGTAATATTACTGTTGATACTGTCTTGTGCCGTCATTATGAAGAGTATATTATAGTACCGAAAGAGAAAGTTAATTTGATTGACATATCTCCATTGCAGGTTTTTTCTGTTTCAGCCGGTTTGATAGCTTTCTTGGAACACGATGATGCAAACCGTGCATTAATGGGCTGTAATATGCAGCACCAAGCGGTTCCTCTTATTCATCCAGCCATACCATATTCGGGTACGGGTTTGGAAGAAAAAGCCGCTATTGATTCTGGTGCTTCAGAATTGTCCCCTCACGATGGAATGGTATCCTACGTAGACTCTCGACAAATTAGCATTACCTCACCAGACAATGGTTTTGAACAAGTCCTCATCGGAAAATTTAATGTTTCTCTGATTGATAAAGTTGTTGCCGAGAATATTCCAGACATTGCAGAAGTAGGGCAACATATTGATGGAAACCTCCTGCACAAACTGTTTTATAATGGATACTCCACGGTAGCCTACACCGATTCCGATGTATTTGAGACTATCGATTTGGCTGAATTGGTCCTGTATGAAAAAAATGAAATGCTGATTGGTCGCAGATTAGTAAGTGACGTTTACACCAAAACAAACAAGATACTTATTAATTCCGGAAGAGAAATCACAAAAGGCTTAATGGACCGATTGATCGGTGCCAAAATATCTACTGTTGAGGTAGAAGGATGGGCAGGTGGTGTTGAGCGAGTACCTGTATTCGAAGTGAAATATGTTCACAAAGACAATATTCCTATTGACAGGATTCTAGTTCATTCCGATCCCTACTGCGAAGCTTTAGAATATGGAAAACAAATATCTCCTTCTACATTTACAAAGCTAAAAGAACACAATGTTCGAAAAATAACATTGATTTCTACAGAAGATTTAAAATATGCTCAATCTTTTGATTTAAATCCTAAACTACAAAAGTCTGTTTTGCTTGCCAAGGACGTTTACGTTGGCGGAGATATCATTGCGAAAAAAGGCAGCCGAGTAGATACCAGCCTTATTATCACTTTGGTTAAAAACAATGTAGAAGTTGTTGATATTTACAAATCAACTTCCATTTCTTTTACGAAGTTTCGAAGAACAAATCAAGATACTGTTGTAAACAAATATCCCTTGGTTTCTCAAGGGGATATTGTAACGAAAAAAACCCCTATCATAAATGGAGAAGGATGCGACCGAGGAAGATTGGCACTGGGACAGAATCTTTTAACAGCCTATTTGCCATGGAGAGGGTATAATTACCAAGATGCTATTGTTCTTAGTCAAAGACTTGTAGAAGAAGATACCCTAACGTCTCTTCATATTAAAGAACATAAAGTTCAGGTACGGGATACGAAAGTAGGACCACAAGAGATAACGAGAGATATTCCGAATGTTCCCGAAGAACAACTTCGCAACTTGGATGATGATGGCATTATCCGCGTTGGTACAGAAGTAGGTCCCAATGATATACTAGTTGGAAAAATAACTCCCAAAGCTGAAAGTGAGTTTACTCCTGAAATGAAATTGTGGAGAGCAATGTTTGACAAAAAAGGACAAGATGTCAAAGATTCTTCTTTGCGAGTACCACCAGGGGATAGAGGTACCGTCATTGATGTACAAATCCTATCCAGAGAAAATGAAGAAAACTTGCCCATTGGAGTTAACAGAATTGTTAAAGTATACATTGGTGAAAAGAGAAAAATTCAGATTGGCGACAAGCTCTCTGGTAGACACGGAAACAAAGGTGTAATCTCAAAAATCCTCCCCGTCGAAGATATGCCATTCTTGGAAGATGGTACCCCCGTGGATATTGTATTGAATCCTTTGGGTGTACCTTCTAGAATGAATGTTGGCCAAATACTGGAATGCTTGCTGGGTATTATTGCTCACAATTCTCATTCCTATTGTGTGACTACTCCATTTGCTGGAACGAATCCAGAAGAACTTTTAAAATATCTAGAAGAAGATGGTACTTCCAAGCACGGCAAAAGAGTTTTGTTTGATGGATATACAGGAGAGAAATTTGAGAGATCTGTGACAGTCGGGTATTCGTATATCATGAAATTAAATCATATGGTAGAAGATAAAATTCACGCTCGGTCAATCGGTCCCTATGCATTAATTACTCAACAGCCGTTAGGAGGAAAAGCTCAATTTGGTGGGCAGCGTTTCGGTGAGATGGAAGTGTGGGCCCTAGAAGCGTATGGAGCAGCCTATACATTAAATGAAATGCTAACCATTAAATCCGACGACACAGAAGGTCGAGTTAAGGCTTACGAAGCTATCTGCAACCGTGACTTAATACAACCAAGCAGCAATCCAGAATCCTTCAATGTCATTATCAATGAATTGAAAGGCTTGGGTATTAAAATGGAGGTTGTTGAAGATAAGACTTACGATGAAGATCAACTGGAATTAACCCTTCAAGACTCTATCATTACCCAAGAAACAACAGAAAATCTGGATTCTGATTTCAATAAATTTATGGGTGAAGGCTATGGATATGAAGATGAAATGGGGAATCCAACAGAATCCTCAGAAGACAAAAGTGACGATAACTCAATTCTTAATACCAAGGAGGATCATGAATGAAGCTCTATGAAGCAAAAAACATCCGAAATGTAGTACTAGCAGGTCATGGAGGTGTAGGTAAAACATCTATTGTTGAAGCTCTTGCTTACAAAACCAAAGTGACTGACAGACTAGGAAAAATTCAGGATGGTAATACTGTTTCAGATTTTGAACCAGAAGAAACAAAGCGACAGATATCAGTTAGTTTGTCTTTGATTCCTATTGAACACAATGGTTTAAAAATAAATCTTCTTGATTCTCCAGGATATTTCGACTTTGTTGGCGAAGTAAAATCCGCCATGATTGCAGCTGATGGGGCACTTATCGTATTGGATGTCGCAGCAGGCCCACAAGCCGGAACAGAAAAAACTTTTTATTATGCTCAAGGGCATAATTTGCCTACTGCCTTTGTTGTCAACAAAATTGATCGCGAAAATGTAAAAATTGTTGATACAATCCAGTCAATTCAACAGCAATACTCAGAGAAGTGTTATCCACTTTATTTTCCCTATATCAAGGGAGAAGAACTTCAAGGTATGGTAGACGTAGTATACAAAAAATACAAAACCAAAGATGGTAAAGAAGCCGATATTCCAGAAGAAATCATGCCTACTATTGAAGAGTATTACGATGCTTTACTCGAAACTGTTATTGAAGTAGATGATGCTATTGTTGAAAAGTATCTAGGTGGAGAGGAAATATCTCAGAGTGAGTTTTTGGTTTGTTTAAAAAAATCTATCCATCAACGCTCCATTTTTCCTATTCTGTTTACCGCAGCTACTGATAGCTGTGGAACAGAGGAAATGTTGAATTTTATCTCTACGTATATACCCAGCCCCGAGGACAAAGGAAGTATTGTCGCGGCAAAAGAGGACAAAACCGAGACAGAATTGCCAGTAGATAAAAATGGACCTCTTGCCGCATTGGTTTTTAAAACAATGACAGATCCTTATGTCGGCAGAATATCTTTAGTGAAAGTATTTTCTGGAAACCTAGATTCCAATTCTAAGATTTACAATACAGCAGAAGAAAAAAGTGATAAAATTGGTCAAATCGCCACCTTTGTCGGGAAGAAAGAAATACCCATTGACCATATACCAGCAGGCGATATTGGCGCTATTACGAAGCTAACTTTAACAAAAACAGGACACACTCTTTCTCAGTCCGACCATGTCATTACCATCCCATGGATTGAACTCCCCATTCCAAATGCACGCATGTCTATTAAAGCAGAAAAAAAATCTGACGAAGATAAACTAGGGGCTGTTCTTCCTAAGATGCAAGAAGACGACATTAGCATTATGATTGAACGAGATCATGATACAGGTGAAACTATTATACGAGGAATGGGAGATAACCACCTGCAAGTTACGATGGAAAAAGCCAAGAGAAAATTTGGGGTTTCCTTCCTTCTTGAACAACCCAAAATAGCTTACAAAGAGACCATTCGAAAAGCCACTAAAGTGGAGGGAAAACACAAAAAACAATCCGGTGGTCATGGTCAGTTTGGACACTGTTGGTTGGAAGTTCAACCATCCAAACGAGGAGAGTACTTCGAATTTGAGAACAAAATTTTTGGGGGTGCAATCCCAAAAACTTATGTACCAGCTGTAGAAAAAGGCGTCCTTGAGGCTATGCAACACGGCCTTCTAGCTGGATATCCTGTAGTGGATTTAAAAGTAACAGTTTATGATGGATCATATCACCCCGTAGACTCTTCTGAACAAGCATTTAAAATGGCAGGATCGATTGCATTAAAAAAGGCTCTTGAACAGGGAGAGTCAATATTGTTAGAACCAATCATGAGTTTACATGTTCATGTTCCCGAGGAATCCATGGGATCTGTTATCGATGATTTGAATACAAGACGCAGCCGTATTATGAGTATGAAAGTCGGCCAGCAAAAAGGATGGCAAATCATTGAAGCACAAGCTCCCCTTGGTGAATTAGGAAACTATATAACCACCATAAAATCAGTATCCGGTGCCAGAGGATTTTATGCAATGGAGTTTTCACACTATGAAGAAGCACCGCCAAAAACTGTGCAAAAAGTTATAGAAGAAGCCAAAGAAGAAGAAGCTTCTTAGGAATGTACACAAGTATATGCAAAGGGGGTTCTCGTTTTGAATATCAAGCAAACACGAGATAACTTACAAAAAAAACAGTCTGTTACTGATTATGAAGCAATCTCAATCCACTTAGCTGGTGCAGAAGAAATCTTAAGTTGGAGCTTTGGAGAAGTTAGAAAATCGGAAACTATTAGTTATCGGAACTTTAAGCCAGAACCAGATGGATTGTTTTGCGAAAAAATATTTGGCCCTTTCAAAGATTACGAGTGCCGATGTGGAAAATACAAAGGAAAACGATATGAAGGAGTTATTTGTGACCGATGTGGGGTACAAGTTACACGATCTAGCGTTCGTAGAGAACGCATGGGTCACATATCCTTAGCAGCCCCTATCATTCATATCTGGTATTTGAAAACTGTTCCTTTTGTATCTTTGCTTTTGAATATGACATCCAAAGCACTACAAGAAGTTGTCTATTTTGTGAAATATATTGTAGTGGATCCAGGCGATACCGATTTTAAAAAATGTCAAGTTATTCGAGATGAAGAGTACCATAAAGCCGTTGACGAAGGACATCAGTTTAAAGCTGGCAAAGGTGCCGAGTCTATTAAAATTCTTCTGGATGAAATTGATTTGGAATCCTTGAAAAAAGAATTGCAAGATCAAATGGATACTACTTCACAACAGAAGAAAACTAAGTTAGTTAAACGACTCAATGCTGTTGGAGCTTTTTTATCCACTGATCGAAAACCAAGTGATATGATTATGTCTGTTGTTCCTATCATCCCACCTGATCTGCGACCTCTTCTTCAGTTAGATGGTGGACGTTTTGCTACATCCGACTTGAATACGCTGTATCAACGAGTTATTAATCGTAACAGCAGATTGTCAAAGCTTTTGGACGTGAGTGCTCCTGATATCATGATCCAAAACGAAAAGCGCATGTTACAAGAAGCCGTAGATGCTTTAATGGATAACAGCAAGCGCAGCAGACCTGTATTGGGGACAGGAAATCGACCATTACGCTCTCTTTCAGATATCTTAAAGGGTAAAGAAGGTCGATTCCGTCAAAATTTACTAGGCAAACGAGTTGATTTTTCTGGTCGTTCTGTCATTGTTGTTAACCCGGAGTTGAGACTAAACGAGTGTGGTCTCCCCAAAGAAATGGTTTTGGAACTTTTTAAACCATTTGTCATGGAGCGATTGACAAAAAAAGGTTTAGCTCAAAGTTTACGATCGGCGAAATTAAAAATTGAAAAATTTGACCCTGTAGTTTGGGGTGTTTTGGGTGAAGTCATTAAGGGCCATCCTGTCTTGTTAAACCGTGCTCCCACTCTTCATAGATTGGGCGTTGAAGGCTTTAGGGTGACAATTTGTGAGGGTAAAGCGATTCAGATTCCTCCTTTAGTCTGTCCACCATTTAACGCGGACTTTGACGGAGACCAAATGGCAGTGCATGTACCACTCTCCATCCCTGCTATTGTTGAAACTGAAACTCTCATGATGTCAAGCAGAAACTTAATGTCTCCTGCTAGCGGTTTGCCAAATATGGCCCCGATTCATGATGTTGTATTGGGATCTTATTACTTGACACTTGACTTAGAAGATTCACGCTACAAGAAGCATGATAAAGATTATGTATTTCATTCCTTAGAAGAAGTGCAAATTGCTATTGATTATAAAAAAGTGGATATTCATGACCGAGTTCGAGTTTACGTTGATGGTGAAACAATTCAAACTACCGTTGGGAGAGTTGTTTTTAATATTCATTTACGCAAACTTCTTGTTGCTCTTCAACATGATCCTTCTGAATTGGCTTTTATTAATGAAGCCTTAACATCCAAAAAACTGAAAATGATTATCACAAATTTTTATCATCAATTTGGAGAAGAAATCACAGTCGAGTTTCTTGAAAAAATCAAACAACTAGGATTCATTTATTCCACCATTACAGGCATTACTGTAGGAATAGATGACATGGTAGAGTCGCCCAATTTACAAGACCGGATCCATGAAGCTGAAACAAAAGAAATCCAATTGAAAAAAGCCTATGAAAATGGTTTGATATCAGATTCAGAAAGACATAAAAAAATCATTGACAATTGGAACCAATGTACATCTGATATTCGAAACGGTGCTTTTAAGAACTTCTTCCGAACCAACCCAATTCATATGATGGCGTCCTCTGGAGCTAGAGGAAACCCCTCGCAGGTATCACAAATGGTCGGTATTCGTGGGTTGATGCAGGATCCTACCGGAAAAACCATCGAATACCCAATTAAGAACAACCTTCGATCAGGATTGACAGTAATAGAGTATTTCATCTCTACCCATGGTGCTCGAAAAGGACAAGCTGATACTGCTTTAAAAACCTCCGATTCTGGATATTTAACCCGCCGGCTTGTAGACGTAGCTCATTCGGTTATTATTCGGGAGAATGATTGCGAACATACAACAAAAATTGCTAAAGTTGCCGCTGGAAAGACCATTCGCAAGATTACTCCGCAAATTGTTGGATTGTATGCAGATCAAGATATATTAAATCCTAAGACGGAAAAAGTATTTTTGAAAAAAGGCGAATATATCGACTTTGAATCAGCTAAAGAAATTGAAGCTATGGGGATTGAAGAAGTAAAAGTATTACAAAAAGTAGAAGGTGTTCAAGTTGAACCCATTATCAGTGACGATAACGTTATAGAACCATTACGAGAGAGAATCATTGGTCGATATGCGGCAGAAGATGTTAAAAAAGGAAAGCGAATCCTTGTAAAGCGTAATGAGCTTATTACAGAAGAGATTGCCAACCAGATTGATAAAGCGCGCATTCTTTCTGTTCGTTTACGATCACCCTTAACCTGCCTTGCAGAAAATGGTGTATGTGCAAGGTGTTATGGATTGGATTTATCCACTGGACACGACGTTCTTGCTGGGGAAGCGGTAGGTGTTATTGCTGCACAATCAATTGGAGAACCAGGTACTCAGCTAACATTGCGTACCTTCCACCAAGGAGGAGCAGCAGGAGATGATATCACGCAAGGTTTGCCACGTGTCGAAGAAATATTTGAAGCCCGTAAACCTCGCGGAGAAGCAGTGATTACAGAAGAATCTGGAACAATACGTATCAAACATGAGCAAAAGCATTTGACCATATCCATAGAAAATGACTCTCCCAATTCTCCTAAAACATACGATATACGTTATGAAAGCGGTATCTTGGTAAAAGATGGGGATAAGGTTGAGATTGGTGATCAATTAACTCGCGGGTCTCTGAATCCACATATTTTGTTAAAAACTAGAGGTAGAATGCCTACTGAACAATACTTGATTCAAGAAATCCAAAAAGTGTATAAGAGTCAAGGTGTTGATATCAACGACAAACACGTCGAAATTATCGTGAAACAGTTGATGAGAAGAGTCATTGTGAAAGATCCTGGAGAAAGTGATTTTTTACCTGGCGATCGTGTTGATCGAAACCAAGTGGAAGAAACGAATCGCTGGTTAAAGAGCCAAGGAAAGAAAGAAATGACTTCCGAATTACAGCTCTTACGATTAACCAAAGCTGCCTCTATTAGTGAAAGCTTCTTATCTGCTGCGTCGTTCCAGGAGACTCCGAAAATTCTTGCAGAAGCAGCTATTCGTGAAAAACGAGATTATCTAGAAGGAATGAAAGAAGCTGTCATTGTTGGACACCCGATTCCTGCTGGAACAGGGCTTCGATATTATCGAAGAAAGCTGAATATTCACAATGAAGATTTATATGTCCCCCGACAATCTGAGTTAAATATTGCAAAAGAGACCGATAGAGAATTGATAGAGATAAATGATTCGAGGCGCATGGATGAAGCTTTCGATAGTTTAGAAGATCTATCGGAAGGCATGGATTTAGTTGTAGAACCAACTGACGAGGAATAACAAGGAACAAATACGAAAGAATATCGAATTGAATTATTGACTTAACGTCAGTATTTGATAAAATCGTATTTTGGTTTGAAACTTTGTTCGATATGATGTATTGCTATGATTTAATTTATATGTTTAGAGGTGAGTTATGCCAACAATTAATCAGCTGGTAAGAAAACCCAGAAAAATTGTTAAGAAGAAATCGAAAACAAGAGCTCTAGAGGGTTGTCCTCAGAGACGTGGTGTTTGTACGATTGTTCGTACAATGACACCCAAAAAGCCAAATTCTGCTTTGCGAAAAGTTGCAAAAGTAAGATTAACCAATGGATATGAAGTAATTGCGTATATCCCTGGTATTGGACACAATTTGCAAGAACACTCTGTGGTTCTTATTCGTGGAGGTCGTGTAAAAGACTTACCCGGCGTTCGTTACCATATTGTTCGTGGTGTATTGGATACCGAAGGAACTGCAGATCGAAAACGAAGTCGTTCCAAATACGGTACTCGTAGACCT
Source organism: uncultured Caldisericota bacterium (assembly GCA_964493625.1). Taxonomy (GTDB): domain Bacteria; phylum Caldisericota; class Caldisericia; order UBA6126; family UBA6126; genus JAGLCW01. Next base: position 80,137 of record CAZBOU010000007.1, read on the forward strand.
AAAGGTTAGAAAGAGAGAAACACATGCCAAGAGCCAAACTACCACCAAGAAAACCCCCTGCACCAGATGCTAAGTATAACAGTGTTCTTCTTAGCAGATATGTAGGAAAACTAATGTTACACGGAAAAAAAGAACGAGCATTAAACATTCTTTACAAAGCACTCGACGATGCTTCTTCTTCTTTAAAAATGAAACCTGTTGAAGTCCTAGAGGCAGCTACAGAAACAGTTCGTCCTTTAGTAGAAGTTACACCAAAAAGAATTGGCGGAGCTACGTATCAAATCCCTACGGAAGTCGATCATGATAAGGGCATTACACTTGCGATTCGCTGGATTGTGATGACAAGTCGAAAAAAGAAGGGTGCTCCTATGGTTCGTAAGTTATCCTCAGAGTTTGTAGATGCTATTCGAAAAACCGGTGGCGCTTACAAAAAACGCGAAGATATGCATCGTATGGCCGAAGCCAATAAGGCCTTCTCACATTTTAAATAAATACGTGATTATATGAGTACCAACCCAACAAAAACCGATCCTATCAATATAGAAGCGTTACGAAACATCGGCATTGTCGCTCACATTGATGCTGGTAAAACAACCACTACGGAGAGAATTCTGTATTATACTGGAAAAATTCACCGTATTGGGAATGTTGATGATGGAAATACCACCACCGACTGGATGGTTCAAGAAAAAGAACGTGGTATTACTATCACATCTGCCGTCATATCATGTAGCTGGAAAGACCATACAATTAACCTAATCGATACCCCAGGACACGTCGATTTTACAGTTGAAGTAGAGCGATCCTTACGGGTATTGGATGGTGCCGTTGTCATTTTTTGTAGTGTCGGAGGTGTTCAACCTCAATCTGAAACTGTATGGTACCAAGCAGACAAATACCGAGTCCCTCGTATCATATATATCAATAAAATGGATCGCGTTGGGTCAGATTATCATCAAGTGATTCAAGACATCAAAGAAAAACTGGGAGCTAATCCCATTTTAGTACAACTGCCCATTGGTTCTGAGGAATCCTTTCAAGGATCCATTGATCTTATTAGTATGAAGGCATACATCTACAATGATACCACCTCTGGTGAATTTACAATCGAGGATATTCCCGAAGATTTAAAAGAGGAAGCTCAATTGTATCGCAATTCTTTGGTTGAGTCCGCGGCAGAAATTGATGACACTCTCATGGAAAAATATCTAGATGGACAGGAACTTACCGAAGAAGAAATGATAAAAGCTATTTCTAAAGGGTGTATTGAAAATATATTTTTCCCTGTGTTTTGCGGGACATCTTATAGAAACAAATGTATTCAACCTTTGTTAGATGGTATTGTTCGCTATCTACCATCACCTTTAAACATTGATCCTGTTAAAGGAAAAAATCCAAGAACCGAACAAGAAGAAGTTCGCTATCCAAAAGATGAAGAACCTTTATCTGCTTTGGTTTTTAAACTTGCTACAGATCCCTATATTGGATCTTTGGCATTTACACGTGTATACTCTGGTGTTTTGAAAGCCGGTTCTTACGTTTTTAATTCAAACAAAAACCGTAAAGAACGAGTATCACGTATTGTTCGATTGCATTCGAACCAAAGAGAAGATGTCGACCAGATTAAAGCTGGCGATATTGCAGGAATTGTAGGTTTTAAACAGAGCTATACAGGGGATACGATTTGCGATGAAGATCACCCAATCTCTCTTGAAGAGATTTCATTTCCGGAACCTGTTGTGTCTGTTCTCGTGGAACCCCAAACGAAACAAGACCAAGACAAACTCGTGAAAGGGCTTGGTAAGTTTCAATTGGAGGACCCCACTTTCAAGTATTCTCTTGATGAAGAAACGGAATCTACTGTTATTTCAGGAATGGGAGAGTTGCACCTGGAAGTTATTGTAGACCGTTTGTTTAGAGAATTTGGGGTGAAAGTGAATACGGGTAGTCCCCGAGTTGCCTACAAAGAAACTATTGAACATGAAGCTAGGGGTGAGGCTAAACATGTAAAACAAACAGGAGGACATGGGCAATATGCTCATGTTGTATGTGAAGTTTTCCCAATTACAACAGGAGAACGTTTTGTTTTTGAGGATCATATTAAGCAAGGTGTTATTCCAAAAGAGTACATTCCTGCTATTCAAACTGGAATCAAATATGCTTTAGAAAATGGTCCTGTTGCTGGCTACGAAATTGTCAACGTAGGAGTACGAATCATAGATGGTTCTTATCATCCCGTGGATTCTTCTGAAATGGCATTTCGTACTGCTGGATCAAAAGCCTTTTACGATGCTTTAAAAAAGGCTTCCGCAAAGCTTTTAGAACCTATCATGAAAGTCAATATTGTGGTTCCTGAAAGCTATTTGGGCGACTCTATCTCTTTGATTAGCTCGCGAAGAGGTAAAGTTGGAAAGATTGAATCGGTAGGTCAAACACAAATTGTCTCTGCAGAGGTTCCTCTAAAGAGTATGTTTGGATTTGTTACAGACCTGCGATCCATTACACAAGGTCGAGGCAGTTATACAATGGAATTCTTCCGATATGAAGTAGTTCCAGAATCTCAATTAGCCGTAATCACAGGAGGAACAAATGGCTAAAGAAAAATTTGAACGAACAAAACCGCACGTCAA
>CAZBOU010000008.1:0-76775 GCA_964493625.1 uncultured Caldisericota bacterium
AAACCTGCTACTATAGATGACAGAAGAGAGATGATTTCATCTCTCTTCTGTCATTTCTTACTATATAGGGATGGAAAATGAAGAGTAAAGTGCTGATTCTTATCATTCTTGTTTTTGCTTTTGCCAGTGTACTATTCTATTACCACCATTCTTTCTTAGTACATCCTGACCCACAAAACAACATATCTTTGAAAAATAGTTTTTTTTACAGAATGTATTCTTGGGATACCCACAGAGCTATGATAGATCGTTTTTACGAGTACCAAGAATTATTCGAAAAGACCCAAAAGTATATGCTAGATTCAAGACAAGTAGAAAAAGATGAACATCAAAAAGATGATTCTTCACCAAAAGAAGATCCAACCAGTATTAAACAGGATTCTTTTATAGGGAAACCTTGGGCTCAAATATTTGCCTCCTTAACGGGATCAGCAGGGTCCCTTGGAGTATCTGGAAAAGCTAAAAATGCTACTTTCTTACTGCAAGGAGCTCCTAAAGGTACTACCTTTCAGCAGGGTACAGGATCTTCCTTTACAGTCGATGTACATTCATCAAAAGGAAATAAAAAAGTGAGTGTAACATCTCCTTCTTTTGCAACTAATCAAGTTGTTCAGTCATTATCGATTGGAATAGACCCCTATTCCATGTACATGACACTGAGTGGAAGACTAAAACTCGATTTTCCCGGTGATATAGCCGGCACATTGTACAATACAACCAATGGCACATCTAGCTCAACAACTTTACAAAATGGATATTTTTCTGTATCAGTACCTTTAGTACAAGGCGTAAACAACATAACAGCTTCGGGGAAATGGATGACAATAGAATTGCAATTGCCCGGCATATCTGTTACTATTAGCTGATAAAAATACAATGGTGATATGATGGAAGAATTAAATAATGTAGTTGAACATGAAAATTTTGACGAGATTTCACTAGAGGATATCTGGAATATTATTGTTCGGCGTTGGGTCGTTATTCTTGTCCTGGTTATCTCCTCTTTGTTAGTAAGTTATTTGTACTATGATAGCATTGTTCCTTTGTATAGATCAGATTCTACTCTTCTTGTGCAAATCCCCAGCTCTTCGTCCAGTGTTGGATATGACACTTTTAGCAATTATACTGCTAGTGAGAAATGGGCAATGACATATGCTGAAATGTTACGAGGAGATCCTGTATTAAAAGAAGCTTCAAACCAGATTAATTACCCCACATTTTCTGTTCAAGACTTGCGAAAAGGCCTCTCCGTTTCCGTCATTAAGGACACCATGTTACTAAAAGTTAGTTTTGAATATCAAAACCCTAGTTATGCACAGAAAATCGTAAATACGATTAACTCTATATTCATTGAAGAAGTTTCTGAAATGTATGAATCACGTCTTGCTGAAAGTGGCCAACAACTACATTTACAGATTGAGGAAATCAACAATCGTATCAACGTGATTGCAAACCAAATTGAAAACCCTGCAATCACCTCTGAAAGACGAGTATTCCTACAAGAAGACATTGAGGCCCAATATCGAATCCGATCCTATCTAATGGACCAGCTCTTAAAAATGGAGTTGCAACAAAAGCAACTAACTCCAACCGTAAAAGTTTACCAGGAAGGAACGACATCAGAAAATCCTACCAATAAGAACTTCATGCTTATTCTTGCCATAGGAATCGTTTTGGGGTTGTTTTTAGGAGTTTTACTAGCATTCTTGTTTGAATACCTAGATGATTCAATAAAGAATGAAGAAGACCTTAAACGGTTATCAGACAAAAGAGTTCTGGGAAACATTTTCTATTTTCATCCTGAAAAAAGTAAAAAAGGACGCTATTATTCCCAATATGGTGGTGCTGATCACTATTAACAATCTACCCGGAATTAAGGTTTTTGGATTCTATTCAAGTATCCAATAAGTTTTTGAATCGGTTTCCGATACGAGTTTGAAGAAGGATGTTTTTTGCAATTGTTTACATACCGCTGAATTATTCTATTGCATACAAGGAGATTCTTCTTTTTAGAAACTCCTTTTTTTTCTAGCACAATGGGCAATGTATAGAGATCTGACAATGCATCAAGGTGAAGTGGTTTGTCCATCATCTTTTCACTTCCCATGTAATCCATAACATCATCAATGATTTGGAAAGCAATCCCATAATTGTAGCCCAGCAAGGATTCACTCTCCGAAAAACCATTTTCAAGGATACCACTTGCCAAAGCAAACAATGAAGAAGTTTTTAGAGATATAATGTGCAAGTAGGTAGAAAACGAAGGACTATCGTTCTGAATTTCATAGATTTGACCTAAGGACATTTTTTTTAAAACTGAAGAGAAGGCTGAATACACTTTTGGATGCTCTTTTGATAGCTCAATAATGATTCTTGAGAACAAGAAAAACCCACTACTAATAGGCATTGATATGGGGTAAAGAGAATTTAAAGTAGGCAAACCTCTTCTTTGATTGCTGTGATCAATGATGTCGTCATGTAACAAGGAAGCGGTGTGGATTAACTCTATAATGGCTGCATACCGAATTTTGAGCTCTTTTGATTCTATATGTGGATTGTAATACAAAAAGAGTGATCGATACCGTTTCCCTTTTTGCATTAAATCAATATTTTGAAGAGGGATTGATAGGAACCGTGATAAATCGTTTTGATATTCTTTAATTCGACTGTTTACATGCTGAAGAAAAATTTTTTCGTTCATTGTGTCACATAAAAAAAACTTGAATGGCTTGTCCAATGTATGACAAAGGCATTGGTTGTTCTAGGTGGTGTACGGAATGAGCATCGATCCAAATGTAGGGAGTATACTCCCTTGTGTGGTCGGTGTGCTTTGTGAATGTGGGATCATTGCCATGATCTGCACTAATGAGAATAGCATCGGATTCTTGCAACAGCCCAATGCTCTCTTGCAACACATTGCTAAATCTTATTAATTCGTTTCCATATCCCTTCACATCGCGACGATGTCCATATAACATGTCAAAGTCTTCTAAATTCAGAAGATATAGCTCATTTTCTTTCATAGGTGGCGATTGGAGGATGGATATAAAGTGTGAGTAGATACTATCATTGTTTTTCCCTGGAAGAATTGTCATGGCATTGCTGTGAAATATGTCAGAAAAAATTCGATTGCAGTAAATTCTAACTCCTTGATCTTGCAAGCTGCTTAATATGGGATTTGGTGGAGTGGGGTATACAAAGTCTTTTCGGTCCATTGTACGGACATATGTTTCAGCAGATGATCCTCGAAAAGGCCTGGCTATTACTCTTCCAAGGGGAAGGTCGTGACAGTATAAGCGGCAAGCAATCTCGCAAAGATAATACAAGGAAGAAAGAGGAAATGAATCTACATGGGCAGCAAACTGCATCACAGAGTCAGCCGATGTGTAAACAATGGGAGCTCCATGTTGATGGGATTCTTCGCCTAGCTCTTTAATGATCTTTGTCCCTGACATAGCAACATTTCCTAAAAAATGTGTACCGAAAAGGTTTTCTAAATTGCGGACAATAGAGGCAGGGAAACCGTTTGGAAACGTACGGAATTCCCCCAGAATAGAACCAAACATTTCTTGTGTGCAAGAAAAAGTATCTTTGTTTGGGTTTTGCGGGAAGCAGTATGAATTGTTTTCCTGACAGTGGAACAGGCCGATTTCGTGTATATAGGAGGAAGACAACTCGGGATTGTTCTGAAGAATATGAAGGGAAGTATAGGCTCCTTCATCTTGAAATCGAAAAGCATCTTGTGTTTCACCACATCCAAAGCCATCAAGAAGAAAATAAAACAAACGTTTTTTCATAAATTCATTATATGAAGATTTAACTCATCCACAATTCATGATATAATGTGTTGTTATGATTAAATTTTTTGATACAACCGATCGATTTTTACGAAAACATAATCCTCTGGTGCGAAGAATAAGTCAACTTCAGCCTGAATTCGAAAATTTGTCCGATGAGAATCTAGTAGCAAAGACAAATGAATTCAAATCCCGGCATGAAAATGGAGAGTCTTTAAACTCTTTGCTACCAGAAGCTTTTGCTCTTGTGAAAGAAGCTGCTTTTCGAACCCTACAAATGAGACACTTCGACGTTCAGTTGCTAGGGGGTATTGCATTGTTTCAAGGGAAAATTGCTGAAATGAAAACAGGAGAAGGAAAAACTCTTGTATCTACTTTGCCAGCATATCTAGAGGCATTATCTGGAAAAGGATGCCATATTGTTACTGTTAACTCCTATTTGGTTAAGAGAGACGCAGAATGGATGGGGCAAGTATATCGATTTCTAGGATTAAATGTTGGCTTTATCACCGCCGATCAAGACCCAAAAGAAAAACGAGAGGCTTATGATGCCGATATAACGTATGGAACCAATAGCGAGTTTGGCTTTGATTACCTTCGCGACAATATGGTGCGAGATATGAATCAACGATCGCAAGGAGATTTAAACTTTGCAATTGTAGACGAAGTTGACTCTGTTTTGGTGGATGAAGCAAGAACACCTCTCATCATATCAGGACCTTCAGAGCGGTCAACAGATCTTTATTATACAGCTGCAAATGCCATTCGCAACTTACAAGTTGAAGAAGATTTTGAAATTGATGAAAAAACCAAATCAGTGACCATCACAGAAAAAGGCATCATACGATTGCAGGCTAGCTTGTCTATTGAAAACTTGTATGCAGATTCTCAAATAGAAATGCTTCGACACCTCAACCAAGCTCTGCGTGCAAAGTTTTGTTTTAAAAGTGAAGTAGACTACATTGTCAAAGAAAATGAAGTGATCATTGTTGACGAGTTTACAGGGCGATTGCTCCCTGGAAGACGGTATAGTGATGGATTGCACCAAGCAATTGAAGCAAAAGAGGGTTTGAAGGTGAAAAGTGAGAATCAAACCTTGGCGACGATCACTTTCCAAAATTTCTTCCGCATGTACAAAAAGCTTTCTGGTATGACCGGAACAGCTAAAACAGAAGAGAATGAATTTCGAGAAATTTATGGATTGGATGTTATAGTCGTTCCCACTAACAAACCAATTGCTAGAAAAGACCATCCTGATGTTGTGTACAAGACAGAATCCATAAAGTATCGAAAAATTGTAGATGAAATAGCTGATTCCTACAAAACCGGACAACCGGTTCTTGTGGGAACTCGTTCGATTGAAAAATCAGAAAAAATTTCCTCCATGTTAAAACGTAAAGGTGTTCCCCATCAAGTTTTGAATGCAAAACATCATGAAAAAGAAGCCGAAATTATTAAATTAGCTGGAGAGCGAAACTCCATTACAATTGCAACGAATATGGCTGGCCGTGGAGTCGATATTGTATTGGGAAATGGAGTGAAAGACCTTGGAGGGCTGCATGTTATCGGAACAGAACGACATGAATCTCGGCGAATCGATAACCAGCTTAGGGGTCGTTCTGGACGACAAGGCGACCCTGGTTCAACACGATTCTTTCTTTCGTTGGAGGATGAACTACTGCGTATTTTTGGAGGCGATAGAATTACCTCCATTTTTAATACCTTGAAATTGGATGAAGATATGCCACTAGAAAGTGGTTTGCTAACCAAGGCCATTGAAAATGCACAGAAAAAAGTAGAAGCCTATAACTATGATATCCGTAAAAACCTTCTTCAATACGATGATGTCCTTAATAAGCAAAGAGAAATCATTTACAATGAGAGAAAACGTGTATTGGAATCAGAAGAAGTTGAAGACCATATTCAAAGCATGTTAGAACAGTTAGCAGTTGGCATTGCACATCGGGCTATTCCGAAAGAAAACCGATTGGATACCAATGTAGAAGATTATATCAAAGGTCTATATGACCTAACGACATCCAAGCCTGACCTTCCTGATCTGGAAACGATTAAAGACCTACCTACGTTCACAACCAACCTGGTGAAGGAATTGTATGCTGCCAAAGAAGAAGAAGTAGGATCTGAAAACATGAGAAGTTTGGAACGTCAGATTCTCTTGTACATCGTTGATGGCAAATGGAAGGATCATTTGTATAGCATGGATCAATTGAAAGAAGGAATTGGTCTTCGAGGGTATGGACAAGAGGATCCACTCGTTCGGTATCAAATTGAAGGCTTTAAAATCTTTGAGGATATGCTTAGTTCCATTAAAGAAGATGTAGTTAAGCTACTTTTCCGTATTCAAGTTCAAAAACGTCCAGTGATCATCAACAAAAATACACAAGACCAACAAAGACTTAAAGAAACCAGAGAGCTGAAGAAAGCAGATAAGAGCGTACAAAAACCTGAAAGATCCCGGAAAATTGGTAGGAATGATCCGTGCCCGTGTGGAAGCGGTCTAAAATACAAAAAGTGTTGCGGACGGAGAAACTAATATGATCGATTTACAGGCTGAAAATGAGAAATATCATCTGTATTTAGAGCGTATAAAAAAAGCAAAGGAGTTCCTTTGACACAAATGGAACGTTTGCTAGATTAGCGGAACTACAAAACCTAACGAGCCAACAAGAGTTTTGGGAGCAACCCTCTGACGACCAAACATTGATTTTAAAAGAATTGGAGCAGCTCAAGCGATTGAAAGCTTCGATTGCTGAACTGGAAGAGCTCCTTCTAGAAATTGAGACAGTGCTTGAATGTATTCAAATAGAACCCGAAGAAGAATCTTTCCAAAAATCACTAGAAGCAAATACGAGACGTCTGGATTCAAAATTAAAAGATGTAGAGATACGCTCTTTTCTGAATGGTAAATACGATGCACGCGATTGTTATGTATCCCTTTCTAGCGGCGCCGGCGGCGTAGATGCCATGGATTGGACACAGATATTGTTTAACATGTATGTTTCCTTTTTAAAGAAAAAAGGGTTTTCTTTTTCCATACTATCCATGTCACATGGCTCAGAAGCAGGATTGAAAAGCGCTACTATTCAAGTAAAAGGGGATTATGCGTATGGGTTTTTGAAAAGTGAGAGAGGCGTGCATCGGTTGGTACGAATCTCCCCTTTTGACGCGAACCATAGACGACATACTTCCTTTAGTATGGTGGAAGTAATTCCAATATTTTCTGAGGCAACTGTAAACGTAGATGAAAAAGATTTGCGCATTGATACATTTAATGCATCTGGGCATGGCGGACAAAACGTGCAAAAAAACGATACAGCTGTTCGCATTGTACACATCCCTACAGGAATTACAGCTACATGCCAATCAGAACGTTCACAAATGCAGAATAAGGCGTATGCACTTCAAGTCATATATTCAAAGTTAATGGCAAAAGTAGAAGAGAATCGCTTAGAAGAGATCAATGACCTACGATTAAAAGGAGTTTCAGCAGAATGGGGTAGTCAAATCCGTTCGTATGTTATGCAGCCCTATACAATGGTAAAAGATGCACGCACGAATTATGAGACTGCAAATGTCGAGGGTATTCTTGCAGGTGACATAGAAGATATGATCTGGGAATACATCGGTACTGTATCGTCATAGTAGGAGGATAATACATGTTTACAAAAATTGATCTTGAAAAACCCTGGATGGATATTGAAGTAGACATCCTTGATGTGTGGGACACAAAAAGGATTTTTGAGCAGTCATTGGAAAATACCAAGGAGTATCCTCCTTTTGTGTTCTATGAAGGACCTCCCACGGCCAACGGTAAACCTGGTATCCACCATATTTTGGCTAGGGCCTATAAGGACTTAGTTTGTCGTTACAAAACCATGGATGGGTTTTATGTTGCTAGAAAAGCTGGATGGGACACTCATGGACTGCCGGTTGAATTAGAAGTTGAAAAGAAACTTCATATTGAAGGCAAAAACCAAATTGAAGAATATGGGTTGGCTCAATTCATTGAACAATGCAAACAGAGCATTTTTACCTACAAAGAAATGTGGGAGCAATATGCTACAAGGCGCATTGGGTATTGGGTTGATATGGATAATCCTTACATTACTTGTTCCAACGACTATATAGAATCGGTTTGGTGGGGGTTGAAGGAGATCTTTTCAAAGGGCATGATTTATAAGGGGTATAAGTCTGTTCCTCATTGCCCAAGGTGTCAAACGACATTAAGTTCCCATGAAGTGGCACAGGGGTATAAAGAGGTACAAGATCCATCCATTTTTATAAAGTTTCCACTGAAAACCGATCCAAATACAAGCTTACTAGTATGGACAACCACTCCCTGGACCTTAACAGCCAATGTAGCTGCAGCAGTTAAACCCGAAGCAATGTATGTGAAAGTACAAACAGAACAAGGTTTTTTTGTTGTAGCAAAGGATCGAGTTACTGCTATATTTGAGGAAAACACGTTTGAAGTTCGAGAGGAATTCCTTGGGTCTACTCTAGTGGGCTTACATTATGAGGCTCCCTTTCATTTCTTTGATGAAACAATGGAAGGAAAAGGACACATTGTTATTGCGGCTAATTATGTAAGCATGGAGGATGGCACGGGTATTGTTCATATCGCCCCTGCTTTTGGAGTTGAAGATATGGAGGCAGGAAAAGAAAACGACCTTCCCCTTGTAATGTCTATCCACATTGACGGGACGATGAAAGAAGAAGTTACGCCATGGAAAGGGATGTGGATTAAAGACGCTGATAAAGGAATTATCGCCGATTTAAAAAAACGCAATCTCTTATTCCGCCATTTACTTATCAAACACACCTACCCATTTTGCTGGAGATGCAAATCACCTCTTATCTATATGGCCAAAACGAGTTGGTTTATGCAGGTGAGTTCCATACGAGCAGAATTGCAAAAAAATAACGAGACCATTCAGTGGTTTCCCGATCACATTAAAAAAGGGCGCTTTGGAGAATGGTTACGAGAGGCAAAAGATTGGGCAATCAGTCGAGAACGGTATTGGGGAACTCCTTTGAATATTTGGGAATGCGATCATTGTGGTCATATCCATTCCATAGGAAGCATTCAAGAATTGAAAGAACGAGCTACAAATGGTTTAGAAGAACCTATTGACTTACACCGGCCTTATGTAGATTCTATCAATATTCCATGTCCACATTGTTTGGCCGACATGAAACGAGTGCCCGACGTTCTGGATTGTTGGTTGGATTCTGGTTCTATGCCTTTTGCTCAACACCATTATCCATTTGAACACAAGGAAGATTTTGATTCACGCTTTCCTGCTGATTTTATCTCAGAAGGTATTGATCAAACCAGAGGGTGGTTTTATACCTTGCTCACATTAAGTACTCTTTTGTTTCATAGGGCTCCCTATAAGAATGTTCTAACCTTTGAACTCATCTTGGATGAAAAGGGCGAGAAAATGTCAAAATCTCGCGGAAACGTAGTGGATGTCCAAGAGATTCTTAAAACATTCGGGGCTGATGCTATCCGCTGGTCTATGTTTACCTCAAGTACTCCCTATGTTCCCCGAAGATTTATGGAAGATCAATTGAAAGATGCGTTAAAGAATTTTATTATTCCACTGCTAAACGTCCTGTCTTTTTTTGTTACGTATGCTAACATTGACCAATTTGAGCCTACAAAAGAAGATGGCTTCAAAAAGGATGTTCAAGCAGATATGGATCGATGGATTTTATCCAAATGTGCTTCCTTGGCAAAAAATGTGAAGGAAAAACTAGACGTATATGATGTTACAGAGGCTGGAAGACTCATCTCAATTTTTGTGGATGAAATAACCAATTGGTATATACGCCGGTCCAGAAGGCGTTTTTGGAAAAGTGATAGCGATATCGATAAGCAATCAGCGTATCAAACTCTTTTCTTTGTTCTTCTCCAATTTGCAAAAATAATCTCTCCCTTCACACCATTTTTAGCAGACTATATATATCAAATTTTGAAATCGGGAGCCCCTTCTCTGATCAAGGATAGTATTCATCTCTATCGATATCCAACGCAATACCAAGAACTGGTCAACAAAGAATTAGAGACCAACATGGATGTTACACGAGGCTTAGTGAACGCTGGATTGCGAGCTCGAAAAGCTTCCAAAGTAAAAGTACGAACTCCCTTTTCTGTCTGTTACATTTTTGTACCCGAAGAGATGCGTGTTGACGAAGATGCAATATCTCTTATTCAAGAAGAACTCAATGTTAAAAATGTGGTAAGAGTGGATTCTTTTGAAGAGTATGCTGCCTATTCAGTAAAACCAAATCTCCCCATTCTAGGGAAAAAGCATGGCCCCAAAATTCCTCTTATACGGAAAAGTCTAGATCAAATTGCAGTGAACGACCTACGTAAAATTGTATCAGAAGGTATCACTGTTACCCTTGAATTGCCTGATAAAACGACCATCAAGCTCTCTTCCGAGGACATTTTACTAAAAGTAATTGGCAAACTGCATTTTTTGGCCGAAGAGACACCTCACGGTGCAGTCATTGTATTGGATCCAACCCTCGATTCTTCTCTTATCGAAGAGGGATATGCGCGCGAACTGGTTCATCATATTCAAATTCAGAGAAAACAACTTGATTTGGATGTTGAAGCGAGAATTTTCCTTGCTCTTTATACGCAAAACATAGAAGCTGCCAAATGGATGGAACGCTACCGAGAGTATATTTGCGGTGAGACTCTTTCTGATTCGCTGGAAATTATATCGGACTTGGCGACCAAAGCGCCCTATACTTTTGAATTGACAAAAGATGCGGGAGAGATTGGGATTCAGATTCAATAGGAAACAATTCAATGGTTATTTTGTCGGGAATTGGTTGTGCTATGATTCCTTGGGGAATATTTCGTAGCTGAACAGAAACAGAATGGGTTCCCATTTCCAATCCTTGTACATCAATAAAAGCTTCAATTGTTTCAAGTTGCGGAATCTTGGAGGCAAGCCCATATAGCTTACATTGAATACGGGGGAACTCTATCGAGTAGCCCAAATCAAAAGGCAGATTAAGAATACTAACTTGAACGTCTTCAAAAACAGTACTAGCAATAGGTTGTATGGTGATAGTTACAAGGACAGACTGCGTGTCCTGGATGACATGAACTCCTTGTGGCAAAAGGATGTCTACTTCCTGAGATAGGGTTTGGTTTAGGCCATCAATGTTGACAGGATTGGTTTGTAGGGATTGCAGAGATTCCAAAATACTAATATTCCCGGACACTGTTACGATGGCAGGATCTACAAGTATTGCTGTAACTGTACCAAGGGGATTGCCGTTAATAGTAGGGATGACAGGGAGGACCTTCGAAATGTCAGTGTTCAAAACAGGTACTGAAACCTGTACTGATTCTGGCTCTATCGTTAACCCAGGAATCGGTTGGTTCAAGCTATCACGAGCTTCAACTTTTGCGTGACTAAGAATATCTGAACTTGCATTGGAAAGATCTATTTCAACAAAAACGTTATGAATGGAATGAATCGAAGATTCTATGCCAGAAATATGCACCATTTCTGGACTTACCGTAGGTTCACCTGCTATATTTCCCGACTGCAAATTCCCAGTTAAGATAACTTTCACAGGAAAATCATTGGTAATGATTTCTTCGACGGTTACTTCGATAAACGGAGGGTCAATGACAAGGACTGTTACTTCTTCAGGCGCATCAACAATTGGTTTCATCTTGTATGAACCGGACTGAATATCAGAAAAATCAAGGTATACAGATATATTGTTACGGTGTGTATCTATAGTATTGGAGGGCGCTTCTATTGTAATCTCCACTTCTTCTTGTTCCAGTGATATCTGATACTTTGTGGGAGCATTCTGAATCTGTATTTGAAACACAGAAGAATTGGTAACTTTTGCACCAAATACAAACGAAACATAAATCCAAACCAATGTAGCAAGTATGAGCGAGAAAACTTTCAGAAACAAGTTGTGTGTGATAAAACGTCGAAGGGAGATCATGATTTTACCTTTAACATAACAGACAGCATTCCTTTCAACTCTGTCGGTGTTAGATTGCTCGTGATACGACCCGAGATGGAAAGAGAGATAAAGCCTGTTTCTTCTGAAATGATAATGCTAATGGCATCCGTGTCCTCAGTAATGCCAATACCAGCGCGATGACGCGTCCCAAAATTTCGAGTTAAGTGCAAATTGTCAGTTAAAGGGAGAATGACTCTTGCAGCTTTTATGGTTTGTTTTGTAATAATCACTGCTCCATCATGTAGTAGCGATGGAGGAGTAAAAATGGTTATTAAGAGTTCCTCTTGAATGTTACTTTCTAAGATAACACCACTTTCCTCAAAAGAGTCCAAAGGGGAATCTCTTTGAATAACAATTAGTGCCCCAGTTTGGCATGTAGATAAATGTTTTACCGCATTGCAAAGGATGTCAATAGAGTCTGCTGTCAGAGTAGGAGTGTCTAAAAAAGAGGTTAATCGTCGAAAAATTGACTCTCTTCTTCCTAGTTTGCCTATTAGCCTTCGCAATTCGGGTTGGAAAAGAATAACAATTAATACCGGAAGAGAAAACGTCAGAATGTTGATAGCTCCGCTAAGTAGCCAGTCCATTGCCAGCAATCCAAAAAATTTAGAAAGCCAAGCTAAAGCATTGAGGAAAAGAATCAATAGGGCCAATCCTATAGCAAGTTGCAAGGCCCTTGTAGAATGTAGTAAAACAAGAAAGTAGTACACAATAATACCCACAAAGAGGATATCCAAAATAGTCATTACTAAAGTGTTTGCCATATATACATGTATAAAAAATTTTTCGTAAAAGAAAAGGGACTTTTGCAATAAAGATGAAAACGATATAATGATTAGAAAGCTGAAAACCTGGGAGGCTATTATGAAAATCACCGTAAAAAGTTCCTCTTCCAATAGTTTTGACGAATCCACCCTTAGCTACGCTGAAGAAAAGTTAGAAAAATTAGAAAAAATTTTTCAACCAATTCGAGAGGCAGACCTGGTGTTTAATGAATCCAAAGGGGTTCATATGGCCGAAGTAACAATGTACGTCAATGGAAAAATTATTCGAGCGGAAACCAAAGATACCAATGTACGTAGTGCCATTGACAAGCTGAAGGACAAATTAGAACGTCAGATTAGGCGGTACAAAGAAAAAACGATCGATAAAAAAAGACATGTAAAGAAAGAATATCCCCAGGAAGTTGTACCTATTATAGATGACGAAGAAATGCCACAAATCATTCGAGAGAAAAAATTCTCTATTGTTCCTCTTTCTGACGAAGATGCAGTAGAACAACTCGAGCTTTTGGGGCACGATTTCTTTCTCTATTATAGGATTAGCAAAGATTACAAAGGATTGGCAGTATTATACCGACGCAAACACAATGGGTATGGAATATTGATGCCCGAGGAATAAATCATGAAACCTACATGGAAAGCCATAGATATCGTTGTCATTTTGATCGTCTGCATGTCCCTTTCTTTTCTCATCATGAAAGGTGTTCAGTCGGCTCAATACAAAGCATCTCTCGAGCCAGTGCGTATTGAAATTGTAGTTCCCAATCTAGATCCTGACGTAGCAGATCAAATTCAAATTGGTGATTATCTGGTAGATAAAAACGCAAAACCTGTTTTTCTGATTCAAGAAAAGATCCAAAAACAAGCACAGCATCCAGTTATCGATCCAGAAGGAAACATTCTTGTAGCAGATCATCCCTTAATGGTGAGTTTATTTTTATGGGTAGAATCTGTGGAACCCATGGAATATCAAAACGGAATCCAGTATAATTGGCAAGTGGTCAAGGTTGGTGGATCTTTGATATGGGAGACCACAACCGAACGATTTGTTGGTTTGGTCAGGCAATTAAAATTTGAATCAAATTAGCAGTTGTAAAAATGAAGTTGTTAATATAAAATTTTAACAACAATTTTTTTAGATTTGAGTATTTTTTTCGTATAATAACGGTAGTTGTTGACTGAAAGAGGTGAGGCTATGAAGAAATTTTCTGTTTTGCTTGTGCTATTATTGCTTGCTACACCTTTGCTCGCATACGGCTTAACGGTCGATCGTGACGAAGGCGGAATTCCATTGCAAACAGTATTTTATTCCCAAAAAGCCAAAGAAGCTACAGGTAAAACACCTGTTCGTTTAAAAGACATCCAAGAGATCCCTAGTGATTTCAGAAT
This sequence comes from uncultured Caldisericota bacterium, assembly GCA_964493625.1. Classification (GTDB taxonomy): domain Bacteria; phylum Caldisericota; class Caldisericia; order UBA6126; family UBA6126; genus JAGLCW01. Next base: position 14,006 of record CAZBOU010000008.1, read on the forward strand.
GCTTAATGAAGACAATCTTCCTCACAACGAGGATCCATTTTTCCCTGAACCAGATGGTTTTAAAGGTACGGTAGTTGAAATTGATACTACTCGTAACATTATTAAGATTGCTGATGTTCGTTACTACAACAACTACAGAAATGCATATGATTTTGCTGAGTTCTATACCATTGTATTCAATGAAATGACCGGGTTCATTATTGATGGAGAACCTTTTCCTACTGCAAATCACTTGACTATTGGATCCCCCATAACAGCTGTAGGTGAGCCAGATTATGAAAACCAAATTCTGAACAACACCGTTGTTGTATTTCAAGGGTCTATTTATCAGCAAGAAGAACAAAGAAAAAAAGTGATGCCCTTTTCAGGTGTTATATTATCTATTGATCAAGAATCTCAAACTATGGTTGTCCACTGCTCAGAACTCGCCACAGAAATCACCGTTTCCATTATTGAAGGCACTTGCTTCCAACAATTTGAAATGAACAACGAGGGAGAAAGAGTACTTGTAATTCTTGACAATCCTTCTCATGGATTTCCCCCTGAAATAAAAGAACACATTCAATGTGACTTTGTTGGTGAAATGCATTATCCTTCTTACGATACTATTGCACATAGTGTCATCATTACTGAGAACAACTGATTGGAGGGCAAAGAATGAAATTAACAAAAAAAGTATTTTCTTTGTTCATATGTCTGATACTCAGTTCAGCATTTTTTTCTTTTTCTTTTACAAACCGAGTACAGGCAACTAATAAAATTAAATGGGATAATATTACTCCCAAATCACCTCCATTAACCATTACAGATGGTAGCGCTGACTACAATTCTGGATATAACTATGCTTGGGCTGGCTATCAACTCCATCTTATGACTTCCTTTGCTGATCTAGTAGAAACTAAACCAGATGGTTCAAAAGTTATTCACTACTTTCAGTTTATACCATCTTCTTCTTATGGTGATGGCTATTATATGCAGTATGGGCGTACCTATTATTACCAAAAAGGTGCTGTGGTACACTGGGATTCCGAAACCGAAGTGTGGGAGAAGATTAATCCTTCTTTTTTTGGTGATTACTGGGCGGCATACAGTGGTGGGTTCACTGTCGTAGAAAGTCCCTACATTGATGCTGATGGTAGTATCTGGAATGGACGTCTTTTATTGCATACAACTCGAGATTTTCACCAGACTTACTATTATTATGGTGCATATGATTCCGAAGGGCATCTATATGCAAGAACATATCGACCTGATTATGTTGGGAGGTATTATCCTGGGAAAACATGCGTTTTACGATGGGATGGCGCAGATAACTGGACTGATATGTGGGACCAATCTGGCGATAACGGGCATGTTGTACCTGGTCCCAATAATGCCGGATCCTATCAAGATGCCAAAGGTACCTCCAGCGGGAAAACTTACATTACATACTACGATGGTAGCGTTTATATAGCTGCCTTTAAAGATCGGTATTGCCACACCTATAACGATCCATCCTGTTCCTATTACTACAGCTCTCCTTACTGGGATTTAAAAATCTATCAGTATACTGGATCACTCGATGCTTTATTAAATAGCCCTGCACCTCCTCAAGCTTGGACAGAAGTTTGGTCATATCCCTATGGTAGTCGTAGTTATTCCTACGGACCACCCTCTATCTACGAATTTAAAGTTCTTAACGATCGCTTTTTCTTGTCTACTTCCACTGAGAAATATAATGACTATGCCTATCAATCTATGAGCAACGGTGGGTATTATTATGTTTCCCAAGACAATACCCCCTCCACGTTAACTCGAGGCACATTAAAAACACCTCCTCCTGCGAGAATTGGCACCATTGGCGATCTTCCCCTTACGGGTGGTTGGGAATTTCCTCTTGAGTATAATGGGACCACCTACACTGCTGTTTTTACTTCATCTACCCCTTTTTACTATTGCTATAGTTATTCACCTACCCAAAGTTATGCTTACAATGGGTCATATTATAATTTTTATGTAAATGCATCTTCTTACGACCCTAACCATACATATCGTGTTAATAAGCGTGCATATTCCAATTCAACTTGCAAGTTTAAAGGTACCATATCCGGAAGCAGAATTTATTTGTCCGCAATCGCATATTTAAACAACACCAACTACGATATTGAATCAATTATTCCTGCCAATTATGGGAGTTCTACACGAACACAGCTTAATGATGCCAATTTTGGAACTTGTGGAGAAATACCTATTACAGGGGGTTACTCTTTCCCCATCACATATGGAGGTACTACGTATACAGCTCAGTGGAATACTTCAACAAAATTCTTTTATTGTTATGGTTACAACAATACTCGTACCTATGCATATGAAAATACTTTTTACAGAACCTATGTGTTCAACAGAAACCTTTCTTCATACGACCCAAATTATACCTATATGAATTATCGGCGAGGTTTAACCAATCAAACGATTGCTTGGAAAGGGACCATATCCGGTACTACAATTAATTTAACTCATGTTGGTTGGCCCCGGAACACAAAATATTGTGACGATGTAACACTGCAGCGAATGGAAGTTCCATTTGAAGTAGGTTCTCCTCCCTCAACTTTTGAGTTTTTTAAAGGGTATGTTTATTCAGGATTCTATAACAATTCGAGTTTAGTTAGAACGAATGACTTTTCTTTTGCTAATTTATCGAATATGAATACATGGAATGATTGCGGAACCATCAATGACCCAGGTGCTTCTCCGTCTAGGCCTATGACGGGCGCCATACTAGCACTGCAAAAAACGACCGGAAAAGACGAATATGGGGATACGGTAGACACAAAAATGTTTATCGCAAGTAGTTATATGCATGGAGGCGAAAGCCCATATGCCTATCAATACTACGGTACCGTTCCACTATATTCTACGGAAGGGGAAGATGTTGGAGGAGATCCAGACACGGTACCTTTAAAATTTACTCTCGAAGAAGATGAATGGAGAGAAGATAAGAGTTTCCCATCACCTAATTTTCAAAATTCTATCTATGGTGTATATGATTTGTATGACTCTAGTATGGGTTTAATTGCTCAATTTAGTATTTATAAACTCCCCAACCAACGTTATTATTACCATAGAGACTCAGAACACCATTTTAGAAAATTTATGGTTTATAATGCACCCCCTTCTTGTGACATTACCCAAGATCCAGACCCATATGTTAATGAACGGGGTACATTTACTTCAGGGGTTATTACCTTTGTACCTACAGGAGGTTTTGGAGCTGGCGATGTGAAGATATGGATGGACCTTCCGGAGAATATTTATGTACCTAATCAGGATAGCGGGGGAAGTCCTATCAATCAGCAATTTTTAAGCCCTCGGATTCCGATGGATGGTCTTGCATTAAGTATACCGTTAACCATAAAATCAACCGGTTCAGCTGTTGCTGATATGTACACCTCTGATCCTCAATGTGCTATTCATATACTAGACTTTACTACCGGAATTGAAGTCGTTGAATATTTCCATCTTAATGTAATTCCACCTAAACCAGGTTTTAGTGTTGATGCTAGTCCAACGACGTTTACCTTATTCCAAGGAGAGTGTCCGTCTACAGAATGTTGTGAAGATCATTGCAAGCAAATTGATTTAGACTTGTTCGCTAGAAACGGTTTTGAAGACAATGTACTTATCGGAACCTATTGGACTGATCCTCCTGCGAATCATCCAGAGGGAGCTTCTGTTGAATGGGTTCGTAACACTTTCGTATACGATGTGTATGATACTGTTGGTACTAGTTTTTCGTCTTTAGCTGAAGTGCGTGTGCGACCTGATATGGGAACGCGTTATTCAATAAAAGTTCGTGTTTCACCAGATACATTACCCGGGGTATATAAGTTTTGCATCATGTTTTTATCCGGTAGCATTAAACGACAAGTTTTTTGTACTATGAAAGTTCTTCCGCCAAGGCCGGCGATTGATGTAAATCCAGCAGATGGTATTGGAAACTTTTCTATGCAGGTTTATACAAAAGAAGTAATTCCAGGCGGATCTGTAAACTACCGTCTGAAAATTGAAAGCAAAGCTGGTTTTTCGGGAAAAGTGACACTTTCTTTACGAAATCTACCTGATCAAGTTTACATTGATAATTATTCAGGATATGAGGGTATTGAGGCAGAAGTTCCAGTTCCTGGCTATAATTTAAATATTGTAGAGATCTCACCTACCTTAGATGCTTTTGCAAATGTTCGACTCCAGACTACTCCCTATACCATCAATCCTTATCCTCCCACAAACCTTGCCGTAAACTCAGTGAACCAAAACTTGAATATTATTTCTTGGGATGCTTCTCGAAGAGGTTCAAGACCTATAGGTGGATACGAAGTGTGGAGATCTCTCACTCGGTATATTGATGCTGCTAATCGCATTGCCATCGTCAATTCACCCAACACTTCCTATGAAGATGCCGATGTGGAGCCCAACACTCCGTACTACTATTTTGTACGTGCTTTCGACAACGATACTCCCGCTAATTTCTCTACGTATGCAACCTCAGGTAGAGTTGGCGAAGCTGCTTCTGTAACCATTGTTGATGACGAACTGGATCAGGTTATGGCAACCGCCGATAAAATGGGTACTATTCCAGGCTTTTATACCTTACAAGTCATCGGTAATGGGGTAGGGGTTGGTCCTGGAAATGTCCCCACCAATCCATCCGCCGTTACCTATCTTGGCTTGCATGTATATAGGCAAGATCTCAACTTGAAAACGCCATTTTTGGATGTTTGGGGAGCCCTGGCTCTGTTATTCGGAATGATGCTTGTTGCATGGCAGTTTGTATTCCGTAAAAAAGAAGAACAAACGTTCTAATCAAGAACGAAAAATAAAAAAGAGGTCACCAAGCGTGGCCTCTTTTTTTTTAGACAACATGAAATCAAAAAAAGCACTTAAATACATTCTTATTTTTATCGGTTCTGCCTTACTACTTCAATGGGTGCTACATCTGCCCTTTATTGTAGAGCCGTTCATGTATGTTACTACGAAATGTACTCTTCACCTTCTTCAACTTTTCGGATATTCTGTTACCATGAATTATTTCCATATTATTGGTGCAATAGATATGGAAATCATCTATGAATGCACTGGAGTATACGGAATTATTATTCTAACGTCTGGGTTTTTGGCATCGTGGCATCCATGGGAAGAAAAACTTTTGGCCATTGCATGGGGAATCGGTGTTGTTTTTGTTACCAACCAACTGCGTCTTTTGAGTATCTTTATCATTTCTTCTCAATGGCCTGAAGCATTTGAGTTTCTCCACTCGTATTTTTGGCAGTTTTTTCTCATATTCATTGTGTGTTTAGTCTATTATTTATGGATGCAAAAGATGGATGCGAAGTATACCGCCCTTCATGAAAAATAAAAAATCTACATCCATTCTTGTATTTGTTTTGATTTTTAGTGTATCTTTAACTGTTGCCTATTTTTTATGGTATCCAGTATCTTTTTATTACGCTTGGTTCCGTCTAAAATCTGCGTATATTCTTTTGAACCTCTTTGGAATCTACCCAACTTTCAGCATTAGCGGTATCCAAAGTAGTCAAGGAGAGATGTTTGCGTTTCTTCCCTATATCGCTCTTATGCTGGCTACCTATAAAAAAAAGATATGCACGCACATAAAAGAGATCGGGATTACATTTGTAGCGATCGTACTAATAGAAATAATAGGACGATTTTTAGAAAAATACGCCGGCATGTATCCAAAGAATTCCTTCCTATCAATGCTGGCTATCTTTTTTCTTGGAACAGCAAGAGTTGCTTTGCCATTTTTATCATGGTTGATTTCTTTATACAGAGAGAAAAAGCCCTTTTCACACTTATTTTCTTCTGAACCAGAATAGGGCTATTTCGGTATTTCTTTTAGTTAGAAGAACTCCTGATTTGTCGAAAGGTGGCAAAAATGAAAAAATTACTACATATACTTTGTGCAATTTTCGTTTCTTTCACGATGTTTCATGTGGGGTTGATGCAATCACCAACCACGCAAGCAAATACAAACGTAAAGGATGCAATTTTTGCGGCCTTACAATGGGTCCCTGTTGGGACTAGTCGTGATGGCACACAATTGCGCAATAGTGCATTGTTTCCATGGCAAAGAGGAAGTGAAGATTTATGGGGAAATCGTCAGTATCTAATGCCCTCTGCAGGAGCACCTAGGCCTGCCACCTCGGCAACAAAGTCAACCCCAGTGTACTATACAGAAATCTATTTTGATGTGATTGCTGCTGGTGGAAGATCCACAGAAGCAAATCATTACTATGTTGTCATGGATGATTCTCAACAGATATGGTTGGATCAAGATGGACGGTTTCAAGATGCTAGACAAAGTGATCAACCTACAACCAACTGCAGAACTTCTTCCGGTAGAGTTGACCCCAGCTCTGCAAACAACACACTTGGACCGTATCGCGTTGGAGATTATCTTCATATAGAAAACAATAAAGGGTATTTATTTACTCCTTCGGGAGCCATAGAACCTATTGAATATAGCAACACAGATTATTCGGGAAGAGTTTTTCAAATTGGTCAAGCTCTTTTGGGTAACGAAGAAAACCACCCTGTTTTGTTGGTGTCGGAAGTGTTGCAAGCTTCTTGCGATACCTATACGTATAATATCTCTGTGGAAAGTGACCTTTGGATGGGGACAAATCCAGCTGTGACATCGGCACGATTGTTTTCTCATAGTGGCGATGTACCAGAAGTAGCTCAATTGATTCAAAAAAGCACTGTTCTTGATCCATCTGGCAGGGAATTTTTCGCTCCTGCAACAACATTTCATAATATTCGATTGAAATACCGTGAATACATTGGCGTTGAAATCTGGAAGGATAACGGCGTAAATGTGAATGTATTTGGCGGAAATACTCGCTCCAATAATTTATCCGACGACTACAAGGCAGGGGAAACGTGCGAAGAATTTCTTGGCATGAAGCAAGGTTCTTCCGATACAGATGCCTATTTACCGCTACTCCCTATTCCAGTAACCGATCGTTTTTATTCTTCTACTAGCTCTAGTCGCTATGGCTGCCAAGGTCCAATATATCGTGATTTTGATGATTCCCGAACGGTTAGCCCAGGGGATTTACGAATCACTTCGATCCATGTGAATATGGGCGAAACATTGATTGATTATGCTGCAGGTACCACTGTAGCTGAAGGGGATTCAGATGTTGGATTTCCTCTACAAGACTTCATTGTAGAAGATTATTATGATCAGAATGAGAATGGGGAATTTGATTCTCAAGACTTTATCTATAGAGATGTCGATGGTAATGATAGAGTTTCGAGTGGAGATATACGTGTAACACAAGTGTCGTATCGAGGAACAACATACGACTGCGGTAGTACCGTACAAATAGGAGATGTTTGGTTGTTTGAAAACCCTGTAACAGGGATTACGATGGGGAAAAATGGCAACTTCCGTAGCATGGACATGGAAGTTATTCCCGGAGAAATCGACTTAAATGTCCGTGTAACACCTGCTTTTCGAGTGGAACAAACGTCTACTGTGACGGTAGCCATTCAACCGCCACTAGAAGCAAATGAAAAAGCCGTTATTTTGATTCGATCTGTTGACGGGGGAGACTCAATTCGAGAGGTAAATGCAGGAGTCCGAGAGTATACTTTTACCTATACCCCCTGGGAAGGGACTTGTAGCCCTTTAGGGAAGCAAGTGCCAATTACTATCGAGTTATACCGCGGTCAAAATTTTACAGATGTGAATCAGGGACCAAAGGATGGGAATTACGGCTATTGGAAGGTAGACACTCCAAGGGCTGTGCAGTTCCTTGAAAACAAGTATGATTGCCGCATGTTTGATTCAATATCGGTGCTTCCAGAATTAATAGAATTTCGCACGAACATTTCTTGTTTAAGCAATATCTCTTTTCGATATCCGAACTTAGTTTTAAAAATGTTTGATGCCGATAACAAATCTGACGTGAATGATCCGAATGGAATGGCTATTTCCTCCACAGCGAGTCGAAACATTCTTGCAAATTACAATGCTACAGGATCGGGTATTCGATATATGTTTACAGCTATTGATGGCATGAGTAATAAGTACATTGTTCAGGTGAATAGTGACAATACCTATTTGTTGTGGAAGTGGATAGACAATCCCTCGCCTACACCTGGAAAAGGGTATTACGGTGCTTTGGACTTTGAAGATGAAGTGTCAGGACCTTACGATTCTGCCAATGGACAAGCTCTTTATGGAGGTTCTTTAGAAGATGTCGACTGTTCAGAAGATAAAATTGAATGTAGAACTTGTGAGTTATCAGGACTTCCTCCTCTAGGAAAAATCACCAAAGGAGATACTTTCGGTATCTTTGACGGTACTTTAGGGGAAGTTTTAAATGACGGAGTCTGGGCTTTTGTCACTCCATACGGGAAAGGCTTGATAGGCAACGATGGTGGAGAATTTCCTGTGTGCTTATGGCCTCGAGAAAACAACAATGACGTGTCTGTTCGTGTATTCACAACGCATGCAATGTACGATTACAATTCGACCATTTCTCATCCTCCTTACTTTGTAACAGGAGGAGGAGATGGAATTGACTATTGCGGGATTGCTTTGCTAGGATGGAAGAGTTCTGACCCCAATCCACCCCCTGATCCAGATCCTCCAAGTCCTAAGCCACCAGATGATGGAGGTAGAAATGATGGCATTGCATTTTCTGAATTCGTCGCCATTGATCATTCATTGCAGTATTCTGAATTTCGTTATTCTTCTTCTATTCAACCCGATTACGATCCTGTACTGCAGCATATGATCCGAGATTTTCGATCCTATCCTGGTGGGCAAACCCACATGGGCCGATCTGGCCCTATCCTTCGAGAGGGTAGAAACGCTTGTCCTGCCAATTGGGAAAACCAATTTGTGAAGCTTGGTACAGAATTTTTCCCCATGACAGATTATGGGATTTATTTCGTACTGCGTGATTCGCATGACGGAAGCCTTCTTTCCTTTGAATCATCGAATCGAAATCACCGCATTACTCAAATTGAGATCAAAGGACCCTTTTTAACTCCTTATTTCCCCTTGAGCAATGTTCGATATGGTGGAAGCAGTAATGTACCCCTTACCTACAATTGGAGTGGTGAAGTTATCATTGATAGCTCCAACTACAAAGAATATGAGTTAACTGGAGCAGATTGGACTCGAACTACCAATCCAGGCCTTCGAGAAAGTGTTCGCTACGGACGTGCAAACAGTGTTTTAGAATATTCACGAAGATTGAATTATACAGGTATACCAAAGGTCATCGTTATAGATGAGCTCATTCCTGTACAATATGGGAAAATATCTATTCGTGTTCATTTGGCCGATGGACGCATTGGAGACTATTATGACTGCTGCGATGTTCCCATGGAAGGAATCCCGGTGCATGCTCTTGAAATAGGAGACTATGCAGGAGGCATTGAGTATGGCAAAGACTGCGAGTTTACTGCAACAATCAAAGAGCACTCCTCTATGCAAAGTGTACGCCAAGTTAATGATGCTGTTGTATTTATTTGGCAAGACCGAGGTGTAAAAACTCGATACAATCAAGAAACCTTAGAAGGAGCTGGAGATGGATGGGTAACGATGGCCCCAGAGTCTTCTGAGAATTCTGGGTATTCCACAGCGTACTCTTCTTCTGATGATCTGAACGATGACGGCAAGATCTCTTTCAATGATTTTGAGACCGAAATTGTTGGAAGTTATGATCTTTCTACCAATACTTGGGCCGGAGGAATGATTGATGCAAGGACATTCCAAAGAAATCAAGGAAAGTACAAGTTTGTTCTATCTGAGAAGAATAGATGTATTATTGATACGGTAGGAATGGATTTTAATAAAAATGGAGTTATTGAAGACCACGAAATCCTTCCTGTATACATCACTGCCTATAAATATGGAGATGACAACAACAGCCGAGGATTTGGCCCTTTGTACCCTAATCCTATGAATCACAAGTACTATTCACATGCTGTATATCTATCGGGACAAAACATTGCACCAGTAGGATACAGCACTGGACCACAAAAATCGTATGAGATTGATCTTTCTCCCTCTATTTTAACTGCAGGGGTTTCACCTGAAAGCGCTTTTCAAGGTCAACCATTCACGGTTACTGTAAAAAAATCGGATGGATCCCCAGTGGACTTAACAGACAACGGTTCTTTGAGTACAGAAGAAGTGGCTGCATTGTTCTTTGACGATACTCCCTTCAATGTACCGGACTACTATTGGGTTCGCACCAATTTGCAAAATACATCTACTGATGCTGCAAACAATAGCGATTTGTTCAACAAAAAAATCATTCAATATGATTTTTCAGGAGCCAAAAAGGGTGTCTACATCTTCAAAAATTTTGTAGCCAATGATGCTGGGTCTTTCAAATTAAGAGTTATGAATAAAAGACGTAGTGATTTTGGCTCGGTGGATGTAAAGGTAGCCTTGCCTACTGTCGACTATATTGTTTCTCCGTCAGCACCAGAAGGACTCATCCCCGGAGAATTATATTCTGTTACAGCTACTATAAAAGATGCTCTTGGCAATACGATTCGTGGAGCAGACGTTCACTATTTACCCTTTTCCGGATCCATAAATGAGCACTATGATCCTGTTTTTCTAGGGATCGATCAAGACAATTCATCTAGAAAATGGGCGTCTAACTCTATGGCTTACAACATGTCCATTGACCTTGCTAAACGTGATCGAAATCAAGCAGGGTGGTTTGGTCCCGGAGCTATCTATAATAGCGCACATGATGGCTTGGTCCATATTCTTGACCGCAACAATGATAATATCGTAAACCATCAAGACAGTTTGTTGGACGTGAACGGTCAAATGAAATTTGTTATACCTGCCTGTGGCAACGTTTTTTATGGAGGTTTTGTAGGATGCAATCAGCTATTAAAACAAGCTGGAGTGAGTGATGTTGCTGGCGGCCAACCAGAAGACCATGGCGGAAGCCTATCAAGGCGATACAGGCCTGACGGAACATTTCATATGGATTGGTTTGCTTTTAGTCAAGATAAGGTTGTGGGCAAAGCACTAGAAATTTCTGCTTATGATCAAAACAAAGAACCCCTTTCTACGGTGGGATTTGATCTAGGCAACTACGACCTTATTTCAGGAGCAAAAAACAACGTATTATTGAAGATAAAAGAAGCTGGTTCTGGACTAAAAGGACTTCGCTTTTACGAAAATAATCAAAGAATTGCTCAAGTAGATATACAATCCACCGAGGATTTTATTGAAGTTGAACTGCAACCATCGAATCCCGGTGAAAGTACTATTGTAGTTCGTGCTGTATATCAGTTTGACACGATGGATACTCCTTTTGAACAAACCTGCATGTCATTTGATGTTATTTCCGGGCTGAGTGTTTCGATTGTAGAAGGAGAATTCCTCTATTCTACAGAGCGATCAAAAGTTGTATTGAAAGTAAATCAAGCGTATAGTGATTCCTTAAAGGATACTCTTCTTGGCTTGAAAGGGCCTGGAGTAGAAGAATGGGAGCCTATTGACTCCAATGGAACTTCACTGTTCTATTTCACTCCTCCCTACCCTGGTACTATTCAAATTTTGATTAAGGGTTCTCAAGTATTAACTCATGCACCTACGATTACAGTTTTTGATTCGCAACAACCACCCTATTTGCTAATCAAGGAATACCCAAGCCTTACTAGGAAGAGCACAATTACTCTTCATGGAGAAACACAAATAGGCTGTAGCGTGTTTTTCGACGAAAATGAAATAGACGTGTCTTCTTCTGGTACGTTCTCGATTCCCATTGAGCTGGAAGAAGGGAAAAATGAATTTCTTGTTCGTGCTTTTAACCCAAAAGGAGTAAAAGCAGAAGAAAAAATCGTGATCTGGAAACGCACAAAGGGTCCTGATATTGAAGTAGATGCATTTCCCGAAACACCCCCAGAAAAGTTGGAATTGATGGTAACTGGAACCGTAACTCCCCCCGAAGCAGAAGTTATTGTGAATGGCTACGAAGCAATAGTAGAAAGTGATGGAACATTCTCTTGCACAATACCCATCCAAACCGGTGAAAATGAAATTTATATCAAAGCCGTAGACAGTATTGGAAATACTTCAGAAATGACCCTTACGTATACTTTTAAAGAGACGACCGTCATTGTTTTAACGATTGGTAGCAAGGCAATGATGATTGATGGAAAAAGCCAAGAAATGGATGTGGCCCCCTTTATTCGTAATGGCCGCACGATGGTCCCCATACGAGCAATCGCAGAAGCTTTTGGCGCAGAGGTAGAATGGAAACCTTCTACCGAAACCGTAGAAATACGGTTAGGAGACTTGTTCATTTCCATGCAAATTGGGAATCCAGTAGCGATGATAGGCAAGAAGGTTACTTCTTTAGACAGTCCGCCCGTTATTGAAAATGGTCGTACGTTTGTACCCTTACGTTTCATTGCAGAAAGTTTCGGAGCAGAAGTTGAGTGGGTTGCTGAAACAAGAACCATCATTATTCATTACAATAGGTAGCACTAAAAACAACCAATAGAATCGAACCGAATGCTATAAAAAAAGACCCTGCTTTGGTAGCAGGGTCTTTTTTTTTGCTCATACCTATAGTAAAAGATCATTCGATATATTCTTACAAACGCTCCCCAAAGTTATACGATAGTATGATTAGGTCAATACCATCCACTTTTCCGTCATCGTTAAAATCGCACCTGGCATCGTAGTTTGCATCTTCTTTGTTTGTGCCAAAGGCAGCTGCAAATAGTGTTAGGTCGTGAATATCTACAACTCCATCTCCATTCACATCTCCGGCTAGATAGTTTGTTACAAGGACATCAACACCAGAACCAATCAAGGGGTACTCTTCTAACGCCTCAGTTTTGGCAGATGCTTTTTGAATATTCAAAGTAGAAGTGCCTTTGTTGATCCCAATAAAGGACAACGTAATCAGCATTCCTGTACCTTGTAAAGAAAAGCCAGTGTTCATCATTATTTTGATCACAACTTTGCCATTGTCTTTGTCAATTTCTTGCAACAAAGTATGCGCATCGGCTGTATTTTGAAGAAGCATTGAAGATGCTTTTACATCAAGACATTCTACCAAAACAGGATCGTATTGAATTTCAAATTCGATATAAGATAGATTTTTTGCGTCTTTTAATTGAATATCAATAGGGGTTGGTTTTTTAATCTTAATCTGCGGATATATGGGGTGAAAATGCAACGAGGCGTATCCTTCTTGAATCGATAGGACAGAAAGTTTGAATTGTGATGTTCTTGTTTTTCCTCCTCCAATACCCTGGATGCTTATGATGTGCTCTTGACTTGGTAGAGATGGGCTTGTATGGAAAGTAATGGTGACAGGTTTTCCAAAATCCTTTTTTTCAATGATAGATGGTTCAATAGAATGCGTGATACCCTCCGGTACGTTTCCGACCGTTAAGGTTACAGGGGCTGTCCATTTTAAACTAAAACTAGGATTGAATGTCATCTCGACAGAAGTACCTGCTGTTGCGTGCAAGGTAAAATTTGGTTCAAGGTTCAAAGAAAAATCACCATCGGCTAGTATTATTTCAAGAGTAACAGAGATTCTTTTTGTGGTTTTATTCGCTTTTCCCAGTACAATAAATTTTAATTCTGTAGGGGTCATAGTTTGTGTTGTTTGGATATGAAGAACAGATTTTTGTCCTTCGATAATCATTTGTTTCGAAAATGAAAACTGTAGATTTGATGGAAGCTGATCAACAGATAGATCTACATTTTCACTGAATCCATCAAATCCAGAAAAAGTGATTTCATAATCTGCTGATTCACCTGCATACACTTGCTGGTAGGTAGGGGAAACCTTAAGAGCATAATCACCCTGCATTGTTTCGTATACAGTGATATGGTATACCAATTCAGCATGTTTGCCACCACCTTGGCCAAGGATTATCAACTCAAACTCTCCGGGTTCCACAATAGGACTAAAATGCATGCTTGCAGTAGTTGTACCTGGACAGGGTGCAATAGGGGGGTTAAAAGTGACTTCTACACCTTCGGGTGGTGTTCCTTTGAGGCCCATGGTAACAGGGGCATTAAAGCCTGCCGTTCTAGAAAGAGAAATATCAGAACGAACCGTTGTTCCAGCATTTACCTCAAATTCTGTGTTAATGGAAGAAAGAGAAAATTCTCCAGGAGCAATGTTTTGAACACGCAGTTGAATGCGAGTTGTTTTCTTTATCGTTCCACTAAACGCTATTACAAGAAGGCTATGGCTACCAGTAGGAGTTTCCGAGGTGGTTTGAATTTTAAGAGTTGTTTCTCCTGGGGCAGTATTTAACTGTGAAGGAGAGAATTCATAATGTGTTCCTGCTGGCACATTTTCGAGCTGAAATTCCACTGGTTTTTTCAAGGGAATATCATTGATGACATTGATTTTTATGTCTACACTACCACCTTGAAAAAGTGTGGTTGACTGTGTATCTGGGATCAATGTAAAACCGACACTCGAGGAGAAGCAATACAATTTACCAGAGTTGGTTCCAACGGCAACTACCCCTCTACCCACTGCAGGGCTACTTTGTATAGGAGCATCCAAAGTTTTTTCCCAGACCAATCTTCCTGCTTCGTCAAGCATGGTTAGTTTTTTGTCCAAACCGGCTACTAAAATTTTATCTCCTGCAATAACAGGGTTTGTTGTAACAGCTCCTCCGCCTACAGAGTAGGACCATTTTTCTTCTTTTGTTTCTGTATCAATTTTACGAAGCTCGGCCATTTTTAAATTTTGATTCTTTTTTACCCCAATAAAGTAAATGTGCTTTTCATCTTCATCTAGAGCGGGAGTATTGGGCACTTCGTCGTAGGTTAAAATTTGCCATTTCATTGTCATGGAAGGATTCACACGATAGAAAAATAAGTTCTCACCACCTCCACCAATGTAGATGCCATCTTTACCAATCGTTGGAGAGGATTTAAAGCTGGCACGAAAACCGTTAAATTTTCCAAAAGGCAAACCATTTACAGACGAGAGAGAGTACATGTAGTTGTCATATGTAGAAACATATACACGGTTTTTGTAATAGGCTGGAGAGGTGTATATGGGGGCATCATATTGATTCATCCAACGTTGTTCTCCACCTTCAATAGACAAGGCGTAAAACTCTCCTTTTTCAGTACCAAAATAGACTTTATCATCACCTATACAAGCTGTAGACCGGATACTTGATCCTACATTTCGGTACCATATCGGTCTGCCTGTGTTTCTGTTAAAGCAGAAGAAGATTCCATCCAGTGTTCCAACAAACAGTTTTTCTTCATGAATTCTAGGGGAACATGTCCATGGAGGTGGATCGTCCTCCTCCTCTTCCCCGATAGGTGGTAGGATGCGATTGGATTGACCCAAATAGTAATCCCACAATTTTTCTCCCGTAGTTCGGTCTATGGCGTATAGCTTCGTAGAGTGTCGGCCATCTGGCAAAGCTTTTTCTCCTACAAAATAAATCACGTTGCCAATGATGGCGGGTGTGGATCGAATGGCATCGCTGTCAGATTGGTACATGTAACGATCTTCCAGTTTACTGCTCACGCTTTCCTCTGTATAGTTTCGCAATGTGTTTGTGTTTCCAAAACCATTCCAGTCGAAGCGTTTTGTTCCTTTCACTTTGATTGTAAATCTTTCCATGACAGATTTACCGCCACCCTTTGCTTCCACAGCAAAAGAGTAAGTCTCGGGATCGACCGTTACATCTACGACAATAATCAATTGACTTGTTCCTGGAACTCGCAGTGAGGGAGAGGAAAACTTCGTACTAAACCCGGGATTGGTAGATTTCATACTTAAATTAACAGCTCCATAAAACCCATCTGGAGAACTTACATCAAGATTGAAGACAGCAGCATTGCCAGCGTCAATCTCAATACTAGGTGGTTTGATGTTCAGGGTAAAGGTGCCTTCTTCAATTTCCAAAACTTCAACACTAAGAGAAACCTTTCTTGTTCGACCAAGAGTCTCTCCAAATATCTCAATAAAATAGGTTCCTGGTTTTGTTTCTTTGTTCACAATAAGACGGAGGTTCGCGGTTGCATTGCTATCTGACATTTTGACTATGTTTGGAGTAACAATCGTTTCAATTCCCAAAGGAGTTTTTCCGATACGCAGAAAAACATTTTGAGAAAAGGAAGAGGTGGCACTGATTTGAATTTCAATATTTCGTTCTTCTCCTTGATACATCGAGACATTTGCAGGAGATAAGGAAAGTCCAAAATCTATATTGTCTGCAAAACAAACACATGTACTGGAAAAGGCTAAAATAATCTTATTTTTCGTAATAATGGGAGAGGTGTTGATTTCATTTCCTAGAAGAGTTGAGAATACTTCTTTGCCTGTTTCGGTATCCAGTGCATAGAATTTTCCATCTCCTCCTCCAAATACGACGTATTCGCCCGTAACAGCAGGAGAACTGACTACTCTACCCGGAACTGGAAACTTCCACTTTGTTTTTCCGTCTGTACGACGAATGGCTAGCATTTTTCCATCTTCGTCGCCAACAAAGAGTGTATTTTGTGTTACTGCAGGAGTGGAAACAAAGTTACCGATTTGTCCCGTACGCCAAATGATTTCACCTGTGTAGGCATTGATAGCGAATATTTCTCCTTGTCCACTAGCAGATCTAGTGGAGACGTATAGCACTCCATCAAGATAAACAGGAGAGGCCTTGCATTCATCATTTGTCCCAATAGGTAATTGGATACCGTTTCGATCAAAAAGAGGCTTTAAATCACTGTAATCATAGGCATAAAGACGGCCACCTGATGTTACTGCAAATACTCTGCCAGCTCCAATAATGGGAGAAGAGATGACACTTCCGTTTAAAGGAATTCTTTCCAGTTCACTACCGGCTGCATTTAAAACATACAGAAATTCCGTAGAGGTACCAAAAAAAACTTTGTCTCCATAGACCAAACAAGAACTGGATGTGATTTGACCGTAGGCTACAAACTTCCACAGTTCTGTTCCGTCATCACGTAGGCAGTACATATAAGAAGGAGTATCGGACGATCCACCCGTAGAAAAAAACAATTTTCCATTGCTATATGTTGGAGCTCCATACGGAAGTGGGTAGTTTAAAAAACGTTCTTCCGTTTCCCAAATCTTTTCTCCTTCAGCTGTATCAATTGCATATACTTTTCGATTGTCAGCCACAATATAGGCAATGTTGTTTTGAACGATAGGAGAGGAAGAAATGGAGCTTCCTGTTTGGAAGCGCCACTGTTCAAGCAATCCTTCTACCTGAATGAGTTCAGAAGAAACCCCAGTACGTGATTCGTTTTGGTGGAATGTTGGCCAATCGCTTCCTTCTTGAGCATACACTGAGGAAATAGAGCGATTCCATGGAATAACAAGGCTAGAGATTACGATACATAAACAGAGAAGTCCAGACATTGTATTTCGAGCATATTGGTGGATATTCATACATTATCCCCTTCCATTAAAAAGATCCATAATCGTATTGAAGCTTTTTTCAAACCAATTTTGGACCATGTTTAAACTGAAAATTGATGATTTTTTTGGAAACACAATTTCTATGCTTTGATCTTGTGGATGCCATTCAATCGAAGCATGGAAAGTTTCTGCAATAAATCGTAGTGGAACAACAGTTCGACCTGGAGGGATGGTGAAAGGTTCAACATCCAGCGTAACTTCCAGTTTGTTGTCAATAAGAGCAGTTTTTTGATGTAGCCAAAGGTCAATTTTTTTTGTAAATGGTGCAAAAATCTGAATAGAAATCTTTTGTTCGTCTTCGTACCAATCAACATTTGCTCCAAAGCTTTCTGCTATAAAACGCAAAGGAATCATAGTACGACCCTTGGTGGTAAAAGGTTTACAATCAATAAGTACAGATTCTTGATTGACAATAGCCTTTTCGTTTCCTATCTGTAACCAGATAAAAACTGGCTCAAACACTTTCCTTTCAAGGGTATATTCAATGGTTGTTTTGTTTCCTGCCAGATCGACAGCTTCCGCATGTAGAGTATTAGAACCGATATGTAAAGGCAATCGATGGGAGAACGATCCATCTGTTCCAATAGGAATAGGTGTATTGTTAATGGTAAGCTTGGCGTTGTATTCAGACGATCCAGATACATCGATAAAATCTGTGTAGATGATATCAGGAAATGGATCAAATAGGAGTTTGGGGGGTTTTGTGTCAATAGTAAAAACATACGATGCAGGTTCTGGAGTAACGTTGCCAAAAGAATCTCTGGCTTTTACGCGAAAAATATGCTCTCCATCTTCTGTTATATGGAGTACTTTTGATGTTTCTGCCGAGAAAGGGCTCCATGGTTCAATATTGAGTTGATAAGAGTAAAACAGATCCTCCGTTTTTGTTTGGATGTCTTCACCAGTCCATCGAAACTGGACCATTTGCTGGTTCGATATTGGATCTGGATGGGAGACAATTTCAGCTGTAGGAGGATCGCGGTCAGTTTTAAAAACAGTAAACTCCAAAGGAGATGTTTCGACTCGAATTGGATTTAACTTTGCATCCAATAAGGTTGCATTATCAATATAGATAGATCCAGACCCAATCGATAGTGTTTCTAACTGAAAAGACAGCAATGTTCCTGAGCCAGATACACCTCCATTTTCTTTGCCTTCTCTTGAAAGCGCAACATGTAAATACGGCACTCCATCCTGTGTGGATTCTTTTTTGATTATGGAGTTGACATGAACGTTGCCAGCTGAAAGAAAACTCCCTATTTTGCAGGTTTCTTTTTGGATATCTGTGATAGAGGGTGCGAAATATAAATAAAAGGTGACACCAAAAACGTCTGATCCTGTTTCGATGGCAATATCTATGGTCGGATGAGAGCCTATTTCAATTTTTGGGTGAGGGGACTGTATGTCAATTTCTTGGGATGAAAAAGAAAGACGTGCAAGGTTTGACGAGTATGTTTCAAACTCTGTTGGTGAGAAATCTTTCGTAGAAGATGCAACAGAATCAAGTTGACTTAATGCTGCAGATGGTTGCTGATAGAATGGCTGCATAGAAGCGATAGAAACATCTCGATAGTAGCGAGTGACAATAACAGAAAAAGGTTCACCTCTCAAAGCAGCAGCTTGAGCACCATATTGGGGAAGACCTACGCCATGCCCCCAACCCTTTCCATACAAGTAAACATGTGATTGTGTTTGGGTATTAGTCAAGTTTGTTCTCATAAGGGGTGGAGGAACAGACTGGCGATTCCCAGAAGAATCATCAAAAATTCCAAACCAGCTCGATTTCAAATTAAAATAGTATTGAAATTGTAGCCCGGTAATTTGCACTATACCCTTTTCGGTAAATACGTTTACAAAGCGGACTCGATGGCTGTTCTCAAATGTTTGTAATTCACATTTTTCAATAGTATTTACGGCAATGTTTTCTTTTTCTTTTAACAAAAGTTGCAATTGTGAATGGAAATTTTCTTTTGTAAAGTGTTTGTACCATGAATAGTGGGGAGAAATCTCTTCTCCTGGAGAATCTACTGGTTGCAAATAAGGATAAGGAGAACTATTCCAAGCGTTGGCGTTACTCTCAGTCATACCTCCACTACATGAATGGAAGGGGCTGGTAATCAGTTGTTGATTCCAGGTAAGAACTAAGTCTTTTGTCTCTTCTACTGCTTGATTGGTTGATTTAAATTGTCTAGTGCCCAGATATACCTGGCAGTAAGTGTCGTCAGTAACATCGTAGTATGAGGTTGTATTTTTACGAGCTGCCTGAGCTCTTTTTAGTGCGAATGTTCGAGCCGTAATAGCCTGTGATTTGAGTGCTTCCATGTGCCAGTTGGCAGAAATTTCAGCGGGAACAACCCCTTTTAAGTAGGTTTCCATATCAATGTGATTCACAGCACTTAAGTCTATGTTGTTTGGAGAATGGATCCAAATAGAACCATAGTAAGAATAATTTCCCACCTGTATTGAACCATCCCTAGATTGAGGAGAGATCTGCAACAAAGTACTAAAAGTACTAGTTTGATCAGAGATTGTTTTTTGTATATAAATCCCTGAGTTTAAATCAAGTAAACACAGGGGGGTATTTTTTTCAATGGTTACTACCTTCCCGTCGGACATAGAAGATGCCATGGAAGACAAGAGAAAGGAAGCTTCTTTCTCGGAATAAAAAGGTCCGATTCTAGCAGAGAGTTGTTTTTGATCAAGTGATATATAGAAAGAAAGAGAAGAGGAAGAAAAAAAAGAATGCCGAATGGATTGTACGGTTTCAAGAGGATTTTTTGCCAAAGGAAGTTGCACATAGTAAACAGGTGAGGTGGGCCTGCACAAAGATACAATAAAGGGCGATGCTGAAGGGGAACCAATGGATAACCACGCATCTGAGAATGGATGATAAACAAGTAGGTTGTCAGAAGATTGCAGAGAGATTCTTTGGGAAGAGTGTTTTACACGTACCCGAAGAATATATTGGTTTTGATTTTCAATGCCAAGTGTATAATTAGTTTGGAATGGCAACGAAGGCAGGAAAATCATGCAACAAATAAGGATGATAAAACTCTGTTTCAGCCACATAAAACCACCTCCCTTCGCTTATCAATAAACGAAGAATCGCGATAAAAGGTTACGCCAATGGATCGAAAACGTTCATTTTCATTCTATTTGTATAGTATATATATACAAAAGATTTCCACAAAACACAACAATCAACTAGTCCTTTTTCTTGACTTTGATACGAGTTATCTTAAGATTATTGGAAAGTGTTAATTTTGATTTGAAAAGGGCTTTTATCTCTTGAGAAGGGAGAGTATAAGCATGTTTAAAGGTAAATTGTTGCATGTTATGCTTGCTATTGTTTTCTTACTAGGTTCTATCTTTTTCTCTGTACGCTCAGATAGTATTTATGCTGGTGAAGGGAAAAAGGTAATTGTTTACATTGAAAGATCAACCGCAGAAGAATTTAAAAGAGGCGGGTTTGATGTTTTGGAGATGTATGATGAATTTTCGCTTTTCAATGTAACTCCTACCGAGGAAGAAATTCTTAGAGTCAGAAACATCCATTTTACGGAAACACCCGACATAGACAAAATATTCTATGGTGGTTTCGTGTTTACCTCCGATGGAGCTAAAAACATGGTGTACCCTTCGGAAGTAAAAGCGCATCTTAGCACTATGGCGGATGAAGGTCTTTTTCTCTTGCAATTTTCCGGTCCCGTTAAGCCGGAATGGATTGTGACTGTAGAGGCGCAAGGTATTGAAATTCACTCCCCCTTGCAATATTCTGCTTATCTCGTGAAAGCGACGAGAAAAATGATGCCTGGAATCAAATCACTTCCTTTTGTCAGAACAATGGGTCAAGTGCCTGGATTCTTAAAGGTATCACAAGACTTGCGCAACCAAACAGCGCAAGTGGCGAACATTGTTGCGACTACTACAGAAACCTTTAATATTAATCGCTTTCTTGAGATGGCCAATGTGAAAGAAAACGAATTTCACTTTTATATAAGTTTTAACAAGGGCCATTTGCACTTGTTTGACTTTCCTCTCTCAAAATTAAATCTCCTCTACACTGATATGAATGTACTCTATGTAGAAGAGATGATTGAAAATACAATTTTCAATCAATATGCTGCCCAAGTGATTGGAGTTCGAAATGCTTCCAACGCAAACAACTTGCCTGAAGACAATATTGGCGAACACCAAATTGTTGCAGTAGCTGATACAGGTTTGTCTACAGGTGTTAAAGATAGCACGATGCATCCTAATTTTGGAACCAACGGTGACAAAGTTGTAGGACATTTCAGCTACAACGTTGGTGGTGACCCAGCCACAGCTGATTGGAGCTGCTTCATATCTCCATTGGGTGCAAATACACACGGAACTCACGTAGCCGGTTCTGTACTTGGAGATGGTGATTCTTCTCCTGGCGGAAACCACAAAGGAATGGCACCTGGTGCTGATATTGTAGTGCAAAACATTGCTACTACTGGAAGTTTACGAGCTGTAGCTCCACCTGCATTTGATACACTTTTTGGTGATGCCTACAATGCTGGTGCTCGCATTCATACAAATTCATGGGGTGGTGGCACCAATGCCTATGGAACTAGTTCATCTAGTATCGACTCCTTCATATGGGAGAACAAAGATTTTTCCATTCTTTTTGCTATGGGAAACGATGGACCAAATGCTGGGACAATGAACACTCATCCCAATGCAAAGAACTGCATTTCAGTAGGAGCTTCCCAAAACAATAGCGGGGGCTTTAATCATGATTGGATGGCATCTTTTTCCTCACGGGGTTTAGCTGGCGATGGGCGCATTAAACCAGACGTTGTAACTCCCGGACAGACAATTTACTCTTCAGTGACCACTGGTTCCCAAGCATCACCCAATCATACCTGGGCGTCATTCCAGGGTACTAGCATGGCAACACCTGTTGCTGCTGGAGCTTTAGCCTGTATTCGAGAATTTTTTACTCATGGAACTATCGTTACAGATTATAGAAATCCTAGCTCAGCACTTTTAAAGGCAACTATGGTGAATGGGTGTTATTATGTAGGCATGAAAAATGAATCAGGTACCGACTTAGTGTCCCCCGATGGAAATATTGGTTGGGGCCGAGTCGATGCAAAACAATCCCTTGACCCAGAAGATGGTGTACGAGCAAAATTTTATGATCATCCAATGAATTTGGGCTTAATGTCAGGGCAAACTCATTTTATCCCTTTTCGC
This sequence comes from uncultured Caldisericota bacterium, assembly GCA_964493625.1. Classification (GTDB taxonomy): domain Bacteria; phylum Caldisericota; class Caldisericia; order UBA6126; family UBA6126; genus JAGLCW01. The sequence goes on from CAZBOU010000008.1 coordinate 36,733, forward strand.
GTTGCTGACGGAGTCACTCTTCCACTATCTATAACACTTGTATGGACAGATGCTCCTGCGACGCCCGGTGCAAGTCCAGCCCTAGTAAATAATCTTGATCTTAAGCTTGTAACTCCTAGCGGGGATTATTATTTTGGGAATCGCTTTGATGCTCAAGGAGTATCTTCGTTGAATCCTACTACCCCCGATGCTTTAAATAATGTAGAGGTAATTCGTATTCCAGAGCCTCAACCTGGACAGTATCGAATTGAAATTGTAGGTGCCAACATTACCACTGGGGTGCAACCCTTTGCTGTCGCCTATTCCGGTAATGTGTTTTCTGGTAGTGAACCAGAACCGCCACCCGTAGAAGAAGAACTGAAGTTGAAAGTTACCCCCGATTACCGCGATGTACTTCGTGGTTCTGAGGGAGAGTATTCAGCTAGCGTTACCTCTATTGGTGTTAGCGGGGACGTGACCGTATCGTTGGAATTTCGTCATTCAGGCGTTTTCAAACAACCCTCAGAACTCGGTATCACCTATACAATTACTCCCTCCACTTTCCCCATTAGCTCAGGCGTTACTCTTAGCTCCCAAATTTCAATTAACACTTCTACCAATACACCTTTGGGCTATATTGATGTGATTGTGCATGCATCCACCGCAAGCCAAGCTGCAGATCCTGTTACTGTCATTATGAATATTATTGATGAACCTTATTTTAGAATGAATTTTGAACCTGCTACTGTTTATGTAAGGCAAACCGAAACCGGCGAAACAATGATAAATATTACACCGATGTTTGGTTTTTCCGAGCAGGTTGTTTTTGACGATATCTATGGATTGCCTTCTAACTCTGAAATTTCCTTTAGACCTATGCCCACTGGTCCTAATACTCAGTATCGTTCAAAAGTTACAATTACAACAAATCTTGATACTCCAATTGGCACGTACATGATTTCCATACGAGGCCGCAATATTACTACTTCTCGAGATGTTTCTGTATATAAACAGTTTAAACTAGTAGTTTCACGAAGAGTGAATGTGTACAAAGCCGAAGTTTATTGCAAGAGCGTACCAGAAACAGTTGATGTGGGTGATGAAGTTCGGTTCCGCTTCCAAATGAAGAATACTGGAAATGAACCATTGATTAACAATATGCTGGTATTTCAACTCGATCCCAGTTTAGAATTTTTATATAGTGAACCTGCAGCAAATTATTCCGATGGAAAACTGTTTATGGGGATCCGTGATTTGAATGCAGGAGAATGCTATCCTTATGCTTGTTCAAGCATAGGCTACCCTGGTGTATCTGATAAAGATGGAGACTATATCGTTATCAAATGCAGGGTAAAAGATTCAAAAATGAATTCCGACGCTGCCTCTTATCAACTACAAAATACCGTGGAAGTTATTTCTGATCCCGCCTATAAGCGAACATTTTCGATTTGTCCCGTTACAGTCAGGCCTAAACAAGCTGGAGAGTATCCTCTTTACTTCAAAGTATATTTTGAAAATCTAGATTCTGATGGTGCTATTGAAACAGGTAAAGAAGTAAAAGTTAAATTTCAGTTACAAGGTGGATCAGGGGATTATTTATTCAGCTGGGACTGGGCTGATGGGAATATGATCCAAGATCAAAAAGCAGATATTGAAGAAATAGATTTGCGACATACCTATACTAAAAAAGGCCTCTATAGGATCATTATCACAGCTCGGGATTCAAAAGGAAGATACAAAAAAGGTGAAGTTCTTTTACGTGTAAAATGAAACTTTTAACCTTTTAACTGTATTATAATAAAGTAAAACAAATTAATGAGAACCTCTTCAGATTAAGAAGAGGTTCTCATTAATTTCTTCGAAAGGGGTGTCTTATGAAGAATATGAAACGTTTCTTAGTTGTTTTTTTGGGAGTTTTAATGGGTGTAACCGCATTGTTTTCAGTGGGAGGGTTGCAAGCAAAAGAAAGCGCTGTTGTTCAAAGTACTTTCTTTAAACCCTTGTTAGTTTTATCAACAGCAAACCAAAATAGTGTATTTTTTTCGTTTACAAATACTGCCAAAAAACCTAGCAAATTGTATGCTAAACTTACTCATGAGTATACTAAACATGACGATTCTGAATGGTTGGTTCAGTTTTGTTACTCCAATATCTGTTTTCTTGATGAAGGAGAATCCCCTAATACCGTTGACCCAGGGAAAAAAGAAGAAATGCATGTTCAGATGTCTCCTTATGTTGCAAAAGTTGGCGATACTATTAAATGTACACTTGAAGTTTGGCCTGTTGCAGAACCTAAAAATGTAACAAAAGTACTGTTTTATGGTGTGGTTGTAGATGAGAGCAGAGTTGAACTCCGAATTGATAATACGCAAGCAAAAGTAAATGATAAAGTCCAAACTCTTGATGCAGCCCCTTTTATATTGAATAGTCGTACAGTTGTGCCACTACGATTTATCGGCGAAGCATTAGGCGCTGAAATAGGATGGGATAACAACCAAAGAATGGTTAGCTATAAACTTGGCGATGAGATTTTGTATTTCTGGATTGACAAAAAAGATGCAAGGGTAGTTATTGGCCCCTATTTTGCCAAGACAATACCACTAGAAGCAGCTCCTGTCATTCGAAATGGAAGATCTTTTGTACCTGTCCGTGTTGTATCTGAATTGCTAGGTGCAAAAGTTGGTTGGGAAGGTTCTACACGAACCGTTAGTATCGATTTTCCTGCACCCTATGATCATTAGATTCGTTGAAGGGGTTTTGTATGATGGTTAAGAAATATATTTCATGGTTTCTCGCAATACTACTACTGCTAGGGTTGATGTCTCCCTTGAATCGACATGTATCTGCTTCTGAGGTAGAACAAGATAGTAAAATTTCTATTATTGGTGGGGGTATACCGACCGGTATGTTTTTTGCTCCTACATATCTCAACATTCAACAGCAGAGGTTGTATGTAGCAGATTCCAAAAACAATCGCGTTCAAGCTTTTATTCGGGGTAACGTATTTCAATTAGCTTTTGGTGGATATGGTCAAAACGAAAGAGAGTTTGATCAACCTGCTGGAATTTGTACAACAGAAGACGAGCTGTATATTGTTGACTCTTTAAACGCTCGTGTTCAAATATTTGACTCCAAGGGAAATTACCGGTCTCAGTTTGGATCTTTCGGTAGTGAACCGGGAAATTTTAACACTCCTACGGATATTGCCACAGATGGAACTAAACTGTTTGTATTGGATACTGGAAATGCTCGCGTTCAAATATTTGATCGCACTGGAAAATATCTTTCTTCTTTCGGCTCACAAGGAGTTGAAGATGGGTTTTTTAGTAAACCTTTGGGTATAGAGGTTGCTAAAGGAAAAATATATGTTTCCGATACAGGCAACAATAGAGTTCAGATTTTTTCTGATGCTGGATCCTTTGTTAGCGTATTTGGATTTAGTGGAACCGAAGAAAAAGGTTTCCACAAACCTAAAGGTATTACTTTTCATGAAGAAAAAGTGTACATTGTAGACTCCGGCAATAAACGCATCCATGTTTATGACGAAAATGGTGTTTACCAATCTGTCGTGGCCGTACCAGAAACGAAAAGTCCTTTTGGTGTTTCCATTTTAGATAACAAGATTTTGGTTTCTGACATTGTTACAAATGAAATCTTAACCTATACATTTGATGGAAGGCAAAACGGATTTTTTGGAGAAAAACCTGATTATTCAGGTCGATTTGTAAAGCCCATTGCTGTTTCTGCTACTGAAAAAGATATTTATGTACTCGATGCCCACTTGAAAACTGTACAAGTATTCGATGAGCATTTTGAGCCTATTCATCACTTTTCTTTCGAAGAAATGCATAAAGCGGATTTATTCAATCCTGTTGACATATCTGTGTATGATGGACATGTTTATATTGTTGATGAAATGAAACCAGCAATTAGTATATTCACTACAGCTGGAACATTTGTTAGTAATATAGGGTCCTATGGAACAGAACCTGGAACATTTATTTCTCCTCAAGGCATTTGTTTGTATGACGACAAGATTTATCTATCCGATGCTGGCAATTCCAGAGTACAAGTTTTGACTCTCCAAGGAGATCCCTTGTTAACTTTTGGTTCTTTTGGTTCTAAAAATAACCAATTTTTTAACATGAAAGGGATCGCTGTTATTGAAAATTCAATATTTGTTACGGATTCTGGAAATTCTCGCATTACTGTCTATGACCTAGAAGGGAATTATATCACTTCCTATGGTAAAAAAGGCTTTGAAACTGGCAATTACTTTGGTCCAAACGGAATTCATGTCGACATGTCAGGCAAAGTATATATTGCCGACATGCTAAACAATCGTATTCAAATATTGAATTCTATTACCGATCAATCCAAGGTATTTGGTCAGTTTGGTTCTATTTTTCAAGATCCAGAAAACTATGCTAAAGGAAAAACCGATTATCGCTATGACTTGATACCGGGTTATTTTGTTTATCCCACAGATGTAACGGTTTTTCAAAACTATATTGCAGTAGTGGATCCCTATAATGTCCGTGTACAAATGATCCCGTTTTCTACTGTTTTTGATAAAAACCCTCTTAGTGTTACCCCTGATTTCTTAGATTTTGGTTCGGTTGGTTCTTCTACCTCTGTTACCCGAACATTCATTTTACGTAACACAGGTGGAAACTATATCGAAGGGAATATTACTTGTAACCAAGATTTTGTCACGATTGAACCAACCCATTTTAAAGGATCGTCAGAAGAGATTTCTTTAACCATAAAGGGTGACTCACTAGAAGCTGGAAAAAAATACGAAGCCAAAGTTACAGTTACTCTTTTGGATGGTCAATCCAGAGAAATTTCTCTTACATTATCTGCTAGCAGTGAACCAGATTTTTATGCAGAAATTACTCCATTTTTTGTAGCTTCTGCGGAAGAAGAATTGCGCGTTCCCATTAAGGTATATCCTCAAAATGGATTTGAAGGACTTGTTACATTCTCAGCTATTGAGCTTCCAAAAAACACCCTACCTACATTTGACCCTCCCTCTGTTAACTTACCTGATACGGATACGACCTATTTAATCTTGAAGTCTTCTTCAGATTATATTGAAGCAGGAGAATACCGAATTGAAGTGCGAGCTGACTCAGCAAAGGGCAATAAGTCACATCACTTTAATTCAACGTTTGTTTTTAAACAAAAATTAGACCTTGTACCTCATACCGTTTTGGGTGAGCTTTTTACTGCTACTTGGTGTTTGAATTGTGTTTACTCCCACATGGCTATGGATCAACTATACGAAGAGATGGGAAAAGAAACCGTTACCTTTATTGAGTATTATGTCGACTCCACAAGTGATCATCCTGTGCCTCGTCTTTCATGGATAGAAAGTGAACAACGGATGAAATGGTACATGTCTGACAGAGGATTGCCTACAATTTTCTTTGACGGAACGGATTACTTAAAAGGTGTTTCTACTGATAACAATACACCAGAAGCCAAAAGAGCTCGCATGTATGAAGATTATCGAAGAAAAGTCGTTGAGAAATCGAAAGAATCCTCTGCAGTTACTATTTCAGTACGAAGTATATTCGACTCCAAGCGTCGCATGGGAAAAGTCCATGCTTCGGTAAATGCATTGGACAACCTACCCTATAAGAATCCTCATATCTACTTTGCAGTTATTGAAAGCCATATTCCATATAGCGCCGTCAACGGCGATAAGTTCCATCACTTTGTGTTGAGAGATTTTATTACCCCTGCAAACGATGACAAATATGATTATCTTGGCACAGCCATGAAACTTCCATCTGGAGATACTTTTGGAACAAAAGGAGATACCTTTGAAATCGACGTCGATTTTTCTCTCCTTGACTTCTTTAATCTAGCTAATATTTCGTTAGTTGTTTTTGTCCAAGACAATGTTACAAAAAAAGTGTTACAATCAGCTACCTATCCCGTGAAAGTAATTAACTATCGTTCCTTTTACGTAGTTTCCGATGGATCGTTGGTTCAAAAGAAAACCAAGGGAGAAACGGGCAGTATTCAGTTTGACATCATTAACGACGGAACTATTCGCGATACATATCAGGTGCGTGTGCTAAACAAATCTCTCGAAAAATGGAATTATACTGTCTCAGTGGATGGTAAAAAACAAAGTGGGGTAGTTCCCCAAATTACTCTCGATGCTTTTGAACGATCCTCAATTCGACTTGATTTCACCATACCACCTGATGCTCCTGTGCATGCGGATCAGGAATTTGTTTTCCAAATTGATTCTTCCACATCTCATCATTCCAAAGAACTTAAGGGATATATTGAAGTCATAGAAACTCGTCCTCCGGGTTTCATCCTAGATATTGAAGAACCAGCTGATCTAAATTTAATGGCTGGGAATGAAGGCACTATCGGTATTCGAGTTACTCCCGATCCGTATGTAGAAGACAATGTAGAACTTACTTTGCTGAACGCCCCAGAGGAACTTGCTTCTTATCAGTTTACTCCTCCTTCCGGTCCAGCACCCCTAGAATCAGTTCTTACCTTTGCTTTTACGGATACCACTTCTGAAAAAGAATTTGATTTGGTGATTCAAGCCAAAGCAGGCACTGTTGTCAAAACTGCTATTGTTACTATTCAGGTTCTTCGCAATCCTGATGCAGTCCCACCACCTCTTAAAATTGCATATCCCTCCGACAATCTACTTACCAATAAACCGGATCTAACTATTACAGGTATGACTGACCCAACCGCTACACTTACTATCAATCAAGCCCCTGTCGAAATCACCAAAAATGGCTCTTTCGAGCATTCCTTAACTTTAGACGAAGGGATCAACACTATTGATGTGGTTGCTGCGAACCGAAAAGGACTCCAAACAAAAGAAACCCTTACCATTACATTGGATATTACTCCTCCGGTTCTCACCATCGAAACTGAAATTCCCGAGGAAACCACGAAGCGAAGCATTACAGTTGTAGGTAAAACCGAGCCCAATTGTGTGGTAACCATTGGTGATCAAGATATCCTTTTGGAAGAAGACGGTAGCTTTGAATACACCGCTCAGCTTACACATGGGTGGAATGGTATTTATGTTACAGCAATTGATCCTGCCTCCAATTCCACTACTATTGAATATTACATTACCGTCATTAACAAAATTGTATTACAAATAGGCAATCAAACCGCTTCTGTAAATGATGAAGAAGTAGTTCTTGAAGCGGCACCTTATATCAAGAATGGTAGAACCATGGTACCTATTCGTTTTATTGCCGAATCCCTAGGAGCAGAAGTAGGCTGGGACAATACCACCAAATCAATTACCATTGAGAAAGATGGCATTCTCATTTCTTTACAGATTGGCAATATGGAAGCTTTTATCGAAGAAGAAGACGTAATTGGTCGAAAAAGAATAACCCTAGAAGCTCCACCTGAAATAGTGAGTGGTAGAACTTTTGTACCCTTACGTTTTATAAGTGAGGCCTTTGGAGCATCACTTGATTGGAACGATGATACAAGGGAAATTACGATTAAACAATAGTAGAAATGCTATTTGTGATTACCAAAAAAGGCGCACTAAAAAGTGCGCCTTTTTTTTATTTGATATGATATAGCCGACCAAGGCTATCTTTTAGGATAGGGATACAATTTTTTTATGAATTGTTTTTTTTAACTCTTCAATACCCTCATTTTTCAATGCAGATACTTGTATGCAGTTGTCCGTATTGCAAAATTCAATTTGATCTACATCGATGTCAGGATGAATTGCATCCATTTTGTTTAAAACGGTGAGGGAGGGAATTTCATTAGCCCCTAGATCTTCCAATGTTTCGCGAACCGTTTCATGATGTTGCAAGCATTGTTTATCGCTGACATCAACAACCTTTATAATCAGATCAGACATAAGGATCTCTTCCAAAGTGCTCTTAAATGCTTCTATTAACTCATGTGGTAGTTTGCGTATAAACCCTACAGTATCGTTGAAAAGAACCTCTCCGATAGAAGGACTTAGGAATCCTTTACGCGTTCTTGTATCGAGGGTATGAAAAAGAAGATTATCCGTGGGGATGTTTTCTTTTGTTAAGCAGTTAAACAAAGTAGATTTACCAGCATTTGTATAGCCAACCAAAGAGACGATAAATACGGAAGAAGATAGACGCTTGCTGCGTTTTGTATAGCGCTGTTTCTCTATCTGTCCCAGGGACCTTTTTAATCGTTTTAACCGCTGGAATAACTGTCGACGATTTAATTCAATTTTCTTTTCCCCTGGACCTTTTCCGCCTATAAAGCCAGCTTGTTGATCAAGAGAGGAGTGCTGATTAATAAGCTCTGCTTTACGCCTTTGTAGAGTTGCAATTTCAACTTGAATCTTTCCTTCTTTTGTGTGGGCTCGTTTAGAAAAAATTTCCAGTATAATTCTAGGTCTATCCAAAACAGGAACATTGCAGAATTTTTGTAAATTTCGAATCTGAGAAAACTTCAGCTCATCATCTACCGATATAACATCGACTGAACCTGCCTGGATATACTGCTGGAGCTCGTTCAATTTCCCTTTTGTTAGATAGTTTCGTGCATCTGGTTTGTGCATTTGAACAATAAAAATTAACTCTGTGTGAATATCTAAGGTAGCGAGGAGAGATTCTAATTCTTTTATTGTATCAAGTGAGTTCTTGCGTCCCACTATAACTGTTTTAAATACTTTATTTTGCGATGGATTTTGATGCATGAAGCAGTATTTCCTTTGCGTGCTCAATAGCAGTGGGGGAACTGATGTTACCACCCATCATGCGAGCAATTTCTTTGATTCTGTTGGGAGGATTTAATTGATTTACCGAGGCTATTGTGGTGGCACTCTCTGTAGATTTTTGAATGTAGTAATGAGAGTCTCCACATGCAGCTATTTGAGGTAAATGTGTTATACAGAGAGTTTGACTATGAGAGCTAATGGATTTTAATTTTACTCCCACCTTGTTTCCAGTTACACCATTAATGCCTGTGTCTATTTCATCAAAAATATAGACGACGTTTTCTTTGTCGTTTTTCTTTAATACTGCCTTAATTGCAAGCATGATTCGAGACAATTCCCCTCCAGAAGCGATTTTATCTATAGGCATCATGGGCAAATCATGATTGGGCTGAAATTGAAAAGAAATCTGATCCATTCCAGTTTCATCCGTTTTGACTTTGCATTCTTTAAACGAAACATACGAAAGTTCGTTTTCAGGAGCAATCTGGTTGGAAAATTGTATAGAGAAAGTTGCTGTAGGCATTGATAATTCATGCAAATTGCTTTCAATTTCTCTTGCCAGATCATGACTTGCTTTTTCGCGAACCTGGTGAAGAGAAAAACATTCTTTCTCAAGACGATTTCGTATATCTTTTTCTTGCTCAACTAGCGAGCCTATGTTGTGTGTTTGTGCTTGAATTTCTTCATAGCGCAACTTTTTTTGTTTGTATGTTTGTTGTATTTCACCATAGCTATTCCCATAGCGGGAACGTATTGTCTGTAGTAGGTCAATTCTATCTAAACATTGTTCGAGACCACTCGGATTGTAGTTGGTTTCAAGATTGGATAACTCTTGATGAAGTTCATGTGATACGTCTTTAATCACAGAGTCCACTGTAGTTAATGTTTGTAGATTGTCTGAGGCAACTTTGGAGAAAGATGAGATGGTAGACAGTGATTTTATACTCTTTTGGAGTAAATTTCTTACAATTTCATGATTGTCATCTCCCTCTGATAAGAAGAGCAAGGTATTTTGTAGTTCTTGGATAAGTTCTGTACGGTTCTCTAGCTGACTTCGTTCTTCCTGAAGTAGTTCCCATTCCTCGGGTAAGACTTGGGCGGTTTCTATTTCTTGCATTTGGAATTGGAGGTACTCAGATTCTTGTGCCAATTCCTTTTCTTTTTGTTGAAGAGTTGTTCTGGTTTTTACATTTAGTAAGAGTTGACTTCTCAAAGAGCGTATATTTTGACGGTGCAGAGTAGCCTCTTTCCCAATGTATTTATCAAGATATTCAAGTTGTTTTTTGGCTATAAGGAGAGAACCAGTTTCTCTTTGTCCATGAAAATCAATGAGTTCATTGCCAATCTCTTTGAATAAATGAAGAGTGCAAACCTGTCCATTTATTCGGGAGCGATTTTTTCCTTGACTAGAAAAAGTCCTTTCTAGTACCAAACAATCTTCTGTGTCAGAGTCATATCCTTCATTTTGAATTGTATGATGTATAGATTGGGGGATGGCTGTAAAGGTTAATCGAACGTATGGTCTTGCTTTTTCTTCTCCCATAGATTCTTTTTGGATTGAATGGCCCAAGCCAAAAAGGATGGCATTCATTAATAACGTTTTACCAGCGCCCGTTTCTCCCGTAAAAACATTGAAACCATCTTGCAATTGAATGGAAATATTTTTTGCGATCACAAAATTCTGAATGATGATTTCTTGTAGCACTACAATCCCCAATTAAACTTTCGATTTAAGGTATCAAAAAAATTTTTCTTCTTTAGATGGATGATACGTAGCTTTTTTTCTGATTTTTTTATCTGTATTCGATCTTTATCTACGACGGTATTGTGAAAAAAACCATCCGTAATGAAGAGAGTCGGTCTCTGGTGGCAATTAATTGAAACGGAAATCAGTCGAGAATCGGGTAGTACTAAACATCTGCTTCCTAAACGATGAGGACACAAAGGATTGATGATAATATCGCTACATTGAGGATCCAAGATGGGTCCTCCTGAGGATAAAGAATAGGCTGTTGAACCTGTAGGCGTCGATACGATCATGCCATCGCCTCGAAAATTAGCAATTTTCTGTTTATCGGAAAAGATGTCCAGTGAAATCATTTTTGACATAGGTTGTCTTTGAAACAATATGTCGTTGACTGCATATCCAGAACAGCACACTTGACCATTTCGAATCATTTCGAATTCTAAGGTCATTCGATCTTCAATGTGGTACTTTCCATGAATTAAATCATGCAACGAAAGCAAAACTTCTTCTTCTTCAATCGTGGTAAGAAAACCTGTGTAACCATAATTGATTCCAATCAGAGGCGTACTAGAGTGTATTACATTGTGAGAGGCTCTTAAGAAAGTACCGTCTCCCCCTATACTAATTAAAAAATCTAGTGCGGGTAAAGTAGTTTGTTCAATGATAGGTTCAGAAAAAAAATGTTGAATATCGGGATCCAAAAAAACATCAATATTGTTGGTTTTTAAAAACTGAATAATCTCACTTGCGATATGAATCACTTCTTCAATTTGTTTTCGAAAAAAAATGCCAACCTTCATATACTGTCCTTTTCATTTGGTCGTATGAAATAATATACTCTTCTTTCATTTTCGATAAATAAATAAGAAATTCAATATTACCTTGCGATCCTAAAATGGGAGAATAAGAAAAGCCTTTTACAAACAAACCATTTTCTTGATAGCATTGTATAGATTTGGTCAATGCATCCATCATGAGGGTGGGATCTTTTACAATTCCATGATGAGTTTTTTTGGGGCCAACTTCAAATTGTGGCTTCCATAGTAATATTCCTTCCAAAGAGCTTGACGATATCTGACTAACCCTAGGTATAATCAAGCAAGAGGATATAAAGGAAACATCCATTGTGAATACATGAAAAGTAGGATCAAATAAGGATGCATCCATTGTTCGAGCATTGCAGTTTTCAAGAGCAGTGACTCGAGGATCTTTTTTCAAGGATGCATGAAGCTGATTTGTCCCGACGTCTAGAGCATACACTCTCGAGGCCCCTTTTTCGAGTAAAACTTGTGTAAACCCGCCCGTTGAAGCTCCAATGTCGAGCGCTATTTTCTGATGGATTTGGATAGGAAAGAACGCAAACGCCTTCCGAATTTTTGATGCTCCTCGACTAACACTGAAATCATATTGCTTCGATATATCAATCTGATCTTCTACAGAGCATTCTTTTGATGGTTTCAGGCAAGGAATTTTGTTTAGGCATACATAGCCCTGTTGAATCATGAAATTTGCCTTTGAACGACTATCGGTGATGTTCTTGTGCACCAATAACTTATCCAGTCTCATCCATCCCCAACATTTCCAGAATATGTTCGACTGTAAATCCGGAATTCTTCAAAATAGATGATCGAGATTGTTGTCCCAAAAAAGGCTCTCCCAATCCAATAGAATCAACTTTACAGATGCAAGAAGGAAGAGAATATAGATAACTTTGTACCATGGAAGCGAATCCACCCGATTGGATTCCATCTTCAATAAGTATTATATGTTTACAATGAGAGGAGATTGATTGAAACATTTCTTTATCGAATGGTTTGATAAATCTTGCATTCACAATACCAATATTTTTCTTTTTCGTAGCACATATGTTTCGAACTGACCGACATAAGTCTTCAAAAGGACCAATAAAAACTAAGTAGGCATCTGTTCCTTTTTCAAGACAAACAGAAGTACCTAGTTTGATCGGAGGCGATCCATATGCAGTTAAGGTATGTTCTTTGGGGTATCGAATGAATGTGGGCATAGAACAGTTTCGAATGGACCATTGCACCATGTCCTTTAATTCTGTTCCATTGGAAGGAGCCATGATTGTAACATTGGGAAGAGGTAGCAAAAAAGCAATATCAAAACTTCCCTGGTGGGTTGGACCATCGGCAGATACAGCTCCCGCTCGGTCAACTGCGAAAACAACGGGTTCTGATTGAATACAGCAATCATGAATGACTTGATCGTAAGCTCTCTGCAAAAAAGTTGAATAGATCCCAACAACAGGGATAAGCTTTTTGTGAGCTAGTCCAGCAGCAGTAGAAACAAGACATTGTTCTGCAATGCCAACATCGATAAATCGTGAGGGATACTGCCTTGCAAAAGGAACCATATGCAAACCTTCGCTCATCGCTGCTGTAAGAGCAATTAACCTAGGGTGACTTTTGGCAGTTTCCAACAAAACTTCTCCAAAAAAGGTAGAAAATGTTTTTTTGTCCGCTTTTATTCGTATGCACTCTTTATCCATGGCAAAGGGAGGAGAGCTATGGAACTGAGTAGAGTTGTTTTCAAAATGAGTGATTCCTTTTCCTTTTTTTGTAACAACATGAACCAAACAAGGTTTATTTAGTTTTCGAATTTGCTGGAAAATTTCACTCAATACTTCAATGTTATGCCCGTTATAGGGGCCAAAGTAGGTGATTCCAAATTCTTCAAAAATGGACCGGGGGATGAAAAATTTTTTCGTTGCCATCTTTACTCTTTCAAGAAAAGATACCATTTTCTTCCCAGCAGAACCCATTTTGTATAGCTGACTTTTGGTCCTATTGTTAACAATTCTGTAAAAAACACTATTTCGCAATCGATCTAATTCATGAGATAAGTATCCTACATTCTTTGAAATAGACATTTCATTGTCATTCAAAACAATTATTATGGGTAGCTTGTGATGACCAATACAATTGATAGCTTCAAAATTTTCTCCACTTGTGAACGATCCATCTCCAACAATGGCAATGGTGTAGGAGGGGTCTTGGAGAATTTTCTTTGCATAGGCAAATCCGAATGCGAGGGATAAGGAAGTGCCTGAATGGCCAGCTATAAATTTATCATAGATACTCTCGTGTGTATTAGGGTAACCACTAATCCCATTGCTTTGCCGAAGAGTATGAAATCGGTCCCATCTGCCGGTTAAAAGCTTATATGTGTAGCATTGATGACCAACATCAAATAGAAAATCATCTTTTTCTGGGTGAAAAACCCGTAAAAGAGCAACCGTTAATTCAACAACCCCTAAATTGGAGGATAGATGCCCTCCATTTTTCGAGACTGTGGCAATAATTTTTTCTCTTACAGAGCAACAAAGGTCTTGTAATTCTGAAACATTCAAGGACGGTATTGAGTTGAAATTCATGCTAGGCTAGTTGACCCCTTAACCACTGGAAAATATCGGTGAATTTTTGGTTATCATGATGTACGACTTCAGATAGAAGCGATTCAGCTTGGTTCAATTCAGAGGAAAACAGTTGGACCATTGCTTCTTGATCAAACAATTGGAAGGCATTTGATTTTTCTTGAGGGTTGTCTCGGTCGTGGAAATCATCTGCAAGCTGAAATGCGTTGCCAAAATGAAAACCAACCTTCTCAAGCAGGCCAGTAGTTTCTGAGGGTTGTAAGGCGCAGACGCTTCCCATCATAAAAGCAGCAGAAAACAGTGCAGCTGTCTTTTGATGCACAATACCAAAAAAAGTTTTCTGATTGATTTCATAAGAGCTTTCTTGGTAACATTCCAGAGCTTGCCCTTCAATCATTCCTGGTATACCCCCCTTTTCGCTAAGTATTTGGAGAAGTTGCAAAGTGGCATCCTTGGGAAGTATTTCTTCCGGAATGGATGTGAGAGTATGAAAAGCAATAGAAAATAGGGCATCTCCTGTCAATAGACCAATATCTTCTCCATACAGAGTATGGGTGGTTTTTTGACCCCGTCGATACTCATCATTATCCATGCAAGGTAAGTCGTCATGGACCAGAGAAAAGCAGTGCAACAGTTCAAGAGAACAGGCTGCTTCTAATGCTGCAGTAGAAGCATGTTGCGAGAGAGCTTCAAAAGTGTTGAGTAAAATAATAGCTCGTAATCTTTTGCCACCAGCAAAGATACTATGTTCTATAGGGGCGTATAAAACGGATGCAGACTTCAAGGGCAATAACAATTCTCTAAGACGATTTTCAACAAGTTTCTTTTTTTGGAGCCAATCTTGAGTAAAATGGTTACTCATTTTGTTCTTCCTCCGTAGAAGTGCATTTTTCATGTGGACGATATTTACGAAACACGGATCCTAAAACGCCATTGACAAACTTCCCAGAAGGAATACCTCCATATACTTTCGCCAATCGAATAGCTCTATCAATAATGATTCCAGTTTTCATAGCAGGTTCATATAGGAGTTCATAAATTCCTATGCGTAGAATAATTTTGTCAAGTAACATTACTCGTTCAACTTTCCAGTTGCTCAAATGATCTTTCATTATTGTATCAAGTTTTTTTGCATTCTGATAGATATTTTCGGCCATTTCTACAGGAGCTTCCCCAAAGTCAAGAGGTTGGGAGACGTAAAATTCTTCTTCAATTTGATGATTTAACACTTCAATAGAAGCACTATGGAATTCTTTTTGATACAGTAAAAGTAGTACTCGTTCATGCAATCGCTGATTAAAATGTGCTTCTGGATTTTCAATCATATTATTGTATAGAGACCCTTTCAAGGTATTCTTTTGTGCGAGTGTCAACTTTCACAATGTTGCCTTCATCAATAAACAATGGAACCTGGACAACAAGTCCAGTTTCTAATGTAGCAGGCTTACTACCACCTTGTGCAGTGTCACCTCGTAACCCAGGATCTGTTTGAGCGACCTTTAATTCTATACTCGCAGGGAGGTGGAGACCAATAGGGTTGTCTTCGTAAAAAAGCATGTCGATACTGGAATTTTCCAGTAAAAAATCTGCTTCTTCCTTGCAATCTTCTTCTGATAAAGTGTATTGCTCAAAGGTTTCTTGGTCCATAAAAACATATCCATTATCTTTGTATAGGTATTGCATTTTTTTGGTTTGCAAATAGGCATCTTTCATTTTTTCATCAGGTCGAAAGGTTTTCTCCATCGTACTTTTCTGTTTTAAACTACGCATTTTGACCCGAACAAAAGGAGAGCCTTTCCCGGGCTTAATATGTTCAAATGAAGTTATGATCCATAGTTGACCTTCATATTCACAGGCTTTTCCTGGCCGGAGTTCATTCGCTGTAATCATGGTTACCTCCAAAGGGGCAAATTGGTTTCAAATACAATATTATAACAATATACCAGATATATGGAAAAGAACTATTCCGTCCCTTTTTAACCATTTCGTAATGACTTCTCTATTTCATTATGCTTTAATATTATGTATTAAAGAATCGTAAACGTACAGAAGGGAGTTATGGTATGGCATCAAAAGAAAGATCTGACCAGAGTAAGTCTGTTCAAAATTACCCTGATCGGAAAATTCCGCGTAAGGAAAAAAGTCCAGGAAACTGGTATCTTATTGTGGGTCTTATTGCAATTTTTTTCATGATCATTGGATCTACTGGGATTATCCCAGGAGTAGAAGGACAATTGCCTGAAATTTACAATACGGCTCTTACTCTTTGTTTGTCTTGTATTGGACTAGGCCAGATTAACTTTATGATTTTGGGTAGTATGTTTTTTGCTTTTATCGTATTTATGTTACTGTTTGGATTGACCAAACATGATAAACCAGGAGAATACAAATGAAATCAAAAGAAATACGAAAGAAGAATACTAAAATCTTCCATACTGTTCAGTGGATTGGGTTTTTCTTCGGAACATTTGCATTTTATTGGTTGGCAACGCTAAATCCAATTTACCTAAAACGGTTTCCTATGCCTTGGTTGGTCTGTTGGTCTAATCCATTTGCCCCTGGAGCTTGCCCAGCAGGAACTTTGCAACATTTTCTCACCATCGGCAATGGTGTCATTCCATTCTTTGCAATCGGAATGTTGGCTCTTATTGGGGTGTTCTTTGGACGAATGACATGTGGTTGGCTCTGTCCTTTTGGTCTTCTACAAGACTTGAGCTACAAAATGAAGCAATATGCCAAAATCATTGTTTTGGTTGTTTTGGCCGTTATTGTTGGATACCTTTGTTGGACTGCTCCCATGTTTTCTGGCTATACTAGCCCTCGGACTGGAAACTTTACGAGTTTATCTCTGCGCGATTTGTGGGCTTACGGTCGAATGACACGATTTTGGACCTTTTTGATTGCTCATTTGTTGCTGTTTGGCGCAATTTTTTCTCTGTTCTTTTTCAAGTTTAAAAAATTCACCATTAGTAATAAACTAGGAAACTGGGGACGGGCTTTCTTCTTTATTGTCCCCTTCATTTTGCTACCCCTTCTAGTATCGGACGCACACCTAGCAACTCGCGGTCCTTGGTTTTGTAAGCTTTGTCCTGCAGGAAGTGTATTTGCTGCCATTCCCCAGTTTTTAGGGAATGCTCTTCCAAAAAGTTTTTTCCCTTTTATGGGTCTTCCTCAAGAATCTCCTCTTATCCCATACGGAATGTCTAGTTATCAAGATATACGAAGTATGGGGCAAGCAATGTTTGCTATCAAAATTTCGATGCTTGTATTGCTTTTGTGGGTGACTACATTATCGAAACGAGTCTTTTGCAAGTTTGCCTGTCCAATTGGTACATTCTACTCATTCTTTACATACTTTTCATCCATACGCGTAGTTGTTAACAAAGATATATGTCGAGGCGAAAGCTGTAATATCTGCAGAGCCGTATGTCCTATGGATATAAAAATCTATGAAGAAGGATCCTTGTCTCATTGCATTGGTTGTCTTGAATGTGTGAATCGATGTCCTCATGAGGCAGCACAAGTACTGCGACCATCCTATTTTAACTTCTTGATTCCACGATCACGTTACACAATAGCTACGATTCCATCTCCCTCAGAAGAACCATCTTCACCAGATCAAACCAAAGCGTAGAAAAAGATTCCTATGCGATTGCGTTTTGCACCTTCTCCCACGGGCGCTCTCCACGTTGGAAGCGCCCGTGTGGCTCTTGTCAATTATTTAATTGCATTGCACTACCATGCAGATTTAATTTTACGCATTGAAGATACAGATTTTGAACGCTCTACAAAAGAGAGCTTAAACTCTATTCTTGAATCTCTTCAATGGCTAGGAATTACGTTTCAAGAAGGACCTTATTTTCAGAGTCGAAGAATCCCAGTCTATAAAACAGTTATTCAGCGTTTGTTACAAGAAAAGAAAGCGTATCGATGTTTTTGCTCATCAGAAGAAATAGAAGCTATGAGAGTAGAGCAAGCAGCTCTCCATAAACCACCTGGATACGATGGACGCTGCAAAGAATTGTCTGAGACACAGATTCACCAGTTTTTATCTGAAGGTAAACCTTATGTTGTTCGGTTGCGAGTCCCTTCGAAATCAATCCTTTTTCAGGACTTAATAAAGGGAAATGTTGTTTTTGATGGTGCTTTAATTTCTGACTTTGTGATAGCTAGACAGGATGGATCTCCGACGTATCAATTGGCCGTCGTAGTGGATGATTTTGAAATGGGGATTACGCATGTGGTTCGAGGGGAGGATCATGTATCCAATACTCCAAAACAGATAGCTCTTTATCAAGCATTGGGGTTGTCTCTGCCGACATTTGCACACATACCATTAATTATTGGAAATGATCGGTCCAAATTAAGCAAACGCCATGGAGATACATCCATACAAGCATATCGAGAAAAAGGGTATCTTCCGCAAGCTCTTGTGAATTATTTTGCATTGCTAGGAAGTTCTCATGATTCTCAACAAGAAATCTTATCTTTGGAACAACTTGCTCAGGACTTTTCTTTTGAACATTTGTCAAAGTCTCCTTCTACGTTTGATCTACCCAAATTAACCTGGATGAATCATTGGTATATACAACAGCTACCTACAGAGGATTTTGTAGAAAAATTACAACCTTTTGTAGCTTCTATCCCATTGACTTCTTTAACCATAAAGAAAATTGCTTCTCTGTCACAGGCACAAATGAAAACTCTGCAATCAATTGAAGATGTTTGCGAGCCATTTTATAAATATCACGTAGATTGGTCCAATAAAGCCATCCAAAAATTGATAAAAAAGCCTGAGCTAATCGATTTTTTACAGCATTATTACCAGCTTTTATTAGATGCAGAAACATTTTCTATTTCTTTTCTTGAAGAAACATTTGACTCGTTGTTTCGTTCGAAAAGTTTAAAAAAGAGGGATGCTATTCAAATAGTACGTTTAGCTGCTATGGGGAAGTTGATTTCTCCACCTCTTTTTGATACTTTATACTTGTTAGGGCACCAAGAAAGCATAGAAAGAATGAATCTATTTTTACAGGAAGTACCATGTCAGAGACAAGAAAGTCTGATGGAAAGCACATAAAGAAGCAGAAGAAATCCCGATGTAAAAATGTTTTTAAGTGGATTGGGATTGTTTTTTCTGTTTTCATCGTTATTGTAACTGTTGCTTTTTTTGTTATTAAAAATCGCCTAGAAGTGTCCCTCCCAAGTATTCAAGATATTGCAGAGAATCCTCCTGTAGCATCTCAGATATTTGATCGTCACGGTCGATTTATTGCCAGCGTTCAATTGGATGAATATAGAATCAATGTTCCTATCTCGGAAACATCCCCCTATATTCAAAAAGCTGTTGTCGCCTCAGAAGATGAGCGTTTCTACAATCACAGAGGGTTTGATATTATCGGGATTGCAAGAGCTTTGTTTTATAATATTAGAGAGCGTGACATTGGGCAAGGCGGTTCTACTATTACCCAACAGTTGGCACGAGATTTATTTTTAAGCCTTGAAACTTCGTATACTCGAAAAATTAAAGAAATATTACTAGCTCTAGAGCTAGAAAAAAAATACACAAAAGAAGAAATTTTGGAGTCTTTTTTAAACTATCAATACTTTGGCCCAAGTCCTACCGGTAGGTGTTTTGGTGTAGAAACAGCAGCCCGTAACTTTTTTGGCAAACACAACAAAGAAGTCACCTTGTCCGAAGCAGCCATAATTGCAGGTACACTCGACGCTCCTTCGTTACGATCTCCTTGGTATGATCCTGAAAACGCTATGAGTAGGGGGAATCTTGTTCTTGGAAAAATGCTCCGAAATGGCTTTATTACAGAAGAAGAATATCAAACAGCACATATTAAAGGAATCCGACAAGAGCTCCCAAAAGATTTCGTAAAAGAACCAGGAATTGTCTATTTAGGATCCTTTTCAACTGAAACTAAAACAGAATCAAAGTATTACTTCGTTGACTATATTCGAGAAGAAGTCCAGAAACTATTTCCAGAAGGTGAGAAAGCCTTGTTACACGATGGGTTGAAAATACATACAACCTTGGATTTAAAAGTTCAAAATATTGCTGATGAAGCTATACGGAAAATATTTCATGACGCAGAAGAAAAAAAACAATTCAATCCAGACTTAAAAGATGTGTTTGATGTGGTTCAACCGCAAGGACAGATTGTTGTTTTAAAACCAGACACTGGAGAGATTCTGGCAATGATTGGTGGACGCGATTATGCCAACACTAAGTTTAATCGCTGTACTGCCTTTCGACAACCAGGCTCGCTTTTTAAACTTTTTGACTACACGACTGCTGTGGAATCGGGCGTATGTGGCACAGGAACAATAATCACTAGTGAGTCTTTCCAAATGGAAGATAACGATGATGTGTGGATACCTGAAGAATGGACGGCTGGAGATACATTTTTCGGTTCTTTGACTGCTAGAATGGCACTGGTACGTTCCTCAAACATTTGTGCTATCCGAGTAGCCCAATGGTCTGGATGGGAACGAGTTGCCTATTATGCTGAAAAAATGGGAATTCAACGACCCGTTCTCGCTGTTCCTTCTATGGCTATCGGTAGCCTTGAGGTTAGTCCAATTGAAATGGCTACAGCTTTTGGTGTTTTGGCTAACGGAGGAACTAGAACCGATCCTATTTGCATTACAAAAATATCTACTCATAGCGATCGTACTCTCTTTTCATATGAAAGCTATCCTGTCCGAGTGATTCACGAATCCACCTCCATATTGATGAATGACTTGTTTCAGTCGGTCTTTTTCAATACAGCTGGCGTTTCTGTCCCTTTTGATGCAGCAGGTAAAACAGGTACTGCTGAAGATTTTTTAAGTGGATGGTTTACGGGGTATACCCCCGACATTGTTGCCTGCTCTTGGATTGGTAGAGATAGTGCTGACGTAAAAGTTCCTAATGCTCGAATATGGGGGTCTTCTTTTGCAGCTCCTCTAGTAAAGGAGTTTTTGTCTAGTTTGTACAAGGCACAGTCTTCCTCAGATTGGGATTCAGAGGAATATCTTAAGAAAAATCCTTTTCTATCCACCAACGAAGACATTGATGGAGCAATGCTGTGTAAAACATCTGGACTGCTAGCAAATGATTTTTGCCCACCAGAAGAACGAGTTGAAAGCAGATATAGAAAAGGATACTTGCCCTCCTATTATTGCAATGTACATCAAGAAGAGTTTGTTGTGTTACAGATTTGTCCACTGTCTGGAAAAATTGCTGGAGAATGGTGTGAAAACCCCATTGAGAAAAAGTTTCTAAAAGGAACTGAACCGACTGAGATATGTGATCATTGCAAAGTGCCGATTGAAGTGGAAATGTACACGGGTATTCTAGAAGAAGATCGCACATATCGCATTGGTAAACCAGTTGAAATGCATTTTAAAATCAATGATGTGCAGGGTAATCGCATTGAAATCTATATCAATAAAAGAAGAAAAGCGATTCTTGTGGAAGAACCATGGTTTTATGAGTGGATACCAGAACAAACAGGAGAGAACAAGATTATTGTCATCTTGCGGGATACCGAATCATTTATTTATCAGCTGAACATCAATGTGGATATACAAGAATAACCGAACCAGAGATTTTTCAAAAAAAAACAAGAGTCCTTTTCAAAAGATCTTTCTTTCTTTTCTCATTCTGCTACTGATAGCTATTTTTGCTTCTTTTTTTTATCTGTATAGGGTTTACACCCAGTTTTCCAACGAGCTTCCCAAATCAGAAGATATTGTCATAACTAGAGAAGAGTCTTCAAGTATTTACGATCGTGATGGAAATCTTCTAAAAGTCTTGTATCTAACTGAACAGCGATTGTATGTCCCGTTAAAAGATATTTCGAAAGCTGTACAAAGTGCCATTTTAGCGTCTGAAGACGAACGATTCTTTCTCCATGAGGGAGTTGATTTACGGGCAGTTCTACGAGCAGTATATGTCAATTTCTTGTCGGGAGATTTATCAGAAGGTGGCTCAACTATTACGCAACAGTTAGCAAGAAATGTGTTTCTTGGTCAAGAGAAAACATTTACTCGTAAACTGAAAGAAATGATTTTGTCTCTCAGAATTGAATCCGTATACAGAAAATCCGAAATATTGGAAATGTATTTAAACCAATGTTACTTTGGAGAAGGTTGCTATGGCATTGAAACTGCTGCAAGAAAATACTTCAATGTACATGCATCGGATTTGGATGTTGCTCAAGCATCAATTTTGGCAGCCGTACTACCCTCTCCCTCTACTTTGAACATTTACTCCTCTTTTGATCGTGTAAAAGTCCGACAAGAGTCTGTTTTACAAAAAATGGTAGCCAATGGATTTATTACACAAGAAGAAGCGGATAAAGCCTATCAAAAGAAGATCACTGTTTTCGAAGGAACGAGTATAAAGAATAATGATGTTGTGCTAGAAAACGGTCTAGAATACTTCATAGATTATGTGAAAGACTTTGTCATAAACAAACTTTCTGCGGATGAATTATACAAGGGGGGATTAAAAATCCATACTACTATTTCTCTACCTGTTCAAAAGGCTTGTTATGACTCGATGAAACAAGTTTTACAGGATGGTGAATCAAAAGGAGTTTTGCCTATTGAACGTTACGATTCTCTGCAAGTAATTCAACCGCAAGGGGCAGTTGTAGCTCTTGATCCACAGACAGGAGAAATCCTTGCCATGGTAGGAGGAAGAGACTATATTAATACGAATTACAATCGATGTTTGGCTTCGCGCCAACCCGGATCAAGCTTTAAAGTTTTTGCGTATACAGCAGCCATAGATCGAGGTATAATAGCGCCAGAAAGCAGAAGGGTAAGCGAATATATAAATATTGAGGGCTGGAAACCAAGAGAGTGGTCTGGTCATTATTTCGGCCCTATGTCTGTGGAAAGAGCTATCCAGATTTCTTCCAACATTGTCGCAGTAAAAGTTGCTATTGAAACAGGTCTTAGCACTGTTATTGAGTATGCTCAAAATATGGGAATTCAAACAGATCTTTTGGCAGTTCCTTCTATAGCGCTTGGCTCTGTAGATGTCCGCCCTATCGATATGGCCTCTGCATTTGGTACATTATCCAACGAAGGAAGACAAATTGACCCTGTTGGTATTACGCAAATCCTTAAATCTGGAAATGTTGATCCTATGTATATTCATCGTCTAGATGAAAAACAAGTGGTTTCTCCTCAAGCCTCATGGATTATGACTCAGCTTCTCCAGAAACCTATATCTCCAGGGGGAACTGCTTCATCCATACGAGTACCTGGAATCCATATGGCCGGAAAAACAGGAACAACGGAGAATTATAAAGATGGTTGGTTTGTGGGCTTTACAAAAGGAATAACAATAGCCGTATATGTAGGTTCAGACTCCAAAGAAGTAGATCTGTCATACATTAAAAATTATGGTTCGGAATTTGCTGGGAGTATTTTTAAAAGCGTGATTCAAAAAGTATACGATTCTTCTTTTCCGATCAAATTCCGAAATGAACCATGGAAAAAGCCTGAAGGAATTGTTTCAATACGAGTTTGCAATGAAACCGGTTTACGTGCAAACTCGTCGTGTCCTTATCATCTAGAGACCAGAATTAATGGACTATATCCTTCATATTGCAGTAAAAAACACATTTCTGAAGGGGAAAAGCAAGCAAAAGAAGAAGAAAAAAAGAAAGAAGAAGAGCAAAAAGAGACACCTGAATTGAGCGATAAAAACAAAGATTCATCTAAAACGGATGAAAATAATGACGAACCCTCTCCTGTTACTCCAAACCCACCCAAAGAAGAGCCAAAACCTCCTCAAACTCCAGAAACGTCCTTTCAAAGCCCCTTCATATCAGATACAGGAGATTTTTCTATTAGCTTTTCTTCACAGTTGCTTGTTGTGCAATCTCCTGTCACAGTTGAATTCTCGATTTGGGATCCGCAGGCAGATTCTGTGGAGTTGTATCTTAACGGCTCCCTTGTCGCTATTTTAAATGAGTTTCCTTATCGATACACTTTTGTACCACAAATGCCTGGAGAGAATATCATTCAAGTGATTTTACGTGATGCATCGAATGGTATTCTCGGAAACAAAATCATTCCCGTCTATGTTTTTTCGCAGTAAGGTTTCTTCAAAAACCGGCCTGTTCATCGTTTTGGAAGGTATTGATGGGTGTGGAAAATCGACACAAATCCAATGTATTGAGAAATGGTTTCATACCAATCAATTGCCATATAATAGTACCAAGGAACCTACAAATTCATCCATTGGAAAGATGATTCAGACTTCTCTTGCAAAGCAACAGATTGAGTACTCTCCTTTGGTTCAGTTATTGTTGTTTACGGCGGATCGATTTCATCATGTGGAGCAAATGAAGAAATGGACACAAGCTGGTATACATGTTGTTTGCGATCGATTTCTTGACTCTACTTTTGCATATCAAGCTTCTACTAGTAAACTAAGAGAAGTATTTGAATTTCATGAAAAAGAAGTTACCGATATTCTTTATCCAGACCTTACTTTTTTTTTGGATGTTCCTGTAGAAATTTCTTTAAAAAGAGTTTATAGTCGAGGACGTACCGAGTGTTTTGAAAATGAAATGTTTTTAACAAGTGTGAGAGATCGTTATTTTGAGAGAATATATAAACACCCTGAGAAGTACATTGTTCTTAATGGGAATGCTCCAGTAGATGTTGTTTTCTCCGATATTGTAAAACACATATCCAATTTCATAGGAGGAGATAGAAAATGAAATTTGTTATATCTGTCATTCAGGAAGAAGATACAAAAAATGTAGTAGATATCCTTCTTAATGAAGGGTTTAAAGTTACAAAACTGAGAAGTATGGGGGGCTTTCTTGAGGTTCACAATACCATTCTTTTGTCAGCTGTTGAGACGAAGTGTTTGGATAAATACTTGGATATCATTAAGAACAACTGTAAAAGCAGACAACGGTTTGTTGAAAATGTCCCATTGAATATGTTGGAAGGGAGTCCAGGCTATACTCTTCCTGTAAAAGTAACCGTAGGTGGAGCGCAAGTGTTTATCATCAACATGGAGGACTACAAGAAGTACTAATGAGTCTCCATCAAATTACTATTGGACATCATGCGCTGAAAGAATCCTTGATTCATTATTTGCAGGGGAATCCTCAGACCAATACATTGTTATTTGCTGGACCCCCTGGATCCGGGAAGAGTTATTTTTTGAAAGCATTTGCACAGGATTTTCTCTGCATGGGAAATTCTGGTATTGCATGCGGACATTGTGAAAGCTGCAGAGGCTTTCTCACGGGTACTATACCGGACTTTATAGAATGCAACTCGCAGAAAAACCCCATCAAAATACAGCAGATACGAGACTTACAGAAAGATGCTTTAATGCATCCAGTATTTAGTAACAAAAAACTTATAGTTCTATACGGTGCAGATAGCTTAACCATGGAAGCATCGAATGCTCTTCTAAAAATGTTGGAAGAACCAAGTGCATCTACTTGTTTTGTTTTAGAAACAAGCATGCCTGATAAGATTTTAAATACAATTCGATCTCGTTCCGTATTGTTTCGCTTTCAACCTTACTCATGTAGCGAGATTAAATCTATTTTAGAGGAGTCTGGTCTTGAAGAAGATTCTCAAAAAAGAGAACTCCTTTCTTTTTTAGCCAACGGCAATGCACATAGGGCTTTTAAACTGTGCAATAACGATTACTTCTCTACGAGAGTTGAATACTGTTCTAAATTCGGCACCATTATTATAGAAGAAGATGCAATTCCTTCTTTCCCAAGAAAAATGGAAAAAAAAGAGTTATGTGATTTCATTTTTGAATCACAGTCCATTCTAGAGGATGCTATCCGTTACAATCTACACAGAGAAGATCAAGTAAAAAATAAAGACCAAATTCAACTCATACAGGCTATTCAGGAGTCTTTTCCCTTACCCACCATTGTAGAGTTGCAAGAAATATTGTTACAATGTGAACAAATGACAGATTCCTCTGGTATTCTCGCAAACAAGATACTGTTGAAGATCATTATGGACTGTAAAAAGTTATTGTTTTTCTAGGAAATTGTAACATTTGCTTGTATTAATCAGTATACTGTTATGTAAACTCTTTTAAAAAAAGGAGCCCATAATGAAGAACCAAACCATAGCTGTTATGGTTTTAGCTGTTTTTATTTTTTTATCTGGTATTTTTCCTAGTGCAGTTAAGGGTAATACTGAAAAAATTAGTCCCTCGTTTTACAAGGATGTTTGCACTACAACAAACCTGATTCCCGTGGTCATAGAGTTTAATAAACCTTGTTCATATCGATATGTACGAGACTCATTTCATATATCTAGTTTTGTATATACACAAGAAGAAATACGCATAAAATATGAAACAGATTTGACTTCCTACCAAAATCATCTCCTTCAGAAATGGCAGAAGCAGGGCATTGGCGTGTATGCGGACCATCAGGTTTATCATGTCATGAATGCAATGATCGCAGAGATCAGAGGGACCGATATTGAACGCCTGATAAAGAGTCCCGGTGTGAAATATGTGTATGACAATCGTATAGAATACTACCCAGAAAGATCTATTGCTGCGGTTACTACACAAGTTCAAAAAGTATGGGACACCCTCGGATATAAAGGAGAGAGTATCCGCGTGGGTATTTTGGACTCCGGTCTAGACAGAACTCATCAAGATTTTAGTTCCGATTTGACGGATGCAAATATTGTAGATGAAGATGGATATGTAAAACAATCTCGTGTGTATGCAGGAGAAGATTTTGCCGATGGAGACTCAGACTGGAATGACGACCTACCCGTTGGTATGCATGGGTATGGACATGGAACACATGTGGCCGGCATTGTCGGAGGGAATTCCTGGATTCATAGCGATACTCTAGGGATGGCTCCTGAGGTAGAATTTTGCATATACAAAGTTTTTTCCAAAGAAAAATCAGGAGCCAGGAATATTTTGGCTGCGATTGATCGAGCATTCACTGATCAATGTGATATCATTAATATGTCACTGGGGCATAGCGGGGGTTCTGCGAAAGGAAGTTCGTATTATTCTTCCCTAACCGAGAATGTTAAAGAAGCTATTGAAAGCGGTGCTTTTTTTATTGTGGCTTCTGCTGGCAACGATGGAACTAGAGGTAGAAAACTAAACTTTTCAACAGGTTCACCTGCTAGCACATTTGAATTTCTTAGTGTTGCTGCTTCCAATGATCGACCATTTGAAACTTTTCTCGTTTCTACAGACACCACAAAAAGAAGCATTGACTTTACCTTGTCTCCACATTCTGGTCCCTTTACAAATAAAATTCTCCAACAACAAATGATTCCTTGTGGGTTGGGGAAAAAAGAAGATATTCCTTCGAGTGTTGAAGGAAATATTGCTTTGATTAAACGAGGCAGTATGACATTTCGCGAGAAAATGGAAAATGCAATGGAAAAAGGTGCTGTTGCAGTCATTTTATACAACCACAGCGCTGGCTTGATTACTCCTGCACTAGCAACTGGTAGCGAGAATCCAGAGGATATTGATACAATTCCTGTCTGTATGGTAGCTAAAATTGATGGACAATGGCTTTTGGATCATTATGAAGAACCATTGCAGATGACGTTAAAAGAAGGTCGCCAAATGACAATCGCTACGTTTTCTTCTTCTGGTCCTACTGTGGACGGATTTTTCAAACCAGAAGTTACAGCCCCTGGAACCGCAATTTTGTCATGTTTCCCCAAAAATTCGTATGCAAAAGCAGGCGGGACATCTATGTCAGCGCCTGTGGTTAGCGGCTTGAGCGCTCTATTGAAAGAAGCCCAACCAGACTGGAACTTGATGCAAATTAAATCTGCTTTCATGAATACTGCTGAGGTGTTAGTGAATCCTCTAACAGATCATCCTATTGCATTATCAATGCAAGGTGCTGGCGAAGTTAGGTTGGAGAATGCAATACATACGCCAGCTTTTATTGAGCCTCAAGCGTTTGTTGTGCAGCCTACTATCGTTCAACCACATGGGATCACAGGCGATAAACCCCTTACGTTTTCTGTTACCAGTAACTCCCAAAATCCCATCACTTTTCGCTTATCGACCGAAATATTTGCCATTATGCCAGACGAAAGCATCCCGTTTGAGTGGAATTTCGACAAAGAATTGATCACCATAGAGCCAGGTGAACAGAAAGATTTCTCCATCGCTTTTGAGTTGGAAGAAAATGCCCCAAGAGATCACTATGACGGTTTGATTTGGCTTGTTCCAGAAGAAACCGAGAAGCAACATCTTCATATTCCTTTTGTTGTGTATCCAGATGGTATTACAACCATCGATGCTCCCATTTCCAATATTCTTATAGAACCCAAAGAATGGGATTATTCCTCTGAAAATACAGACCCTTTACGAATTGGTTTTTATCTGCATTCAGGTACAGAGCAAAGCATTGAAGGCGAGACAAACTACAATAATTTTGCCAATGTTATGGTTTCTCTTGTGGATGAATCGGGTCAAGAATGGGCATTAATTGATACACCATCATCGTTACTTGCAGGAGATTACTATTATTTTGAATGGTCTGGTAAAACAAAAAATGGGAGTTATTTGCTATTTGATGGTGACTATTACCTCAAAATTACAATTGATGGTTTTGTCTATAAAAATGGAGAATTAGTACGAGAAACTTCTTACAACTCTATGGACAAAGATAAGGAAAGTGTAAAGTTTATCATTGAAAACTCCCCCGTTCCACTACCGGAGAATGTTATTATATCAGCTAAAAGGCTTTATCATGTTGATGAATCTCTTCACATGGGTTTTATTTTAGAAAAAGCCAAAGATGTTAATGGGGTTCGTTTCACTTATCGATATGACCCGCAAGCTCTTGATTTCGAGGGCGTTACGTATGGACAGGATATTACTCCCTGTGAAACAGATGAGTTTGTCATTGACCATGATATTGATCATGGCATCTTACAATGTACCCTTATACAAAAAGAAGAAAACTGGACGGGAGACTATTTACAAATCCTTTCTCTTGAATTTTCACTTAAAGAAAGCGGTAAGCCACTTCTGTTTGATTTTAAAGATGGTTTTCTTTTTTCATCAAGTCAGGAATCAGGTCGGCTGAAAGCCTTCTACCCCGAAGTAAAAGGCACTCGTCGGTCGAATTATCATTTGTGCGACCTTAATGGTGATCGCGTTGTAGATAGGTATGATTTTATTGAATTTCAGAAGTATTTTGATAGTCAATATGGCGATCAAAGATACAACGAAATTTGCGATTTTAATCAGGATCACAGGATCCAACTAGAAGACCTTATGATATTAAGTAAAGAATATGTTGAAAACTAGGGTGGTATATATGAAGAAGATTGTTTTTTTACTATTTTTAATGTGTTGTTTTATTGGTGTTTCGATCTTTCCTGTACAAGGATCTTTTGATAGAAAGACAACTCATCACGATGTCTTTATCGAAGATAGTATCTTGTCAAAGCAGAAGGATACCACTTTAATTCCTATCATTGTGGAGCTAACAGAGCCTTGTGTAATTGAACAAAGTGATCGTCAAGTTACAATGGCTTCCTTTTATCATACGAATCAAGATTTTATACTCGATTATTCCTTTGAACCAAGTGTTTTGTCACAACAAGCGTCTTTTCTTTCTTATCTAGAGAGAAACGGAATCAGTTTCCGGGATACTGGGAATCATTGTACGATTATTGCCAATTCCGTTGCATTGGACGTTAAAGGTACAGATATTAAACATATACTTGACCATCCTGGTGTTTCGAAAATATGGTCCAACGAAGTGCGGTTTTTCCCATCTCGCTATGTAGCTGCTCAAACAACTCATGCAGTTGACGCCTGGAAGGGAATTGCTAAAAACATGGGCGTTGAAGGCTCGGGTGTAAAGGTAGGCGTTCTTGATACTGGCTTGGATACCACCCACGATGATTTCCAAAAGCGAGTTAAGGGGGGTTATGATTACGGAGACAATGACCCAGATTTTAACGATCGGGTTGGACATGGAACACATGTAGCAGGAATTATTGGTGGAAAATCTCTTGATAACAAATTTAACGTTGGGATGGCTCCTGAAGCATTTTTATATATCTACAAAGTTTTTTCTTCATCGTCTCCTGGAGCAAATACCCAAAATATTATTAAAGCAGTTGAGCAATCGATAAAAGATAAATGTGATGTTATCAATATGTCGCTGGGATATGAGAGTGGTGAACCTGCCACATCTACAGGCTATTATGCTGACAGTATCAGAAATGCCAATAAAACAGGTGTAATGGTTGTAGTGGCTGCAAGCAATGAAGGATCCAGAGGCAAAAAGCAAAAATATGCCATCGGTTCACCTAGCACCCTCGATGTATGTTTTAGCGTCGCAGCAACTGATGATCGTTCCAAACTTAGTTTTTCCGCGTCTGCCAATGGCGAAAAACGCCGAATTACGGCAAAATTAGCACAATATTCTCCTTCTTTTACCAATAAACTAACCAATACTTCTTTGGTAGATTGTGAATATGGAGAGTTAGAGACTATACCCGATGATGTCCGTGGAAAAATTGCGATATTGCAACGAGGCCCAAAAAATTCTAATATGACATTTCGTGAAAAAATGGACAATGTACGTAATGCCGGAGCAATTGCTCTAATTATCTATAATTACAAAGGCGAACAGTTGATATCGCCAGCTATTGCCACGCAAGATGAAGATCCATCAAATATAACATTCATCCCAACTTGTCTCATCCCATATACAGATGGACAGTGGTTATTGGATCATACCGATGAAGTATCTCTTGACTTTTCCCAAGGTGTTGGTTCGATTATGTCCACCTTTAGTTCTCAAGGATCTGGATCCGATGGTTGGTTTAAGCCAGAAATTGCAACTCCTGGAACAAACATTATGTCCACGGTACCAAAAAATTCATATGCTGCCAATAGTGGAACATCAATGGCATCTCCTGTTATGGCAGGTTTAGTAGCTCTCCTGAAGAATATTCATCCAGATTGGTCAAATGACCAAATAAAATCTGCTTTCATGAATACTGCAGATATTTTGTATAACGAATCCAATAACCTTCCTGTTACATTTACCCTCCAAGGTGCTGGACAGGCACGTATAGATAAGGCCGCTGAAACCAGTGCCTTTATTATCCCTCCTGCTATGGTCGTAAAGCGAAATGAAATTCTTCCTCATCAAAGTGATTCTCAAAAACCTGTGAAAATTGATATTACCAATCCATTGAAAAAAACCATGCACTACGATATCCAACATGAAATATTTCTTTTTCCAGGAGAAGAAAATCCGGTTGATGTTTCTATCAATGTAGAGAAACTATCTCTCAATCAAAATGAAAAAGGATCCATTTCGGTTTCTTTTCAATGTGATTATTCATCCATGACTAGACCTAGATATGAGGGCGTCATTTATATAGGGGATCAACATGTTCCATTCATTGTCTATCGAGATTCCCCCAGCTCTAACGTAGAAGCTCTTTCAGATATACAGATTACACCAGAAGAATTAATCTTTACCGAAGAAGAAACAACAGAAGAAATTTTGATTCAATTTACTCTTAATTCTGGAGTTGAACAAAACTGGGAAGGATTTGCTGGTGGCTGTGCTTACTCCAATTATGGAAATATATCTATAAGAGTCATTGACGAATATGGAGAAGAATGGGGTACGATTGCAACTTTATCCAACCTCCTTATTGGAGATTATCAAATTCAATGGAATGGAAAAGATGCATCTGGAAAATATATTTTACCCAAAGGAAAATACCAAATCGAAATACGGGTCACAAATTGGAAATATTCTGGCGGTAGTGTTCAGTATTATCAAGAGTCCTATTCTTCGCAGCAAAAAATGAATGTTGTTAAATCGACTGTCCCAGAACCGGGCAACCTTATCGCTGCTGTTCAGAGAGTCTTATCTCCGAGGAAATATTTCACCGTTGATTTAGTGCTTGAAGAAGCAGATGACGTGGTTGGATTAGAGTTTGAATTTTCGTATAACGGCAGGAAATTAATGTGTGATGGTGCATTTGATGGAGGATTTTTTAGTTCAGATGGTGCAGACGTAGAACTGATAGAAGATATTGATGACTCCGAAGATGGTTATGGAGTAGTGTCTCTATACCGCTATGCAAAAAAAGATCAAGAAGAAGGAATAAGTGGTAAACATGTAAAGATTTCTAGTTTGTCATTCAAACCTTTGGATTCTGGAAGAATGAGCATTGATCTATTGAATTGCCAGCTAATCTATACAAACGGAGATAAAGCAAAGCTTCGCTTTAGAGGTGGATCTTTTGTCATCTCAAAGGATTATGATTTTCTTCTTTGTGACTTAAACAACGACCGTGTAGTTGATATGTATGATTGGAGAATCTTCAAAGATCATTACTTAACTGTCAAGGGTGATGAGAATTACAACAAAGATTGTGATTTTAACCAAGATGAACGTATCGATATTGACGATCTAGTGATATTTGGCAGGGAATACCGAAAGATGCTTTAATGGAAATTAGTGTGATACAGATCCATAAACCAGATGACTTAAATTTCATCCTGGGTCAATCCCATTTTATTAAAACGGTGGAAGACCTTCATGAAGCATTGATACAAAATGGCCCAGGAATACGTTTTGGTATTGCATTTTGTGAAGCTTCTGGAAAATGTTACATACGGCATTCTGGTAATGATGATGCCCTTATTGAGTTAGCTAAACGAAATGCTGAGCTGATTGGCGCAGGCCATAGTTTCATCATTTTTCTTGAAGGTGTCTTTCCAATCAGTGTTTTAAATCGTATTAAAGAGGTTCCGGAAGTATGTCATATATTTTGTGCTACTGCGAATCCTACCCAAGTTTTGTTGGTGGAGACAAAACAAGGAAAAGGGATTGTTGGAGTTGTAGACGGAAGTTCGCCAAAGGGTATAGAAAATGAAGAAGACATAAAGGAACGAAAGGCTTTACTCCGTACGATTGGCTATAAGTTGTAGAGTCTTTGATTATATCCAGTACATAAATCCCCTGGAGATGCTTTCAATCACCCAGGGGATAACGTACGTAATCATTGCAAGAACTAAAATTATCTCTCCAAAGAAGCTTTCTTTATCTAACTTAACTCTTTCACCACGCAGCGCTTTCCAAACAAGCCACCCATGTAGAGGAGGGATAGGTAGTAATGTAAAGAAGAACAGGTAGAAGTTTATTTTGGCAAACAAAGCAATTTGACCTGCGAAAGCTAAGGAGAATGATTCTACAGGGTATATACATAGTTGCGAAAGAATTGCTACCAAAAGATTCACCATAGGGCCACTAAGAATGATCCATGTACGCTCCCATCTTTTACTACCGGTTAGAGCTTTGGGTGAAGTGGTTGGGTTCCCCCAACCCATTCCGAATATGGGAAAACAAAGAAAACCAAGAATATCCAAACTTCGTAAATAATAGAGAAATGACTTTTTTTGAATGACAAGGCTGACGTCTCCAGCTTTTTGAGAAAAATGATCCTGAATGGATCGTTGTAGGGCTATGCCAATTAAGCCATATACCATTGTAGCAACAATGGTGATGTACCAATCCATAGCGAAAGGATATTTAGGTTTTGCTAAAACATATCCCCAAACTAAAACTAGTACTAGTAAAACATATCTAGAAATCACTCTATTTTTTGTCAAATTCAGACTCCTTACTTCTTTTTGAATTGATTTTGGATGGTGCGTATTTCGTCTTCTTTGCTTTGAATCAAACCATCTAATTTTAGCATTTTTAAAGATTCAATGCAGTCTCCAAGATTTCTTTTTTCCAGTCCGCTATATTTCTTGATTTCATTTGCTGTTAGTTTCAAAGATAATGTTTGCAACGCGGAAAGGTAATGAAGAATTTTTTTTCTTGCATGAATAGAACATAGACATAAGAATATTCCCAACTCTTTATCTGAAAATGGTTTCAATGTTTTATACAGTTGAGAATTTTTTTGAATTGTGGGAAGTTCATGGTTTAAAGAAGGATAGAATCGATGAACCTTTTGAATTACGGTAATGTATTTATTGCTCATACGAAGACGTTCGCATATCTGAAGTGTAGATTCAAGTGGCAATGAAATTGTCATAATGGCAATAAAGAGAATCCATCTCGGGCCGCTATAGTATTGATTCAAAACGTGCTTGCTTCGGTTCAAAGCAAAGCGTTGTAGGCTGCCGATAGCAAATTCTTCCGATATAACCTGTAAAGCATGTAAGTCTTCCATCATCTGAAATGCTTTCATCATACAAATTGGTTCATTAAGAAGATCAATAAAACTAGAAAGAATACGAAACCTGGTTGTATTTTTAAACAAACCAGATTTCATCGCTTGGATTGCAAATTCTTTGGTCTGTTCTTCTATGGAGAAATCATACCGGATAGCATATGCAATTGCTCTGAAGATGCGAGAAGGGTCTTCGATAAAGCTTAAATTGTGAAGAATACGAATCTTCTTATGTTTTAAATCGTCATACCCATGGTAGAAATCTAGCATTGTCCCGAATCGTTTAGGCTCTAAACTAATCGCTAAACAATTAATGCTAAAATCTCGTCGCAACAAATCTTCCCTTAATGAACCACTCGTAACTTTGGGTAACGCCGCTGGGTATTCATAATATTCTGTCCTGGTGCTGGCTAAGTCCATGTCCGTATGAGGAAACAACAGTTTAACAGTATGGAAAGAAGGATTCTTAATGAGTTTGCAATCAAAAACTGGTTGTAGTTTTTCGGCCAAAGCAATAGCATCTCCTTCGATAAGGAAGTCATAATCTTTGCAAGGGTATTCTAACAATAAGTCACGAACGCAACCTCCCACAAGAAAAGCTCTTTGATCCATTGAGTTCGCAATTTTCCCGATCTGCCGGATAATTTTTAAGTGCTGTTTGGGAAAGTAGGATTCCAACCATTTGTTTATCTGTCCTCTACTAGGGGCAGAGATATAATGTTTTGACATGGAGGTGGCTGTTTTGGAAATACCATATAAAGCTCTTAAAAGATCTGACCTAGTAAGTATTCCGACAATATTTTCATCAAATAATACGGGCAATCTACCAATATCTTTGTTCACAATTAATTTTTCAGCTTCCTTTAGAGAGGTTTCTGGAGATACTACGATGACATGTTTGGTCATGAATGCCTTTACGGGTCGTTTTAGAAGCTTCTCGTCTGAAATCCTTTCAATATCTTTTCTAGAAACAATTCCTATAAGCTTCTTATGATCATTTACAACGGGTAGTCCAGTGTGTCCGTAGCGTAGCATAACTCGTAAAGCTTCTCCTGCTCCAGCAGATTCCTCAATGGTTTTAACAGGGGAACTCATATAGTCACGAACCAGTTTGCTAATGCGACATCTTTTTTTGGCGAACCGAAGCAAAGTAAGAGACCATTCGTCAAGATTTTTTTCATCTTGGTTAATAAAAGCTGAACCGGCTTGAGGATGCCCTCCCCCTCCCAATTGTTCCATGATATTGCCTACGTTCATAACTTGTTCATCTTCAGATCTGGCTACAATAATGGTTTTGTTTTTAAATTGAACAACTACGAATAGTACATCTACATCAATTGCATCCAAAAGCCTATGCGCCAAAAAAGAAACACCATTGATATAATGGGGGTATTGCGCTCCAGATATAGCGACTTGTACACCTTTGATAGAATAGATAGAAACTGATTCAAGTAAGATAGAAAACAATTTTTTCTGTTTTTCTCCTAAAGGAGGAAAAATGAATTCCGAAATCACGTTTAACTTTGCCCCATTGAGAAGAAAAAAGCCTGCAGCTTCCAAATCTTTCGGGGATGTAGATAGAAATGTAAGAGAGCCGGTATCTTCATATATTCCTACAATGAAAAGAGTTGCCTCAATGGCATTGAAACTGATTTTTTTTCGTTTTAATTTTTCATACATAAGGGTCATGGTTGAGCCATACTGCTTCCGATGCAGTTGGATAATGAAGGGACTCTCTTCAAGAGGGTGATGATCATAGCAAATCACTTTTATTTTTCTTTGCTGGAGTTCTTTATGAAGGGGCTTAATCTTTTCTGTATTTTGCGTATCTGTTAAAATGACGAGTTCAACCTTTTCGAAAGAAACCTCTTGAATAGGTACAAAGGGAAAATAATCTCGGTAAATAGCTAAAAATTTTTGTACTTCGTCTTCCACCGAAGCATGCAAAACAGGGATTGCTTCGGGGTAAAGCTTAGAAGCGGCAATCGTTGATGCAATGGCATCAAAATCAGAATATGAATGGGAGATACATACAACTTTTGGAGAAATTTTCTGCAACTTTTTCATACTAATGATTTTAAATACTTAATTGAAATGTAAAATAAAGAAAACAAATTTCACGATTTCGGTTTATCGAATGAGGAGGAATTATGCCAGAATCTTTAAAATCATTCATCAATATCAGTGATTTGTCCGAAAAACAACTGTTTGATCTTTTTTCTATTGCAGATTCTATGCAAGAAATTCTTGACAGAAAAGAACCTTGTGATATCTGTAGGGGTAAAATCCTAGCCACTCTTTTTTATGAACCATCCACTCGAACAAGATTGTCATTTGAATGTGCTATGCTCCGTTTGGGAGGTAAGGTGCTAGGTTTCTCAGATGCATCGGGCTCATCTGTATCAAAGGGAGAAAGCTTAGCAGATACCATCCGAACTGTTGCGGGTTACTCCGATGTTATAACACTCCGCCATCCTCATGAAGGTTCAGCCCGTGTAGCTACCATTTATTCCCATGTACCTATTATTAACGCAGGAGATGGAGGGCATCAACACCCGACTCAGTGTTTGCTCGATCTTTATACTATTTTAAAGAAGAAGCATACTTTCAAAGGCTTAAATGTTATGATATCAGGAGATTTAAAGTTTGGTAGAACGACTCATTCACTAGCCATTGCTTTGGGTCGATTGGGTGCAACGCTCTATTTCACATCTCCCCCGGGTTTGGAAATGCCGGATTACATTGTGCATCAGCTAGAGTCTGATCTACATGTTCAGCCAATTGTATCTCATGACATACGAGAGCATATTGGTATCGCAGATGTTGTTTATATGACAAGAGTCCAGAGAGAACGACTAGGTGAAATGGAATATCTTAAATATCGAGGGAGTTATGTGCTAGGAAACGAAACTTTACAGGAATCAAAACCGGATTCTATCATACTCCATCCATTGCCTAGAGTAGGAGAGATTAAGCCTGAAGTTGATCAAGATCCAAGAGCTCTTTATTTTGAACAAGCCTATAATGGTGTACCTATTAGAATGGCATTAATTGCAACATTATTGGGGGTAATCTAATGAAAAGTATGCATATTATTCACAATGGAACAGTCATTGACCATCTCCCACCAGGAATGGGAATACGATGTTTTGAATTGTTGCAAAAAAGAAACATCGGAACCGAAGCAACGATCGTATTTATGAATATGCCTTCATCCAAATGCGCCACGAAAGATATGGTCAAAATTCAAGATTTTAGACTTGATGTGGAAACATCTACTTATCTATCGATGCTAGCTCCTGGTATCACAATTAACATTATCGAGAACGGGGACATTGTAAAAAAAGTGAAACCCGAAATTCCTGATGAAGTGAAAGGCATTGTTCCCTGTATTAATTCAAGATGTATCACAAACACTGAAGGATATACGTCGGAATTCTATGTTACTTCCAAGAATCCTGTTCTATTAAAATGCAAATACTGCGAATTTGAATTTAAGCCTGAATGATAAGATTTGTCATTGAAGATTAATCCGGGATTAACATGGAAACCCTTGGTTCCATGTCTCTTTAACCTATCATGGCCAGCGATGCTGGCCATGCTTTTCCAATCGATAAATGGCGTTACGGATATTTTTTTCCTACGTGCCATAGGTACCAATGCACAGGCAGCAATTGGTATTTTCGCTGTTTTGGAAATGTATTTAACTTTTTTTAATAGTATTATTGGAAGCGGCTCAATAGGGATTATTTCCCAGTGTTTTGGCAAGGGAGATGTTGAGGAAGCTGGACATGCCACTGCTCAAACTCTATTTCTAAAGCTTTTCGGTTCTTATCTTTTTACGATTCCCTGCTTATTTATTCTTCGCCCATTGCTAGTTATGATTGGCGCAGAAGGGCAAGCTTTAGAAATGGCCGTTATGTATGGAAAAATTATGTGCTTTGTGATTCCTTTTCAAAACACTGGGTTTTCTTTTAATACAGCATTAAGAGCAGCTGGCGATGCATTAACTCCAATGTATTTGATGATTGGAAAAGTCATTGTAAATGTAGTATTTAACTGCATTTTGGTCTTAGGAATAGGACCCTTTTCTTCTATAGGTATTGCTGGAGTAGCCATTGCTGCAGGGATATCTCAATTGTTTTTATTTGTTTGCGGCATGTATGTCTATCTTTCTAACAAAACCATTTTGTCGTTTCAGTGGAAAGATTTTTTGCATCCTGATAAACAGTTTATTTACAAAATCATTAAAATTGGAATGCCAAAAGGATATCAACAAATTCTCATGAGCATAGCCAATTCCATCATTATCAAGCGAATTTCCATTTTTGGCATGACAAGTGTAGCCATTTTTACGGTTGTAAGCCGCATTACACGTTTCATCATGATGCCCATATCGGGTCTTTCTTTTGCAACATCTACGTTGGTTGGACAAAACATTGGAGCAGGGAAGAAGGATCGAGCCATTAAAGCAACTACGTATTCTTCCATTGCAGGGCTCATATTCACTAGTTTTTTCTTTTTGTGTGTTTTGATTATTCCACAGTTTACTTTGAGAATCTTTTCAAAAGATCCCGTTGTGATTTCTATGGCAGTATTTCCTTTAATTCTATTTGCGTTTAATCAAATTTTGGTATCACAGAGTTCCATTTTTAATGCTCCACTTCTAGGAACTGGTTACTTAAAAGCAAGCTTCTACATGAATTTTATCTCTTTATGGGTAGTTCAAATTCCTTTGGTACATTTTTTACCCCTTTACTATGGCCTAAATGGTATATGGATTTCGTTTACAATCTCGATGTTCATTGACTTTTGTATGGTTTTACATGTATTTCGAAAACAAAAATGGATGCAAAGGATTGTTTAAAGTGGATTTTTTTTTGCGCAACGAAGAATAAAAACTATAATATGATTTGAAATTAGATTTGGTTTATAGTTTTTCGGTAGACTCTATATTGTAGGAGGACTCGCTATGAGGAAAATAGTCTCCTGTTTAGTTGTTTGTTTTATGCTATTGACTACTTTTTCTGTTTTTGTTAGTGTTTCGCCAGCAGAGGCTGCAAAAGGTAATCAACCGGCAACATTTATTGCGAATCGCTTTGTAAAGGTAGGTTTTGACCGTGATGGTTTACCTCTTTACCCAGCGCGAATGTTTCCGTGGCAGACTAGTTCTGATATGCCGGTATGGGGACGACCTCATGCAGGATACCCTATGCCCAATGCAGCACAAGCTGTGGCACTATATGACAACATACATAGCTCAAAGTGGTACCACAATTCCTTTAATTTCCCTGCTATCGGGAGAGATTCTCGATATTCTGGAATAGATGAGGAAGCAGAACCACTTCTTACCGATGTTGTACCCGTTGCATGGACGGATGTTTATCTATCTGTGCAACCAGACGGTGGCAGATCCCAAGAATACGATCATTGGTATATTGTATTGGATTCTGCAGGACAACTCTGGTTTGACCCAGATGGTACCTTCCATGATTCTCGAATCAACCCATTTACTCACCCAGATTCTCCCTTGTACAATAAATCTGAAGAAAATCTCTTACTAGAAGCAACCAATGAAATGGGATTTACTTTTATTTCTACCTCAAATCCATACTACGACCCGTATTACAATGATGCTGTTTGCAAACGGTATGGAACTGACATCAATGGAGTTTTCCGATACTCTATTGATCCCATTTCTAATAACAACACGCAGGGGCCTTATGTTATCAACGACTCCCATGCCCTGTATGGTCATACCCAAAGTGTCGCCAATGAAAACTATCCAAGTTGGCGTTCTTATGCGAATTGGCAAATTATGGACCAAGTGGGTACAGGTAGAGGAAGCGCAATTGATCCTCGATTCGCCCTTGTGTTCGAAACGAATACCCGTTACGGCACCCGAAAATGGCAAATTGGCTGGTCCGATATGGTGGATTATC
>CAZBOU010000009.1:0-44244 GCA_964493625.1 uncultured Caldisericota bacterium
GTAATGATAGATAGAGTGTATCATATTGCGTTTACACAGTTAAGCTGACAGTCTCCTGCCAACGTATTTTGACTCATTTCTCATACGGCATGACCTGATTAAATCGCTGAAAAAGAGATTTGATGTAGACAATATCGAGATATCGTATCCGTGTACGAATGTGTATCTACGCCAAAACTCGGACAAACCCTCCGACAAACCCAACGATAAAGAAGCCAGCCAAAAAGAATAGCGACACTTAGGCCATTTTACTTGTAATATTTGTCGTAGCAGTAAAACACAAATTCAAAATATTGCGTCACATAGCATGCATCGGATAAATAGAGGGGCTTTTCACGTCCATCAGGAAGTTGTATTTTTTTGCCACCATACTCGTGTATCAGGGTGGGTTTTGCATAAAAAGACTGGCAATACAACAGTGTGGAATAGAGAAGGGGCAATTGCTGCTTCATTTCTTTCAGAAGAAGTTGGTCGCTTTGGTGTCCTGACCAAATATCAAGAAAATGATACCCTTTCATCACAAGATGGTTACCCTTTGTGTCAATGTTACAAATCGTGTCCCATTTTTCGATGAATACTACTTTTTCACCATGAAATAGTTGTTTTTCGTATAGGTAGAATTGTCCAAATTGCTGTTTGATTTGCAGCTTATCATGCATTACATTGCCAAAAAGTAGTCTGTCAACACCAGTGTTGGTATCCGATTGAATCCAGAATCGAGAAGGGTTCTGCAAGCTAACCATGGCATCAGAAGTAGATCCACCCTTGGCAGGACGGTAGTATGTGAAAGAGTCGATACATTCGAATAGCGGATTAAAAAGGAAAATGTGCGTGTAATAATTCCTTGAAGAGGCTCGAACAACAATGTAATCTTTACCTTCTGCTTGGATGGGGAATAGGGAATCGATGTAGTAGAGGATTGCGTAATCTCTATTGTTCTCTTCTTCATCTGGTAAAGTTTTTAGTTGAAAGGGTCTCTGATAGGGGCGGGTATCTCCTTGCCAAACCGTACAGGTATACCCTTCAAAAGGATCAAACCCAGTGTCAAGAAGTTTCAAGAACTTTTTTAAATAGGCATTGCGTTTTTGAAGATAGTTCAATTCTTCTTCTGTTACTTGGTTTGTATATGGTTCAAAATGGGGAGGGAGGATTTTCACATACGGAAATTTCACAGAAGCAGTTTTTTGGGTTGTGAAGAGGTTCTTTTTTGTGGGATTTTCCAAAAACTGAAATGTTTCTAGGGAAGATCCGCGAGGTTGGATGTACATACTGGAAGGCAAATTTCTTTTCATGGGTTGAAGAGAGAATTGAAGGGGCTTGGATTGATAGACAAATGAGTATGTTATTTGAGATCGTCTGCCTTCACTATCCTCTGATTCATGCTGAAAAAAGATATGATTGTCGATTTCCAACAGCTCTGGATTCAATGTTTTCTTTTCATGAAAAACGGAATAGGGAATAAAGCAATCGTCATCTATGGAGTAATCCCATATTGCGATGGTAGCTTCTTGTGTTTCGAGAGAATAGTACAGTGCGATGATTTCATCAAGCCCATCTTGGTCAAGGTCTTTGATTTTTGATTGCCAAAAAGGAAGAGTAGGGGAGTTTTCCATGGCATGAAAATCAAGAGACCCAATTGTAGAGGGGGCATATTCGTAATGAATACCAGGTATGAAATGGTCATCCTTTTCTTCAATGACTCCGATTTTAGAATGGCTTCCATCGCCGGTAATAAATAATGTTTGTATCTCTGTTTCTTGAGTAAACTGTCCGTGCAGTACTTGCTGAATATAGTACATATCTATAACTTCCCAGCTTGTAGGCAGTGGGTCATATCCACTCCAGCGAGGGTATCGATTTACATTTTCTTTGTATGCTGCTAAGTGGAAAGGGTGATAATCAGGACAAGCCATTGGTTTAAAATCTTTAAAGGAACAGCTATAGTAGAGACCATCCAGTTCAAAGAAAAGAAGACCCCATTCAATATGAACATTTTCGTGAAAACCTTTTTGAATTTTGCGTAGATCACCTGTGCCCATGTTGTAGGCCAGAAGGTAAAAATCGCTATTATCAGTGCTGGCACATGCCTGGAAAATAAGGTAGTTGTTGTAGACCAAAATGTTGGTGCATAGGGGCTTGACTTCTAAAAGTTGATGGTTGGATTGAGGCAAAATGGGATTTTCAAGATCGAGTATAAAGATGTTGGTTTTATCTTGTAGCAGAGCAAACAAATTTCTTTGGTGCGAAATGACCGGATCAATAGATTGTCTCCATCCAGCTCCCCACTTAGAATTTTCTAGTTGAATGTTGTATAGATTGATTCTGAGAGGTTTTCCAGGGGTTAAAGAAAACTGCATAAACGATCGATTGTCGTTTGCATCCTTTGCATGAGCTATGAAAACATTTTCGCGCAAAGTATATAATTCTTCAATTTGATACTGGCCCGTGGGGTATACCCATAAAGGAGTTCCAGACATCATATCGATGAGATGAAAACCTTCTTGATTGAAAGAGAAAAGATGAGACTCTGAGACAAAGACTCCTTTGAGTGGTGCAATATATTGGTCTGCATCATGGATATCTCTTGGTTTAATGAGACACTGTGCATAATCTCCCAGATCCTTTGTCCAGACAATTTCTTTACTGGGAATGTGCATACATGTAATAGTTGATCCATACGATTGAAATAGTATATATTTTCCATGAATGGATATATTAATTGGATGGGGGAAGGAGAGTAAAATTTCCTCCTTCAATTCTCCATCGTTCATGCCAAGAATGCTAAGAATAGAATTTCTTTGAAAGTAGGCTTGTCCGCTGTCATCAAAACCGCAAAAATAGGTATCTTGGCTGGGGAAAGTAAACGACCATAGCTCTTCTCCCGATTCGCCTTGTATGGCGGAATAGATTGTACCGCTTTGACTTCGCTGACAGGTCAAAAATGTTGTCCCGAACAATCCAATAACTTTATAATACTCTTCCCAGGCGATTTTCCCCTTTTCCAGATCGTAACATATCAATAAAGGGGTATCGTAGGGTTGATCAACGGCAGTGACAAGATATTGATCGTGTAGTATCATTCTATCTTTGTTAAAACCATAAAACTGTGGGAATTCTACAGAAGGGAGATCTTTCTTTTGTATCATATCAAAGCGAGCACACGAAGATACCATTTTATCAAGATCTTCATCGTAATGTTCCACAAAATATCGGATTTCATTTTGATAGACAAAGGAGGGGTATCGTTTGAATTTCCAAACATCTGGACTTTGCTTGTAGGTGTGATTGGCGACAGTGTCAGATTGCATGGGAGAATAGTGGAGGGTACCCAAGTTTTCACGGGCAAAGGTATAGGAATAAAAGTACCACCCGACAATAGAGTCCATATAGTAGGATTCGGGATAGTCTGTGATGATTAGAATGTTGGGTAAAACAATGAGTCCTTTTTCAGGACTTTCTTGCAAAGCATCTAAATAATGGTGGATGGTTTCATTCTGATGACCCGTTTGGATATCCAACCAAAAGGCTTGGTATAGCTTTGAGGTTCCGGGTTTTTGAAGGGGGTATTGGAACGTTATCATTTCATTAAATAGATAGGCATCGCTGACGATACTTGCGCTATGCTCTGTGGAAATGTATTGTTGTTGCCAAAGAGGTTTGAGGGAGGTATCAAGGCAGTGCACTTGCAAAGTCGAACCTTTTTTTGGCGAAGATATAGAGCTGCACACAACCAATCTTGTTCCTTCCCAAAAAACGTTCCAGCCCAAACCTTCTACCTCTTTGTTTACAGATGGATGATAGATTTCCAATGGAGTTTCTTTCCATAAAGGCGAGGCAATGGTTTGGGTTGCTTGTAAGAAGGATGCCTGTTCTACTTGATTGGGTGGGATAGAAAAAGTATAGTTCGTGCAAAAGCCATCTTTTTGCAAGATGGAAAGGTACAGCGATGAGTTTGTATCTGGTTTTGTTGATAATTGAAGTTGACTGCTTAACCGCAGAGTATTCTTTGGAAGGTCCGATTGGAAAACCATCTCTCCTGTATCCATAGATAAAAAACGAATGTGCCATTGATCCATAAGGTTTTCGATAAGAGCTACGTACTCCTCTGTATATCCAACAACTTTGTACTGCCGTAAGGAATCCGGGAATAGGTACTCCCATTCAAGTTTTTGTGTGGATTTTGATATTTTTTGGATAGACTGGGACGGTTTTTCAAGCAAAACACTGTATTCGGTAGCTCCGATACCGAAGTGAGTAGGGGACGAAAGAGGGATGCTGTGAAATCGCTGAAGACGCTTTGTACTAATTTCAATTTCTTCAATGGAGTCTTGGAAGTTCAGAATGATACAGGAATGGTGATATATAAAGGGAAGCTTCCGGTTCCATGTAGACAGAAACTGACCGGCATATTGAATATCCCCAGAGGGTACATCGATCCACAAAAATTCACATGGATTGCCCGTCCCTCTTGCAACGAAAAGATGATTGTCAAATACT
The DNA here is from genome assembly GCA_964493625.1 of uncultured Caldisericota bacterium. Taxonomy (GTDB): domain Bacteria; phylum Caldisericota; class Caldisericia; order UBA6126; family UBA6126; genus JAGLCW01. Next base: position 4,498 of record CAZBOU010000009.1, read on the forward strand.
TGTGCTTTGACAAGGGTATGATAAGAATGTCGATCAAAGGGAATGCCCGGGTCTGTAAAATCATCTAGATCGGATACTTCCCAAAGCCAGTTGTAGTCTATTGGTTGTTTTGTTTCAAAAGCAATACTTGTGGGAAGTTGCATCGACAATACACACAACATAAGCAGCGAACACAATACAACGGAAACCTTCTGCGTCTTTCTTTTCATAGGAAACCTCCATGCAATACTTATGAAATGTATAATAGCACAAAAACCATACTGACCAAGGGATAAAAGTGACAATATAGAAACAGGATTACTATTTTTATGATTTTGCTTCGACTTATTCGATCGTTAGCTCTTCATCTAGTTGGATGATGGATTGAATTTCTTCATTGGATAGTTCTGTAAACCACTGATCATGAGAAGGAAGAATTTGCGTATACAGTTGCGTTTTCTGTTCAATAATCGTATCAATATGCTCTTCTAGAGTTCCCGATACAACAAATTTATGAACCAACACATTTTTAAACTGTCCAATTCGAAAAGCTCGATCTGTGGCTTGGTTTTCAACAGCAGGGTTCCACCATCGATCGTAGTGCACAACGTGGTTTGCGTTGGTTAGAGTAATGCCCACTCCGCCCGTTTTCAGGGACAGAATAAAAATTTGAGAACCTTTTTTGTATTGTTGGAAAGAATCAATCATATCATCCCTTTTTTGCTTTGGTGTTGCGCCGCATATGTAATACACTGGGTCGTTGTATTTTTGACCGAAATACTCATACAAAATGGAACCCATTTGGGCATATTGTGTAAAGATGAGCACATTTTCTTTTTGATTTCGGATGGTTTCCAATATTTCACACAATCGAATGAGTTTTCCGGAACGATTTTCATAAGGACCTTTTTTCTTGTTGTACTGAGCGGGATGGTTGCATATTTGTTTTAGTTTCGTAAAAGCTGCAAGAATACTTCCTTTTCTTTGCATGCCTGTGGTCGTATCAAGATCATTTTTAACATTCTCTGTCAGTGCTTTATACAGACGAACTTGTTCCTTTGTAAGAAGGCAGTATTCCTTTGTTTCAATTTTTTTAGGCAAATCGGGGGCAATTTGATCGTCTGTCTTTTCACGGCGAAGAATAAAAGGACTTGTAATTGATTTTAGTTGGGTAAGAGTTTGTTCGTCTTTGGAGATGTGAATAGGTTTGAAATAATGTTCGTGAAAATATTTTCTTGATCCAACAAAGCCGGGATTGATAAAGTCCATAATTGACCACAAATCGCCGATATGGTTTTCAAGAGGCGTACCGGTGAGTGCAATCTTACAATTTGCTTGCAAATGTCTTGCTGCTTTGGACTGCAGTGTAGATGGATTTTTGATATTTTGTGCTTCATCTGCGATCACAATATCCCATGGTATTTTTTTTAAAAAAGAATAATCTCGGTACAGAATTTGATAACTTGTGAGCACTATGTTGTAATCCTCAATGGCTGTGAGAAATTTCTGATCCTTGTTTCGATTTTGCCCATGATGCATGTAGGCGGATATCCCAGGGGTGAATTGTTTAATTTCATTTTTCCAATGGTTCATTACCGATGTAGGGCATATAAGAAGGACAGGGGAAGAAAGGTTGGACTGAAAACGTTTTTGCAAAAAAGCGAGTGTTTGAATTGTTTTCCCCAATCCCATATCGTCTGCTAGGCAAGCTCCAAACCCCCATTGGTATAGGAAATGTATCCAAGAATATCCAACCGTTTGATAGTGGCGTAATGTTCCTCTCATTTTGTTGGGTTGCTCTAACAAAGGGATGTTTTCTGGATGACGTAACATCGTTTTAAAACTCTCTAGTTCTTTGTTAAATGCTATGGAATGAAGGGGAATTTCCTCCCATTTGTTTTCAATTCCAAGCGACATTGCCAGCAGCATTTTCATGGATAGTGTTGACTTTGCTTTGTGAAAATGGGAAATAGAAGAGCGTATTTTTTTCGGGTTGATATACACCCAATTTTGATGAATTTTAACCAAAGGTTCTTTTTTCTCAGAAAGGAGCTGAATATCCTTTTCTGTGAGTTCTATCTCATCCAAATAGGCCGTCATTTTGCATTCAAAAAGGTCTTCTACCGGTTGTTTGACAGATGATTTCATAAACGAAACAGGAGGAGGAGTGATGTGAATTTTTAACTGTTGTTCTGTCTTTATGTTTTCCCACCACTTCGGAAGTTCAGTCCAAAAACCAATGCGCTGAAGCTTGGGTACATCCTTGTGTAAAAATAGAAAGGCTTCTTTTGTTGAAAATTGAATTGCGTACTTTTTAAACATCTCCGGATGCAACCTGACAGTATTGCTAATGGAGGTTATGTACTCGACAATGGAATGAATATCTGTCTCCGAAATAGGAAGAGAAGGATGCTCTTGTTTGTGTGTTTTTTTGTCTAGTTTTTGAATGGATAAATCAACGATTTGTTCTGGTGCAGACTTAATCCGTAGTAGGCATTGCAAATGCCAGCTATTTTGGTCTTCTTCAGAAGGTTCTTGAAGGCGAATCCCAAATTGGTATTGTGGATTGTCTATGATAGAAGGAATAAAGGAATTGGTATCCCCATACGATTCCGTCATTTCATCATTGTATTCTCCCGTATTGCCAGTAATTTCGTAATGCTGGATTGGAGAAGTTTCCCGAGTAGACATCGAAGAATCAAAATGGTGTTGATAACAAGAAACTGTAAGTGCAAAAATAGCATCTAAAATGTCTTTTGGTGAATCTTTTGGAAGTCTTTTGGCAGAAATCGATCCATTTTTGACTAACAGGGGAATGTTATGTCCTAGTTGCATGATTATCTGTTTATCTTTTGGTCGAAAAACATGTTGTATATCTGCGATATGGAGGGGGAGACTTTGGAAAAAATAAGGAAGAAGTACTGCCTGTTGGAGTATTTGGTAGAAAAATGAAAAGGAATAGATACTCCACTTAACAGAGTCCCCCACAGAAAAAAGATCGTCTTTTACTAGTATGGAGGCGTTTTTTACAAGAGAATGGAAATGTAAGAAGGATAGGGGGATGGAAAAAGTAGAAAAGGGTTTTCCTGTTGTGCTACCAGGTTGTGACTCCCATATGGTAATGGTTGTGGGTTCTTTGGAAGGATCAACACACAGCTGGAGAGTACTTCTCTGTAACAAAACTGGGAATGTAGAACTCGTTGTTGTAGAATCCTTATCCAAAAGCCATAAATGGGGTACCTTATTAACAAATGTGATCTGTATTTCGGGAACTATATTAATAACAGATCCGTTCAATGTTTTGTTTAATTGGTTCTAGAGACTGTTTCCAAAAAGCAGGCTTTGTTACATCAATCCCAACGGAAGATGCAATTTCTTCTACGGTACCTTTGCCACAGTTTTGTAGAAGCGTTTTGTAAATAGGTACAAAAGACGGCCCGTTCTTTTTGTATTCTACAAAAAGACTCTTCCCAAATAGTTCTCCAAAGGTATAGGGAACATTGTAAAAATGTCTATTAGGCATATAGTAGTGAGGTTTGTTTATCCACATATAAGGATGTAGCAGGGAATGATCTACGCCATTTCTATAGGCCTTGATTTGTGCGTTCTTCATGAGTTCGCATAGGTGCTTTGCATCTAGCAGTCCTTCTTCGCGAGACTGGAAGACTTGAAGTTCAAATTGAAATCGTGAATAAATGTCAACAATGACTTGTGTTGACCTCGTAATGTCCTTGAATAGAAAACTCCGTTTTTCTTGTTCTGAGGCATTTTTAATAAAGTACTCTTTAGCAAGCATTTCGTTAAAAATGGAAGCTGTTTCTGCCAAAGGCATAGGAGCACCCTGGAGAAGAGTGCTTTCTTTGAACATTTGTTGATTATGAAAAGCGTGACCAAGCTCATGGGCCATTGTAAAAACGTTATCAATGCTTCCTGTAAAGTTGAGTAGAATACGACTTTGTTTGATTGTGGGGCAAGATGAGCAAAAGGCACCATTTCGTTTCCCTTTTTTGGGGTCTACGTCAATCCAATTTTCTTTAAAAGCTTGAGAACCCATTTGTTGAAGTTCTGCGTCAAATGAGTCAAAAATGTCTACTATTAATTCTGCTGCTTCTTCATAGCTGTACAATGAAGCAGAATCTTCTTCAATGGGTGCATGCAAGTCATAGAAAGGCAACCCAACAGCATACCCCAACTGCTGAGCTTTGTATTGGTTGAATTTTTCAAAGGTTGGGAGCATTTCTTCAACAGCTACAAGCATGGACTCTAGTGTAGACCGGTTCATGCGATGAGAATGAAGAGCATTGTCTAAAGGAGAGGAGTATTTTCTCTTTTTGGAAAGTTCTATAAATTCTCCTTTAATGGCATTCAGAGAAGCAGCACACGACTTTTCAATCAGCTTGTATGCTGACATTTCCATTTCAAACCCAGTTTTTCTCTCTTCGGGATCTTTGCTGAAAGCTTTATTGAGAACCTTAGAGAGGGGAATTTCTTCCATTTCCCCTTCTTTGTTTTCTTTTTTGATTGTACAGGTTGCTATTAGTTCTCCCTGTAGACGTGACCATGCCAAACTGCCTGTATTGCGAAGCTGGGACAGTAGCACTTCTTCAGGTTCACTAAGTAGGTGCTTTTCTTCTTGTTGCATATGGGAGAAGTAGTATTGAAAGTCTTTTAACTCTGGATCAGAAGAGAGTTTTGAGGATAGGTTAGATACTTCTCCTATCCACTTTTTCATTTTTGTGACACTGGCCGTAAGGATGGGCAATTTTCTATGCAGTGCATCCATATAGTTTTTGGCTAAAGAATTGGATGTATCGACAGCAAGGGTAAGGTGAATCAGACTAGCTAGTTTATGAATTCTGGTTTCTAATTGTTCTGTGCGATGAATGTATTCTTTTAAAAATTCAATTTCATGATCATGTGTTTTGCATTGGTGCTGCAACCATTTTGAGTACTGCTCTAACTGTATTGGAAGTGATGACCAATCTTGATGAAATTTTGACGAATAAAAGGAAGGATATAGAACGGATAAATCCCAATTGCGATTCATAAAAAAGCTCCTTTCAAAAAAAGCTCCACGATTATTGATTCGGAATCCTTTCTAGGCGTATCGTGCTATCCTCATTGTTTACAGGAGAGAAAAAACTATACTTGTTAACAACAGAATAATAAATGTAGTTGCCAAGGGAAACCATTTTTGTAATCAGAAAATCTTCATCATAGGTTAGTTGATGTTCAATGAAAAGAAGCTTTTCCGATGATGCTTTGCATGAAAGAATCCAACCTGTTTTAGTAGAATCTTTACCACTGACAAACAGTAACCACGAAGCAGGATCTGTTCGTAAAAATTGCAATGAAGTGTCGCTGAAAACAGATCCATCTAGTGGGATATAAACCGGATTTTGCGTCTGCACAGAGTTGGTCTTGCGATGCCAGATAGGGGTTTGCATTGGATTCACGTCTAGATATTTAGGAATGATACAGATTTGTGCACCATTTGGGTGGCTTAGAATCCGAATCGCGGATGCTAAGTAGACATTGCTTTCAATGCAGAGGGGGGATTCTGGGTTTAGTAAATCAACAAGTAACACTCTTGCCACTTTACTTGATTCTTCATCTACTGGAGGAGCACCTGGAAACTGCAAAGCATTGTCATGTGCAATGATGTGACGATAATCAAGGAGTGCAAAAACATTTGCTTGGGGGTTTGTATCTGCCAAAAACCATTCTTCATCAGAGGTTACAGGAATTTGAATTTCAATGGGTTTTGAAACGGACCCATTTGACAAAGGGAAAAAGATGTAGCGATAGGGGACTTTGGAATAATTGCTAGCAACTAAAAGATACCCACTTTGAAATTTGTGCAATTTGGTGGGACGATAATTGTTGGGGTTATCTACATGGGTGGAAATTGTTGGAAAAGGATTTTGGACTTTGTAAAGAGAGGGTTGGGCTGACCCTTGTGCGTCTACAATGGAGAAGATTCCTTCTTTCTCTTGAAAAAGCATGCATTGATTTTGAATGTCTGCCACAAAGGAACCCGGTAGCATAGAGTATAGGTCTTGGCGTGATCCTGCATCGTCGATCCAAAGAGTTTCTTTCTCATTTTTCATTGGATCTACTGTTTTCCAAAATGTTTTGGTGCCATCAGTCCATAAAGGGACATTCCATAAGCGGATGCTACTGGTTTGTGCGCTAATTTCTTTGGTATTTTGATCTGATATGACAAGGACCTGGCTTGTAAAAGTATCTGTCTCGAGACGGCTATTGTCTAGGTTTTCTGAGAGATGAACAAAGAGTTTGTTTTCGGATGTATGTAAGAAATCTATTTGATCAGATTCTAACACTTTTCTAGGGGAGGAGTTGCTGGCTTTTTGATGAGAAGATACACGGGTAGGGACAGATGGCTGAGAAACCTCTGCTTGACAACTTACAATTAAAAAACATAACAGCAATAAGCCTATGGATACAAACATTTTTTTTGTCTCCATTCCAACCTCCAGATATAACGTCATCTCACTATTATACACGTTATTGATGCATATGAAAAGAAAAGTGAAAACAAAAGAAAGGGTTCAAGTTTCGTAAATGAAGGCATTTTCTTATAATGATTTTAGCAATAACAAACTTACACTTTTCAAGGAGGATTTCATGGAATTGTGGGGCATGCCATTCTCAACCTCTCTAGCATTTGTTGTGCTAGCTTTAACAATTATTGTTGCTATTGGTTGGACGATATTCCAAAGCAAAAAGGATGAAAACCATGAATAATGTTTGGATTCATGTTTTCTTCCTTGCACTTTATTTTATTGGATTGATTCTCATTGGGATTGTTACAGGAAGAAAAGCAAAAACTTCCGAAGAGTATCACTTAGGGGGTCGAAACATTGGAGCTCTTGTGAGTTCATTGTCTTTTGTGGCAGCTTATTTTAGTTCTGTTGTCATTATAGGTGGCGGCGGATTTGGGTACAAATATGGGCTGTCTACTATATGGATTGGAGTTGTTAATGTTCTAATGGGCTGCTTTTTGGCGTGGTTGATTCTTGCCAAAAGGACCAGGCGATTGACAGAAAAATTACAAGCAATCTCCCTTCCTGATTTTTTCCAGAAACGATATCAATATCCATTTTTAAAATCTTTTTCTTCCATAGTCATTGTATTGTTCCTCATTATTTACAATGTGAGCATATTAAAAGGTTTGGGCAATACATTTGAAGTAATTTTAGGCATAGACTATACACTAGGGCTCTTAATTTCAGGCTTTATTGTGTTAGTGTACGTCATGTTTGGTGGTTATTTAGCTGTTGTCTGGACAGGCTTTATTCAGGCAATATTAATGGGAGCTGGTTTGATCTATCTATTTGTTGTTGCTATGCAAAAAATGGGTGGCTTAACGCAGAGCGTAGCCCGTTTGCAGGCAATCCAGACTGGGTTTGTCGAAACGCCTGGTATCTGGGGGTATTCTGGTTTGATTTCCTATATTCTTATTGTCAGCTTAGGAGTTTGGGGAATGCCCCAAATGGTAGCACGGTTTTATTCTGTAAAAGATAATACCGCTATTCGAAGAGGAACTCTTATTGCTACTATTGGAGGTTCTTTGGCAATCATCCCGTATCTCCTGGGTGCCTTAACGAGAACTATTTATCCATCTATTGCAGACGTGGATTTGGCTCTGCCAACGCTAGTAAATGGGATCATGCCTGTTTTTGGAATATCCTTATTTTTTATTGGTGTGATTGCAGCAGGTATGTCTACTTTTTCATCTATACTCATTATTTCATCAACTTCATTGATTAAAGACCTTTGGACGGATAGTTTTCACAAGAAGCTGACAGAAAAAAATGAAATTGTATATAGCCGAATTATCAATGTTCTTATTGGTGTTGTTTCCATTATAATTGCCTGGAATCCACCCGGATTGGTGCTGACTCTTACTGCTTTTTCATGGGCTATTATTGCATCTACTTGCTTGGTTCCATATGTCTTTGGCTTGTATTGGTCAAAAGCATCCAAAAAAGGTGCTTTTCTTTCTATGGTTGGTGGTTTTTTAGTGGCTCTTCTATGGATGATACTTAAACCTTTTCCTGTTCATGGATTTATCCCCGGAGTAATAACCTCTTTTGTGCTGTATTTTGTGGGAAGCTGGATGTTTCCCTTAAAAGAGAAATTCATCGATTTGTAAACGATCAATTCCCCTCCAGAAAAGTTCTTAAAACTATCTCTGGAGGGGAATGAAGACCTACTACAACAGGCCTTATTGTTACCGTTTTGTCATTGTTTCTACTTTTATTCCTTATACTGTGTATATGGAATACAAATTTGCTAGCAACATTTTTTATTTTACTTCGATCCGATCTACCAACACATATATTCATGAGAACATGGAGCTTTTGCCTGATAGAAGCATTGTAATAGCCGATCAGCAGCTATGTGGAAAAGGTCGGTACGATAGAGAATGGGTGTCGTCCAATACGGGGAATTTATATATTTCCTTTTTGTTAAAAGGCAATTCTTCTTTGCAGTCCAACATTTTGCACCTTACCCAGTTTGCCTCGGTTGTCCTGGCAATATCATTGGAAACATTTCTCCCTAGACGCCATCATTGCTTGATTAAATGGCCTAACGATGTATTGGTATCCCAAAAAAAAATTGGAGGTATTCTTGCTGAAAGTAAATGGATTGGGAATTCCTTAAAAGGAGTTGCTATCGGAATGGGTGTTAATTTAAATATGACCCGCAAAGAAGTGCTTGCCATCGACCAGCCAGCTACATCATTGAATCTTATCGTAAAGCATTCCGTTGATAAGCACGAGTTTTCAAAAGACCTGGTTTTTCGGTTTTTAGAATCCTATAATACATTTCTTTGTAGTGGAATGGTTACTTTTCAAGATGATTTAGATAGACGACTTATAAACAAGCCAGAAGAAGATATCTGTAGCAAAGGAGTTTTAGTATGATGAACGAAGGCGTATCGATTATGTTGTCAGGAATGGGAACTGTGTTCCTGTTTTTGATTCTTTTGATAGCCACCGTATCAGGGATGTCTGCTACTGTTTCAAGGATAGAAAAACGATATAAAAAAGACTCCATTCCATCATTACAGAATAGTCATATAGCTGCATTAACGGCCATTGTGTTTCATCAGAAAAAGGAAGAGGTATCGTCATGAGATTGAAACGTATTGAAGTCATGGACACTTCATTTCGCGATGGATTCCAATCGGTGTATGGAGCTCGCGTCCTTACCAATGATTTTTTACCAGCCCTTGAAGCAGCAGTTGAAGCTGGGATTACTCATTTTGAGGTGGGTGGAGGTGCTCGCTTCCAAAGCTTGTTCTTCTATTGCAATGAAAATGCTTTCACCATGATGGATAGGGTAAGGTCTTTGGTCGGTCCCTCGATCAATCTACAGTCACTAGCTAGAGGGGTAAACGTAGTTGGTTTGGAGTCACAACCCAAAGATATTATTAAGCTCCATGCTCAATTGTTCAAAAAGCACGGCATGACAACCATACGAAATTTTGATGCATTAAATGACCCAAACAATATGAAGTATTCCGCAGATTGCATTTGTGATGCTGGCTTGCGGCACGAAGCAGTCATCAGTTTAATGGATCTACCACCTGGTTGTGAAGGGGCTCATGATGTGCCTTTTTACAAAAGGACACTTGAATCTATTTTTGAGCATGATATTCATTTTGATTCTTTGTGCTTCAAAGATGCTTCTGGCACTTCTCATCCTAATAAAGTAAAAGAAACTGTTAAAATGGCGAAAGATATGCTGCCAAAAGACATACCTGTACGATATCACACTCACGAAACAGCAGGTGTTTCGATTGCATGCTATTTAGCAGCCCTTGAAGGGGGCGCTGATGCTATAGATTTAGCACGAAAACCAGTGTCTGGTGGTACTGCACAACCTGATATTCTAACAATGATTCATGCCCTTAAACATACGCAATGGGATCTAGGCCTTGATGAGAAGAAAATTTTACGCTCAGAAGAAGTATTTCAAGAGTGTATGAAAGACTATTTTTTACCTCCTGAAGCCTTGGAAGTGCAACCTATTATTATATTTTCAGCACTACCAGGAGGCGCTCTGACTGCAAATACGCAGATGATGAGAGACAATGGAACTCTGGATCGATTTCCTCAAATTATCTCTGCTATGGAAGATGTCATTCGCAAAGGTGGGTATGGGACATCTGTGACACCTGTTTCGCAATTCTATTTCCAACAAGCTTTTAACAATGTTATCTTTGGCCCTTGGGAAAGAATCTCGGAAGGGTATGGAAAAATGGTTCTTGGGTATTATGGAAAAACCCCTGTGAAGCCAGATGAAAAAGTTACTCAACTAGCCTCCGAACAGCTAGGATTGAAACCAACCACTCAACGAGTGATTGATGCCCAAGATGCCAACCCAAACAAAGGAATAGAAGCCTCTAGAAAGAAATTGCGACAAAACAATCTGGAAGAAACAGATGAAAATATTTTTATTGTTGCTTCATGCAAAGAAAAAGGAATTGAATTCCTTCTGGGCAAAGGGAAAGTAATGGTTCGGAAAGAGAAAAAACAAGAAACCACAATACAATCTGCCCCTTCTTCTTATGCGATTGAGTTAGAAGGAACCGCATACAATGTATCGCTGTCAAAAGATACAGTCACAGTTGATGGAAAAACCTATCCTGTATCCATTCGCTCAGCGGAGTCACAAAAGGAGACGATCTCTGGCGGTTCACCCAAAGAGAATAAAGTTATTCAAGCTCCCATGGCAGGACAAGTATTAAAAGTTTTACGACGAAAAGGTGACACCGTAAAAGAAGGAGACGTCGTTTTCATGCTAGAAGCAATGAAAATGGAAATTGAAGTAAAGACACCTTTTTCTGGGAAAATTGTACACATACTCACGCAAGTGGGAGACTCTGTTAACTCTGATCAAAAACTAATGGAAATTCTGCCATCATGAAAGGTGAGTGATTAGATTGAATATGTTGCAACACCTACTGGAATCAACGGGCATATATGGAATCACATGGGGGCAAGGTTGTATGATTATTGTAGGCCTATTGCTGATATGGCTGGCGATCAAAAAGCAGTTTGAGCCCTTGCTGCTAATACCCATTGGTTTTGGGGGTATTCTTGCCAATGTTCCATTAGCAGGCATTGCGGGACCCGAAGGTTTTTTAGGAATGATTTATTCCTTTGGGATCGAGACGGGAGTATTTCCGCTGATAATATTTATGGGCGTTGGATCAATGACTGATTTTGGCCCATTGATTGCCAATCCTAAAATGCTCATTTTAGGAGCAGCTGCTCAATTCGGTATCTTTTTTACTTTTTTTGGATCTCTATTTTTAACAGAATATGCTGGGTTTTCATTTGGATTACAAGAAGCAGCCTCCATTGGTATTATTGGAGGAGCTGATGGACCGACTGCGATCTTTGTTACCTCGAAATTGGCCCCGGAACTATTGGGGGCCATAGCGGTAGCTGCATACTCCTATATGGCACTGGTACCTGTTATTCAGCCACCTATTATGAAACTTCTTACAACGAAAAATGAGAGAAAAATTGAGATGAAACAGTTGCGAACTGTTTCCAAAACCGAAAAAATCTTTTTTCCTCTTCTCCTTCTTCTGTTATGTATTCTTTTACTTCCTTCTGCTACCCCATTGATAGGGGCTTTGGTATTTGGTAACCTAGTTCGCGAGTGTGGAGTAGTTGATCGCTTGTCGAAAACTCTTCAAAATGATCTCACCAACATCATAACCATTTTTCTAGGGTTGGCTGTTGGATCCAAATTGGGAGCAGAACAGTTTTTACGATTGGAAACACTGGGAATTCTTGTCCTAGGATTAATTGCTTTTTCTATCGGTACAGCAACAGGAGTTTTGTTTGCTAAAATTATAAATGCTGTGTCAGCTCGAAAACTAAACCCACTTATTGGTGCAGCAGGTGTATCAGCAGTGCCGATGGCTGCAAGAGTGGTGAATAAAGAGGGTCAGAAATACAACCCCCATAACTATCTTTTAATGCATGCTATGGGGCCAAATGTAGCTGGCGTAATTGGCTCAGCTGTTGCCGCAGGTGTATTTTTGGCTATTCTCTTATAACTCTATATTCTAGGCTACGGTTGATTGGTGATTGTAATACCTCGATCAGTGGCATCCCATAAAACCTGAAAATTGAAATGCTCGAATACAAACCGTAATGGGAGATATATTCTTTGCAGATATCTAGATGCTGGAGCATCTAGTGGGTATTCTTTTCCATCCACAGTGGCTGTTTTTTCATCTATGATGAAAGACATTTGAGAATTCTGATGGCGAAGAGTGATGCCTTCTATAGCTGCATCGTATAGCACATCACAACCTCCCAATAAAATCATTGCATCCATAAAATATAGCATGGTACGATTGTTGAATAGATGCAAGGGGTGTTCTAAAACGGATGGATTTTGATCGAGTACAATTTTATCAGAAGAAAGCTGTAGTTTGATTTCTCGAAGCTGAAAATAGCTGTATTCAACAGTCTGTATGGTTTGATCTGGGAACAACAGTCTGTATGCTAATTCATTGGTTCCAACTTCTATCTTTGGCTTGAATAGTAGGATGCCATTTTTATCGCTGGTAGCTACTACTTCCTCAGCTTTACCAGCGAGTAGTTTTGTTCCTGGTTGCGTTTGTAAACAAAACCATGGTCTACCAAAAGCAACTGTTTGCGACTCTTTGGGATATACTTTTTGGAACCATCCAGGATCCCATGGCTTGATGATAGGTATTTGCATAGTTGCAGTATGATCCATATCTTGAATAGTAATACTCAATGTTGCATTGTCCTGCACTGTTTCGAGTGTACCATGAATTGTGATGGGCATAAATTGATAAGGAAGAACCGATATAGTAGTGTTTTTGATCAATTCATCTGGTTGTAATCGAAAACCATCTTTTGAAGTGGCATTGTTCAAGTTGCATTCTACTCTATACTCCACAGGATGATTATTGGGGTTTTGAAGAAGAAAGGATGCGGATACAGTATCGTTGGTGTTTCCAAATAGTTGTTTCTGCTGCGGATATATATTGGGTTTTTGTGTAGAGTTAGGCGGTGAAGTCTGAATTTCCACTGTTCGGGATTGAACGATTTCGTTGGTATCTTTGTTTTGCAAATAATATATCAAATAACAGTTCGAGAGATCTACGTATTCCGGTACTTCCATATAGGAGGCAACATCCCATAGCGGAGAATTTTTAGTTGATAATTGTGATGGATCAGGAAGGATTTCATTATACTTTCTAAAAACGTTGTCGTGTATAACTTCCACGTCGACGATCTCACCCTCTTCATTCCGTTCTTTTTTTAGAATGGCAACCTGGTTCTCCGCTACTACTTGGTAGAGTTTGAAATCACCCCAATTGCATTCATGAGAAGACTTTTGAATGCGAGTGTACAATTGTATTTGCCCTAAAGATTCTGCAGATTCTTTTTCATGGGAATTGGATTCTGATGTAGCCCAGCCGGATATTGAAAAGAAAGAGGGGTCATGTTCCATTGCTTGAATGATGGGCAAATACTTATGCGTCATGGTGGCAGTTTGGCTTTTAACTCCTCCTACTTCTTTGGTAGTTCCATTAAAAACCATTGTTGGAGTGCCTGATACGCCATATACATGCTTCTTAGTATTCGCTTGTGGTGTACATAATTCTTCGACAGTTACACAATCTAGAAAATAATTAACAAAGTTTAGATCATCGGTTGAGTAGGTTTCAAGTAGTTCATCAATGGATCGTTCTGCTGAAGGACAAACTGTACACCAAGGAGCCGTAAAAAGTTCTCCGAGCTGTGTTTTCTTTAGAGTACCTGGTGTGTTTTGATATAGCAGATGGAAGGTAAATTGCTTCATAAACTTGTATGCATCAGAAGTGACCTGCATCACAATTGGATAAAAACCTGGTTTTGTGTCCATAGGGATTTGTAGGGGAATTTCACAAAATTGATGGGTATTCTTTGCTGAAATTTCTAGTTCCATATCTTGTGGTTGCAAACTGGTTTTTCCTGCTGAGGGGGGAAACTTAATATCAATGGTGTCTTCAAAGCCTTTTGTTGTTTGGAGAGAAAGACGCAGAATCGGCCTAGAGGGATTTATGGTAGCGTTGTTTGTGGGGGTAAAAGTAAGGGTGTGCGTAGGGCTTTGGAATTGTCCTTTCACGGGAATTGTTTGAGCAGGTTGGCCTTCAATGGTAAGTTTGAGCGATTGCGATATAGCAGAAGGGTCTTCAAACTGAGAAGTGTCTATTTGAACTTGAATAGACTGCTCAGTGGCATGAAAAGAAGAGGGCTTTACAAGGATTCCGGGATGGTCAGACTGGATGGTTCCTGTCAAAGGGTAATCTTCATTGCTCCAAATTGTAAAGTAGGCTGAAGTAGAAAGAATAAACTGAATTTCTTTCATGGACAATGTATAGTTTTGGGTTGGTTGCTCGTAAATTGAATGAATCTGGTATGAAGTATCTTGGGTGCCTAGGCTATATAAATTCTCACCATACAGGCAAACATCGGCACAATTCTCCATGGTAAAGGAATCAACATGACTCCATGTAGATAGATTCGCATTGTAGCGATAGAGGGCTTGTTTGTAAGAATCAAACGCAACTATACTACCATACTCATCCATACATTGAATGGATACAAAGTTGCCTAGCTCTTTACCAAAAGAACTAATGGGGGAGTTCCATTTTTTTGAGAAGGCATTCCAAGTGTATATCCTAGATGCATTGACAACGCACATGAGTGCTGTATTGTAACGAATATGAGTGACAATTGAATTCTTCTCGTAGTCGGGCAAACTATATTTTTCAACAAGAATGCCTTCTTGAGTAAAACCCAAAATCAAATTTTGATCAGAGATATAGAGAATATTGTTATGGATGGCCAAGGAGGTGGGATGTACTAATAGGGAAGAAAGGATCGGGATTGTCTTTTGGAAAGTACCATCCAATGAATACACGCCAATGGTGTTGATTTGTTGGTCTAGAATATAAAGAAACGTTTCGTCGCAGTCAAAGGCAACCGGTTTTGCAGGAAAAGATTGTGCTGGGGGCACGATAGAAAAGGAACGGATTTCTTTTTGTGTATGATCAAAAACGTGTACCTTTTGAGAGAGATTGTCCAATACAAATACATGCGAATGATTCGCGCAAATAAAAGAGGTATTACCTCCCGTATTGGCAATAGATATATTGTTATTGAAGGGGAAAGCGATGGATACAATAACAAAAAAGGCTACTAGCATTCTGCTAATTTTCATTCTACAATCCTCCGTTCTTTTTTCTTTATTATAATCTTTTTTTGTATTGGTTCTATCAACAAACAAACTCTGTAGGAAAAGAAGGGTTGTCAGTCCAAGAGAATTTTATTTTCTTGCGATGTATTCTATACTTTTTGATCAGAGACACATACGCTAAGTCATTTACAAATATACTTGCATGTCAAATGATTCTACGCTATACTTGGCATATGCCAATAAAGGAGTTTTTAACCATGACTAGATGCTGTAGACGAAGACGAATTGGGTCTAGACCAAAAGCGTACTTTTATAAGCCTGGAGGAGTACCCATTCATTTTCTAGATATCGTGGTCCTCAAAGAAGACGAGATGGAAGCACTTCGTTTGGCCGATGACATGGGTTTGTATCATGAAGATGCTGCAAAACAAATGGAAGTATCGAGGCAAACCTTTGGAAATATTATTCGATCTGCTCGATCAAAAGTTGCATCTGCTCTTCTTCATGGGAAAGCTATCGAAATAGAGTGCTCTGGTCAGTATTCTGAAAAAAACCTTGATTGGCAAAATCAACGTATCGATACAATCGATAGTAAGGAGACATGATATGCCAAGATTTAATGGAACTGGACCAAATGGACAAGGACCTATGACCGGAAGAGGGTTGGGGATTTGTAACCCTGACAATGTGAACCCAAATCAGCAAAACAATTCTACGAATGTTGTACAAAGGCCCATCTCTCGATTTTTTGGATGGTGTCGAGGTGGCTTTGGACGTGGCTTAGGAATGGGTCGTGGTTTCGGAAGAGGTCCCCGAGATGGCCGCGGTATGGGTAATGGGTACTTTAACAGAAATGGACGGTAGATTATGAGAGTAGCTTTTTGTGTTCAAAATGACAAAGGTGTTGATTCCATTATTGATTCGAGGTTTGGAAGATCGCCAGGATTTCTTGTGTACGACACGCAAGATGATTCAACTACATATATCACCAATGCACAGAATTTATCGGCTCCACAAGGAGCTGGTATTCAATCTGCGCAAAATATTACAAAGCAAAATGTACAGGCCGTGGTGGCACACAATTGCGGACCAAAGGCCTATCAAGTCCTTATACAAGCAGGTATAGAAGTGTATATGACGCAGGAGTCGAGTGTAAAAGAAGCTATTCAGAAGTTTACAAATGGAGAACTGGAAAAGGCTACTTCTTCAAACGTTCCTGGGCATTGGTAAATGAGAATTGCAATTGCTTCTGGCAAAGGTGGCACTGGAAAAACGACCGTAGCAGTTTCTTTGTCTCTTGCCATTCAAGAATTAACAAAGAAACCTGTTACTATTTTGGACTGTGATGTAGAAGAACCCAATGCCCATATTTTTGTAACACTACACAAAACCCAACAAATGAAAGCAACCATACAAAGTTGTTCTTTTGATGCAGAAAAGTGTATCGGTTGTGGAAAATGCAGCGAAGCTTGTCGTTTTAATGCCATTGCTGTTGTAAAGAAAAATCCCATTTTCTTTTCCGATATGTGCCATGGATGTAGAGGGTGTATTCTTGCTTGTCCCGAGGATGCCATTACCAGTATTCAGAGAGAAATTGGGACAGTCATATCGGGAGACGTACAAGACAACCCCTCCATCGATTTACACTATGGGTTGTTGAATGTAGGAGAAATTATGGCCCCACCCTTAATAGAAAGTGTTCTAGCCAAGGAGCACACAAATTCAATTACTATCATTGATTCTCCACCGGGGACTTCTTGCCCTATGGTGCAAGCAGTTCGTACATCTGATTATGTGATTCTGGTAACTGAACCTACCGCTTTTGGTTTACATGATTTAAAAATTGCAGTAGAGACCGTAAGGCTCCTTCAAATCCCTTTTTCTGTGATAATTAATCGAGAAGGAATCGGCGATGATCGCGTACATCAGTTTTGTCAGAAAGAAAACATTGAGATTCTAACAGAGATTCCTCAATCACGGAAAGTGGCTGTTCTCTACTCCAAGGGACAAACTGCTTGGGCAAAAGAGATGGACTTTACACGGGCAATACAATAAGCAGGTACAATATTGGTGGAAAGGTTTAGCATATGAAAGAGCTAGTGGTGTTGAGCGGGAAGGGCGGAACAGGAAAAACAAGTATAACTGCTTCTTTCGCAGCCTTAGCAAAAAAAGCTGTTTTTGCAGACTGTGACGTGGATGCAGCCGATTTGTTCCTTTTAATGGATATAAAACACTTGCGCGAAGAAAAATTTTATAGCGGTATACTACCTCTCATTGTTCAAGAGAACTGCACCCATTGTGGAGCCTGTTATGACCTTTGCCCAAGCCAGGCAATTACACGAAGAAAGAAGAATGATGGTAGCGTTTTATATGAGATACAGGAATTGTCTTGCGAAGGTTGTGGTATTTGTATCGATCACTGCCCTCAAAGCTGTATTCGCCAAAGAGATCGATTTTGTGGGTACATCTATCTATCTCAAAGCAGATATGGCATTCTGTCTCATGCAAAGCTGTTGCCAGGTGGGGAAAACTCAGGGAAACTTGTAAGTGCTGTTCGTAAACAAGCACAAGATGTAGCGAATGCAAAACAGCTTGATTGGATTGTTGTAGATGGTTCCCCTGGAATCGGATGTCCCGTTATCTCGTCTATAACGGGAGCTGATTTGGTACTTCTTGTTACAGAGCCAACCATAAGTGGTATTCATGATATGGAGCGAGTAATGAGTGTTTGCCAATTTTTCCATATTCCAACTCTAGTATGTGTGAACAAGGCAGATTTAAACAAAGAGAATACCAATCGTATTAAAAAAATTGTATTGGAACGACATGAAACTTGGTTGGGTACAATCCCTTACGATGAAGCAGTTACAAGTTCTCAAAACAAAGGTGTACCCGTTGTTACAATTCCTACATCCATTGCTGGGAAAGAAATCACTAGAATGTGGGAAAAAATTACTCAACGATAGGAGAAAATTATGAAAATAGCGATCCCATGTGCTGAAAAAAAACTGTGTATGCATTTTGGCCATTGCCAAGAATTTGCTATTGTTACTGTCAATGATGAGAACAAAACAATTGAAAAAACTGAAATGAAGACTCCACCACCACACGAACCTGGTGTTTTACCAAAGTGGCTTGCCGACCAGGATGTTAATGTGGTAATAGCAGGGGGAATGGGTTCAAGAGCGCAGGCTTTGTTCGAAGAAAGTGGCATTCACGTACTTGTTGGAGCGTCGTCTGATGAGCCAAATAAGATTGTAGAGTCCTACTTGAATCAAGAACTTGCCACAGGATCGAATGTTTGTGATCATTAAGTAGTAGATACTGTTTCTTTTATTTCAATCTTTCCGGAACAAAAAAAACTAGCGGTCTAGCTCGCTAGACCGCTAGTTTTTTTACAAGGCTTCTAAGAACTAGCTTTTCCTAAATACTTTCCACAAAATCGATCCTCCTGCAACAATAAGGAGAATGGGCCATAATTTTACAATATGAGCTTTCATAAAGGGAAATTTTGAAAACAACTGAAGACCAAATAATATCCCAAAAATCCAAGCGATAGAATGATACGTTTTATTGTTTGTTTCATTGTACAAAATGCCAAATGCGATTGTACCTCCAAAAAGAGCGCTCATGAAAAGCATATGGCTGTATGAAAGAGGAAGGGCAGAGAAAAAATCAATAAAGAGTGCCATGCTGATGATAGGCAATAGGATGCCTGGCAAAGCAGAGGAAATGGTTCTGTACAGAAAAAAATCGACAATAAACCAAATCCCAATCAACAAAACAAATGCAGAAATAAAGAGAAGTGAAAACTTGTAATCATGTGGAATATTTTTTAAAAAAATGTGGATACCAAACAGAAAAATAATGATCCCTGTGATATTTTCTGTCATTGATACTTGAGCGGGGAGTTCGTTTTTGGTTTTGTGATTTGTGTATCTCATTTCTTTACTCCTTTATTGTGAGGACTTGAATCAAGTTTGTGTTTCCTTTGTGACCCAATGGCATACCCATGGTTACCACTATTTTGTCTCCAGGGCTTACAAGTCTATGATTGAGTAAAAACTCTTGCGTGGTTTTCATAGTTTCTTGGACATTTTCATGCAATGATAGATAGTATGCCCTTGTTCTCCAAAACAACCCACATTGATTTTGCGTTCTTTCGTTGTCACATATAGCAATAATTGCTGCATCAGGACGATATTTTGCAATTCTTCTTGCAGTCGATCCAGAGGAAGTCAGACACACTACGCAGGAAGCATTAATATATCCGGCAGTTCTCGCTGCACTAAAAGCGATGGCATCGGAAATATTGTTTTGCACTGTGTGAACCATAATGGAGTTAAAGTTTTCTTTGTCAAAAGCTTTTTCTGCTCTGGATACAATTTTCCGCATGGTTTCTACAACCCAAACCGGATTCGAAGAAACTGCACTTTCAGCAGACAACATGACAGCATCTGTACCATCTAGGATGGCATTGGCAATATCAGCCGCTTCGGCTCTTGTAGGCGTAGCACTCTTAATCATTGACTCTAACATTTGTGTTGCCGTTATAACGGGTTTTCCCATTTCGTTGCAGAGTCTTATGATATGCTTCTGAATGTGAGGGATGTCTTCAATGGATATTTCCAATCCTAAATCTCCTCTTGCGACCATAACTCCATCAGATAATTGAACAATGTTTTCCAAATCTTTTAAAGCTTCATGTTTTTCAATTTTAGCGATAATACCGATATTGACCTTGTAATCTTTAATAATGCCGCGAATACGAAAAATATCACCAGCTCCTCGAACGTAGGATACTGCTACATAATCACATAGTTCCCGTTTGCATAAAAAAGACAACCACTCTATGTCGTTTTCTGTTGGAAAAACAATTTGAATTTTGGACAAAGGGAAATTGATTCCTTTGTTCGGTTTTAACAAGCCACTGTTCAGAGCGGTACAATTCATATAATTTTTATCTCTTGAAGATATTTTCAATCGTATTTGGCCATCATCAATGAATAGTGTTTCACCGATACTAAGATCGTCGAGTATTTCGGGGTAGTTTAGAGATATATCCTCTTTGCTTTTTGGAGTCCTTACGATGGTGATTTCATCTCCTTCGGCAATCGATATGTTTTCTTCTAAGTGACTAATGCGAACTTTCGGTCCTGGTAAATCTGCCATGATTGTAGCGGCCACATTAATTTGGTTCGCTGCTTTACGAATGACTTCTACTAACTCTTCTGCTTTTTGTTTTGTGATGTGAGACAGATTTAATCGAAAAACAGTCGCCCCCGCCTTCATTAATGCAATCAATGTTTCCACATTCGACGAGGAAGGGCCAATGGTGGCAATAATTTTCGTTTTACAAGGTTGCTCTTTTGTGCTAATGGTCATGTTCATCCTCCTTTTCTATGGTAGCAATGCATTGTTTGCATTGGAAACCCAACAATTCATTACGAAGGCATTCTTCTGTGAAACATAAGGTTGTTTTGCGATTTCTTTGTACATTTTTGTACACAGGACAAATCTCGCGCA
Organism: uncultured Caldisericota bacterium; assembly: GCA_964493625.1. GTDB lineage: Bacteria > Caldisericota > Caldisericia > UBA6126 > UBA6126 > JAGLCW01. The sequence continues at coordinate 25,279 of CAZBOU010000009.1, forward strand.
ATTCCTTTGAACATTGGGTTATCTCATAACAAGTAAGTTGTAGTTTTTTTTCAAGTAATTTAATAAAAATAGGAAGAAAATTCTCCGGGATATCCAATTTTCGTATTTCTTTCACCATTTCCTTTCGACTGTGAAATGGCCTTTTTTGAATATAGAAAGGATAGACTCGGACACATGTTAAAATAGCCCGGAATAGGTTTTTGTCAACAGAAATGACAGAAGGATATTTGATAGGAACACTTAAATTCTCAATGATGGTTTTTTTAACAATGGCAGAAAAATCTACTTCCCAGGATTGACTACCCACTTTCGTAAAAAGCTCAATAGACATTGTACCCACATTGTCTAATACAATAAGCCATTGCAATACGTAGGATTCTGGGATACTAAGCCGGAGTTCTTTTGCAAATGAATCTCCCATGCTTAGCATTTGGTCTAGTTGATCGGGGAATGGATTTAGAAGAGTATGATAAATTTTGGTAAAAGTGATATGAGAGAGGAGATAATAATCTTCTGTTTGAGAAAAATGCAAAGATAGAAGCTTCGATGTCAGTCTACAGGTACGGCTCATGCGATACACTTCAATAGGTGAATTGGGGAAGGGATGGGTTGAATAAATGGTGATTTGTGTAGAAAAACCGTATTCTGTACAAGAATACGAATGAGTATGGTATTTTTTTTCTTCCCGTTTTCCAAAAGGGATCGTTGAAAAAGTCTCTTGTGCTTCTGTTTTGTATTTAATCGTAAGATAGTCTGCCTTTGAGTATTTTTGTACAATGTTTAAAACCATCTGAAGAAGGCTTTGAAGAAATGGGAATGATTGTACATACTGGTTAGCGATTCGAAGAGATTGTTTTAGTTGATTGCTATTTACCCATTCTTCATCTTGTATCATTGGTAGTAGAAGCATGGCAACTTGGTCTTCTATTTCTTTCAAGGCGTCCATTATTGTGGAAACTTGATCTTGATTTGAAAGATAGAGAAAAACAATTTCCAATCCACTAAAAATAAAAGAGTGTTCTCGAATTTTGTGATTTTTATAAAAAATGCTGTCCCTAGTTCTTAAAGTGGGAGGGAAAAACTGAAAATCTTCAGGAGTAGGAATATGGAACGTATGCTGGAAAGATTCTTTGTTCATAGATACACCATAAAAACGTACTTCATCTGACCCAGCATAAAGGGCGACAAGGGGGATGTTGTAGACCGAACAGACAATGGTTGTGATCTGTTTTACAAAGGAGTATACCTCGCTATTTTGCAAACGAATTCGCAAAAACTTTTTAGAAATGCTACTGCTGGATTTCGTCATTTTTTTTCTTTCCACGAGCTGATGGGTGTAATAAATCATTCACAGGGCTTTTCTGATCACTTTGCTGGGATTTGTAAATGTGGATGGAAAGTGTACGAGTGACAAGAAAAATTGGAATGGCCAGCAGTATTCCAAGGAAACCTAAGAGTTGACCAAACAAAATAATGATGAAAATGGAAATAGCAGGGGGAATGTTGACCTGTTTTTTCCATAAAAAAGGAATGAAAAAATAGTTCTCTATAAATTGAATTGCCAGAAAAATGATAAGTACGGGGATTGCTTTTGAAGGTTCTTGTGTGAGGACATACAGTACAGGAAAGCTTGCTGCTATAGTAGGTCCGAAGTAGGGGATAATCTCCATAAAACCAGCAATAACACCAAACACGACAAAGTATTTCACGCCAATAATCCAGTATCCAAGTGTTGCCAAACTTCCTACAAACAACATGGCAAGAAGAGTACCTACAATCCAATGTTGCAAGAGTGTTTTTAAGTCATGAGCGAAGGAACGAAGGAATCCACGAATTTTTGGGGGAAAAAAATCTTTCAAGGCGGAGCTATATTCATCCGGGGCAACAGCAATAAAGCTGGCAATAAAGAAGGTTAGAATAACCTTTGCAATAGCATCAATACCATACCCAACTGCCATGAATGCACCACTAACAATAGGTTGAATACTATTTGTAATGGTATCAAAGAGCGAATTTAATGAGATGTTATTGAACGCTAGTCCGTATTCCCCTAAGTGAAGAGTTAAAAATTCTTCCAAAGAATGCAAAATGGAGGGTAGGGTTTTTAGAAGCCCCTGCGTTTGTGTTGCAAAAGGGGACCAAATGAGAGTAAATGGAAGTACAATAAAACAAATCAATGCAAAGATGCTAATACTATTTGCCCATCGTCGGTGTAGTTTCCATTTATTTTGAAAAAACGTGCTCATAGAACGAATAAATATGGCTAAAATGCTTGCCAAAAACAACATGAGGATAAGGTCTATGGTTTGTGATGCGACATACACCATAATGGCAAAAAGTCCAATAATCAGAATCGTTAAAACAACTTTATCCCGGAACTCTTTCATATCATTCACGATTCCACCTCTTAGAAAGTTTACGTTCAGTATACTGAATTTTTTCTATTGATGTATTAAGATTGTGTGAAACGCATGGAAGGCAATACCAAAAATCTAGTTCAATAGGGAATGAAACCTTACTCTTACTGCTTCGTAATTGTTACAGTCTTTGAATGAGGTTCCCAATCTACTTGGCATCCTAAATTCTCTGCAACAAATCGCACAGGGATCATGGTTCTACCAGGGGGGACTGATATTGGCATTACACGAGGATCATCAGGGTCAATTTGTTTTTTTACTCCATTTACGGTAGCGATAGGATTTTTTAATTGCATTTCAATACGAATAGAATCCAATTCGATTGTAATTGTTTTGGAGTGTACCTCGTATCCCAATGTTCCTCCCAATGCTTCGACGACATATCGAATGGGAAGGACTGTTCTTTCGAACATGGTAATGGGCTCCACATCCATTGTGGTTTTCTTTTCATTGACAATCATTGTTTTTGAACCAATTTGAAGTTTTATAATAATCACTTCTTTTTCGGGAGGGTTTACGGGTGGTGGATCTGTAGATACCTTCTTCTTGGTACGAACTTCCAACGTATTGGATGGAAATGAATTTCCTGCCGAATTGTATGCGTATACTCTGTAATAATAAATTGTGTCAGGGTTTAATTTTTCGTCTTTAAAATTGTTGACGTTAGAAGGGGTCGATTGTATGGTAGTAAATTTTCCTTCATCAATTCTCCGTCGTTCCACTTTATACCCATCTTCGTCACTAGCATTGTCTGTCCATTTAAGAACTACTTCTGTAGAATACACTTCAAATGCTTTCAAATCAGTTGGTTTGTCTGGTATTGTTTTTGAATCTGTTTCTTTAATGGTTATCATGGCATCGTTAGAGGGGTCTGATTCTCCATATTTGTTCACAGCAGTAATACGAAAATAGAAAGTTCGTCCTGGGATTAAAAGATCTTTTTCTTCATATCGAGTAGTATCTGGTGGGAGATCCTTGTAAAGCGCAAACATATCAGGATCATCAATGCTCATGTATATTCTAAAGCTAGTTTCATTGGTAGAAGTGTCATCCCAGGTCAAGAGAATCATCTTGTTTTCAATCAGGACTTCTAAATTGGCAGGAGCTGAAGGAACAGACACTTCACCATCGCCTTCTTTGTCTGATTTAGTACGGACTTGAATCTCATCTGAATACGAAGATTCGCCATACGAATTCACAGCGCGTACTTTGTAAAAATAGGCCCTGTCGGGTTCCACCATATTGTCTGTAAAGGTTGTTTCATCTGAAAAGACTTGTCCCTTAATCTCATACGGACTTCCAGAAGTTCTTCGTGCAATCTCAAAGCCTGTTTCATTGGTAGAGTTGTCTTGCCATGCTAAGACAACCTGAGTAGGGCTTGTTGCTCTCCCTAAGAGACGACTGGGGGCCTCAGGAGGATTTTCTTGTGTTGGCGAGGTTTCGGTTATTGCTTTCGCTTCGTTCGAAGGAGAAGAATACCCTTTTTCATTAAATGCTTTTACTCGATAATAATAAGTAGTTTGAGCCTTTAAGTGCATATCCAAATAGAAGCTGCAGTTGGACTCAAGTTCTGCAATTGTGTCAAAATCTTGAATTCCCGTTTTGCGTTCTACAATAAATCCCTTTTCGCCAGTAGAATTATCTTGCCATAAAAGGTTCACTTGATTATACATAACAATTGTTTCTAGATGGGAGGGCGCTTCAGGGATTGGCTCAGCAGCATGAACAGGAAAGGCGTTGCTAAACAGGGGGCAAATCACAACAAAAATGATCCATATTTGAACTATCCTGTAGATATGTTTTGTATTCATAAAAGACTCCTCACGGTGTCAAAAGAGAGTTTACTTTTTCAAGAAGATCTTGAATCAAGTAAAGACTTTCTCCATAATCATCCGGTTTTTTAATGGCATCTATAAGAAATACCTCATACGTTTCTTTAAGTTTACTATACTGTTCCGAAAATCTCTGATTTGCGATGATCCATGTATTTCCATTCCAAACTAAGATATCTTCCCAATACAGGCTTTCAAGGTTTAATCCAGTATTTTTCTGTGTATCCAAATAGATGTTTACTAATTCATTTGTTCCATCGCCATCTAAGTCTTTAAACTGAACGATATTTTTTTGACTTCGTTGTGAAGAAAATTGTTCTTTTAATTGACCATCACTCCGCAATTCAAAGAAAGAAATTCTTTCTGCTCCAATTTCCAAACCTCCTGGCCACCAGGATGCCAAAAGTTCTGGTTCTGTATCGAAATTCACATCTTGATAGAGAAAATCTATTAATTTCCATCCCATATAAGATGTTTCATTGTTTTGTCTTTTTTCTGTGTACTTGAGAAGTGTATTTTGCTGTATATGAATCGTAGCTATTTCATGAGGCGTAGCAAGCAATACAATCGGCTGATCTGGAACTTGTATGAGGCCAGCTATGTTTGTTATATCTATGGCAGACCAGAAAGGTGGAGACCATCGATAGTCTTTTCTTTTCTTTTCAGTCAAAGTAGGGCGAATAGAGGGGTATGATCCTTGCGCTATTACAATAGGCTTCAGAGATTCGATTGAATCGACATAGTAGACAGATCCCTCTTTTGCATATGCAAATGTGTAGCCATTGAGAGAAAAGGAGTATCCTTCAAAGGCGTCAAACGAACTGTCAATTTTGGTTATCTGTTCAAAGGTATTGGTGGCCAGATAAAGAGTAGCTGATGGTTCCGGTTTGTCAATTCCATGAATGAATTGTTTGTCGTACAGGTTTGTGCATGAGAAGAGGAAAAATTTGCTGTTTCTAGAAAAAATGTTCATATAGTCATATGTTTTTTCCATGGAAAAATGATTTTCTTTTGCTCCAGTATGGACATTCCATACATTGATACCCCAGTCATACGAAGAGACAATTAAATATTTACCATCGTGCGATACTCTGATAAACGAGTTTTCAATATTGGGTATGTCAAGTTCGGTAAATGTTTGCAAAGGATTGGGCATCAATAGGTTTTCATCACGGTTGTAGTACATGAGGTTTAATTGATTGTTTGTGGTTTTGCGAATAAAATACAAACCTTTTCCTGTTGTATCCCACGAAGGGCAATAGTCATCTCCTGTAGTGATGGAAACGACAGTTCGAGAATCTTCTGTGCCACTTGACTGTGTAATAAAGAGTCCCTCTCCTTTTTTTTGAAATACAATTTCTTCGCTAGCAGGAGGAGATCTGTAAAGAGTTTCATCTTCAGCGGTATACCGGCTTTCTATGATGTAGTGTAAACCCCATGAAACACCCTTATACAAGCCCCATCCGACAAGCACCAACAAGAGGGTTGCTATACCGATGGCTATAAAATTGAGTCTTTGTTTTTTTCTTTTCACAACTACCTCTGGATTTTTCTTTTATTGTAATGCTTTTGAGAGAATTACTCAATAAAAAAAAGCATCTTTCGCCGAAAGATGCTTTTTTTGGTGGGCAAATGTAGAATGGAAATGAATACTGCCGTAGTTTATCTGTTTTTTCCTCTTTCAGTATTTTTCCCTCTTTCAGGGAGTTCTCCATAGGCAATCATGAATGCTTCAAAAAAATCTTCTTGCATGCGACCACCAATGGTCACTTCTTCACCATTTTTGAAAGCATCTTCAGAAGAGATTTCTCCATCGCGGAAAAAGCGAGTTTGATCGCTGTATTTTACTACAATTGTTTTGGTTTCACCCTGTACTTCTGCAGTAAGATTGAAACTGTTGGCACTTGTGTCATACGACGAAATAGTTCCCTGAATAAGATTTGCTCTAGGGCCAGGATTGCCAGGATCTCCAGGTGAGTTATTGGTAAATATTACAATTCGATGCGCTTCTAGAGTTTTATCAGTAGGGTCTACAGGACCTGAAACTCCGATTTTCATGTCATTGCGCAATGTTTTCCAATGGACGATCTCGTTATCTAGTGTAATAGTGGTCCATTCAAAGAATTCAACAGGAATTGTGGTTGTTTCATTTACTTGTAGTGTTAATGTTTTCTTTTCAAAATTAATTTCCGATACTACTCCAGGAATCACCTTAGGACCCTTTGGAGGATTTTTTTCTGGATCTCTTCCGGGAGTTCTAGGCAAATCGCCAAGAAATACTCCCATGGCGGTAATTGTTTTTTCTTCAACTTTTACAACGCCTACTACGGATACTTCTTCACCATTTTTAAAATCTTCCAATTTGGCTGGCTGCAAATCTCGGAAAAAGCGAGTTTTATCAATACAGGTAACTTGGAAAACAACTTCTTCCCCTTCGGGGTTTTTGGTTTTTAAACTAAATGTGGAGTTTTCTTGATTAAGATCTCCAATGGTACCTTTTACTAGAGGAGGTCTTCCCGGATCTTTGTCTGGGAAAGCTCCAAAACAAAGCACAACGGCAACACCGGTTTTGTCTTCCAAACTGATAGGTCCGGCGACAGTGACTGATTCACCATTCTTAAAAGAATCCACAGTGGATTCTTCTTGATCCCGTATGAACATCGTGCTATCAATCCAAACAAAAGAAAACACAACGGTTTCTCCATCAGGATTTTTCGCCTCTAAATCGAAAGTTTTAGCCTCTGTGTTTAAATTCTGAAGAATACCTTGGATACGCTTCATCTGACTTCCAGGGCCCTTTTCTCCTCCGGGGGCCGCTTTTACTGGGAGCATTAGACTGGTTACAACAAGAGCAGATACTAGAACGAATCCTAAAATTTTTGTCATTTTCATTGGTTTTTTCCTTTCTGTTTAGGTAAATTGAAAATGGTTTTGTATTATATATAGGTAAGTAGTACTGAAAGTTACATTAAATGTTCAAAAAAAAAGAAAGAAGGGATTACGATGAAGAAATTTGTGATTTCTTTTGTACTTTTAAGCATTCTTTTATTGACAGGTTGTAATGGCTTTGGCAGTGAGAACACTGCTCAACAAGATATTGGCTATGAAAAGGGAGCTGCAACCCAGCAAGAAGCCGCTCGTGATTCTTTTTCAGAAGCCCCTCAGGATGAACATATCGATGATAAAACCCCGTACCCGAGAAAGATTATCAAAAATGCTGAAATATCGCTGGAAGTGAAAGAACCAAAAGATATTTCGAAAACCATTCAAACACGCGTCCAAGAACTAGATGGTTGGGTAGTAGAGTCGAATACTCGTGGTGACGATATTCATGTCAATGTAGACCTAAAAGTTCGGATCCCTGCATCCGACATTGTTTCTTTTGTGGATTGGCTAAAAGAACTAGGAAAAGTTCATTACAGTAGAATTTATTCCGATGAGATTACGTTGGAGTACTACAATATGCAAGCTCGACTGGAAAATGCTAAAAAACAAAAAGAACAATACTTAGAGATTATGAAAAAAGCAACTACTATTGAAGAAGTCTTGCAGGTGCAAAGTTATTTAGATTCTGTGCAGGATCGAATAGATTCTGGAACAAGACAGATGGAAGTATGGAATCTGCAAGTGGATCATTCGATGGTAAGTGTTTCATTGTCACAAAGTCCCAAAACAGTAAAGCTAAATGAAGATCCCACCTGGGACATTATGTCAGTGCAAGAAATTGGTAAACGGTTTCGAAATAGTTTTGTTCGTTTTTTTAGTGGTTTGTTTAGCTTCCTTATAGAACTCCTTGTGCAAGTCTTTACGGTGTATCTATGGATAGCACTCATTATTTGGGGTCTATGGGTGGGCCTTCGGAAGTTGTTTGCAATAAGGCGTCGTCGTAAGTCCAAATAGTTTTTTTCAAGAAAAGAGGTTTTCATGAAAAAATGGTGTAGTATTTTCTTGTCAATTTGCTTACTGTTTGTAAGTTTCCAAAGTAGTTATGCAGAAGAAAATGAACCAAACGATGTGTTTGGTGATCTTTTAACACAATATGAGTATCAGCGTTCTGATATAGACTATGAATCCGAGATTCTTGACTATTTGACAGAAATGAATGCAGAAATGGTTTTGCCATGGTTCACTCAATGGTGGAAGAATCCTTTGGATGTTCACAAAAATGCTTCCGGTGTTTTCTACAGTATTTCAGAAGGCTGGAATGTTCCATCAAAAGAGTATACGAACACGGGGCTTTTCCAACTATTTCTAGGAGGAATGGTTCGAACCGGGCATGTTGTAATGTACTTGCCTGAAATCAAAATGCAACCCTTTCCTATCGATCCTGAAGAACCATTGCTTGATGGTATAAAACATGTCTATTCTGCGAACGGTTATATGTTCACCGAATATGATGCTCAAGCTGTACGTGAATTGTGCGATGGAATGCCTCTTGAGATCCAAACAGCACTAGCCGATTATCTATATTCTTCCACATATGCTGCGCGCTGTCGAGATCGCGCTTTGAGAAAGCTTCCCAAAGAGCAATGGTACGAAGCTTATCAGAAAATTTCATTGCTTGCAAAAGGGGAAGGAATTGGAAAAGAAATTGATGATCTTGTTTGGGATTTAGGTCCAGATTTCGATTACAAACCTCTTTACGAAGGAACCATCTACGTTATGTACTCCATTTTCAAAATTCAGAAAGCCATTCGAGACGAAGGACATTCTTGGGATGGTTCGTTTGAATATTTGACTCCCCTGGGGAAACTAGCTTTTTCTGGAGATTCAAACTCTAATGAGTATCGTGGAGATGATTATTTCCTTATTGTTGATTGCGGTGGAGACGATACATACAAAGGTGCTACTGCAGCTACTGCTACCCTTGATCGACCTGTGTCAGTCGTAATTGATTTTGCAGGGGATGACACCTATATCGCAGATGAACACACCAATTGTGCGCAAGGTTCTGGTACTTTAGGGATCGGAATTTTGGTCGACGAACAAGGCAATGATACTTACACTGTTTACGACAACGGGCAAGGCTCTGCCACTTTTGGCGTAGGCATTTTATGGGATGGTGGAGGCGACGACTCCTTTACCGGAAGAGTATTTTGCCAAGGTGCTGCGCAGTTTGGCGTGGGAGAATTGATTAATATTGGAGGAGAAGATATCTATTACGCCTTTTATTCTTCTCAAGCTTTTGCCAACACTGCCGGATATGGTCTTCTTCTGGATACCGAAGGCAATGATACCTATACCGCTGAACCGTACAAACTGATGACTCCAGGAGTACATGGACACAACGACAATGTGAATTATTCCTTGTGTCAAGGAGTAGGTTTTGGACGAAGAGCCGATTTGTATGATGGTCACTCCATGGGCGGTGGCATGGGCGTATTGGTTGACCTAGCTGGAGACGATGTGTACACGGCAGGTATTTATGCCCAGGCTTCTGCGTATTGGTTTGCAGCAGGACTTTTGTACGACAAGGCAGGAAATGATATTTATGATGCCTATTTCTTTGTCCAAAGTGGAACCGCCCATATGGGCATCACAGAACTTCTTGATGATGAAGGGGATGATTTCTACAAAGCCCGGCAGGCCATATCTGTTGGTGGAGCGCATGATATTTCTATTTCCTGGGCAATTGACAGGGGTGGTAACGATCATTATGAATGCTGGTATGAAGATGCTGATGGAAACAAAACATCTGGCGGACTATTACTTGGTGCATCCACCGCCAACGGCATGGGATTTTGCATTAACATTGGCGGGGATGATATCTATGATGTTTTGGATGAACCCAACAAAGGGCAAACAAGCATTGGATTTGCTCAGCACCGTGTAAACAATGAATCTGCCAGCTATCGAAATACATTTCCTGATGTAGGAATTTTCATTGATATTGGAGGGAATGACACCTATTCTCGTCCCATTTGTGTGGATAATACAAGCTGGAAGCAAGAATCCGATCGATATCCACGGAAAATGTCCATTGGACTAGGAGTTGATATTGAAGAAGGATGGATTCCAGAGCTTAAATGGCAGGCTAGTAAAAGCAAAGAATAACATAGTATCTTAAAACTCTATAAAAACAAAACAGGGCACTGCATTTGCAGTGCCCTGTTTTGTTTTTCAGGAAGATGGGTGAACTATTGGTTTTTGTCAGTAAAAGCTTGGACTAGTGCATCAAGCTTTTTAAAATCCTCTTTTTTTGGGGTTCCTTTTGCAAGAACTGGTTCGATGATTTCTGCTTTTAGGTTGGGCATTAAGCTTTGAATTTGTTCTACCATTTTTCCACCCCAGCCATACGAGCCAATAATGGAAATAGTTTTGAGTTTTGGTCTAAGGGCATTGGTAAGAAATGCAGCATATACAGCTTCAGGATGGGCTCCTGCAAGGACTGTTGGACTGGCTAGGATCATGCTAGAAGCATCAACAAGGTCAGTGGCTACTTCTCCAATGTCTGATTTGGGAAGGTTGTATACTTTGACAGCAATATTGTTCTCCATGAGTTTTTTAGTAACGTACTCTACCATTTGTTTCGTGCTGTCATGCATCGAAACATAAGCAATGATAACCATCGGTTTGGTCTGATCAGAGACCCATTCTTCATAGGCTTTCAGGATGGGGTTGGGATCTTTGTATATGGGACCATGAGAAGGTGCGATCATTCGGATGGAAAGAGGGGCAATTTTGGCTAGGTTTTTTTGAATGATGTTTCGAAATGGCATCATAATTTCTGCAAAATAATGCTTTGCAGGTTCCAAATAAATCATGGGAGTATCCGTAACAAGGTCGCTTGTAGCTACATGAGAACCAAAAAAATCACATGAAAACAAGATTTCTTCTTCTTCGTAATATGTAACCATTGTCTCTGGCCAGTGAACCCACGGAGTGAGTAGAAAACGAAGTGTTATGTTGCCCAAAGAAAGGGTGTCTTGATCTTTGACAAGTAGAAATTTATCTTCAGGAATAGACAATAGATCAATCAAAAAACCTTTACATTTTTCATTGGTGACCACTTTTGCTTCGGGAAACTTTTCTAGAAGGTAAGGAATGGAGCCAGAATGATCTTGCTCTGCATGCTGGCAAACAATGTAGTCTACATGAGATACGGAAGAATCGGCTAGGTTTTTTTCTAGATCTGTTACTTTTGCTGGATCAACCGAGTCAATAATTGCTGTTTTGTCGGATCCTTGTAGAAGATACGAATTGTATGTCGTTCCAAAAGGAATGGAGATCAACTGATCAAAAATTCGACGATCCCAATCAATCGATCCAATATAGGTGACATGTTTGGAAAGGTGTAATTGCATCAAACTGTCTACACTTTGGAAAATTCGTCTTTGGAAGCACCACAAACAGGGCAAACCCAGTCATCGGGAAGATCTTCAAAAGAAGTTCCGGGAGGAATATCGTTATCAGGATCGCCTACTTCGGGATCATATACCCATCCACAAACATCACAAACCCATTTTTCGTTGGTCATAGCTTTCTCCTTTGTTTTTGGAGCATCCCCTGCATAGGTGGATGCTTTGGGTGGAGTTTTGCCACCCTTTATCTGGTGATAATACGAATACGTCATTGGAGTGCCTTTTTGGATATGTTGTGCATCAACGACTGCTCCAATGAAAACAGTGTGAGTGAAAACATCCATCGATTGAATAACTTTACATTCTACATAGGAAACACAATGATCGGTTACAACTGGACAACCACCTAAACCCTTTACGATGTGAATATCTTTGGATTTGTCTATGTCTTTTCCAGACTTGAACCCAAATGTTCCAATAAACTTCATGGGGGCTTCTTGGTCTAAAACAGAGGCAGAGAATTTTTGAGAAGACTCGATGTATCGATGTGTGAAGTTCTGTTTGTTTACGCAAATTGCTAAAGCGATAGGTTCAGCGGTAATCTGGAAAACAGTATTGGAAATTTGTCCATTAAACTTTCCGTCCATTTCAGAAGAAACAATATACAGTCCATAGTTAATCGTAAAAAGGGCAGTGATATCCATGCAAACCTCCATTGAAAAAAGTATACTGTAGATCAAAAGATATACTAGAAATCATATCAATTTGTTCCAATAAAATCCATGGTTCGTAGTAGTTCTTTATTTCGGTAAATTTTCAGGAATAGGAACCTTGTTCCCGTTTCCAATGTTGGAGAATGTGATATCAATGTCATACCAAACACCATCATCAGGATTTTTTGGAACAGTTCCTTTCATGCGTATCAAACAGTTGAGAAGCTGCGATGAGAAGTTTATATCCTTGATTACCCAGGCTGTAAAATCAAACTTTTGTTCTTCGGGAGCACTATCGGCTGTATAAATATGGTATTTTTTACAGGGGTATGTTTCAATAACCTCTTCCCCAATTTCTTCAATAATGACATTTGGATCTGCAAAACCAAAATAGAATAGCAATGACTCGACATCTTCTTTAAAGACTTCTTGGGGCTGCATTATCTCAGATTGTTGAAATTCGATCCATTCTTGATCGTTTACTTTTTCATAACAAGCGTCTTTTGTCATCAATATTAAACCACGAAAATCCGGTTCGGTGGATTCCAAATAACTGGTGTATCGATCTTCAACAATCACTTCGTATTCAAGAGGTATATTGCTAGGTTGTAATACTTTTTTGACTGTAACGATGTAATCGTTGAGATAAGAGGGGTCTATAGCAGTAATGGGATTTCTTCGTAGGGTGGTGTCTTCACCATTTTGATTGTTTTGGGAAGTGTCGGTAGCGGATGGATTGAAGGGTACTAATTCAAATTGTGCCCTATTTTTCCCTTTTGTGAGTCGCATTGTTTTTTTCAATAATTCGTATCCGGGAGCCGAGACAAAACAATCATAGGACCCTTCCGGTAGCTTTTTCTCAAACTTGTAGTTGCCTTCCGCATCAGAATGGACTAAATTTCTGCCAACCTGTATTGAGGCTCCTGGTATAACTTCTTTTGTAAGATGGTCTACGACTCGTCCGTCCATTTCACATAAAGATTCAACAATGGCCCCTAGATAGAAGCTTTCTTCGTTTTCTCCTTTTCCAAGAACAACATTTTTGGTGTATTTTGAATATCCTTCTTTTTCAGCTACAAAGGAATAGTATCCTGGTTCGCAGACAATCGCGTATTGACCGGCAGAATTGCTTGTAGTTTTGTATTCTTTATTCGTGTTAGAGCTTTTTAATACAACTTTTACCTTGTGAATGGGGATTTGTTTTTCTACATCCGTAATGATACCAATAATCTTTGCTTCATTGTCCTTAAGGGTACGAGAAATGTCCGAATTGCCACATCCTACGAAGAACGTGGACAATAGCATGCCAAATAAGATGTACGTAATCATTTTTCGAATCATGTTCATTCTATGACCTCCTTAGAGTCAGGGGGATACACGACAACAAAACGATGTGGTTCTTCTCCATAGCTTTCAGAACGCAAACCATATCGTTGTGCTAGTTGATGTTCAATTCTTCTTAGTTTTGCATTGGATGGTGGAAAATTAATAGGTAAATTGGTGTGGAAAATTTTTTGAATCATCGCATCTAGTTGATCTTCTGTAATTTCTTTGGGTTTAGCTAAATCCGTCTTTAACGATTGGATAAAGCGCTTGATATCCTGCAATGTGTTGCTGGGTATTGAATAGACAGGAATTGACATTTCCTCTGCTTTTTGTAATGCTCGGGGGTTTTTTCGACGATATCGATCTGTTGTTAGGATCAGATCGGTATCGGGCAATTGTTTGTTGATCTGGATGCTAATAGAACTGTTTTTTAAAGCTCTTTGTAAGTAGTTGGTACTAATTCCAAAAGGATAGATTTTGACGGGGGGCTGCTCTTCGCTTTTTACAACACGGGCAGAAGCTTCATGGTTTTTCATTTCTTCTAGCAAAAGGTCATCGTCAATCGAATTCTGTTTGATCAGTTTTTCTGATTCTTGGTTCTGTGGTTGAATGATTTCAATATCTCCGGAAGAAGATTGTTGACGAATTTCTGGGGTTACCGGGAAGCCACGTAAGTATTTGTCAACCGTACTAGATACATCAAGATAAATGGCATATTTTGTGTAAGAATGAATTTCGATAAGAATGTCGAATGTAGGGTCGGAGGTTCTTTCCAAAACAGTCTTTTGAGTTCCTCTGCGAATCGCTTCTTCGTCACTTAAAATAACACTTGTAATGCCTCCAACTAAGTCTGCAATGGTAGGGTTGAAAAGTACATTTTCCAAGGTTTTTCCGTGTGCAGTAGCAATCAGTTGTACCCCTCTTTCGGCAATCGTTCTACAGGCTTCTGCTTCTTCTGCTGTGCCTACTTCATCTATGATGATGACTTCGGGGGTGTGGTTTTCTACTGCTTCAATCATTACTTCAAATTGTTGTTTGGATAACGGCACTTGCATGCGTCTAGACATGCCGACAGCTTTATGAGGGATATCTCCTTCACCAGCTATCTCGTTGGAAGTGTCTACAATGACTACTCGTTTTTTTGCATCCATGCTCAAAAGCCTGGAAGTTTCTCTGAGAAGAGTTGTTTTTCCTACACCAGGAGGACCTAGGAGTAGAATATTACGATTGCTGTATATAATGTCTTTCACGCTGTCGGCTGTTCCTAGAATGGCTTTTCCAACACGGCAAGTCAAACCAATAACATCCCCTTTGCGATTGCGAATTCCAGATATTCTATGCAGCGTTCCACCAATTCCGCTCCGGTTGTCGCGATTGAATCCTTCTGTTCGGTCTAGAATGGAATTGATCAAACTGACATCAACAGGTTCATCAATTAAATATTGAGTGTAGGTTTGGAATCGTGCTTCCGGCTTTCTTCCAACATCTAGTATGATTTCAATGAGCTCCTGTATAGTCCCATTTTCTTGAATCTTCTTCTGCATCCATAGAGGAAAAATTTCTAAAAATAGATCCAAGTCTTTTTCTTGTAGCTTTTGGAACAATTCATTGTTGGTTTCCATAGTACTCCTCTTTTCCTTGCAAGCACAATGTATACAGTGCATTTTGGGTAGCATCTACAAGGTTGCGCAAGGGTTGATTCCAGGTAATGGGTTTCCCAATATGCACAAAGATTTTCTTTTTCGGGATGCTGCATCGAAAAATATTCTCTGCTTTTGTTAAATACATAGGAATCACGGGTACTTTAGCTCGACTGGCTAAAAAAGCAAATCCAGTTTTCAAAGGCAAGATATCCACATGGGGATTTTTATTTCTAGTGCCTTCTGCAAAAATGAGAACAAGATTTCCATTTTCTAGTAAATGTGCGCAAGTGCGAATGGTTTCTCTATCCACTCGTTCACGATTCACTGGAAAGGCCCCAAGAGATCGAATGAGAAGGCCAAACCAAAAAGACCGAAACAATTCTCTTTTTGCTACAAAATAGAACCTTCTCCGAAGACACGAGCAACCTACTAAGATTGGGTCTTGATAGTATTTATGATTGCAGACAACAATAGCTCCCCCTTTTTGGGGGATGTTGTTTTCTCCCACGACAATATATTGGTTGGAAATATGTAGCAATATGCGAAGGAGAGAAACAGCAAATCGATAGAACATTTACATGATCCCAGGTATAGAAAAAAGTGAGAATAGTAGCGATACAAGGGGTCTAATAACCATAGCTAAAATATTGAAAGCACCAAAAAAAGAGCCAATAAAAAGTAGACCAATGAACACAAACATCCCATAAGAGTAAAGCCATGCAACTATTTTTTGATTTTTAATGAAAACAGTAATTAGATGAGAACCATCCAATGGGGGGATTGGAAGAAGGTTAAACAGTGCTAAAGCAATATTCATGTAAATAAAAACATAGAAAAAGGTATTCAAGAAAGCATTTTGGAAAGGATAAAGAAGTTTCAAAAGAAAGGCACCTACAAATGCTAAGAGAATGTTGGATAGAGGGCCAGCAATAGAAGTTAATATAATACCTTGTTTTTTGTTTTTAAAATAAAGGGGATTAATGGGTACAGGTTTAGCCCAGCCAAAACGGAAAAGCAATAGCATGATAGTTCCCATGGGGTCTAGGTGCTTAAAAGGGTTTAAGGTGAGACGACCACTTTGTTCTGCAGAGGGGTCACCAAGTTTGTATGCAACCCATGCATGAGAAAATTCATGTACAGTTAAACAGACCAACAAAGCCATAAAATTCAAAAATGTTCCCAGTATTAGATTGTTTGACAAATTTTTACTCCATATATATAAATAAAACCTTACTTAATTGTACCTATATATTTTAAAAAAGTTACACTACAGTAAAGAGATGAACTTGTTCCCAGGGTAGCTGTAGGTCTTCTCTGCCAAAATGACCATAAGAAGAGATTTGTTTATACATTGGGCGAAACAGATCGAAAGTATCAATAATACCTTTGGGTGACAATTGGAAATGCGACTGAATTTTGGCAATCATTTCATCAATAGGAATGGTAGCGGTGCCGAAATCTTGAATATGAATAGCAATAGGCTGCGTTAGTCCAATGGCATAAGAAAGCTGCAATTCGATTCGTTCTGCAAAGCCAGCGGAGACTAAGTTTTTAGCTAGATATCTTGCCGCATAAGCCCCTGATCTGTCTACCTTGGTGGGGTCTTTCCCTGAAAAAGAACCTCCACCATGATTGGCATAACCTCCATAGGTGTCAGCAATGATTTTTCGACCTGTTAAGCCTGTGTCAGCAACGGGTCCTCCTATTGTGAAGTGGCCGCTAGGATTGATAAAGAAGCGAGTATGTTGGTCAATATAGTGGGCAGGAATGATAGGATGGACTACTTCTTTAATGATAGCATCTGTAAGGTACTTCATGCTTGTATTTGGCTCATGCTGCGTGGAAACAACAACTGCATCAACGCGAAGTGGTTGTTGTTTGTCATCATACTCTACTGTAACCTGTGTTTTCCCGTCGGGTCCAAGAAATGGAAGGATAGCGTTTTTACGAACAGTGGCAAGTTGTTTTGCTAAGGCATGGGCAAGTGTAATGGGTAGTGGCATAAGGGAAGGTGTTTCATTGCAAGCAAAACCAAACATCATTCCTTGATCTCCTGCCCCTATATCTTCTGATAAATTCACTGCTTGTGCAATGTCTGGAGATTGATCCTTTACAGCGCTAATTACAGCGCATGTATTTCCATTAAACCCCCACTGTGGGGTATTATAGCCAATATTGCAAATAGTTTCACGAGCAATAGTAGTTAAATCTACATATTCTGTAGTTGTGATTTCACCCATGATGAACACAAAGCCTGTGCTAGTAGCAACTTCACAGGCAACTCTAGCATTTTTGTCCTTTTCCAAGATAGCGTCTAGAATCGCATCGGCAATACTATCGCAAATCTTATCGGGGTGACCTTCTGTAATGGATTCTGAAGTGAAAAGCTTTCTGTGCATGTATTCAACCTTTCCTTTGGGATTTTTACAAAATATTATCTTGAGGATAAAGAAAAATGGTCAACAATATCCTGCACATTGTCAAATAGAAAATCAGGCTTGTGTTTCTCAAGGCGAGCTTGAGGGCAAAAGCCCCAAGAAACAGCAGCGGATTTGGTTCCACAAGATTTAGCTGTATGGACGTCCACTACAGAGTCTCCAAAGAAGACAATGGTGGATAGAGGGATTTTCCATTCTTTTGAGATGGATTCTAATCCCCAAGGATCAGGCTTTAAAGGGTGATCATCGTGAGCACCAATAACGGGGGAAATGGTCAGATGAGGGAAAAAACGTGAAATCGATTCTTCAGCTAATTTTTGAGGTTTGTTGGAAAGAACCGCAATCGGGTAAGATTTATCTGCAATCTTTTGAAGCAGATCTTCGATGCCAGGAAATAGGGAGGAGTATTTCCCAATATTTTGAGAATATTGCTCCATCACATCAGCAAGAATAGCTTTAAAGTCAGTGTTGTTTTTGGATATCTGAAAAGCTTTTTGAACAAGGTGTTCAACTCCTTTTCCAACAAAGGCTCGGTAAGCATCAACTGGGTGTGGAGGAAGATGGTATTTTTCTAGTACGGTATTGACAGAAATAGCAATCTCTGGAAGTGTATTTAAAAGTGTCCCATCGATATCAAAAATAAACCCTTGTACATCTTGTTTTAGAGAAGATTCCATAAATTGATTCCTATTTCTTCGTCTTTTTCTCTGTCGATGATTCCATTGGAGGCATCGATGATGATTTCTCCTGTGGCACTAATGGTGGCTGCACTTAAATGGCCAGAATGTGTTTGCAGGGATTCATCTCCCACTGTTGCGTGAAGATGTAGGTACACCTCTCCATTCATTGTAGAAACTGTGCCTAGCAGGGAAGTAAGTTCCATATCTCCTGTCAAAGTTTTACTGATGTATTTTTTTTCTTTGGTTAAGAAGATCCCTAGTGTTGCTGGTGAACAAGCACCAATACCACTTATGGTACCTAATGCAATTTGATTTTGTTTACAAAAATCTGTGAGAGAGGAAACAATCTCCTCTCCTTTTTGGAGACGAATATACCACTTGTTGTCAATTTTTTTACCAACCATAAAAACCTCTTTCTAAAAAATGAATTGTATCACATGTACAACTGGATTGCAATCTCTTTGGTTTCTGCAATCCATTCTACCTTTGCGCCAAATGCTTCGGAAATAAACCGAAGAGGAACTACCGTTCTCCCTTGTAGAATTTGGGGAGGCGTGTCTAACTGTATCGCTTGCCCATTGACCAAAGCTTCGGAAGAGCCAATGCGAAGCTGAAT
>CAZBOU010000009.1:44344-68894 GCA_964493625.1 uncultured Caldisericota bacterium
ACTGTATCGCTTGCCCATTGACCAAAGCTTCGGAAGAGCCAATGCGAAGCTGAATAATCCGTTCATCAAGCTGGATTGTAATCTCTTTGGTTTCTGCAATCCATTCTACCTTTGCGCCAAATGCTTCGGAAATAAACCGAAGAGGAACTACCGTTCTCCCTTGTAGAATTTGGGGAGGCGTGTCTAACTGTATCGCTTGCCCATTGACCAAAGCTTCGGAAGAGCCAATGCGAAGCTGAATGAAAAAAGCTTTTTCATAGCGGACACACTCCACGGTCGAGATGGTTTCGTTGGAGGCCTTGTCTTGAGCCCGGATTGTAATTTTATTAAGACCTTTTTCTAGGAGTATAATCCCCGTAAAATAACCAGGAGTCTTTTCGGTGAAAGA
The DNA here is from genome assembly GCA_964493625.1 of uncultured Caldisericota bacterium. Taxonomy (GTDB): domain Bacteria; phylum Caldisericota; class Caldisericia; order UBA6126; family UBA6126; genus JAGLCW01. The sequence goes on from CAZBOU010000009.1 coordinate 44,733, forward strand.
AATTGCATTCGCTTTCACGATAGCTCCTTTTTCGGTGTTTATTTGAATCTCTACTTGATCCGATTTTGTATAATACGGAAATCGCTTGGGGCGGATAAATTGGATATCAGGTTTTGTACTATCTCGAATAACAACAATTGATTTTGAGAGAGTATTGTTAAAAGCATCTTCAAGAGTAAACGTAAACGCATTCAGTCCTTCTTTTAAAGGAGCATTGAATGAGAAACGCCCATAATCGTCGGTTGGAACAATTCTTTGATTTATCGCAAGGGTAGCTTTCGGCGTGGCCGTACCCGTTAATTCTATAGAACTTTTGTTGGTATATGTAGTGTCGGCTACTTTAATGTTTACAAACAAATGAGTATAACCTTGCACAATCTCATTGGACCATCCGGACTCTAGTTCATGATTTGTAGAAAATGCACGGTAGTGGTATGTTTGAGCATCATTAACATCGGTATCCAAGAATAATTCTTGAGTGGTGAATTCATTTTGCCAATTAATAAAAGGTTCATTTTGATACTTGTTTAATCTGTAATGACTGTTTTCCGTCAAGTTCGTAATCTGGATCTCGATACCTTCAGGCGTATTGGATGCTTTTAAAACAGGAGCATTCCAATGGTCGGGCTGAGGAATGCCTTCAAGATCAATCTTCAAAGATGTTTCAATCTCATGATTTAGAATCAGGGGAATATCAATTGAATGGATTCCTTCTGGCATTGATGCGATAGAAATTGTCAGGGAGTTTTCCCACAATCGATAGTCCATGAAAGCAGGAATATCTCCTATAGAAAGATGGTCAGGGGTTTGGGAAAAGTAAAAAGTATGGGAAACAGAACTGTCGCGGTATAGGACCTGGTTCCAATAAGGCTCGATTATAGTTGGATTGGCAACGTTTTTAACATGGAAATGAATAGGCAGGATTTCCACCACTTCTTTTTTTGGTATGCTAACCACTTCAATAGAACCCAAAAAAAGCTGTTTTGTTAAAGAAGTATTCTCTTTTACCTGCACAACCATGTTGCATTGATTGCCAGGAATTAACTCAGACGGTTTGATGGTAGCAGCAAATGCATCAGGGAGCTTACTTCTAAGAAGGTAATCCGAAGGTCTGCTTGCATACGAATAAATATCCAAGATCATTTCTATAGAGGAGGGATCTGAGAAAATTGGTATGGAGGGGTGGATAGAGAGAAACAGTTTGTCATCAAGACCTTTTTTGATTGGAATCTTATAAATAGAGTCTTCGTCGTTTTCTGCGGAGTTGGTTGTCCAGGTTACATAATAAGATCCTTCTATTACCTCATCGCGTAAAATATTCATGTACTCAAACTCATACAAGGTAGATGGATTGCATTGCAGAGACGGGAGAGAATAGATGATTTCAGACTCTTCTTCTGATTCCTTCACGATTTGGAAGTTTTTGATCTCTGTCCAACCATCCTCGGATACCCACTGAAAAGTGAAAGCATTAAAATCTTTGTTGATAAAAACTTCTTGTTGAGAATGCGATATAGATCCTGTTAAAGGTTCTAAAAGAATAGCAGTGCCAGGTTGAAAATCGGATTGATCAATCGTTCTTGTCTGATAGTAAGGGGCTTGGATTTTTAAACTGTCAAGATCTGTGGATGCTTTGATATTGAAGTAGCCCCATTCATTCACCAAAGTCTCATTGATTGAGGCATTTTGCAAAGGGATTCCATGCCTGTTTTTTACATACCCATATAGACGGTCTGCACTTTGGGGTTTTGGTACTGACACAGGAATTGTTATTGTGTAATGATATTTTTCACTTTCGATGAGTAGATAGTTTTTTCCAGGGGGTAAATCCTCCATTATACGAAGCTGAAGGTATGTAGTTTGTTTCTTTTTTACTTCAATATGGCGATGGCATACACGCTGAATCTGATCCTTCGCCCAATACAATGTAACCAAATCATCTTCTTGCGCATATAGCCATAAAGGTAGAAGCTCTTGTTCAATGGAAGATGTCCATGCGAGGAGGCGATCGTTCTGTTTCGTTTCAATGTCAATCCGATCTAGCGTATTCTCTCCAGCTTCTACATTGCAAGAGAAAGGAGAAAAGATGTCCCCGTTATAATTCACTGAAAGCTGATACGAACCGGGTGATAGGTATTTCAATAGATAGGCTCCTGTTTCATCTGTGGTGGCAGTAGCATAACTTGGACCACTCGAAACGTGTATGGTAGCTCCCTCAATAGGTTTATCTGTTAATTTGTTATAGACGAACCCATAAATGCTTGAGGCTCCTTTCGTTTGTTTCGTAGTAAAAAAGGAAAACTTTTTTGTATGAGCGTATCCTCCCTCTCCTTCAAAATAGACATTACACATGCTTTTGGCTTCTGGTAAATCAGGTAGAATTGGTTTCCAATGGTATCTTGTCCCTTTTTTTACAACGGTTTCCAGCAGGGTTATGTTAAGAAAACCAGAATTGCATACAACGGATACTTTTCCTGATAAAGAAGACTGAAAATTGATGGACACTGGGGTGCCTGTATAGTAAGAAGATCCCATGGGTTTGTCCAAGGTAACTATAACAATGCCGTGTTTTTGTGGAGGGACAATAATTTGAACAGTATTTGAGGGAGGACTTAAGGTGCCATCTTGATATACGGCCTTTACTACATACCAGTATTCTTGCCCATACAGAAAATCTTTATCAATATATTCGGTATCTTTCAGAAGGGTTGCATTGTAGGGGGCAGAATTAGCCAAAGCTGGATAATGCAAGCTGCGATATATATTGTAGCCAATAATCTGATCTTGTTTATCAGTAGGAGGATTCCATGTAATGATAAGACTTTGCTCTTCTTGAATAAACTTTCCTCTTGCGTTAACGGGGGTATCGGGATCGTGGGGTAAAACGTGAATCTGTCCAGTAAACTTCTTGAATTCCTCATTGTTATCTCCATAAGTAAAGCTTACAGAGTAGGGATAACCACCAACCAAAACATCTGCCGGGGGTGAAAATTGGACTTGGGTACTAACAGGGGTTTGTGTTACTGTTCCAATCTCTTTGTTGGGGATTGTAATCCAATCGGGACCGAAGTCTTTGTTTATCCGAACATTGTTTGAATGTCCATGGGGAGAAAAGCAACTAATACTAATGCTTGCTCTTTCACCAGCCGTTAAGATTGGATCCCAACCTTCTTTTGGACAGGTAACCAGTTGCCCTTTTTTTGGAAAAACTGTAAGAGGGCAGATGTACATATTCTTTTGTGTTTTTGACAGAACTTCTACTTCTATTTCATGCGTTTTTACTTCGGTGGACAAGGATGTATCAATTGAAAAGGGGATCGAGCAGGGTGGAATGTATTGCTTTTCTGTATCCATAATGACTTGCGTATAGGAAGGAAGGTTGTGAAAGCGGAGAGATAAAGGTTCACGGAAATTCGTAAAACGTTCTGCATGGAAAACGTAATCCGCCGTACCACCTTGAGGGATACTATTCCCTGGAGGACTTATGATACCATCGAAGGTGCCATAGGAGAGCCCCAAAATAGATACATTTCCGTGTAATTCTTGAAGTAGCTTATCCTCTGCGTAGATTTCGTAGCGAATTGCGTACTCACCGGGAGGGACAGTATTGGCAATGGTAAAGAACAAGATTTGTGTTTCTTGAAGCATTTGAGGAATTGTAGCAGGTGTAAGAGAAATTCCGTCAGGACCTTCTTTTTTTTCAAAACGAATATTCTTAATGTAGCCCTCTTTTAAAGAACATACAATTGGGATTTGTTTTTCTCTCCGTTCGTGAGTAGTAAAATTCAATCGAGCAGGGTGGAATGAAATTTTCGTTGGAGAATCTACCTCCAAATCAATCTCGAGGGGGCCATTGCTTTGTCCTCGTATGATATCAACAAGCGGAAGGTTGTATTCTAGAAAACCGGGCATTGTGCAGCGAAGATGATAACTGCCCCCCGGAATGTCTTTGAGAACAAATGTTCCAAATTCGTCAGTGAAAGCATGAGGTAAATACTCGTAGGGGAAAAAGACTTTTGCACCTGCAATGGGTTTGCCATCAACCAAAACGGTACCTGATAAGGACCCCTTTTGGATGGCATTTCTGATAAGGACTGTATAGTTCGCAGATCCACAAAACCCTTCTTCAGCTGGTTCAAGCGAAAAGGTAATTGGTTCCAATGGCAATTCTTCCGGTATGCTCCAATAGAAGCGACTAATCTGGTTCGCTGCAACGTGGAAGTTAAGAAGAATGGGTGTCTTTTCTTTTTTTGTATGGACATAAAGATGAACTTTCATATTGAGGCGCGAACGAATATATATAGTGGCGGTTTCACTTCGTTCATAGTTAGAACCTGCAGGCTTGTTCATCCAAAAATCAAAATCTGGGATTTTGTGTGGATGCAAAGTAACATTCGCAAACTCAGTATTTGCATTTACGTCCGCAATAAATTCTTTGGTAGATTTTGTGCAAGGGTGAGTTACACGTAGTTTGTAAGGACCTTGAATAAGGTGATCCAATGAAAAATAGCCATCGTCCCCAGTTTCTGTGTATGCATAGCTCTCACCTGATACTACTTCAATAAAGGCTCCTTCTAGGCCTGTTTTATGGACATAGCTACCATTCAAAATTCTTCCTTCGATGGAATACAGTCCCATTTTCTTCTTTTCCACCGTGAAATCAATCGTTTCCTGTACAGATGAATGGGTCTCAATATTGTCAGCTCGAATCTGAAGAGTAAAGTGTGCATTTAATGGATATACGATAGGAATTCGAAATTCTTTCTTAATGGAACGTTCCAAAGGGATATTGGTAAAAATAGAGAAAACTCTGTTAGCGCTAGTAGCGTTAACAGTTAGGATTGCATCTTCATTGGTAGTGACAAAAACGGAGATTGATTGCCCCTCCAATGCTATCGATCCTGGTTTGCACTGAATCTCCATTTGAAGGCTTTTGGAAAAGCTTATGGAAGGAAAAAGTGAACCAATCAAAAAGATAGAAAGAAAAAGAGAAAGGATTTTTAACAAATTATGTTGATTTTTTTTCATAGTAGTCTGTCTTTCTTTGATTTTTGGACAAAACCCAATGTAGTAAAATGGCAATACCATCCATCAATAAAAGGGCAAAGGGTATCATCACAAGAAGTGTTTCATTGTGTAAAAATAAGATCTGAGACGGAAAAGTGTCTAGGGTTCCCGTAAAAGTATAGCCATACTGGATGCCGATAATGCAGCTATGAAGAAGAACAAATGTTACAAACGTAGCAATTTGTCCATTTACATCTTTTAATACATTGGACAGATCAACGTTCCATACATATCCATCGAAAACTGTTGTAACAATGCTGCATAGAATACTTGTAAGTAGCAATGCGGGTCCATAGGTTAACAACGCCCATTCTACGGTTATATTCTCCAAGGGAGGAAGGACAAATGAGTTTTGGAAGACAAAAGTGTGAAAAAAGAAGTAAAGAATAATGAAACCTAAGCCATAGAGATATCCTCTCCAATTCCAGAGAGAAAACAACAGCCATAAAGCGCCAGCAATTGCAATCAGAAGAATAAAGAAGATTAATTCTTGTTTACGAGTTTTATCATTCTGTGTGTGAATAAAAGATTGAAACTCTTTTTGCAATACATCTACTCGACTTTTCAATTCTTGTACATTTTGAATAGAAATAGTATTGAGAGAATCGTTTACATGTAGGATGTACCCACTGACAGTTTCTTCGTTTATTCCATACGAAAGCAGCACCTTCATATAGCTCATCATTTGACCATTTAAGAATTTTACATATCTGTCAATGCTTTCTTCTTCAGGAATTTCATAGATAGAAAGAAGGGGAGGAGAAACATTTTCCTGAGGAGACGGGATCCCAAGAGAAAAACAGATGGAGGAGGATATATTCTCTAGGTGAGTATGAAATTGAGTTTGATCGGAAGCAATCGATTTCCCAAAACAGTATACTGGTGCCTCAAAGGAGACATTTGGAAGAAGCATGATGGGCGGCACTGATGTAAATGAAAGAGGCGTTGTAAAGTAATATTGGGCCTCTTCTGAGAACGTATCGTAAAGTGTATTCATGACCTGATTAACAGATTCCACATAGTGATCTATATCTTCTTCTTCCAAAGGGTTTTTGGGTGCAGGGATGTTGAAAATCAGTAAATCGAATTCTTGCAATTTGCCTTCAAATTTGTTTAGCCATTGCTGTACATCCTCAATAGAATGAATGGGTTCGACGTAGGATGCAGGGATTTTGAGCTCTTTTTGCTCTAGAGATTCTGAATAGGTTTCTTCAATGTTTACTTCCCCTTCCATTTCTTGTTGGTCGTAGGGTAAATGATCTCCGAAATAGGCAGTTTGTAGTGTAGCATCATAGGCAGAAAGCAATAGGCTGTCAAGAGATTCCAATAAAGGTCTTGATAGATAGCCACCTCTGTGAGGAGATACACCGCTAAGTAAATTAACAAGAGAAATATCGGGATCTGCAATGGGATATACAGGATAGAGGCCTTGAGATCCATTTTCTAAAGCTTTATCTTTAAAAAGGAATGTTCGCCCTGGTAACGGCTGGGCGTGGTTTGATATAAAAAGAATCACTGGATCTGCAAGAGGTTCTAATGCTTGCGTTCTACTTAACTCTATTTCATTGTCTGGTACAATTTGATTGGGCTGTGTATTGGTAAAGAATTGAAAGCGAATTGTATGACTCTCTACCAGTCGATATGATATATATGAAAGAGGTAACAATACAATGAGTAACACCCAAACTAGGAATTTTTTCATACATTCACCTTCTTTGCAAAACAGTTTATCATTATATGATTATAAGGTACTCAACTTTTGCACTTAAAAAAAGTAACTAAACCTTCATAAAAACTAGCTAGAAGGGTTGAAACCATCCTGTTCTTTGGTATAATAATAATAAAACAAACTAAACCAAAAGGACGGTTTCAACAATGAAAAGTATAGCACATTTTAGCGAAGAAAACACAAGAATTTCCACTTCCTTGGATCAGTTTTTTCAAGTATTCTCCCTCTCTTCTCTTCTCCGGCGATGTCGTATCCAGAAGAAAAGAGGTGTGTCTACGACTTCTTTGTTTCAATTTGTGTTTCGATTGCCCTTTACTGGCAAGAACCTGTATCATACTTTTGCCTCTTCTTCTACTCCTGTAGACTTTAGCATTCATACAGTGTATCGATTCTGGAAGAAAGCAACCTATCATTGGAGTCGGTTCCTGCTCCTTGTATCCACTCGGTGTATCAAGCGCTTTGTTCACCCCTACAACAATGCAGATCGAATCCCTGTCATCATTGCTGATGATACGATGATTGCCAAACCCTATTCTTCTCACATGGATATGCTTTCGTATGTCTGGGATCATGCAGAAGGAAAAAGTAGACAAGGATTTTCTTGTCTTACATTGGGATGGAGTGATGGATCTACCTTTTGTCCTCTCAGCTTTCGATTGCTCACGTCCAAACGACACCATGTGAATGATACGTATTGGGATTGGACCTGGAATCGTCATCCTTCTTCCTTGGCGTACCAACGCCGGGAAGGCTCCACCGAGTCCAAGCCGACGGTGTTGGTATCCCTCCTACAAGAAGCACAACAAGCCAAGATTCCTGCCAGGCACGTTGTGTTTGATTCCTGGTATACCAGCCCTGCATTGTGCAGAGAAATTGTTTCAAAAACAGGGTATCATTGTATTGGTCTGTTGAAAAACAATCGCACCCGCTACCGGCGAATCGTGGGATCGGAGACTGCTCTTACGTATTCTTCGCCCATGCGACTTTCTGAACTCTATGCATTGTGTCGAAAGGAAGGAGAGGAGTCCTCACAGCAATCCAAAATCCGCCTTTCCAAGAAGATTCACCTGCGTATCTATGGGGACATACAAGTCTCCTTGGGAGACATCGAAACAGGATGTCCGTTACGGGCCAAGATTGTATTTGTCAGCGCCCATCATCATGGAAAGAAAACCTCCCAAACGCGGTCTTGGATTGCCATTTTGTCGACCGATACCACCCTGTCTTCTCAGGAGATTGTTCGTTTGTATAGCAAGCGGTGGGATATTGAAGTGTTCTTTAAAACGATGAAATCCCTTCTTCATGTGGAAAAAGAATACCAATTTCGGAGCTTTGATTCCATGATTGCCTATATGACCATGAGTTTTGTACGATATATTTATTTGGCATGGCACAGCCGACAAAATACAGATGTTCGCACCTATGGAGAATTGTATTACCAGGTGTGGGATGAACTCCAAGATGTGACATTCCAAGAAGCGATGGAACGAGTATTAAGCATATTGCAAAAAATCATGATAGACAACTTCCCTGCTGTTGCAGAGAAGATTCATACCTTGTTTACCCTATTTATGCAGACATTACCCTCGTACACACTGGGTCGATTGAGGTATATGAACTGCAAAAGTTGAGTAAGGTATTTGTAACGTAATTAAATAAGGAGTTGAGATGTTTGCAGTTTTTGGTTTGGGAAATCCGGGTTCAAAATACTTGATGAATAGGCACAATGTCGGTTATATGGTAGTAGATAAAATGGCAGATGATTTTCGAACCTCCCTTCGACGACTAGAATGCCATACACTTCTTGGTCAAATCAAGAGAATTACGGGAGAAGATTTTACTATTTGCAAACCGATTGTTTATATGAATGAATCGGGAATCAGCGTGAATGGAATTCGACAGAAGTATCATCTGGCACTGGACCAAATTATTGTGGTGCAGGATGATTTAGATCTTCCACTAGGCACTGTTCGGATTAAACTGGGGGGTGGAGCTGGTGGACACAATGGGATTCGATCTATTGTAAAGCATCTAGGAGACCCTACTTTCATTCGTGTTAAAATAGGGATTGACCGTCCCTATGACAAAGACTTAGTAGTTGACTATGTTCTCAGTGATTTTACAAAAAGAGAGCAACAAGTCATACGTGAAAGCTTGGAAACTGCCATTTTTGCCGTCCTAGACTGTATTGACTACGGATACCTTAAGGCAGCGAATAAATACAACCAAAAAAAGAATTGATACGGATGCTATAATACTTACTTGCATGAAAACAGAAAAAAACCAAATCAGCAAAAAAACTTTTGATGAAATAGCCAGTTACTTTGACCATTTGCCGTACTTAAAGACGATTCAAAAGAATCCATCCACCCCATTTTCAATACAGATAAACAATGTTGTAGGGTCTTCTAGTTATTTAGTGATCCTGCAACTATTGAAGTCATATAAAGACCTTCTTATTGTTGCTCCCTCTGATCTAGAAATGCAAAAGATTCACACTTTTTTAAAACAATTTCCTTCTGACTATCTTCCTTCTCAAGTGAGTCGATATCCTGACACAGGCGCAGCTCCATATGAGCGGATACCCAGTCCATCGGATGTCAGTGCAGAACAAATGAGTGTTTTGTTTGATTTGATCAATCACTCTAGAATTATTGTGACAACGCCGCAAGCCCTATGTTCTCCCACCATTAGCCCCAAGAATCTTCACGATGCGGTAGTTCCTATTCAAGTAGGAGATTGTGTAGATCTTGAGAGTCTTTCTCGAAAACTTCTTTCGATGGGTTATCGCCCAGCTAATGTAGTAGAACATGTGGGCGAATTCCGTCGAAAAGGCGGAATTTTTGATGTTTTTTCATCAGCACACGATTCGCCCATACGTATCGAGATGTTTGATGATCAAGTTGAAAGTATCCGCTATTTTGATTCAACGTCTCAATTGAGTATCGAGAAAACGGATTTGGTTTTTATGATTCCAACTACTCATTACGTTTGTTCTGAAGAAGAAAAACAGAGGGCAAACAAGTACATTGCAGATGCCGTCAAACAAAAAAAAAGTTTGTCTAGCGATGAAATTGAGAAGGATTTGGAAGTGTTATCACAAGCTGATAGCATTTTACTCCATTCTTATTATTTTCCTGTAAGTCGAAAAAAAGAATACACTTTGATGGATCATATTTCTCCGAATACATGTATTGTGTTTCTACGTGTAAATCAAATCCAGCAAGCCATCGATGTAATTTTTCATGAAGCTAGAGAGGTACATGCCTTGGAATTGGAAAAAAAGGAAGTGATTTCTATTTCCTTTGATTCTATTTATAAAGAAATTGAACAAAAAATCTGGAATCATCCATTTCGTTTGGAATTAAATCCAGAGCCCTCTTCTATTGAAAAAGAGGACTCATATTCATTTCCTACCGAAGAAGTCAATGCACCCATTCTAGGCGATTTTAAAATGATTCTGAAACAATATTTGCAACATCAAGGCAAAGTCTTTGTTGCGACAAGACAACCAAAAAGAGCGATAGAAATCTTTGAGAGTTTTGGATTTACAAGCTTGAGTCATGACCTTCATGTGGAAGATATTTATATGGATACCGGCTTCTATCTACCTTCTCGAAATCTTGCATTGCTAACAGACCGTGAGATTTTTGGGTGGAAACAACCCCATAGGCATTATAAAAAATTCCGAGAGGGTCTTCCGATAAAATCAATTGAGGACCTTAAAATCGGGGACTTACTTGTCCACTACTCTTATGGTATTGGAATATACAAAGGATTAAGTGTTTTGGACGGACCTGAAAAAAAACCAAAAGAATTTCTATTGATGGAATACAAGAATGGAGATGAGTTGTATATCCCTCCTGAACGAATTCATATGGTAAATAAATATGTCGGTGATTCTCAACATATCCCTCTTAGCTCATTAGGGACAATGGAATGGCAGAAAACGAAACAAAAAGCCAAAAAAGGAATAGAGCTTATTGCGCAAGAATTAGTTGACTTGTATGCCAAGAAAAATGCAGCACAAGGACATGCTTTTGAAAAAGATACCCCATGGCAAACAGAAATGGAAAGCATTTTCCCTTACGAAGAAACGCCAGATCAGATTCGAACGATCGAAGAAGTAAAGCATGATATGGAGTCAAGCTCTATCATGGACCGCATTGTAACCGGAGATGTTGGATATGGTAAAACAGAAATTGCCATTAGGGCAGCCTTTAAAGCCATACTAGACGGGTATCAAGTAGCCCTACTCGTGCCCACTACAATATTGGCCAACCAACATTATGAAACTTTTAAAGAGCGGTATGCGCCATTTCCTATTCGTATTGCACAGGCTTCTCGTTTGGTTTCTTCCAAACAATTAACGCAAAATTTAACCGCATTAAAAAATGGAGAAATAGACTTACTCATTGGTACACATCGACTACTTTCAAAAGATGTACACTTTCAGAACCTAGGACTTCTGATTATTGATGAAGAACACAAGTTTGGGGTGCGTCACAAAGAAATGATTCGAATGATTCGCGAAAATGTAGATGTCCTTACATTGTCAGCTACTCCGATTCCAAGGACACTGTCTATGGCATTGAGTGGGGTTCGGTCCATCTCCAAAATAGACACGTCTCCCGAAGGGAGAAAACCTGTAAAAACCTATGTTATGCCTGATGATCCAGAAGTACTACAAAATGCTATTCAGTTTGAACTTTCCAGAGGTGGGCAAGTATATTACGTACACAATCGTATTCAGGGCATTATGGACTTAAAAGACGCTTTGCAGAAAAAAATGCCTACTTTACGAATTGGAGTAGGACATGGTAAAATGAGTGGTGAACAAATTGACAATGTTATCACGCAGTTTTTGCAAGGGGATCTGGATTTGCTATTGTGTACTACCATTATTGAGTCAGGTATTGATATTCCCACCGTAAACACCCTTATTGTCGACCATGCAGATGCGTTGGGTTTGGCACAAATGTATCAGCTTAGAGGTCGTGTAGGACGATCTAACAGAAGAGCTTACGCCTACTTTTTTTATCCAAAAAAAGCATCTCTTTCTCAAAAATCAATTTCCAGATTGCAAGCAATGCAAAATTTTATTGAATTAGGATCGGGTCTAAAAATTGCTATGAGAGATTTGGAAATACGAGGAGCTGGTACTTTTTTAGGTACATCTCAATCGGGGCATTTGCATTCGGTTGGCTATCATATGTATGTGCAGTTTCTTAAAGAAGCCATTGATCGACAAAAAGAACCGGATAAAGAAAAAGAACCGGATTGTTTCCCCGAGTTTCCAATCACCGGGTATATACCAAACGACTTGATTCGCGACGAAGGAGAGCGTTTTGCTATGTACCGGGAGTTGACACAGGTGAAAACAAAAGAGGAGATTGATCTATTGATGGCACAGTATCAAGATCAATTTGGGGATCCACCACCACCTATGTTAGAATTGTACGAAAATTTAAAGCTTCGATTGATCTGTTTTGAAAAAGGGATGAAGAACGTGAAATTGGAACGAAATCTTCTCTTTTTCCATTTTCAAGAACAATCAAAACGCTTTTCCATTTCTGCGAATAATTTGAGCTGTTTATGCCAGAAATTTGGAAGACGGATACATTTTTATGAAGGATATTTTACTGTACAAAAAAACCAAGATGAATTTAATACTGTTATTAGAGAGGTAATGTCATGCTTTTAGAAGGAGTTTGGATAGAGGATCATTCTTTTATGATTGGACCGTGGCCCCGTTTTGAAGGGAAAAGGATTTCTTCTTTAGACCCAGTGCGAGTTCTCATTAACTTAACACAAACGGAGTACGATGTAAATGAAATTGACGAATCGATCATCGATATTCTTCATGTTCCTATTCCAGATTTTTCAATACCAACTCCTCTTCAGCTAAGAACCCTGCTAAGACATTGGGCTTTTTATCGGTCTTACCAAATTCCTGTTTATATGCACTGCATGGGAGGGTTTGGTAGAGCTGGCACTATGGCTGCTTGTTATTTAATGATGCAGGGAGAAACTGCATTCCAGGCTATCAAAAAAGTTAGAAAATGTCGTCCTGGTGCAATTGAAACAAGGGAGCAAGAGACCTTTGTTTATTCGGCAGAAGAATGGATTCCTACTTTGCTTCAAGCTGAGGATCAGATTTTTTTTCAAGCAAAAAAAGTGATTGAAATTCTTAGGCGCAAGTGTCCATGGGATCAAAAGCAAACGCACAGCAGTTTAATCCCTTCTCTACTAGACGAATCCTTTGAAGTAGTAGAAGCGATTCGAAGAGGTAACCCTGAAGAACTGAAAGAAGAACTGGGTGATTTGTTAATCCAACCCTTAATTCATGCTCAGATTTCAGAAAACGAGAAGGAATTTACCATTTATGATTCTTTGGAATATATGATCAAAAAATTGTTGTATCGTCATCCACATGTTTTTGCAGCTTCCAATCCTTTAAATGCAAATCAAGTGATTGATCAATGGACCTTTTTGAAGCAAAACGAAAAAACAAATTTGCCCAAAAACCTGCAAAATAACTCCAATAAATGCACCCTGTTAGAGGAAGTCAGCGTGATTTCAAAGGAAGCGTCTACATATGGTTTTGACTGGGAAAAAGCCGAAGATATTGTAGAGAAAATGGTAGAAGAATGTTCTGAAATCAAGGATGCTGTTCAATCGGATCATAGCCGAAAAGTAGAACAAGAGCTTGGAGACCTTCTTTTTGCCGCTTTAAACTTTGCAAGGTTTTATGGAGTAGATCCAGTGAAATCATTGCAGAGAGGTAGACGAAAATTTGAGATCCGATTTCGGTATGTGCAAAGATGCATTCTTGCCGATGAATTGGATCCAAGGAAGTTAAATGCGGAAGAATTGAATCAATATTGGGAACAAGCAAAAAAAAAATTACCAGAGGCTTACTAAAATTGAATGATGAAAGTGGTATAATAGATACAATGTTAGCCTAAAAGAATTGTATAAAAAAGAATTCTTGATGTTTTAAAAGTGGATTTTACAACAATTAAATTATGTGTATGTCAAGAGTAAAACTCGTGAGGTGCTTATAATGAAAAGTTTTACATATTACAATCCTACAAAGGTTTTTGTAGGAAGTGATGTACTAGAAAATATGGGTACAACGATCCAAAAAAAAGCCCGGAAAATTCTCCTATTGACGGGCAAGGGTAGTGCACATAAAACGGGAGTATATCAAAGAGTTCTGGATATTCTCCGCCAAAGTGAAATACAGTATGTTACATACGAAGGGATTCAATCCAATCCTCTCTTAAAGGATGTCCAAGAAGCCATTGATGTAGCCAAAAAAGAGGAAGTTGATGCTGTTTTGGCCATTGGCGGGGGCAGTGTTATCGATTCAGCAAAAGCAGTTGCTGCTGGTTTTTTTTGCGAGGACAATGTATGGGATTTTTTCCATCGTACAAAAACTATTAAGAATTCTCTTCCCATCTATTGCATATTGACCATTTCCGGAACAGCTTCTGAAATGAACGGAACTGCCGTGATAACCAAACAAGAGACAAATGAAAAGTTATCCATAAAAAGTGAGCTTTTGTTTCCTCGAGCTACCTGGATTGACCCTATGTATCAATCCAGTATCCCTACGAATCAATTGAGTTACACTGCAATGGACATCATGTCGCATGTATTTGAGTATTACTTTGCTGGGTATCACACCTATTTTGTTGATTCTGTCTCAGAAAGCATTATGAAAACTGTTATGTACGCGGTGCCTCTTTTGCAGGCAAATCCTAACAATCTAGACGCTCGTGCAGAGTTTGCATGGGCTGCTTCCTGGGCATTAAATGGATTTACTGCATGCGGCCGAGGATATGGTGACTTTTCTTCTCATCGCATTGGCCATGCTATTTCAGCTATGTATGGCATTGCTCACGGACAAACATTAGCTATTGTGCAACCTGCATGGATGCGATACTGTTATATTTGCGATATCCAGAAATTTGCCCGCTTTGGCAGAGAACTCTTTGGTTTGCAAGGAAATGACGAAGCTGTAGCTTCTGATGGAATATTTCGGTTTATTGACTGGGTCCATTCTGTTTTAGGATTGACAACTTCTCTATCCGATTTGGGAATTCGTGCAGAAGATATCAAGAAGATTGCAATGAACGATAGTATCCCTTATCCTTCGGGGACATTAAGAAGTTTGAACCAAGAAGATGTCATTCATGTATTAAGATTGAGTAATTTTTGATTATTTTTGTATACATGTTTTTCAATACTTGTATACTGAGTTGAAACATTTGCATTAGATAGTATGATTAGAGAAAGTCCTATATACTTTTTTACGAGTTAATCTGGAGGTTTAGAATGAAAAAGTTTTTTGTCATATTTGTAGCCTTTTTCATTGTGGGTTCTACCTTTTCGAATATATGTAATGTGCAAGCAAAACAAGATTTTGTTGATGTACCTCCATCCCATTGGGCCTATGAAGCAATTCACTATATGGCTTCTATGGGAATTGTATCTGGCTATCCCGATGGAACTTTTAAGCCGGACAAAGCAATTCTTCGACAAGAGATGGCTATTATTGCTTGCAAAATATTCAATTTCGATGGTTTACGCCCAAGCAAACCCACTTTCAATGATGTACCATCTTCGCATTGGGCATTTCCTATGATTGAAACGATTGTACAATCGAAATTAATGGAGGATACCTCTCTCAACAACCGATTTCGACCCCAAGATGTACTAGATCGTATCGAATATGTTCCGCTGCAGTGCCGATGTTTGGGGATGAAATTTTTTGCCCAACATATGACCAATGAGACCATGAACGATATTCTATCACAGTATTCTGATGCATCTGTTATCCCAGACTGGGCACAAAATTATCTTGCGATTCTTACTGCATCCAGAGCAATTGCAGGGTTCCCTGATGGAACCTTTAAACCATTTGAACCGTTAACAAGAGCACAGATATGTGTTTCTATGTACAATATGCTGAAGCCACTGGGTCCAAATCAACCAGTCTCTACGCCGGCCTCTTTTGACGTTGTTGTTAATGGCGCTTTGTTAACTCCTTTTCTTTCCACCAACCTGGAAGGATCCATGTTTGAGTTTACGGGTAAATCATACCCCAATGGATATGTTTCCTTGAAAGTGAATGATGTTCCTTTTATGCCGTACAAAACTGATGCTAGTGGCCAATATACAGTTCGAGTGCCCATTGGTATTATCTCTATTGGGGGGATTACAATGGATGCACGATATTATGAAAACAAAAAAACAGCTCCTTCTCACGCTTTTCAAGCCTACTCTTCAGTTCCTTTCGATTTATTCCCAAATGCTTATCGTTTATATGGATTACAATATGATGTTGCCCTAAGACAGCTTTCCTATTTATCAGAATTGGCAGTAGGGAACATGCTAATTAGTGTGGAAAATACAACCACCAACGAAAAACAACATATTGCACCCAAAGCTAGTGAACTTTTTACCCTAAAAACCACTTTGAAAAAAGGGGGGAACCATGTGAACCTTACCCTTACAAATAAAGAAAACTCATACCGCTTGATATATGGGTTTGACTTCAATTCCAATTAAAATTTACGATTTCAGGAAGTTTGCATGTCAATAAAAAAGTCAGAATTAGAAGAACGGTTGAGTTTAGATGCTTTTATAAAAGATGATGTAAAAACTTCTGATGTAGAAGAGCTAGAGACAAAACCTTTTGTGTTTCTTGATCCCAATTCTTCTTACAGTGAAACGTTTAAGATTCTTCGTACCAATCTTAAATTCACTATGAAGTTAACAGAGCCACGCTGCTTAATGATTACATCATCCTTAACCGCAGAAGGTAAAACAACGATTGTAGCAAACCTTGCTGCGAGTTTTGCTCAATCAGGTGCAAGAGTTGTCGTTGTAGGAACGGACATGCGTATTCCTTCTTTGTATAAACAATTTGGTATCGAACAAGAAATAGGTTTGTCCAATTACTTAAATCATGAAGTTGAATTGAAAGAAATCATAACAGAGTACAAAGAAGAACCTCGGTTGCATATTATTCCTGCCGGGTCCATACCGCCAAACTCTGCCGATTTACTCAGCTCGGATCGGTTCCTTGAATTTGTTGAAAATATAAAAAAACAATACGATATAGCCATATTTGATTCTCCTCCTGTCAATCTAGTTTCTGATAGTATTATTATGGGACCCGTAATGGATGGAGTTTTGATAGTAGTGAATAATGGGCGGTCTCGACGGAAAGACCTGAAAGTCTGCCTAGAAAGACTTCGCTTCTCAAACGTTATTGGCTTTGTTATGAATGCATCAAACGAAAAAGCTGAAAGATCTTCCTATTATTACAAACGGAATGATGGCTATGGGTACGGTTACGGATATGGGTATAAGAGTCATCATGGAGCTGGTCGATACTATAGTTACGGAAAGAATCCTACCCGTTCTTCCTCGGAAGCACCGGAATCAAGTGAGCCCCCTACGAAATAACTAGGGTCTCCATTTATGTATACAATTTTCTCGTAGTGTGTGTACGGATTTGTTTTCAGGGTGATCAATTAGGTAGTCATCATATTGTTGAATTGCTTTCTCATAGTCTTCCATTGCTTCATAAGAACGACCTAGCCAGTATGTAAAAGAGGAGCTCTTTGAAATTTCCATAGCTTCATGAAACGATTTAACAGCTCCTTCATAGTCCTTTAGCTGGTAGTAATCAAGTCCTTTGCGATACCACCACCAAGCAGAAACCGATTTTCTTTGTGTCATGCTCATTCCAATAGCTTTTGTGTGCTGCAATAAAGCCTTACGATACTCTTTTTGAGAATAAAAGAAATTTCCCAACTCATAATATGCTACTGGTTCTTGGGGAAAATAATCAGTAGCTTTTAGATAATGCTCTTCAGCCTTTACATACTCCTTGTTCCTAGCATATATAGAGCCAAGAGCAAAGTAGAAATCAATTCTATCAGGATCTTCTGAAAGCTCATATTGTATACGATCAATAGCTTCGTCAAAATATCCCATTTGATCGAGTGTTTTAGCAATACTTACTTTTGGACCTACTGATGAAGAATCAAGTCTTTCCTGTATTGCATAGCAAGACAATTTTCCCCAATCGTCTTTTAAACTATGTAGGCAATACCCGTACGAACGCCAATAGGGTAGTTTGGTGGGATACTCCTGCAAGGCTTTGATATACATCTTTTCGGCATGAGTATAGGATTGAAACGAATTTCGTAGGATCTCTGCTAACGTGTAATAGTTATCGGGGTGTGGATATAGGTTTTTTGAAAGATAAGCTAAAAAAAGACCCTTGTATTTAGTTTCTGGGGTATTCTTTCTTGTTTCCTGCAATGCTTTATCGGAAAGAAACAGGGCAAAAGCCAGGGATTGATTGTTGTATATTGTAGGAGGAAATTGATCCACTGTTTCATTGGAAAGTACAAGATCTATATACCAGTAGTGTCGAGGGTTTAGTTTTGAAGCTGAAACCAAGGAGGATGGTTGATCTGTAAGAAGGTAGTGCAGATAAGAAGCTGCAGAATCCTTTTCCCATGTAGTCTTTTCCAACACTTCAAGGGAAGTAACATTGTTTCCTCTTAAAAAAAGAAGAGTAGATTGATACTGCTTGTAATATTTTGCATAGAAACCAATCATCAATATGGCAACAATGAGGGCAGTAGAAACTCGAAGAAAAAAAGTCAGTTTCATCTATTCATCAATTTGTTCCGAAGAAGAGATAGGGGGAAGTGATGAAAAACCGATTAATAATGAATCTGTACCATAACGGGCAATACTAGATAGAGACATGGGGTGTAACGTGATTGAGGCAACATTCATTTTCCCCTGGATTACTTTTTCAAGAACTTTTGCTTTCTCTATATCAAGGCTATAGAGAATGCTTACATGCGTATGCTTGGTAATAAGAGAAGGAGAAATGTTTTCTATAAAACTGATTTCCAGTTCATTGAAGTTTGTTTTTGCGATGAAGCGAGGTTTTCCATTAACAAAGGCAAAAAGGTGATAAGGGTTTTTCGTGAACAACGACAATCCACTTCTATAAGAAGGGTTAATATTGGTTCTCATATAGGAAAGCTGGTTGGTTATAAGCAACGATTGGCAATATTTTTTAAGCGAGGGCAATTCCGTTAGTATCGCTTGAAATGATTCTTTTTTTGAAACCATCTGAGAAACATATTGGATGATCATTTGAAGAGACGGCTCAGCAAGCATGCTATCGACAACTTCAATATGGGTATCGTAAAGCAATAGCTGGGCTTTTTTAGCTTCAGAATAGGTTGGTGATAGATGAGAAGAAAGATGGATCGAAAGAACATTGTCAAACTCTGAATACAATAGAGAATATACTTGGAAAACTTCCTCTGACGATGGATGAAGAATGACGGGAGTAAGCTTGCTTTGATGTAGCATCTGAGCTATTTTAAAGCTGTCGGTAGCATCGGTTTCTCGAAAAACTTTGTTGCCAATTCGAATTCTAGATGCAATACAAGAGATGCCAAGCTCTTGTTGTTCTTGTTCTGTAAAATTACAGCAACTATCGGTAATAATAATAATCTTTTTAGCCATTCTACGACTCCTTTTTTGACGATAGTTCTCTGAAAATGTCCTTGTACATCTCCATTCTTTTTTTTATTTCGATATTGGATTTTTGGTGGCATTGTAGAATTTTTTTTTCTTCTTTGGTTACATGCGTAACATGATCTAGTTTTACTTTTTGAGTAATATACCCTAATTCTTTCAACTTTCGATGAATGGATATCTCAATTCCGTATCCCACGTCAGCTTTATCTTTTAAAGAAGTAAGGATAGACTTTGGCATACATCGTTGACCAGATAGTTGAGGTGTAATATGATGAGCCAAATCGGTGAGTATTCTTCCGTTGGAAAAAACTCCAAGGGTAGAAACAGTAGAATACTCAAGCACTGGATTTACCATGTAGAATGCATGAATTGGCTGAAAACCAATCAAATCAGCATCTAAAAGGAGTACCACATCATTTTTTGCTTTTTGTCCGCCTGTAAATAAGGCCATAGCTTTTCCTGAATTTTTCTCAAGACGAATGATCGTAGCACCACTTTCAATGGAAACAGCTGCGGTTTTGTCTACAGAACCATCATCAATTACAATAACTTCATCAATGTACGGGCAGTGTCTGCATGCTCGTACTACATTCGCAATTGTTATCTCTTCATTGTAAGCTGGTATTAAAGCTGTTGCAGATGTCATGCAATTCTTCCTTTAATCTTTCAATAACGTACGAGGATATTTCTCCAAGACTGATATTCTTTTTTTCCCCATCATGGCGGTTTTGGTATTCTACGGTTCCATCTTTGAAACCTCTACCTACAACAATTTGGTGTGGAATGCCGATCAATTCAGCATCTTTAAATTTAATCCCTGGACTGATGTCTCGATCATCAAGCAATACTTCATACCCATGTTTTTCAAGCTCTTTTTCAATGGAATGAGCGAATTGAATAGTCTCGGAATCGTTTGGATTGAGTACCATAACCTCCGCGTGAAATGGAGTTACGGAGGCTGGCCATTGAATTCCTTTTTCGTCGTGGTATTGTTCAATGATAGCCGCTACCAAGCGGGTGACTCCAATTCCGTAGCAACCCATTAAAATAGTCTTTGTTGCTCCTGATGGATCAGTGAACATTGCTTCGAGGGGTTTTGAATAGCGGTCATTGAGAACAAAAGTATGGCCAATTTCCATTCCATGTTTAACGGTTATGGGTTGGTTGCATTTGGGGCAAGGATCTCCTTGACGTACAGATCGTATGTCACCAATAGTATCGGCTGTCCAATCACGATCGTAAGAAACATTTTTGAGGTGAGTGTTCTCTTTCATTGCACCACAAACCCCGTTTGTTATACGGATAGCATAGGTATCTGCAATGACTGCCATCGAAGTGGGTTTAATAGGGCCTAAATATCCTGTTGGTAAGGAAGATTGTGTGCATAGAACAAGGTCTTTTTTGACGATGCGTTTCAGTTTTGTTTCGTTGACTTCATCAGAACCACGGACAACCACGAGATAGTGTTGGTTGTTTTCATCTTTATATAGAACAGTTTTGAGTATTTTGTCCGGAGATATTTTGAAGAAAGACGCTACTTCTTCAATTGTTTTTACCGTAGGGGTAGAGACTTCTTCAAGATTCAATAGGGGTTCTGAAGGTTTTTTTTCGGGTTTTACAGAAGGAGAAACTTCTATGGTAGCACTGTATTTGCATGAATCACAGAGAACAAACTCGGTTTCTCCTACGGACGATTCAGATATGTATTCATGGGAGAAAGAACCACCAATAGTTCCGTTGTCTGCATCTACGGGGAAAAAAGAAAGACCACAGCGATGGAAAATGGCGTGATATGCCTCCGATATAGCGGTATATCCATTGTGCAGGCATTCTTCGTCACAATGGAAACTGTACAAGTCTTTCATGATGAATTCCTTGCATCGAATGACCCCAAATCTTGGTCTGGGCTCATCACGGAATTTAGTTTGAATTTGATAGACAAATTGGGGTAGATCTCGATAGGATCTGATTGTATTTTTAACAGTTTCTGTAACAATTTCTTCGTGGGTTGGGCCTAGGCAAAACTCTCGGTTCCCTCTGTCCTGCAGTTTAAACATTTCTTGCCCATACTCGTCCCACCGACCAGTTTGTTTCCAAGGTTTTGCAGGAAGCAAAATAGGTAGCATCAACTCGCTACAGTTCTTTTTTTGTAATTCTTCTCGAATAATCCTCTTAATTTTTTCCAAAACTCTTAATCCCAAAGGAAGCCATGTATACACACCTGCAGAAATCTTTTTGATCATTCCAGATCGAACCATTAACTGATGACTAGGAACTTCTGCGTCCTGGGGTATTTCTTTAAGAGTAGTTAGATACATTTTTGAATACAACACAATGAATCCTCCGTGATTAAAATTTAACTTTTGAACTGTCTCGACTTGTATTATACATCACTTTTACTCCAATATGTAAATAGTAATGTATCCACCTCTCCAATTATCGTTCTCCAGTTTTCTCCATAAAAAACAGTCAATGCGATTTCCTTTGATAAGACCACCGGTGTCTCCAGCATACCCATACCCGTACCCTTCTACATACAGTTTGGTCCAAAGCGGAATGACTGTAGGATCCACTGCAATCATGCCAAAACGGACTCTTCCGGTAGCTCCTGTAAAGGGATCGCCATCGCATTGTTCTACGGTGGGGTTATAACTACTAGCTAAAACCCTTATCTTTTTTTTGTAGGGACCATTGAATATGCAAGTACCATGACCAATAATTTCTGTAATAGGATTTACTAGGATATTCTGTGAGAGAATTCGGGTAGAAACCAAAACACCATCTTCGTATTTTTCTTTGTATGTTACCTCTTTCAATCCGTCTTCTCCAGGTACCCATACTGCAATCAGTCCATTGTGCATTTGGTCAATTTCTTTGTGAACAATTTGAAAAGGAATTTTTTCCTGAAGACTATATTCTTTGTATTCAATTTTGGTAATTTTGATGCAATCTTGATCCTTGAGCAGATGATTATCAGAAAGGTTCAATCGGTACTCCAAAGGGAGTTTGATAGGTTGGGACATGATAAAATCTTTGACTGTCATGGGGAACGTTCTTGTTTCTACCCGAACGCCTTCTTGTTCATGGGTTACAACAATTGTATCTTGAAAAGAGACATGGGAGGGAACGTTTTGGTAGTGATATTGATGAGGATAGGGAAAAAGCTCTAAACCCAAAGTGAAAAAAAGAGAAAAACACAAACCTACTAGCAATATCGATTTTAGACTCGTTTCATTTTTGTTATACATTCTCATAGACTAAAAAAACAGTGTCCTCTTGTCAAATAAAAAAAAAGAGTTACGGTATAGTTTATCCATGAAGCATTGGGAGAGTAACGATGAACAATGAAAACAAGCAATATTGGTATGAAGAGAATTGGTTCCTTCTCGTAACCAATTTACTGATACCACCGCTTGGACTTGTTTTACTGGGCAATTCTAGAAAAATATCATTGCTTTGGAAATGTAGCATTGCCTTGCTACTATCCGTTGTTATAGTTTGCTTTGCTATCCAATTGACTCCAATGTTTTCTACAGATAAAAAAATGGTTACCACTTTTCAAAATCCAATTCAGTATTCTCAAATCACTTTTGAAGAAGTTTCTACCGTAACCACCCCACAGAACCTTGTTATAAAACCGGCTCAAGGGGAGTTCTTCTTGAAAGTTCATTTTGAAGTATACAACGATAGTGGTGAAGAGTTTTTCTATATTTCTCAACTGGATCAACCACATTTATATTCTTCCGATGGTGATCGATTGAATTTTGATGCAACAATTTCTATGGATCCATTTGGGAACATTGAACCAAAAGAAATTCTTTCAGGTTTTTTCCTCTTTCGAATTCCCCCAAGTTTTAATGCGCAAACCTTCTTGATACAAGGGAATTCATTTTTTATTCCAGAAGAAGTTTTAGAAAAAAAAAGAATTGCATCTTGATAACTGTCGGTGTTTTTCTTATCATGATTAAAAAATTATGTGGAGAAACAGTAAACTATTAATGAATTGTTATGTTATGATCGTAATGTTTGGTTCCTATTATTGTGACTTTGTTGAGAGTAGGAGGGATCTACTATGAGAAAATTGATGTCCTACGTTATTGTGCTGGCACTACTGCTTACAACTCTTGCAGTACCTCATTCGGTATCCACAACTGTTGAAGCGGCAACAGGCAACAGGCCTGCAACGTTTATCGCAAACCGTTTTGTTAAAGTTGGTTTTGATCGTGATGGTTTGCCACTTTACCCGGCTCGAATGTTTCCATGGCAGCAAAATGAAAATATTCCTGTTTGGGGTCGTGACGATTATCCCATGCCGAACGCATTTCAGGCACGTGGCGATCATTCGATCAATGTACCTGCCGTTATTAATGAAACGGATGTAGTACCTGTTGCATGGACTGATGTCTATTTAACAGTTGTACCTGATGGCGGTAATTCTCAAGAATATGACCGCTGGTATGTAGTATTGGACTCAGCCGGTCAATTGTGGTTTGATCCCGATGGTCGATTCCATGATTGCCGATACAACGCCTATACCGATCCTGCTAGCCGTTATTATATTCCCGGCAGCTGTCGAACAAAATCTCATGCTTTACATGGTGATAGGCTTTATATGGTGGACCCAATGTCTGATAACAATACTCAAGGGCCCTACATTATCAACCCCAATCACCGTTTGTACAACCCCAACACGGCGTTAACTTTCCAAGCAAAAGGAACCCGTTACGGCACCCGAAAATGGCAAATTGGCTGGTCCGATATGGTGGATTATC